>NZ_JAMYLX010000009.1:0-275520 GCF_040318265.1 Mesorhizobium sp. M1252 | reverse complement strand
CATATGTGTAAACCAGACAGACCCGGGGCCGGCCGCCCGCGCGCGGGCGCCGCCGCGGGCGCTATGCCGAGTCCCGATACACCACGGGCGCCGCGATGCCCCGCGGCGCCCCTCGCCCAATTCCGCCTTCCCGTCGCGGCCCGTCAGTTGCTGGTGATGCTGACGGCGTCGCCGTCGACCAGCAGCGGCGGCGCATAACCCAACGGCTTGTCGCCGGTCACGGCGCCGCCGGTAACCCGGGCTTGTATGTCGGAACCGAAATAGGCGTACGGGAATGGCGGCGGTGTCTTGCTGACCGTATCCAGCCGCGCGCGAAGCTCGGCGGGTAAAGTGAAATCCAACGCCGCCAGATTGTCCTGCAACTGCGCCAGCTTGGTGGCGCCAAGAATCACGGTGGCGATGCCCGGTTGCGTTGCCACCCAGTTGAGCGCGACCTGCGCCATGCTGCGTCCGAGTTCGGCGGCAACTTTTTCGAGCTCCGCCACGATCGCCCAGTTGCGCTCGGTGAACTTCTGGAACCCCGGATGAGTGGTGTTGCGAAAGCCGTCGAGCCGGCCGGCATGGCCTTCCTGCGTCGGCCGGTACTTGCCGCTGAGCAGCCCGCTGGCCAGCGGGCTCCACACCATGATTCCTGCGCCATGGCGGGTGCCGAAGGGCACGAACTCATTTTCGATCGAACGCTCCGCCAGCGAATATTCAAGCTGCAGGGCCGACACCGGCTCGTAGCCGCGCCACTCGGCGATCGTCTGCGCGCGGGCAGCATACCAGGCCGGCACATCGGACAGGCCGACATGGCGAATTTTGCCCGCACGCACGAGATCATCCATCGTGCGCATGACCTCCTCGGCCGGCGTCAGCCCGTCCCAGACATGGAGGAGGTAGAGGTCGATATAATCAGTGCCCAACCGCTTCAGGGAAGCGTCCACGGCGCGCAAGATGTTCTTGCGGCCATTGCCGCCGGCGTTCGGATTGCCGGGCTCCGCGTTGAAGGTGAATTTCGTGGCGATCACCGCTCTGTCGCGCAAGCCTCGCTCGGCGATGAATTCGCCGAGCCAGGTTTCGGCTGTGCCGCCGGTGTAGAGGTCGGCGGTGTCGAAGAAATTGCCGCCGGCCTCGACATAGGCGTCGGCCATGGCGCGCGCGGTTTCCCTGTCCGCGCCCCAGCCCCATTCGGTGCCAAAGGTCATGGTGCCCAGTGCCAGCCGGCTGACGCGCAGGCCGCTGTTGCCCAGTGTGTAATAGCTCATGGTCATGGTGTTTTTCCTATCCTGATTTCTTGACGCCGGCTCACTGGCCAGGCGTCATCTTGACCCAGGGATTGCCGCGCTCATGCGTGGCGCGGAAAACGAAGCCGTCGACTTTCCAGCCGGTCCCGGAGCGAACCAGATGGTGCTCGTAGGTGCCCCAGACTTCCCACAGCGGGTCGCCATTGCCTTCCATCCGGTTCCAGGCATAGCCGTTCGAAGAGACGGTCGCCGCGTCCGCCTCAAAGATCACCTGGTGATTGGTGCGCAGATGCAGGCTGGTCTTGCTGCCCCTGAGGTTGCCGGCCCAGGTACCGATCAGATTGTCGGAGGGGATGGTGGCGGCAGGCTGTCCTGACAGGCTGCTGAAGTCGACGGTGACACGCTCGGCGAAATAGGAGCGGGCAAGCTTCCAGTCCTGCGCATCGACGGCACGGTCGATGGCGTCGGCGATGCGGATGACGGCGCGTTCGTCGGCGAGCGCGCGCCAACCGGACGGCTCGGCGCCGCCGGCATCGACCGGCGCTAGGGCAAGGCCTGCGGCGAAGGTAGCGTGTTTCAAGGCATCCATCTCTCTTCTCCTTTGTGCATCGGTGATGGCAATATGGGTCAGCCTGTCGGCATCGAGAAGATTGAAGTGTTCGCAAGGACTATGCGATATCATGCATGAATGGACCGGGATCTGCTCAGTCATTTGCCTGTCATCGTCGCCGTTGCCCGACGCGGCGGCTTTGCGCTTGCCGCGGCCGAACTGGGCATGTCCCCATCTGCCGTCAGCCATGCGGTGCGCCTCGTGGAGGAGCGGATCGGCCAGCCGCTGTTTGCGCGCACCACGCGCAGCGTCTCGCTGACGGAAGCCGGCAAGGCGCTGGTGGACACGGCAGCCCCTGCCCTCCAGGATATCGCCGACCGGATGGACCGCATCCGAGCCATCAAGGGCCGGCCCTCCGGCTTGCTCAGGTTGAACGTTCCCAACATCGCCGTTCCACTTGCCGTCACTCCCGTGGCCGCCGCGATGGCTGAACGCTATCCTGATGTGACCATCGAATTGCTCACCGACCAGGGGCTGGTGGACATTGTCGGCGAGGGTTTTGATGCCGGCATCCGGCTGGGCGAGATGATCGCACAGGACATGGTCACGGTCCGGCTGACGCCGCCATTCAACGCCGTGATCGTCGCCTCCCCCGCCTATGTCGGCCGGCATGGCCGTCCGCGCGGTGTGGCGGATCTTTCGGACCACAATTGCATCGGCTACCGGCTTGTGCGCTCCGGCGCACTCTATCGCTGGGACCTGACCGAGGACGGCAAGGATGTGGTGGCCGAGACGAAGGGTACGGTCATCGTCACCGATTCGCTGGCCGCGATCGACCTTGCGCTTGCCGGCGTCGGGCTGACCTATGTGTTCGAGCCGCTGGTGCGCGCGGAATTGGCCGCCGGCCGCCTCGTTCAGATCCTGCCGCAAACGGCGATCGAGGAGCCCGGCCTCTTCCTTTACTTCCCGCGCAGGGCGTCGACGGCGCCAAAGCTCAGGGCCTTCATCGACACCGCACAAGAAATCGGCCGAGCATCCTTGCGGACACCCGGCCGAGTTGCCTGAGCTGAGAAGCCCTTTTAGGGGCTATTTTTAAAACTACTTCTTCACCGCCGCCGCGACTTCCGCCGCGAAATCGGTCTCTTCCTTTTCGATGCCTTCGCCCAGCGCAAAGCGCAGATAGGCGGAGATCTTGGCCGGAGCGCCGATGTCCTTCTCGGCATCCTTCAGCGCCTGCTCGACAGTGATGTCGGGATTGAGCACGAAGGCCTGCTTGAGGAGCACGACTTCCTCGTAGAACTTGCGCAGGCGGCCTTCGACCATCTTTTCGATGATCGCTTCCGGCTTGCCGGACTGGCGCGCCTGGTCGGCGAAGATCGCCTTCTCGCGCTCGACCGCTGCCGGATCGATCTGCTCGGCGGTCAACGCCAGCGGGTTGGTGGCAGCGACATGCATGGCGACCTGGCGGCCAAAGGCGTTGGCGGCATGCTCATTGCCCGTCGTCTCGATCGCGACCAGAACGCCGAGCTTGCCAAGACCATCGGCAACCGCATTGTGGACGTAGGTTGCGACAGCACCGTGCGGGACGGTGAGCTTGGCCGAACGGCGGAAGCTCATGTTCTCGCCAATGGTGCCAACGGCGTCCTTGATGGTGTCGGTGACCGACTTGTCCGAACCCGGATACTTTGCGGCAGAGACAGCCTCCGTCGTGCCATAAGCAAGCGCGACCTTGGCGACATTGCGAACGATCTCCTGGAACTGCTCGTTGCGGGCCACGAAATCGGTCTCGGAGTTAACCTCGACGATGGCGGCCTCGCGGACGCCGGAGTCGACGCCGATCAGGCCTTCGGCGGCAGTACGGCCAGCCTTCTTGTCGGCCTTGGAAATGCCCTTCTTGCGCAGCCAGTCGACGGCCTCTTCGATGTTGCCGTTGGTCTCGGTCAACGCCGCCTTGCAGTCCATCATGCCCGCGCCGGTCAAGTCGCGGAGTTCTTTGACCTGTGCAGCCGAAATGCTCATTGTCGCCTCTTTGTTTTAAATGCACCGACGCACCACCGGTACTCGGTGATGCGTCCGTCTAGCGTGCCAAATATGAGAATGATGAAGGCCGCAACCGGCCTTCGACTGTCAAGCTTCCGGAGCGTCCGCAGCCGGGGCCGGAGCCGGATCAAGCGCCGGTTCGACCGGAGCTTCGACCGAGGCGCCGATGTCGACGCCGAGCGCGCCCTGCTGGCGGGCGATGCCGTCGATGGCAGCCTTGGCGATCAGGTCGCAATAGAGCTGGATGGCGCGCGCCGCGTCGTCATTACCGGGGATCGGGAAGTCGATCTTGTCCGGATCGCAGTTCGAATCGATGATGGCGACGACCGGAATGCCGAGGCGCTTGGCCTCGAGAATGGCGATCGCTTCCTTGTTGGTGTCGATGACGAACATCAGGTCGGGGGTCGAGCCCATGTCCTTGATACCGCCGAGCGCCTTGTCGAGCTTCTCGCGCTCGCGGTCGAGGTTCAGGCGTTCCTTCTTGGTCAGGCCCTGGGCCTCACCGGCCAGCATCTCGTCGAGCTTGCGCAGGCGCTGGATCGAATTCGAGATCGTCTTCCAGTTGGTCAGCATGCCGCCGAGCCAACGCGAGTTGACATAGTATTGGGCCGAACGCTGTGCGGCGTCGGCGACGATGTCGGACGCCTGGCGCTTGGTGCCGACGAACAGCACGCGGCCGCCCTTGGCAACGGTGTCGGAAACCTGCTTCAGAGCCTGGTGCAGCAAAGGCACCGTCTGCGACAGGTCGATGATGTGGATGTTGTTGCGGGCGCCGTAGATGTAAGGCGCCATCTTCGGGTTCCAGCGGTGGGTCTGGTGGCCGAAGTGAATGCCAGCTTCCAAAAGCTGGCGCATGCTGAAATCAGGCAGTGCCATTCTTAGTTCCTTTTCCGGTTAGCCTCCACGGACACAGGCATTTTTGGACTTTGTCCTCGAACGCCACCGGAGGTTTCAGCCGGATTTCTCCCGGGCAGACACCAAAGTCCGTGTGTGGAATGAGCGCGCATATAGAGGGGAAGCGCTGCAAACGCAAGCGGTGAGGTGCTTCATCGCTCAGCGTGCGGCAATCAGCGCTCCGGTGCCGATCATGGCGCTGCCGGCGAACCGGTTAATCAGCCGCATGCGTTCGGGCGTCCTGAGCCAGCCGGATGCCCTGCCCGCCAGCGCGGCGTAGATGCCAATGGTGAGAATATTGGCGCCGACGACGACTGCCACCACCAGCAGGCCGTCGGCAAACGTCATGGTGTCGAGGTTGAGGATCAGCGGCATGATCGAGGCGTGGAACAGGATCGCCTTCGGGTTGCCGAGCGCCACGGAGGCGCCAAGCAGGAACGACCGCGACAATCCGGTTTGGGGGATTCCTTGCGCGGCCGATTGCGCGGCCGCGGCCCGCCACATCTTGATGCCGAGGAAAATCAGGTAGGCCGCACCGGCGTATTTCAACAGGAGAAACACCCATTCGAAGGTCTGGGCCAGCGCCACCAGCCCGAGCAGTGCCAGGGTGACCAGCACGGCATCGCCGGCGGCAATGCCCATTCCGGCGACGAACGCACGCAGGAAGCCGCGTGCCACGCCGTTGGTGATCACCGTGAACATCGCCGGTCCCGGCGTGGCGGCGGCAAGTGTGATGGCAAGGCAATAAGCCAGGAATGCCGTTAGGGTCACGATCGGCCCTTTCCGTTGGGTACCCGTACGCGCCTGAAGATCGCAACGATCTCCTCGCGGCTGCATTCGATGGCGCCGAGCCGCACCGCCCGGTCGCGCTCGAAGCCGGTTATGTCATAGTGCGGCGCCGATGTCCTGGGCGGCCCCTGGTAGGACGAACGCTTGACGCCAAGCTCGGCGGCGAAACGATGCAGTTCGTCCGTATCGTCGGCCATCAGGTGGCACCAGCGATGGCCGGCCCATTTCCAGATCGCCGCATCGACATAGACCGCCATCGGGAACTGCCATCAAGCCTGCCGTGGCCAGCGCCGCATTGTTGCTATTTCGAGACCGGGCAAGGCTTGGTCTGATCGAACAGCGACAGGTTGACCAGCTTTCCGGTCATCGAGAACTCGCCATAGTCCATTGTGAGGTCGCGGGTGATGCCGTTCTCGTGCAGCTTGAAGCTGATGCGGTATTCCGGCACCTCTTCGCCCGATTTGTCGGTCTCGTCGAAATAGGCGATGTCGACCGGCCAGTATTTGTCGCCTGCAAGCTTGGCCAGCGCCGGCGCTTCGGGGTCGGCCTTGTCGCCCTCGGCCTTCTTGCCGACGATGACGGTGGTGGTCATCACCTTGTTGGCATCCTCCGAACCGTCGAACAGGCTGGTTTCGTAGAAATTCTCGCCCTTCTCGGCCTTGCCGATCAGTTCGACCAGATGCTGGGTCGGGAACTGAGTGGCGGCGAGTTCCAGGCTGTTCTTCTCGGGCTTGTCGATGTCGACCTTGAGGCCCTTGGTCTCTTTCGTGGCGGTGCCCTTGACCTCCTTGTCGAGGTTCTGGTCGACGAAGGATTTGGTCACGAACGAGAAGGTCTTGCCTTCGGCGTCCTCGAACGTGGTCGTCTGCTGGTCGGTCAGCCTGGTGTTGTCGCCGGTGGCGATCTGGGTGACGAAACGGAATTTTACCGTATAGCCCTCGCAGGGCGAGCCGTTGAACTCATAGACCATGCGGCCGGAAATGCCGGTGATGCCCGAGCGGTCCGACGCCTTGTCGAGGGTAAGATCGTAGACGGCGCGATGCGCCTGCAGCGCCGGCACGGCAAAGGCCGGAGCCATCGAGAACAGCACCGGAACGAGAACGGCGTGGAAGGCAAGGCGCGTTGCGCGCATAAGGGGCTCCGATCGTCGCAGCTGATGGCAGGCCGCAGGTAAAGATGGTCCAGCTTAAAAAAAGTCGTGGCGGAAGCGAGGCAAAAATAGCAATTTCGGCCCGGCCAGCGCGGCGTCTCCAAGCAATAGGGAAATACCATGAGTGAAACAATCGAAAAGCGGCTAAGCGATCTCGGCGTGACGATACCTGCCGCCGCAGCGCCCGCCGCGAACTATGTGCCCTATTGCAGGTCCGGCAATCTTTTGTTCACCGCCGGGCAGTTGCCGCTCAAGGACGGCAAGCTGCAGGCAAGCGGCCTGCTCGGCCGCGACGTCGACACGGCAACCGGCAAGGAAGGCGCAAAGTACTGTGCAATCAACATCTTGGCGCAGGCAAAAGCAGCACTTGGCGATCTCGAAAAAATCCAGCGGCTGGTCAAGATCACCGTCTTTGTTGCATCAGTGCCGGATTTCGTCGAGCAGCATCTGGTCGCCAATGGCGCCTCCGATTTCCTGGTCGCGGCCCTTGGCGAGCGCGGCAAGCATGCCCGCTCCGCCGTCGGCACCGCCTGTCTGCCGCTTAATGCCGCAGTGGAAATCGAAGCCGTCTTCGAGGTCGCATGAGCAGGACCAAGACAATGACCGACCTTTCCTGGCTGACCGCCCGGCCGGTGGCGCATCGCGGCTTTCACGACATGAACAAGACGCGCTGGGAAAACACGCTGTCGGCCTTCGCTGCTGCCGCCGAGCGCGGCTATGCGATCGAATGCGACGTGCACCTCTCATCCGACCGCGTTCCCGTCATCATCCATGACGGCGACCTCAAGCGGCTGACCGGCCAGGACGGCTTTGTCTGGCAGCGCACGGCAGCGGAACTGGCGGCGCTCAGGATCGGCGGCACCAAGGACCATGTGCCGACACTGCAAGAAGCGCTCGACCTGGTCGACGGCCGTGTGCCGATGATTGTCGAACTGAAGGGTGTGCCCGGTTACGACGAGGGCTTGGTGGCAAGCGTCGGCAAGATGCTGGAGCGCTACAAGGGCAAGGCGGCGATCATGTCGTTCGACCACTGGCTGGTCCGCGACTTCCCTAGGGATGCGCCTGGCATTCCGGGTGGGCTGACCGCCTACGGCAGGGACAATCAGTTGATCGAGGCGCATTTTGCCATGCTGGCACATGACCTCGCCTTCACCTCCTATGCCGCGGGCGATCTGCCGAACCCGTTCGTCAGCTTCGTGCGCGAAAGGCTTAAAATGCCTGTCATCACCTGGACGGTGCATGACCAGCCGGCGGTGGATCTCACTTTCAAATACGCCGACCAGATGACGTTCGAAGGGTTCGAACCCGATCTGTCAGTGTCGCCTGATGGAAGTGCCTGAAACGTGACTTGTAGCGGCCCCGACAGAGCTTAAATAAGCCCCATGGATCAGGGTGATGAAGGCGACGGGCAAACGGCGAATGCGGAGTTTTCCATCCGCGTCGCCGCCGGCATCAATGCCTTCACCTGCGACGAGTGGAACGGCTTTACCGGCACAACCCGCAGCGACACAGAAAATGGCTATAACCCTCTCGTTTCATATGCTTTTCTGAGCGCGCTTGAAGATTCCGGCTGCGCCGTGCGGCGTACCGGCTGGCAAGGTCATCATCTCAGACTGGAAAATGCCCAAGGCAGATTGCTGGGCGCCGTGCCCTGCTATCTCAAATCGCACAGCCAGGGCGAATATGTCTTCGACCACGGCTGGTCCGATGCGTTCGAACGCGCCGGCGGCAACTACTATCCGAAACTGCAATGCGCCGTGCCGTTCTCTCCGGTCACCGGCCCTCGCCTGCTGGTCAGCAAGGGCGAGGACAGCGCCATTGTGAAGGCCGGTCTCGCAGCGGGCCTGAAGGCGGTGACGGAAAAGCTCGGCGTGTCCTCCGCGCATGTCACCTTCGCCAGTGAAAGCGACGTTGCAACGCTGGAAGCAGCCGGCTTCCTGCACCGCACCGACCAGCAGTTCCACTTCTTCAACGAAGGCTTTTCGACCTATGACGATTTCCTCGCTACGCTGGCATCGCGCAAGCGCAAGGCGATGAAGAAGGAGCGGCGCGAGGCGCTCGCCAACGATATCTCGATCGACCGGCTGACCGGCAAGGACCTGACCGAAAGGGCCTGGGACGATTTCTTCGCCTTCTATATGGACACCGGCAGCCGCAAATGGGGCCGGCCTTATCTCAACCGCAAGTTCTTCTCGCTGATCGGCGAGCGCATGTCCCAGGATATCCTGTTGGTAATGGCCAAGCGCAATGGCCGCTATGTCGCCGGCGCCATCAACTTCATCGGCTCCGATGCGCTCTACGGCCGCAATTGGGGCTGCATCGAGGACCACCCGTTCCTGCATTTCGAAGTTTGCTACCATCAGGCCATCGACTTCGCCATCGAGCGTAAGCTGAAGGTGGTCGAGGCCGGCGCGCAGGGTGAGCACAAGCTGGCGCGCGGCTATCGTCCCGTGACCATGCATTCGGCGCACTACATCGCACATCCCGGCCTGCGCAATGCTGTGGCCGATTATCTCCGGCGTGAGCGGCGCGAGGTCGAGCGGATGGGCGAAATTCTGGAAGAGCATACGCCGTTCCGCAAGGATCTTGAGGAATAGCGATCCGCCCTGCCCTCGCCTGTCGATATCGCCGGACCATCTTGCCGGTCCGGGACAGCTTCGCTACACCGGGAGCATACTCCCGGAGCGCCGCCATGACCGAGGCTTACGACCCCAGCAATATCTTCGCGAAGATCCTGCGCGGCGAAATCCCGTCGCACCGCGTCTACGAGGATGATGCCGTGGTCGCCTTCATGGATGTGATGCCGCAAGGCCCCGGTCACACGCTGGTGGTGCCCAAAGCACCGTCGCGCAATCTGCTCGATGCCGATCCGGCGACGCTCGGCCGGCTGTTCACCACGGTCCAGAAGGTGGCGCTGGCGGTCAAAAAGGCTTTCGGCGCTGACGGGGTCACCATCCTGCAGTTCAACGAACCGGCGTCTGGCCAGACCGTCTACCACCTGCATGTCCATGTCATCCCGCGGTTCGAAGGCATCGCGCTCAAGCCGCATACGGGACAGATGGAGAAGCCCGAAGTGCTGACTGAGAACGCGGCCAGGATCCGGGCAGCGCTGAACGGTTGAGGTGGCGTGCGCCTCAAGGCGATGAGCTCAGCCACAATCCATTACGTCGGTTAGGGAAATATCAAACCACCCGTGATAACGCGCGCCGTACCGGGATGCGTTTGGGTTTTCAAAATCGTGGAACATTCGGTTGCGACATCAGAGCCGTTGGTAGAAGCAGCTGCCGCGCCGTGGATGGCTATGCGAGCGTTCTGATCTCGATCGCCATCTGGAAGGCGTGCGGGTACTTCCTGGGCAAGTTTGCACCCGAGGGCGTCGCCGCCTGACCTAACAACATCTGCCCTGAAAAGCAGGGGCGCTGTGTCGGCAAACCGGCCAGCCAATGAAAAAAGGGCCCGTCACCGGGCCCTTCATAGGCGAACCTTTCAGCTCTTGCGCGGCAGTTGCGGCACCAGGCTGCGCTTGCCGCCATCCTTGCCCTTGGGCTCAGGCTCGTCCTTGCCCTTGGGCTGAGGCTTCTGCGCCACCGCCTTCTTGGCGACGGGCTTCTTGGCCACTGCCTTGCGGGCTTTCGGCGTCTCTTCCGGCTCCTGCTTCGGCTGCACCGGGGCTTCGTCGGCCAGTGATTCGAGCTTCAGGCCGGTTTCGCCGGTTTCCTTCTTCTCGACGGTGACGCGCACCGTGCCGCCCTTCTTGAGCTTGCCGAACAGCACCTCGTCGGCCAACGGCTTCTTGATGTGCTCCTGGATGACCCGGCCGAGCGGCCGCGCACCCATGCGTTCATCGTAGCCCTTGTCGGCCAGCCAGGCGATCGCGTCCGGCGACAGGTCGAAGGTGACGCCCCGCTCGGAGAGCTGGGCCTCGAGCTGCATGACGAACTTCTGCACCACCTGATGGATGACCGGCACCGGCAGCGAGCCGAACGGGATGATCGCATCGAGACGGTTGCGGAACTCCGGCGTGAACAACCGGTTGATGGCCTCGACATCGTCGCCTTCGCGCTTGGTCGATCCGAAACCGATCGCCGCGCGCTGCGCATCGGATGCGCCCGCATTGGTGGTCATGATAAGGATGACATTGCGGAAGTCGATCTGCTTGCCGTTGTGGTCGGTCAGCTTGCCGTGGTCCATGACCTGCAACAGGATGTTGAACAGGTCCGGATGCGCCTTCTCAACTTCATCCAGCAAGAGCACGCAGTGCGGATGCTGGTCGACCCCGTCGGTGAGCAGACCGCCCTGGTCGAAGCCGACATAGCCGGGAGGCGCGCCGATCAACCGCGAGACGGTGTGGCGTTCCATATATTCCGACATGTCGAAGCGGATCAGCTCGACGCCGAGCGAGGCAGCCAACTGCTTGGCGACTTCGGTCTTGCCGACGCCGGTCGGGCCTGAGAACAGGTAGGAGCCGATCGGCTTTTCCGGTTCGCGCAGGCCGGCACGCGCCAGCTTGATCGCCGAGGTCAGCGCGGTGATGGCGGTGTCCTGGCCATAGACGACGCGCTTCAGCTCGATGTCGAGGCCTTGCAGCACCTTCTCGTCGTCTGCCGAAACCGTCTTCGGCGGGATGCGGGCCATCGTGGCGATCGTGGCTTCGATCTCCTTGATGCCGATCGTCTTCTTGCGCTTGGCTTCCGGCACCAGCATCTGCGAGGCGCCGGTCTCGTCGATCACGTCGATCGCCTTGTCCGGCAGCTTGCGGTCGTTGATGTAGCGGGCCGACAGTTCCACCGAAGCCTTGATCGCCTCGTTGGTGAACTTCACCTTGTGGAATTCCTCATAATAGGGCTTGAGGCCCTTCATGATCTCGATGGCGTCCTCGATGGTCGGCTCGTTGACGTCGATCTTCTGGAAGCGCCGCACCAGAGCGCGGTCCTTCTCGAAGAACTGGCGGAACTCCTTGTAAGTGGTCGAGCCGATGCAGCGGATGGCACCCGAAGACAGCGCCGGCTTCAACAGGTTCGACGCATCCATCGCGCCGCCTGACGTGGCGCCGGCCCCGATCACCGTGTGGATCTCGTCGATGAACAGCACGGCGCCGGGATAATCCTCGAGCTCCTTGACGACCTGCTTCAGCCGCTCTTCGAAATCGCCGCGATAGCGCGTGCCGGCCAACAGCGTGCCCATGTCGAGCGCGAAGATGGTGGCGTCCTGCAGCACTTCGGGCACATCGCCTTCAACGATGCGCTTGGCCAGGCCTTCGGCAATCGCCGTCTTGCCAACGCCGGGATCGCCGACATAGAGCGGGTTGTTCTTGGAACGGCGGCACAGCACCTGGATGGTGCGGTTGATTTCGCTCTCGCGGCCGATCAGCGGATCGATCTTGCCGGCCTTGGCCTTGTTGTTGAGGTTGACGCAATAAGCCGTCAGCGCATCCTGCTGCTGCTTCTTCTTGCCGCCTTCCTCCTGCGGCTCGGCGCCATTCGGGCCGCCCTGCTCGTCATCGGCGCCGCGCGGCGAGCGCGTCTCCGATGCGCCGGGGCGCTTGGCGATGCCGTGCGAGATGTAGTTGACCGCGTCGTAGCGGGTCATCTGCTGTTCCTGCAGGAAATAAGCGGCATGGCTCTCGCGCTCGGCAAAGATGGCGACGAGCACGTTGGCGCCGGACACTTCCTCGCGGCCGGATGACTGTACATGGATCACGGCGCGCTGGATGACGCGCTGGAAGCCGGCGGTCGGCTTGGAATCCTCATCGTAACCGGTGACCAGATTGTCGAGTTCGGTGTCGATATAGGTCAGAACGGTGTGCTTCAGCTCGTCCAGATCGACGTTGCAGGCGCGCATAACGGCGGCCGCCTCGGTGTCGTCGATGAGGGCGAGCAGCAGATGTTCTAGGGTTGCATATTCATGGTGCCGCTCATTGGCGAGCGTCAGCGCCTGGTGAAGCGCCTTTTCCAGGCCTTGGGAGAAAGCCGGCATGTTACCTCACTTCTTCTCCATCACGCATTGCAGCGGATGCTGATTCTGTCGGGCGAAATCCATGACCTGAGACACTTTGGTCTCGGCCACCTCGAATGTATAGACCCCGCACTCGCCCACCCCATGATTGTGAACATGAAGCATGATGCGTGTGGCGGCTTCGCGGTCCTTTTGAAAAAAACGCTCCAGGACGTGAACCACGAACTCCATGGGCGTATAGTCGTCGTTGAGGATGAGGACCCTGTAAAGGCTGGGCTTCTTGGTCTTGGTCTTCGTGCGCGTAATGACGGCTGTGCCGCGACCGGCCTCATTGCCGTCGCCGTCACTTTGCATCCGCACCACGCTTGTTGTGGCAGTCAAACCTGAAGTCACGTAATCCTGCCTCTTTCGAATCCCCATGGCGAGTTCGATATGTAGGTGTTCGATGGACGATTTTAAGCCCTTCTTGTTAGCTGACAATATGGCTAGGTGGGCAAACCGAGGCGATTTTCAAAATCGTGAACCGCCAAAGCCCCGGAATTGAAACCGGCATGAAAAAACCCGGCCGCGCATCCGCGACCGGGTCTGTTTTGCAAGCCCGAAAGGCCGTGCCTGGTATTCTCGAGCGAAATTACTTCGCCTTGGCGACAATCGATTCGAAGGGCTTGTAAGCCTCCTTGGCGAGATCGGCATAGAGATCGCCGAACTTGGTCGCCTCGGCAACGAAGCTCTCATAGCTCTGCTTGGCGAAGTCGGACTGGATCTCGACCGCCTTTTCCAGCGACTTGGCGGAGAACAGCTTTTCGACCGCGGCGCTGCCGGCTTCGAAGCTCTTCTTGGTGTATTCGCCAGCTTCGGTGGCGATCGCCTGCGCGCCCTTGGAGAGCGAGGTGAAGCTCTTCAATCCGGTATCGGCAAACTCCTTGCCGTATTTCGAGAAGTCCTCGTAGGTCTGGGTCATTTGACGTTTCCCTTGGCGTTTTGAAGCGCCCTTGCCTGAGCGCGGTTGTGCAATGCACGAGAATATATTGTGCGCTGCACAAAAGTCAAGATTTCAGCGGCATCAGGCCGCGCTGCGCCGGCAACAGCTAAAATTCGAATAAAGAAAGGCTCAAGCCCGAGGAAAATGGTGAACGCGCCGGTTACCATAAACGGATTGGTAACGCTGGCCGCGATAGTTTGACGACAAGTGAGGTCGGATCCCTTTGCCGCCTCCATGGCAATGAGTTTCAAAGGAACTATCAGTGCGTCAGGCGTTGTCGGTCTTCGGTTCAAAATCCGCATCTTCCCTCAAAATGATCATGATCCTCGCTTTGGCGATGTCATTTGTCGTTGCGGATGCCGCGTCCTCGATGGCCGCCAGGTCTTCGGCGATCGTCGTCGACGCCAAGACCGGCAAGGTGCTTTATTCGTCCGATGCCAACGGCCGGCGCTACCCGGCGTCGCTGACCAAGATGATGACGCTCTATCTGACCTTCGAGGCCATGGCGAAGGGCCGGATCAGCAGGAACACGCCCGTGCCGTTCTCGGCCAAAGCGGCGGCCGAACCGCCGACCAAGCTCGGCGTCAAGGCGGGCGGAGCGGTTTCGGTCGAGACCGCCATCCTGTCGATGGTGACCAAGTCGGCCAATGATTCGGCGACCGCGCTCGGCGAACTGCTCGGCGGCAGCGAAAGCAATTTCGCCCGCATGATGACCGCCAAGGCGCGCGCGCTCGGCATGGACGGCACCGTGTTTCGCAATGCCAACGGCCTGCCCGATCCCGGCCAGTTCACAACCGCCCACGACATGGCGATGCTTGGCATAGCGCTCAGGGAACATTATCCGCAGTATTACGGCTATTTCTCGCAGCGCTCCTTCCTTTACGGCCGCCAGCGCATCAATGGCCACAACCGTCTGCTCGGCCGCATCAAGGGCGTCGACGGCATCAAGACCGGCTATACCCGCGCCTCCGGCTTCAACCTCGTCTCGTCGGTTTCGGATGGCAACCGCCGCCTCGTCGCCGTCGTCATGGGCGGCACTTCGGGGCGCAGCCGCGACAATCAGATGGCCGGCCTGATCAACGCCTACATGCCGCGCGCATCGACCCGCGGCGGCGGCGCCCTGGTCGCCAAGGCCGGCGGCGACAATCCGGTCAAGGCGCTGGCCAAGGTCTTCCTGCCCAAGCATGACGCGCCGACGCCCGATGGCAAGCCGATCGTTGAAGACGATGCCGTAGCGTCCAATGACGATCCGACATCCGCTGACGAGCAGTCTGCTGAAGGCCAGTCTGCCGACGAACAGACGGTGGCCGCGGTCGAAGAGCCCGCCCCCGTCGTCAAGACCAGGAAGGTCAAGACCGTCATCGTGACGGCGCCGAAGGTCGAAACTGCGCAGATTGTGGCTGCCTATGCCGAACCCACGCCTGCATCCCCTCAGGGGGTCGACCCGGTCAACACGGCCTCGGTGCCGGCTGGCTGGGCGGTGCAGGTAGCGTCGTCGCCCAAGCAGTCCGAAGCCCTGGCTTTCCTAGACAAGACCGCCAAGCAGGCGCCCAAGGTTCTTGGGGCTGCTTCCGGCTTCACCGTCGCCTTCCAGAAGGATGGCGAGACCTATTACCGCGCCCGGTTCGGCGGCTTCCGCTCGAAGGACGCGGCCTGGAATGCCTGCAATGCCCTGAAGAAAAAGAAAATCGCCTGCTACGCCGTCCAACAGTAGGGCGGCGTCGGAACCATCTCCCGGAAATTTACTGCGTCGAAGGAGACTAGTTGTGATTGGAGAGCAAGACGTCCTTGGCTTCGTTGATCCGCGCCGCCAGGAAAGACGTGCCGCCGATGTCGGGGTGCAGGCGCTGCATCAGGCGGCGGTGCGCCTTGCGGACATCCGCCGCGGCGGCCCCCGCTTCAAGACCAAGGATCTTGTAGGCCTCCTCCTTAGTCATGGCGCCCGCACCTGGCGCAACACCCAGCCCTTCGCCACCGTTCGCCTCAGCGTCTTTGCGCCAGACGGGAAAACGGCCGTCAAGATACGTCTCTAGGAGTTGGCGGCTCTCCGGGTCGCCGGGGAGTTCGCGGTAAAGCTGCTGCAGCTCGGCCAGGCCCATCGCACCCAGCATCTTGCCTTCATGGCGGCCGGCCAGAACCAGGCCTTCAAGCCCGCCCGTATCGTGATCAAGCTCCATTTCCAATGCGGCGGTCCGCACCGTCGAGCGCTTGCCGGGCGCCGGCCCGAGCGACGGCCGCTTCATTCGCATCGAACCGTACCAGGCAAGGGCCGCGGCCAGAATGAGGCCGGCAATGCCTTCGCGCCCGACCACCAGCACGGCGAGCCCGACCAGCGCCAGAAGCACCGGCCCGAGCGTGCGCATGCCGCTTGCCAGTTTTTGCGCATCGGCGCGGACAAAGATCGTCGCCGCGCCGAGCAGCACCAGAAACAGTGCAACAAGTGCAATGATAGCGCCCATCAATTCCCGCCGCCCCTGAGATGCTCGATCAGCAGCCGGTCTCCCGGCCTGTCCCTTGCCTCGAGCGCCTTCAATCCGCCGGTCGCATAGACGGCAACCGCCGAAAGCAGCCCGGCCAAGGTCGCGGCAGCCCGCCGATCAAATCGGAACCAAGCCCCTTTGGACAGCCGCGCAATCTCCTTGAACGCCTTTTCTGCGCCGGGATCATGGCCTTCCTGGAAGACGAAGACGGGAACGCCGTGCAGACCGAGGCTGCCGGCCTTCTGCGCCAGGTCGTCGATATCCTCTTCTATGGCGTCGCCGATATAGACCAGAGCATTGACCTTGGCCGCCGCCGTTTCCTTCAGCGCATGCGCCAGCACCTTGCCGATCTGGGTGTGGCCGGCACGGCAGTCGATCCGCGTCATCAGCTGCTTCAGGGCATTGGTGTCGGCGACAAAAGCCGACGAGCGGCACTCGCCCAACCCGCGAAAATAGGCCAATTGGACACTGAGGGTGCCGGCCTTGCCAACGGCGTCGAACATCTCGCCCTGCAGCTTGGCGGCGACATCCCAGGTCGGCTGGCGGCTCATCGTTGCGTCGAGGGCAAGGATCAGCCGGCCCGTGCCGGTCGCGACAAGCGTCCGGGCCTGACGGATAAAGGCGTCGATCTCGCCGGCATTGGATTGAGGCTTGACCGGCGCAGGACTGGCCCTTGCGGGCACGCGCTGCTTCTTGTCGCTCATAAGAAGCAAGATGTGGCGTTGTCGGCCCCCTTGCAAGTCCAGCCTTGGACAAGATGAAGGGCCAGCGCTCGACGCTCTGGGAGAAGCGGCCGCGCCCTTGGCTCTACAGCAAGCCCAGATCGGCGAGCTCGCGCTTCAGTTTCGGCGGCATCTCGACCATTCCGGCCTTGCCCTTGCCGATATCTGCGGGCGCATCCGAAGGTTTGAGATAACGCCAGCCCTGGAAGGCGCGGCGCGGCTGCCAGTCGGTGCGCACGACGTCGAGGTCGAGCATCAGGCGGCAACGGCCGATGCCTTCGTCGTCCGTGAAGGGCCTGATATCAGTGATCAGCTGGCGGCATTGCACGCTGCCCTTGATCACCCAATAAAGCGAACCGCCATCGGTGACCTCGGCGCCGCGCGTCGGCACCATGCGGGTGGTGTGCCAGTGCTCGGCGGGTTCGCCGGCGCGGCGGCGCTCATCGAGGCGGAAGGCGATCCATTCTTCGAGGTCCTCGACGCTGTCGCAACCGACGCACAGTTTTAGGAGATTGAGTGCCATCGCTTAAGGTTTAGTCTGGCGCGCGATTGCGTCAACGGCCCTGCCCGACTTCTCCACAGTGCCAGTGGCGTTGCACGGTCAGCATTCCACGACATTGACGGCGAGCCCACCAAGGCTGGTTTCCTTGTACTTCTCGTTCATGTCGAGGCCCGTCTGGCGCATTGTTTCGATCGCGGCGTCGAGCGGCACGAAATGGACGCCGTCGCCTTTGATCGCCAGAGAGGCGGCGGTGACCGCCTTGACGGCGCCGAGCGCGTTGCGCTCGATGCAAGGCACCTGGACCAGACCGCCGACTGGATCGCAAGTCATGCCGAGATGATGTTCGAGCGCGATTTCGGCGGCGTTCTCGACCTGCTCGGGCGTGCCGCCCATGACGGCGCAGAGACCCGCGGCAGCCATCGCCGAGGCCGAACCGACCTCGCCCTGGCAGCCGACCTCGGCGCCGGAGATCGAGGCATTGGTCTTGATGATGCCGCCGACGGCGGCGGCCGTGAGCAGGAAGTCGCGGATGCTCGGCTGGTCGGCCTCGGGGTGGAAATGCAGCCAGTAACGCAGCACCGCCGGCAATGTGCCGGCCGCGCCATTGGTCGGCGCGGTGACGACGCGTCCACCGGCGGCGTTCTCTTCGTTCACCGCCATGGCGTAGATCGACAGCCAGTCATTGGCCAGCAAAGGGTTGGGCTTGTTCTGCTGCCATTGCTCCTGCAGCTTGTCGTGCAGCATGCGGGCACGACGGCGCACTTTCAGCCCGCCCGGCATGATGCCGTCCTGCGACAGGCCGCGGTCGATGCAGCCCTTCATGGCGCCCCAGATCGCATCAAGGCCGCTGTCGAGCTCCTCGCGCGACATATGCGTCTCTTCATTGATGCGCTTCATGTCGGCGATAGACAGGCCGCTTTTGCCTGCCATCTTCAGCATCTCGACGGCATTCTTGAAGGGATAGGGCACCTTCTTGCCTTCTGTGGTCACCGAGCCCTTCACCTTCATCCGCTGCAGCTCTTCCTCGGACACCACGAAGCCGCCGCCGATGGAATAGTAGATGCGCTTGAGCAGCAGCCGGTCGCCGGCATCGTAAGCGTAGAAGGCCATGCCGTTGGCGTGGCCGGTGAGCGGCGTCTTGCGGTCGAGCACCAGATCCGTCGCCGGATCGAAGCGATAGGAGGGATGGCCGCGTGGCGATATCCGCTTCTCGGCGGCGATGCGCGTGGCGATTCCCTCGGCCTGATCGGGATCGACCGTCTGCGGTGTCAGGCCAGCAAGTCCGAGGACAACGGCGCGATCCGAGCCATGGCCGATACCGGTATAGGCGAGCGAGCCGTGCAGGCTGGCGCCAATGCGATCGACCTTGACGCCGGCCGGGCGCGGCCAGTCATCGCCGGCGATCTCGTCGAGAAACCGCCGCGCCGCTGTCATCGGTCCCATCGTGTGCGAACTCGACGGTCCGATGCCGATCTTGAACAAGTCGAAAACCGAAAGAAACACGCTGCGCCGTCTCCGGGAATGGGATCAAGACCTACATATAGGACTTTCCATGATGTTTGTGCTGTTTTGCGGATTGCGGCGCTGCACCTGCCGACCTTGTTTGCTCCGGCAGCGACATCCCCGGCTGAAAGCGCGTCGCGCTGAAACGGATTCATGCGACGCGCTTTAAGTTCTTGTTTTAATGCATGTGGTTGTCCCAGAACCGCAGCTCACTTCTGGGCGACATGCTTTGGAGCATCGAACTGACCGCTTTGCCTGTGGTAAAAGGGGGCATGGGCGATTCCTTCCATCTGTCGACGGCTGATCTGGCGGCGCTGGCTTTTTTCCTGCTCGCATGGTTGCTGCATACGCTGGCGTCCGACGGCAGACTGGTCAGCCGGGTGTCGTTGACGATGGCCATGAACGTGCAGCGCGAGGCCTGGATGCGCACCATGGCCGAGCGCGAAATCCGCATCGTCGACACCGCCATCATGAGCGGCCTGCAGCAAGGCACCGCCTTTTTCGCCTCCAGTTCGCTGATTGCGCTCGGTGGCTGTTTCGCGCTGCTTGGCGCCTCGGATCAGGTCCTTGCCGTGCTGAACGACCTGCCGTTGAACGCGACCTCATCGCGCTCCGCCTTTCAGATCAAGGTCTTTGGTCTGGTCCTGATCCTGGCCTTCGCCTTCTTCAAGTTCGGCTGGGCCTACCGTCTCTTCAACTACTGCACGATCCTGATCGGCGCGGTGCCGATCCCCTATGGCGAGGCGTCACGCAACCCGGTCAGCGAAACGGCGGTGTGGCGCGCGGCGCGCATGAACATGCTGGCCGGCAAGCATTTCAATTCAGGCCTGCGCGCGGTGTTCTTCTCGATCGGCTATCTCGGCTGGTTCGTCGACCCGATCGTGTTCGTGCTGTCGACGCTGCTGCTACTGGCAGTGCTGGTGCGGCGTCAGTTCTTTTCCGCCGCAAGGCAAGCCGTGATCGGTCAGCCGCCCGGGCCGGGGAAAAGCTGGTCGATCCGGCCCGACAGCCAATAGGCGGCGAGCCCGATCCACTCGCGGATCGCCATGGTCGTGGTCTGCAGCGAATCGGGTGCGTTGTCGCGAAACAGGCCAAAGCCTTCCTTGCCCGAGGTGCGATAGTCGACCGGCCACGGGACCGTGTGAAAGCCGGCCTTGTCGAACAGCGCCTTGGCGCGCGGCATGTGGAAGGCGGAGGTCACCAGCAGCCAGGTTTCGCCCGATTTCGGCGTTACCAGTTCCTTGGTGAAGACGGCATTCTCATAGGTGTTGCGGGATTTGCTCTCGAGCATCAGGCGATCGGCGTCGACGCCAAGCGCACCGAGCAGCCGCGGCGCGGTGGCCGCATCCCCCTCGCCATCGATGAACAGTTCACCGGTGCCGCCCGAGATAACCACTTTCGCCTCGGGAAAGCGCCGGGCAGGATCGCCGCCTCGACCATGCGGTCGCCGCCGGAATTCAGCTCATAGCCGCCGCGCGCCAAGTTGATGGCGCCCTCGAAGCCGCCGCCGAGCACGACAATGCCGTCGACCTTCCGCGGCAGCGGCGGCTTTGGGAAGCGCTCTTCGAGCGGATTGAGCATCATGGCGCCAAGCGACGTCCAGGCCGACAGCGCCAGAATCAGGAAGGCGAACACACTGCCCGTCGCCGCCAATCGCCGGCGGCCGATCAGCGCCGCGAGCAAGCCGGCAAGCAGCAGGAAGATCGCCAGGTTGAGTGGTTGGACGAAGAACCAGAATACCTTGGAGAGATAGAAGAACATTGCCTGCCTATCTCCAGCTCAAATTGTGACGGCCGGTGAAGTGCTCGACCGCACTCGCTACCGCTTCCGCTTCGAGGCGGCTTAACTCCCTGCCGAAAACAAGGACGCCGTTCGCGTTGGTCAAGCTGATGACTTCCGACAGTCCCACTTCGTCCGTGGGATAGGTATGGTCGAGGATTTCGACCCTAAGATGCCCTTTCAAAGGCAGTGACCACCGATTTCGCAAGGAACCCCTCACCGAGCGCACGGCTGCAGTGTCGGTCAGCCGCAGGGTTTCCCTGCCGAACACCCGCCAGATGAAATCCTTGCCCAGGAAATAGGTGAAGAGGGCAATGACCGCCACGAAGGACAGCAGGCCGAGCGTGCCGCTGGTGAGCGTTGCGGACGACATATCCGTCAATCCCATGTAGCCGGTGTAGGCGACGATCGCGGCCCCGATCAGGACAAAGACTGTCCTGAAATCCGAGGTGCGTGGCGGGTTCGTGATCAGCAGTTCGTTTCCCGTCTCGACGATGGAAATGCGAGACGGAGGCGGCATGCTACCACCACTTCTCCGGCTGGAAGGTTCCCGCCGCCTGCTCGATAACGGCGGCTGTCTGGAACAGGGTTTCCTCGTCGAAGGGACGGCCAATCAGCTGCAGGCCGAGCGGCAGGCCCTTGGCATCGAGGCCGGCAGGCACGGCAATGCCCGGCAGTCCGGCCATGTTCACGGTCACCGTGAAAATGTCGTTGAGGTACATTTTTACCGGATCGGCGGCCATGTCCTCGTCGGCGATGCCGAAGGCGGCCGACGGCGTCGCCGGCGTCAGGATGACGTCGACGCCGTCGGCAAAAACCGTCTCGAAGTCGCGCTTGATCAAATTGCGCACCTTCTGCGCCTGCAGATAGTAGGCATCGTAATAGCCTGCCGACAGCACATAGGTGCCGATCATGATGCGACGCTTGACCTCTTGACCGAACCCGGCGGCTCGGGTCTTTTCGTACATGTCGACAATGTCCTGGCCTGGCACGCGCAAGCCATAGCGGACGCCGTCATAGCGCGCCAGATTGGACGATGCTTCGGCAGGCGCTACGATATAATAAGCCGGCAAAGCATACTTGGTGTGCGGCAGCGAAATGTCGACGATCTCGGCGCCGGCATCCCTGAGCCAGGCAATGCCCTTCTGCCACAGCGCCTCGATCTCTTCCGGCATGCCGTCGACGCGGTATTCCCGGGGAATGCCGACCTTCATGCCCCTGATCGGTTTGCCGATCGCCGCCTCGTAATCCGGCACCGGCCGGTCGACGGAAGTGGTGTCCTTGGCGTCGACCGAGGCCATGGACTTCAGCATGATCGCGGCATCGCGCACGTCCCGGGCGATCGGGCCCGCCTGATCGAGCGACGAAGCGAAGGCGACGATGCCCCAGCGCGAGCAGCGGCCATAGGTCGGCTTGATGCCGACGGTGCCGGTGAAGGCGGCTGGCTGGCGGATCGAGCCGCCGGTGTCGGTGGCGGTGGCGCCGGCGCACAGGAAAGCCGAGACGGCGGAAGCCGAGCCCCCCGACGAGCCCCCCGGCACCAGTTGGGCATTGTCCAGCGTGCGCGCGGTCTTCGTGCCGCCGGCCGAAACGAAACCGCCATCGCCCTGATGCGTGGTCGGCATCACCACCGTGTCGAGGCGCGAACGCCGCCACGGATTGACGACAGGGCCGTAATAGGAGGTCTCGTTGGACGAGCCCATGGCGAACTCGTCCATGTTAAGCTTGCCCAGCATGACGGCGCCGTCTGCCCACAGATTGGCGGTGACGGTCGATTCGTAGCGCGGCTTGAAGCCGTCCAGCACATGGCTGCAGGCCTGGGTGTGGATACCTTCGGTGCCGAACAGGTCCTTGATGCCGAGCGGGATGCCTTCCAGCGCACCGCCCTCGCCCTTGGCGAGCCTGGCGTCGGAAGCTTTGGCCATATCGCGCGCCTTGTCGCCGGTGACGACGATGTAGGCATTGAGCACCGGATTGGCGCGCTCGATGGCACCGAGATAGGCCTCGGTGATTTCGACGGCCGAAATCTCCTTGGCGCGCAGCTTGGCGCGCGCCTGCGAAATTGTCAGATGGGTCAGTTCGCTCATCAAAGGCTCTTTTCGTAAAACACCGACCACTCGGAATCGGGATAATCCAGCACCGGCCCGCAGCGCGAGAAGCCGGCGCGTTCATAGACGGTCCAGGCGGCGGGATGGCGGTCGCCGGTTTCAAGCACCAGGCGCTTCAGCCCTTCGCTGCGCGCCAGCGTTTCGACATGCTCGACGATCTTGGCGCCGATCTTCCTGCCGCGATGCGAGGGCCGCGTGTACATGCGCTTGACCTCACCGACGCGGGCGTCATGGCGCTTCAGCGCGCCGCAACCGATGGCTTGCCCGTCGTCGCGGGCGATGAACACGGTGGTGTCGTCGCCAGCCATCTGCTCGACCGTCAGATGATAGCAATGCTCCGGCGGCGTCAGTTCGAGCAGCGTCGCGTTGAGCTCCTCGACCAAAGCGCGGACATCGTCCTGCAGCGGCGTTTCGATGGCGATCTCGATTGCCATCGGCCAGCTACTCCACGACCTTCGGCACGAGGAAGAAATTCTCGTCAGTGGCCGGCGCGTTGGCGACGATATCGGCAGCCTTGTTGCCGTCGGTGACGATGTCTTGGCGCTTCTTCATCTCCATCGGCGTCACCGATGTCATCGGTTCGACGCCGGAGACATCGACCTCGTTCAGCTGCTCGACAAAGCCCAGAATGGCGTTCAGCTCGCCGGTCATGCGCTCGGCATCCTCCTCGCTCACCGCAATGCGGGCGAGACGCGCGACGCGCTTCACAGTTTGCAGATCAACGGACATGTCTTTAGCCTTTGGGAAAACCAGATGCGCTATAGCGGCGTGGCGCGTGCCGCGCAACATCGATCGTGCTTGGGGATAGAGCCCGTTCATGCCAGGGCGGCATTTCAGCCTAGGGCAGCGATACACCCTCGCACAGATAATAGCTGCCGCCATTGCCGGCCTGCTCGCCTTCGTCGGCGGTCGGGCGCACCGAGACGATGTCGATTTGGGTCGCGTTCATCTGCGTGATCGACAGTATATCGGGAAAGAGAAAGCCCGGCTCCTGGCAGATGGCAGTGACCGCCCAGCTCGGCGAGCGCGTCGCCTTGGTGACCTGGACGAACTCGCAATTATACTCGACGCTTTCCAGGCCGTCCGCCGACAAGATGACATTGCCGGTGTCAATCAGCGTCTGCAGCGTGTCCTTTTTGGCTTGCGCGCAAAGCTCCTGGGTCTGGAGGTAAACGCCCTTGATGAAGTCCTCGGCGGCTGATGCGGGCGACGCCGCAACCAGCATCGACACGCAAAGAGTCACTCTCAAGCCCATGGTTTGATTCCCTTTGCGACAAGGGATCGTTCAAACGATCGCTTTATAGTGTGATCGTTTGGCCGATCGCTGGCAAGGCTACGTCGACACCTGACCCTTCGAGGCCGGCCACGAACTTCTCCGCCGTCGCGTCGATGATCGGGAAGGTGCCGAAATGGCAGGGAACGACCGTGTCGAAGTGGAAGAAGCGCCGGCAGGCCAGGGCCGCCACTGCGCCGCCCATGGTGAAGCGGTCGCCGACCGGCACGAGGCCGATCTTCGGCTCATGCAGTTCCTCGATCAGCGCCATATCGGAGAAGATGTCGGTGTCGCCCATATGGTAGAGCGTCTTGTCCTCCGGGAAATGCAGGACCAGCCCGTTGGGATTGCCGAGGTAGACGTTCTGGCCGCCATCGAGCCCAAACGACGAGGAATGCAGTGCCTGCACGAATGTGGTGGTGAAGGCACCGCAATCGACGGTGCCGCCATGATTGCCGGGATTGATCTTCTTGCCGTCGACGCCCTTGCCGACCAGGTACATGCAGATCTCGTAATTGGCGACCAGCTGGGCGCCGCTCTTCTTCAGCACCTCCACCGCGCCGCTGACATGGTCACTGTGGCCGTGGGTCAGAAGCACATGGGTGACGCCTTCCGCCGGCCCCTCCCAGCCGCTCGTCCATGATGGGTTGCCGACGAGATAGGGGTCGATCAGGATGGTCGCGCCTGATGTCTCGACGCGGAAGGCGGAATGTCCGTACCAGGTCAATTTCATCGATCGTGTTCCTCGATTTTGGTTGCGCCGGAAGATAGAACGCCGGCAGCAAAATTAAAGTGACATAGTGTGCTCGCGGTTCAAAAGAACGTGTCGCGCTCTTTGTGACGGCAAGTCTGGGTCACGGTAAGTCTGGGTCACGGTTAAGACTGGGTCACGGTAAAACTGGTTGGGAAAGCCGTTGGGCATCATAGCAATCGAGGATCTGCCGTCACGCCTGGAAGGCGGCAGGACGCTGGCCGGACTCGACCTCGGCGACAAGACGATCGGTGTCGCCGTTTCCGACCGCGGCCTGTCCTTTGCCCATCCGCGCCCTGTCATCCTGCGTAAAAAGTTTTCGCTGGATGCGGCAGCGCTGCTCGCCCAGCTGCAGAAGGATAATGTCGGCGCGTTTGTACTCGGCCTTCCTATCAACATGGACGGCTCGGAAGGTCCCCGCGCCCAGAAGTCGCGCGCCTTCGTGCGCAACATGGCAGGCATAACCGACCTGCCCTTCGTGCTGTGGGACGAGCGGCTGTCGACGGTGGCGGCGGAGCGGACGCTGATCGAGATGGATTTCTCGCGCCGAAAGCGCGCCGGCAAGATCGATTCGGCGGCTGCGGCCTTTATTCTGCAGGGAGTTCTGGACCGGCTCCAGTCGCTTGACCCACGCGATCGGACGGAACCGGATTCCCCGCCTGCCGCCTGACCCAGGCCGTGATGTTGCGGCGGCGGCGAAACGCCCACAATGCCATCAGCAGGAAGCCGTCAAAGACGCAGGCCCTTGCCACCATGCCCGGAATGATCGCCGGATCGATGCCCAGCATCTGCCCGTAGAGCTGGAACACGAAATCATGCAGCTGCCGGCTGAGCATGACGTAGCCGAAATTGATGTCGTTGAGCGACAGGAAGAACCAGCCCCAGAACAGAGCGAGTGGCGCGGCCCACAATGCGAACAGCGTGCGCATCAGTGACCGTCCCTGCGGCTGGAGCCGCCTCTGGGACCGCTGGGACCAATGTCCGGACGGCCGGAAATGCGCGACAGCAAGGAGCCGTGCGCGGCACCCTTGGCCATGGCATGGGCGGTGGCGCGACTCTCTGCCTCCCGCGAAACCATGACGGCGAAGACCGACCTCCGCTCGGCCAGCATGGCGACATAGGAGGCCAGAAGTGCCGCCAATTGCACGGCGACAACCAAAAACAGGCCGTTGATGCCTCGCGCTGCGCCGCCGATCAGGATCAGCGACAACACCGCGGATGCCGAAATGAAGGCGGTCCGCGCCACACTGTCGGCTCCGTCTGGGCTCGCTGCGGCGTTAACCAGACTCTCGACGAAGACCCAGCAAAACAGCACCGCCACGACCAGCAAGGCGATGGCCAGCGGCGCCACGACGGCAGCATTGTCGAGATCGGCCAGACGAGTGTTTTCCACGACGACGCCGAGCACGCCCAGAGCGCCCGCAACGCCGCGGTTTCCATCGACACAGATGAACGCCAGCAGGGCGAAAACCAGCGCCCAGTGCAAGGCCAGAAAGGACGTCAAAATGTGCCGCATGGCATTCCTGCTTTGGTGACAAAGACAGTGGGGTCTGCGGCCTGCGGCTGCAACGGAAACCATTCGTTAAGGTTAACGGCTTTCCACAGGCAGGCAAATTCGTTCAAGGCCTGGCGGAAGGCCCTCAATTCACCGGCGGATAGAGCGTGTCGACGATCATGCGCGCATCGTGGCGCGAATCGAGCATGCCATAGGTGTTGCGCCACTGGCCGGCGAGCCGCGTCTCGACGAAGGCGTCCGCAATCCGCCCTGCCCCCAGCCGGCGCAATTCCGCAGCTGCCGCCGACAGCGCCAGCTGTTCGGTCAGCAGGCGGGCCGACCCCTCATCGGTGCCGGCGACCTGCATGGCCGCCTTGAGCACGCCAATGGTTCCGCGTCCGCCGGCGCCGAGATCGCGGTCGATGCCGGCCAGCACCTCCTCGAACAGGCCGGGCGCGCGGCCGAGCACGCGCAGCACGTCGAGCGCCATGACATTGCCTGAGCCCTCCCAGATCGCATTGACCGGGGCTTCGCGGTAGTAGCGGGCGAGCGGCGCTTCCTCGACATAGCCATTGCCGCCGAGGCACTCCATCGCCTCATAGAGCAGTGGCGGCGCGATCTTGCAGACCCAGTATTTGACCACCGGGGTCATGGCGCGGGCAAAAGCAGCCTCGCCGCGGTCGCCGGCAGCCTCGTCGAAGGAGCGCGCCAGTCGGAACGAGAGTGCCGTGGCGGCGGCGACATCGAGCGCCATGTCCGCCAGCACGCGTTGCATCAGCGGCTGTTCGATCAGCGTCGAGCCGGCCACCTGGCGGTGACGGGCGTGATGCACGGCCTCAGCCAGCCCCGCTCGCATGATTGCCGACGAGGCGACGGCGCAGTCGAGCCGGGTCAGCGTGACCATGTCCATGATCGTCTTTATGCCGGCGCCGGGCTCGCCGACCATCTCGCCGATGGCGTTGACGAACTCTACCTCCGACGAGGCGTTGGAGCGGTTGCCGAGCTTGTCCTTCAGCCGCTGGAAGCGGAAGCCGTTGCCGGAACCGTCGCCGAGGATGCGCGGGACGAGAAAACAGGAAAGCCCTTCCGGCGCCTGTCCAAGCACGAGAAAAGCGTCCGACATCGGCGCCGACATGAACCATTTGTGGCCGGTGAGGCGATAAAAGCCGCTGCCGGCGCGTTCGGCCCGTGTGGTGTTGGCGCGCACGTCGGTGCCGCCCTGCTTTTCGGTCATGCCCATGCCGAGCGTCAGCCCGGTCTTGTCAACCGGCGGCTTCTGACTCTGGTCGTATTTGCGCGTCGTCACGCGCGGCGCCCATTCGCGAAACAGCTTTGGGCTGGCCATCAGGGCGGCCAGCGAAGCGCTGGTCATGGTGATGGGGCAGAGATGCCCGGTCTCGAGTTCGGCGGTCAGGTAGAAACGCGCGGCGCGCACCTGATGGCGACGGCCGATCTCGCTATCGCCGTTTTCCCAGATCGAGGAATGCAGGCCGCCGGCAACCGAGCGGCGCATCAGCGCATGATAGGCCGGATGGAATTCGACGAGGTCGATGCGCCGGCCCTGACGGTCATGCGTGCGGAGCTTCGGCGTCTCGACATTGGCGAGGCGCGCCAGCTCCTGCGCCTCCTGCGTCAGGACGAACCGGCCAAGCCCGTCGAGGTCCTTGCGCACCGGATCGGAAAAACGCTCGGCAAGCTGGATCAGCAACGGATCGCCCCGCCAGGCGTTGCCGCCCGTCAGCGGCGGCGGCTGGTTGGTCACGTCGTCGGTCACGCCCAATCCTTCTGAAAGTAGAAGGGCCTTCTAACGGTAGAAAGGCCTTATCATCACAAGGCTTCGAATCCGAAGCAATCGGCTAGATATAGCCCAAGCCAGGCGGCGCGCGCGACGAAAATACCGGGGAGAAAGGCCGCAATCCCAAGCTGGCGCTTGCGGCAAGGAATTCTCCCCCCTATAGCAGCGCCTTGAGATGACCGACGCTTCGTCCCTGCCGCTTTATCCTCACCGCCATCTTCTGGGCATCCGCGATCTTTCCCCCGGTGATATCGAGCTCCTGCTCGACCGGGCCGATCGCGCCGTCGCCATTTCGCGGCAGTCCGAAAAGAAGACCTCGACGCTGCGCGGCCGCACCCAGATCAACCTCTTCTACGAAGCCTCGACGCGCACGCAGTCGTCGTTCGAACTGGCCGGGAAACGGCTCGGCGCCGACGTCATGAACATGTCGGTGGCGAGCTCTTCGGTGAAGAAGGGCGAGACGCTGATCGACACGGCGATGACGCTGAACGCCATGCGGCCCGACATCCTGATCATCCGCCACCAATCGGCGGGCGCCGCCGCCCTTTTGGCGCAGAAGGTCGGCTGCTCGGTGGTCAATGCCGGCGACGGCGCGCATGAGCACCCGACGCAGGCGCTGCTCGATGCGCTGACTATCCGCCGCGCCAAGGGGCCGCTGTCGAAACTGATCGTAGCGATCTGCGGCGACATCCTGCATTCTCGCGTGGCGCGTTCCAACATCATGCTGTTGAACGCGCTTGGTGCGCAGGTGCGTGTGGTGGCGCCGTCGACCCTGCTGCCGTCCGGCATCGAGAAAATGGGCGTCATCGTCTCGCGCTCGATGGCCGAGGGCCTCAAGGGCGCCGACGTGGTGATGATGCTGCGCTTGCAGCGTGAGCGGATGGAAGGCGCCTTCGTGCCTTCGGTGCGCGAATATTTTCGCTATTTCGGCCTCGATGCCGAAAAGCTGAAGGCCGCCAAGGACGGCGCGCTGGTGATGCATCCCGGTCCGATGAACCGCGGCGTCGAGATTGCGTCCGAAATCGCCGACGGTCCCCAAAGCGTCATCCAGGAACAGGTCGAGATGGGTGTCGCCGTGCGCATGGCGGTGATGGAAGCGCTGCTCGACCCGCGCCGCAACGAGGGCCGGGTCGCATGAGCACGACGGTCTTTGAGCGCGCCCGCATCGTCGACCCGTCACGCGGCATCGACGAGGTCGGCACCGTCATCGTCGAAGGGAAAAAGATCGTTGCCGCCGGCAAGGCTGCCCTGAACCAGGGCCTGCCGGCGGGAGCCACCGTGGTCGACTGCGCCGGCAAGGCAATCATTCCCGGCCTGATCGACGCGCGCGTCTTCATCGGCGAACCGGGCGGCGAACATCGCGAGACCATCGCTTCGGCCAGCGTTGCGGCGGCGGCCGGCGGCGTTACCTCCGTCGTCATGATGCCCGACACCGACCCGGTGATCGACAATGTCGCGCTGGTCGAATTCGTGCTGCGCACCGCCCGGGACACGGCAAGCGTCAACATCTTTCCGGCGGCGGCGATCACCAAAGGCCTCGCCGGTCGCGAGATGACCGAATTCGGCCTGTTGCGCGAGGCCGGTGCGGTCGCCTTCACCGATGGGCGGCACACAATATCCAGCACACTGGTGATGCGCCGGGCGCTGACCTATGCCCGCGATTTCGGCGGCGTCATCGCACATGAGACACAGGATGGCGACCTCGCTTCGGCAGGCGTGATGAATGAAGGCCTGTATGCCAGCTGGCTCGGCCTTGCCGGCATTCCGCGCGAGGCCGAGTCCATCCCGCTGGAGCGCGACCTGGCGCTGGCACGGCTGACGCGCGGCGCCTACCACGCGGCCAAGATCTCGACGGCGATGGCAGCGCAAGCGATGACGCGCGCGAAAGCCGACAAGGCCAATGTCACGGCGGGCGTGGCGATCCACAATCTGTCGCTGAACGAGAACGATGTCGGGGAATACCGCACCTTCTTCCGGCTGACGCCGCCTTTGCGCGCGGAGGAAGACCGGCTGGCCATGATCGAGGCGGTCAAGGACGGCACGATCGACATCATCGTCTCCTCGCACGACCCGCAGGATGTCGACACCAAGCGCCTTCCCTTCGCCGATGCAGCTGCCGGCGCGATCGGGTTGGAGACGCTGCTTGGAGCAGCGCTTCGGCTCTACCACAATGGCGACGTGCCGCTACTTCGGCTGGTCGAAACACTGTCCACCGCACCAGCAAGGCTGTTCGGCCTGCCGGGCGGCACGCTGAAGCCGGGAGCGCCGGCCGATCTTGCGCTGATCGACCTTGAAGAACCCTGGATCGTGAGTGAAAGCGGCATCCGCTCGCGCTCGAAAAACACCTGCTTCGAAGGTGCGCGGCTGCAAGGCATGGTCTTGCAAACGCTGGTGGCGGGCCGCACAGTGTTTTCGAGCTAGAGCGATCGCGCCACGTCGCAGACCGATATGTTGCTGGGGAAATGCGAGGGCAAACAATGAGTTATAACGTTATCCTGGCATTGCTGTTCGGCTATCTCCTCGGCTCGATTCCCTTCGGCCTCTTGATCACCCGCGCGGCCGGCCTCGGCGATGTGCGCAAAATCGGCTCCGGCAATATCGGCGCCACCAACGTTCTGCGCACCGGCAACAAGGGCCTCGCCGCCGCGACGCTGGTGCTCGACGCGTTGAAGGGTACGGCGGCGGTGATGATCGCGCGCCATTTTGGGCACGACTACGGACTGTGGGCCGGCCTTGGACTCTGGGCGGGCCTTGGCGCCTTCCTTGGCCATCTGTTTCCGGTCTGGCTCGGTTTCAAGGGCGGCAAGGGCGTGGCGACCTATCTCGGCGTGCTGATCGCGCTCGGCTGGCATGTGGCGCTGATTTTTATCGTCGTCTGGCTGGCGATGGCTTTTCTGTTTCGCTATTCCTCGCTGGCAGCGCTGACGGCGGCGGTCATCGTGCCGATCCCGCTTTATTTCTGGAGCACACCTGAGACCGCCGGGCTGTTCCTGGTGATGAGCCTGATCGTCATCTTCAAACATCGCGCCAACATTTCGCGCCTTCTTGCCGGCACCGAAGGCAAGATCGGAGCCAAGGGTTGAGCAAGCCCGCCGCCGGGCCGCGCCTCAGCGACCGGCAGCGGCTGAGCTGGCTGCGGCTGATCCGCACACAAAATGTCGGCCCGGCCTCGTTTCGCGAATTGATCAACCGCTTTGGTTCGGCGGAGGCGGCGTTGGAGATGCTGCCCGAGCTGATGATTTCGGGCGGAGCCAAAAGGATCATGCGCATTCCTTCCGTGGAGGAAGCCGAAGCGGAACTCGACGCAGCCAGTGAAAACGGCGCCCGCTTCGTCGGCATCGGCGAGGCCGACTACCCGCCGATGCTGAAAAACATGGACAATCCGCCGCCACTGATTGCCGTGAAGGGCGAGGCAGCCGTCTTTCGCCTGCCGGCGGTGGCCATCGTCGGCGCCCGCAACGCGTCGCTCGCCGGCATCAAGATGGCGCGCATGCTGGCGGCGGATCTTGGCCGCGACGGCTACGTCATCGTTTCCGGCCTGGCGCGCGGCATCGACACGGCAGCACACCAGGGCAGTCTCTCGACTGGTACAGTGGGTGTGCTGGCCGGTGGGCTCGATGTCCCCTACCCGCCCGAAAATATCGGCTTGTGCGAAGACATTGCCGAGCGTGGCGGCGCCGTTATTTCGGAAATGCCGTTCGGCTGGCAGCCGCGGGCGCAGGATTTTCCGCGCCGCAACCGGCTTGTCGCGGGCGCCGCCCTCGGACTGGTGGTGATCGAAGCTGCGCAACGCTCCGGCTCGCTGATCAGCGCGCGCCTGGCCGGCGAGATGGGCCGGCTGGTCTTTGCCGTACCGGGTTCGCCGCTCGATCCGCGCTGCGCCGGCTCCAACGGGCTGCTCAAGGATGGCGCCACCCTGGTCACCGAGGCGGCCGACGTTTCCGGTGCGATCGCACCCTTGGCGGGCACGCGAACGCGAAGCATTGCGCCGCCAGAAAAGGCACCCGATTTTTCGGCAACACCCCCGCCCGGTGAGGACGAACGCAGCGCCGTGCTCGAGGCGCTGGGCCCAACGCCGGTGGGCGTGGACGAGATCATCCGCCACACCGGCCTCAACGCCGCGCAAGTCTCCATGGTGCTGCTGGAACTCGACCTTGCCGGCCGCATCGAGCGCCATGCCGGCGGCAATGTCTCACTGGTTTCGTGACGTTCCACCCGATCCCGCCGCACGTCGGCCGCAACTCACGCGTCGAGGGTCACGCCGGCGGCGCCAACGCCGGTACAGATCCACCGCAGGGTATTTTTCCAGGCGGCTCTCGGAAAAGCACTCCGCCATTCCAGGGCTCTCCGTTGCACTGACGATCACGCTCGCAATGGCATACTCGACAGCTGACGAAAACCGGGCTCGACAGTCTGCGCATCAGTCAGCGGAACAGATACTTCGATACCTCCGGATTGCCACGGCGCCACATCACATTGTCGAGAAAATAATGGTGCACATTGATGAAGATGAGCACGATGAAGAAGAACAGCGATGACCCCAGCACTTGCCTGTCATAGGGAATCAAAGCCGTCAGCGCGGATGGGATCAGCCAGAAGCCGAGATAGCCAAGGGCCGTGCCGCCGACGATGAAGCCGAGGAGCCGAAACCTGTAGAGGGGGCCAAGAAAGGACAGGATTTTCGGCTGCGGATCGCCTTCGGCATCGGAACTGTCTCGCTCGACGTTCGTCTGGTAGCGCCAGACCACGGCGAGATACTGCAGCGAGTGGAGCGCGGGCACGATCAGCAGCCAAAGCGGGTTTACGCGCGCGATCAAGATCCAGAGATAGAGCGACGCCACATAGGCCACCAAACCGTTATAGGGCAGGCCGCCGCCGTTCTTCCGCCAACGATTGACCAGCATCAAGAGCGTGGCCGTCGTCGACGCAACGGCCGCCAGCATGGCGATGTCGGTAATCCAGGAAGGGGCCGCGAATGTGTAATAGTCCAGGCCATAATATTTGCCCTGGGTGACCGCCGTATTCGTCTGCAGCCATGCCAGAATCCACACGGCATAGGAGTTGACCAGCAGCACCTTCTTGTCGCGGTCGTCGAAGAATTTGCGCTTCAGCACCGCATCCACCATCAGCATGCCGTAGCCCTGCTTGACGTAGTGCCAACCGACAAAAAAGAACATGGCGTTGGTGGCATAGCCGAGCAGGCGCGTGTTCGCCGCCGCGGCGCCATAGGCAAAGAACCCGGCCATGACCAGGGGCACGACAATGCCCGCGAAGATGTAGCGGAGCTGCAAGCTCCTGTCGTAGCCGTCGCCCGTCACCTTGCGCCCGAAATTGCGGTAGAAGAGCTGGTAGGAGTGGGCGAAGTGGGGATAGTTCACGAGATAGGCCACGAAGACCATCGTTGCGGCCACCGGACCTTCATATTCGAGCGGAACGAGAAACAGCACCGGCAGGATGAGAAAGGCGCTGCCGCCCAGCATGAGGAAATCGGCGACCGGGCCGAAGAGGTACTTTTGAGGCGCCGCCGCCTTAGGAGCGACAGCATCCGCCGAAAGCTGAAGTGTCATGTCAGAACCCTCCCCTGGGAAAGGCTGAGTTTAGCCATCGACTGGGATGGGGACAAGGTTGGAGCTGCCGCTCCGCGCCCGAACACTGGGCCATCCTGCTGTTTCGCCAATGGTCTCGATCCGCCATGAGCTTCGAACCCGTGAACCGCTCGATAAGGCCCTCCGCTGTTAAAAAAGCGCACCACCCCAATTTACGACTAACATGTTAGTGTGCTAACACGGCATATACACCTACTTCGGAGACCTCCGGTGACATCACGCTTTGGCCTTTCGGCCGCTCTCGCCACGCCTTTCGATGCCCGCGGGCAGATCGCCACCGCCCCCATGATCGCTCAGGCCAAAAGTTGCCTGGCGCAGGGTTGCGGCAGCGTGACGCTTTTCGGCACCACAGGGGAAGGCGCGTCGGTGGGCACGACGGAGCGGCGGTCGGTGACCGAAGCCATGCTGGCTGCTGGAATCTTGCCGCATCAACTCGTTGCCGGCGTGCTGGTCGACGCCGCCGAAGACGCCGCCGAACAGGCACAGCATGCCTTGCAGCGCGGCGCCCGAAACATTCTGCTGGCCCCGCCAAGCTACTTCAAGAATGTCGGCGACGATGGCCTTTTCGGCTGGTTTTCCGCCGTCTTTGCCGCGCTTGGCCCCCTCGCCCGTGACGTGCTGCTCTACAACATCCCTTCGGTTACCATGGTGCAGCTTTCGCTTGGCCTGATCGGCCGGTTGCGCACTGCTTTTCCCGACGTGGTCGCCGGGGTGAAGGATTCCGGTGGAAATTGGAGCTACAGCGAGGCGCTGCTTGCCGCCCATGGCGATCTGGTGATCCTGATCGGCGATGAAAGGCATCTGGCGCGTGCGGTGCGACTGGGTGCTCAAGGTGCAATCTCGGGCATGGCCAATTTCGTCCCGGGCGAAATCCGCGCCATGGCCGAGGACGGGCGCGACGATCCTCGCGTCGAAAGTTTTGTGCTCGAATTGCTGAAATATCCGGTCACCCCCGCGGTAAAGGTCATGGTGGCGCGCAAGACCGGCGACGAGCGGTGGCTGGCGGTCCGTCCGCCGCTGGAGCCGATTGCGTTGCAAGGGCAGCAGCAGCTTGCCGCAGCCTATGACAGCCTGTTTGCCAGGGAACCGGCCTGACCGGCAAAGGGAAGCGCGCCGAAATGGAAGACGGCAACGAACCGACCACCCTCAGGGAGAAGGCCTATGCCAGCTTCACGCGGCATTTGCTGGCGCGCGACTTCAAGCCGGGCCAGTTCGTGTCGCAACGTGAGCTGGTTGCCTTCACCGGACTGCCGCTCGGCGCCATTCGCGAGATCGTGCCGCGTCTCGAGGCGGAAGGACTGCTGACGACCATCCCGCAGCGCGGCATGCAGATCGCCCATATAGACATCAGCCTGATCCGCGAGGCCTTTCAGTTCCGCCTGTTCATGGAGCGTGAAGCGGTGGCGCTGTTTACGGTAAGCGCCTCCGATGCCGAGCTTGCCCGCTTGCGGCGCGAGCATGAGGACATGCTTGCCCAGGCGCTGGCGCAAACCCCGACGCCGGAGATGGAGGCCAAGGCGCAGACCATCGACTGGGCCATGCACGACACGTTCATCGATGCGCTGGGCAACGAGATCATCGCCAAGGCCTATCTGGTGAATTCGGTGAAGATCCGCCTGATCCACCAGGAGCGGTTCCGTATCGACGGGCGCGTCGTGCCGGTCATGCGCGAGCACCTGGCGGTGATCGATGCGATGCAGAGCCGCGATCCTGGGAAGGCGGTCGAGGCCATCAGCCAGCATATCGAAAAGGCGCGCCGGCTGGCGCTACAAATCTGAGGAAGCATGAGCCGCGCCGCGGTCGCTGTGGCGCAATCAACAACGACAACACCGGGAGGAAGAAAATGTCATCCAATCTGTTCAACCCAACCAGGAGGCAACTCCTCCAGGGAACCGCGGCGCTTGCCGCCGCCAGCTTTGCGGGCGTTCGCCCAAGCTTTGCCGCCGGCGTCGACTGGAAGCGCTTTGCGGGAACGACGCTTGACGTCAATCTGGTGAAAAGCCCGCGCAGCGACACGCTGATAAAATACATCGCCGAGTTCGAGGAACTGACCGGGATCAAGGTCAATGCCGAAGCGACGCCGGAACAGCAGCAGCGCCAGAAGACGGTGATCGAACTGAGCTCCGGCAAACCGAGCTTCGACGTCGTGCATCTGAGCTACCACGTGCAGAAGCGCCAGTTCGAAAAGGGCGACTGGCTGGCCGACATATCAGGCTATCTCGCTGACCCGACCCTGACCGATCCTGCGCTGGTGGAAACCGATTTCGCCGATGCCGGCATGCTGTTTGCCAAGGACGGCCAGGGCGTGCTGCGCTCGCTACCGTTCTCAGTCGACTACTGGATCGTCTACTGGAACAAGGAATTGTTCGAGGCCAAGGGCCTCAAATACCCTGAAACCTTCGAGCAATTGGTGGCGGCGGCCGAAGCGCTGACCGACCCGTCGACCAACACCTATGGATTTGTCGGCCGCGGCCTCAAGAACGCCAACACGCCGGTGTGGACGTCGCTTATGCTCGGCTACGACATGACGCCGCTCGACGACAAGGGCAAGCTGCGCACGACCTCGCCCGAGGCGGTCGAGGCAGCCAGCCTCTACCAGCGGCTGATGACCAAGTCGGCGCCTCCAGGCGTCACCGGATTCAACTGGGCCGAAGCCCAGTCCGCCTTCCTGCAAGGCAAGATCGGGATGTGGTTCGATGGCGTCGGCTTTGCCCCGCCAATGGAAAATCCGGAAAAGTCACGAGTGGTCGGCAAGGTTGGCTACGGCGTCATGCCGAAGGGGCCCAAGGCGCATGCCGCCGGCACCTTTGGCGACGGCCTCGGCGTGACGGCCACCAGCGAGAAGAAGGAGGCCGCCTACCTCTTCTGCCAGTGGGCGATTTCGCCCGCCATGGGCGCGCGCCTGCTGCAGGCGGGTGCCGGCGTGCCGTTCCGCAAGTCGGTGCTGGAAAATCCCAAGGTGCGCGAAGGCGTCACCATGCCGGCGAGTTGGCTCGATGCCGTGGTCGGCTCGGGCAATGTCAGCCGGCTGTCGCTGCCGGTCATCATTCCGGTCACCGAGTTCCGCGACATCTATGGCGTGGCGCTGACCAATCTGATCGCCGGCGCCGATCCGGCGGAGGAACTAAAGAAGGCCACCGAGCAGTTCCAGCCGGTGCTCGACCGGAGCGAGCAAGGCTGATGTCCGCCATCACCCCAGAACGCACCGGGGTGACGACGCAAGCCATCGAAGGGGGCCAGACCATCCGTCTGGCTCCCAACTACTGGCCTTTCGTCGTCCCGGCGCTCGTCGTCGTCGGCGCCGTGATCGTCTTTCCCTGGGCCTTCACGCTGTGGATGAGCGTCAACCGCTGGACCCTCGGACAGGCGCGAAGCTTTGCCGGGATGGAAAATTACCTGCGGCTGGCAGTCGACCAACGCTTCTGGGAATCGCTTTTCCATACGCTGACCTACACGGCGCTTTCGGTCGCGGCGCCGATGTTCCTTGGCACTGTCGCGGCGCTGATCTTCGACGCCAAATTTCCGCTGCGCGGCCTGTTGCGCGGCGTCTTCGTCATGCCGATGATGGCAACGCCAGTCGCCGTGGCGCTGGTCTGGACGATGATGTTCCATCCCCAGCTTGGCGTGCTCAACTATCTGTTGTCGCTGGTCGGCATTCCGGCGCAGGAATGGATCTTTAACGCCAGGACGGTCATCCCGTCCCTGGTTGCGGTCGAGACCTGGCAGTGGACGCCGCTGGTGATGCTGATCGTGCTGGGCGGCTTGGCCTCCGTGCCGCGCGAGCCCTTCGAGAGCGCCGAGATCGACGGCGCCAACGCCTGGCAGCAGTTCCGCTATCTCACCTTGCCGATGATCGCGCCGTTCCTGATGATCGCCATGATCATCCGCACCATCGATGCGCTGAAGAGTTTTGACATCATCTACGCGATGACCCAGGGCGGACCGGGCACGGCCTCGGAAACCATCAACATCTATCTCTACAACACCGCCTTCTCCTACTACGACATCGGCTATGGCTCGGCCATGGCCGTGGTGTTCTTCATCGTCATCGTCGCGCTGTCCTTCATCCTGCTGATGCTGCGCCAGCGCTCCCAATGGATCGGGGTGGAGGGCAAATAGATGAGTTCACGGCTGCTCAACCGGATCGGGCTGTTTTTCGCGGCTCTGGTCTTCGTCTCGCCGGCGATCCTGTTCTTCCTCTGGATGATCTCGCTGTCGCTGAAGTTCGAGATCGACAACGGTGCCTACCCGCCGATCCTGATCCCGGAACATCTCGCCTGGTCGAACTATGTGAAGGTATTCGAGGAGAACAATTTCCTGCTCTATTTCTGGAATTCGGTTCTGGTGACGGGCACGGCAACGTTGCTGGCGCTGCTGATCGGCGTGCCGGCGGGCTATGGCATCGCGCGGCTCAAGGCCGAACGCTCGGCGGTGGTCATCATGATCGCCCGCATGACGCCGGGGCTTTCCTATCTCATTCCGCTGTTCCTGCTGTTCCAGTGGGTCGGCATTCTCGGCACGCTGTGGCCGCAGATCATCATCCATCTGGTGGTGACGGTGCCGATCGTGGTCTGGGTGATGATCGGCTATTTCGAGACCACGCCGATGGAGCTGGAAGAAGCGGCCAACATCGATGGCGCCAGTTCCTGGCAGGTGTTCCGGCTGGTCGCCTTGCCCATCGCCAAGCCGGGCATTGTCGTCGCCTTCATCCTGTCGATCATCTTCTCATGGAACAATTTCGTCTTCGGCATTGTGCTCGCCAGCCGCGAGACCCGCACGCTGCCGGTCGCCGTCTACAACATGCTTTCCTACGAGCAGGTGAGCTGGGGTCCGCTCGCCGCCGCAGCACTTGTGGTCACGCTGCCGGTGCTGGTGCTGACCCTGTTCGCGCAAAGGCAGATCGTCGCCGGGCTGACCGCAGGCGCCGTCAAGGGCGGCTGAGGCACGGCCCCGACATGACTCATTTCCGGGAGAAATCCAATGGCATCGGTAACAATCAACAACGTTCAGAAGGCTTTCGGAGCCGCCAAGATCATCCACGATGTCAGCGTCGACATCGCCGATGGCGAATTCGTCATCCTGGTCGGGCCGTCGGGCTGCGGAAAGTCTACGCTGCTGCGCATGATTGCCGGACTGGAAACGATCACGGGCGGCAGGATCGCCATTGGCGATCGCGTCGTCAACAATCTCAGGGCGCGCGACCGAAACATCGCCATGGTGTTCCAGAACTACGCGCTCTATCCGCATATGACGGTGGCCGACAATATGGGCTTTGCCCTGAAGATCAAGAAAGCCGATCCGGCCGACACCGCCGGCCGCGTCGGCAGGGCCGCCAGCATTCTCGGCCTGGACAAGCTGCTCGACCGCTATCCGCGTCAGCTTTCCGGCGGCCAGCGCCAGCGCGTCGCCATGGGCCGGGCCATCGTGCGCGACCCGCAGGTGTTCCTGTTCGACGAGCCGCTGTCCAATCTCGACGCCAAATTGCGAGTGCAGATGCGCGGCGAGATCAAGGCGCTGCACCAGCGGCTGGGAACCACCACCATCTACGTCACCCACGACCAGATCGAGGCCATGACCATGGCCGACAAGATCGTCGTGCTGCATGACGGCCTCGTCGAGCAGATCGGCGCGCCGCTCGATCTCTACGATCGCCCGGCCAACCTCTTCGTTGCCGGCTTCATCGGCTCGCCGGCGATGAATTTCATTCGCGGCCATGTCGAGGAAGGCGTTTTCCGCAGCGCCGGTGGACTGATCTTGCCGCTGCCAGAAGGCATCGACCTGACCAACATTCCCGGCGGCGACCTCATCTACGGCATCCGGCCCGAACACATCCGAGCGACGACCGCCAAAGGAATCCCCGGCACGATCGTGCTTCTGGAAGCAACGGGTTCGGAAATATTTGCCAGGGTCGACTGCGCCGGAGAAGAAATCTCCTGCCTTTTCCGCGAGCGGCTGGCACTGAAACAGGGCGAGCAGATGCGCATCGAGATCGACCGCGCCTGTGCTCATCTGTTCGACGTCAAGACCGGGCGGCGATTGTAGGCGGCGACGGGGGCTGCTGACAGGGAGCAACTTTCGCACGAAATATTTCTGGTGAGCGCGTCGGGGTTCGAACCCGAGACCTACTGATTAAAAGTCCGTTTTGGCCGCTTTTCCTAAGCACCTGCTTTCATTACCAAATTGTGAGGCTCCCTTCGTAAGCCACTGTTTCTTAGATGCCATCTTTTGACACGCCCTGCCAAAGGATGTCATTTTCTGCACTCAGTTTGTCGCGACGCCGACGGACACAGTGCGGACACGGGAGAACATGGAACGTGGCGGAAAAGCTGTCTGAGGCGATTGTAAAGGGCCTGGCTGCACCAGCCAACGGTAGCAGGATTGTCTACGACGAGGAAACCAAGGGCTTCGGCGTGCGGCTGACCGCTACCGGCGCCAAGTCGTTCATTCTCAACTATCGAACTCGGAAAGGCCGCGAGCGCCGCATCACCATCGGATCCGTTGAAATCTGGCTGTGAAGCGTCCACGATGTATCGTGGGGAGGCATCAGGCATGCCCGATTTCGTTGCAGACGGCCGTTCACTTATCGGAGTCGAGAAAATCAATTTGCTTCTTGGTAAGAATGGGGTCGGGAAAAGCCATCTCCTCAGAGCCTTCGAACGGGAATTCGGACAGGGAGGGTTCGTCTCATATATTACCCCTGAGCGGGGCGGAGAATTGAGCGTTCAAGGCAACATCGAAGCGGCACGACGCGATCCGACCTGGCTCCCATCTACGCGTAGGCGAAACCGCGATGAGAGTTTCAGACACCAGAGTGTTTCGCAATTTCAAAGATTGCAGACTGCCGCACTACGCAAAATCGAAATTGACCCAGAGGTCAGACGATCGAACTTTACGTTCGATGACGTCATCGCGCAAATCAACGACCTGCTTGAAAATGTCGAAATATTCCGCGACTTTCAAAGCAACTCATTCGGGGTCAGGGAACGGCTGGCCCCCGCTTCAGCGAGGAACCCTGGCGACCTCAGCAGCGGCGAGACCGAGTTGATCAGCTTGGCAATTGAAATTCTGACCTTTTGCGAGGCCGTTATGGATCCGGCAAATCGCGATCGAGAAAATTGGCTCCTACTCGACGAGCCGGACGTGCACCTGCACCCCGATCTTCAGCATAGGTTGATGCAGTTGCTCGTTGAAGCGACGCGCGACAAACCTTGTCGCGTGTTGATTGCCAGCCATAGCACCGCGATTGCCTATGCCCTCGATGCTGAGAATTCTCGCATAGGCTTCATGATGCCGAGAGCTAACCGCATCGAGTTTCAACCAATCCAACCGATGATCCGGGAGATACTTCCAATCTTTGGCGCTCACCCGCTTTCCAACGTATTCAACGACAATCCGATCATGCTTGTGGAAGGTGATGACGACGTTCGAATTTGGCAACAAGCGGTACGCACAAGCCAGGGCCGGGTTCGAGTATGGCCTTGCCCAGCCGGTGATGTTCAGAGTTTAAACCGCTATGAGGAACTCTCGAACAAGATAATGAACGCTGTCTATGACAACGCCACCGGCTATTCTCTGCGTGATCGCGATGATCAACCATATGAGATAGACGATGTAGATAGGATCCGCAGAGCAAGGCTGAACTGCCGCACTGCCGAGAACCTCCTACTTTCAGATGAGGTTCTGCAGGTGCTGGGAACGACCTGGCGCCGCATGCAAGATGGTCTGCAGAGCATGCTCGCGACCGCGCCTGAGCATTCTCAGGCGCCCGACATTCAGAGGTTCATAGACACCCGCTGGGATCGCCAAGGAGCCGAGGTCAAAGGGCTTCGCAACATCATCACGGTGATCGCCGGCTCCACCAAGCCTTGGGAAGTAGCGGTGGGCATGGCTATCGGCCAAGCAATTGATCGCCCCAGATCGGCGGAGCCCACGAGTCTACATCACTTTCTAGGCAATAAGATTGTTGACTGGCTAGGACTCTTCCGTGAGCCGTGACCTGCGCGTCGCCGCTCGCCCGTTCACAGCCTACCTCATCTCTCATCAGCATTTGACCTGCATTTTGTCACGCCCGATTCGAATAGCGACCGGCTTTCCCTTCGCTCGCTTGATCGCAAACTCAAACAGATCGAGCACTTGCTCCAAGCGTGCCGCGCCCTCTGGTTCGGGGCATGAAAATCCGACGCGACTGAGACGATCGAAGCGTGGCGTCATGAATCGTTGCTGGTTGAAGTCCCTATCCCAGCTTACGAGGATGCGGTCAGCCTCCATTGCAGCTTGAGCAACCACAGGATCCGGGGAATCGCTTGGCATAAAGTCGCGGACCCGCCCTACATCGTGGCCTTGGCTCGACAGGAAATCCCCTACGGAGTCCGGAACATTCACATCGGTCAGAAATGCGAATACCGACCGTTTTGCCATATGTGCTAGGCCGCGCTAGCCGGCATGGTGAAGGTCTTCGCTGCATTGATGTCTTCGACTGTCAGCAGCGGAAATTCCTTTATTATGGCGTCAGGCGAATAGCCTGCGGCCAAGTATCGTTGCACGGCAGCGACAGGAATTCGGGTCCTCTCAAATACCGGCTCGTTCTGCATGACGAACTTCGCCTGGACGATGTTCCCCGTTTCTTTAGCGCCGCGGACATTGAGATCTTGGATTGCCTTCCGAGTGTCGGAGATCGCGATCTTCAATGGGATATCGAAAACGCGCTGACCACTGACCACTTCTTTCCGCTCGTTTGTGCGGGGATCGGTGAAGACGACACGTTTTCCCAGCACGTAAAGAGTGGTTGCGGTCCATTTGGTATCGCCGAGATGGGCCAGCGTGCGAGACACCATCCGCAAATGCTGCATGGGAACCTTGTACACGTTGCGTAGCTGTCCCAGAACCCGCAGCGAAACGATGTCCCGAAACGAAAACACCCGGCTATAAGGAAGATGTCTATTCTCAGGGGCATAGCTCGGCTTTAAGAAACCGGTCCGGTCCCATAGCTGGAGCTGACCGACCGACAGCCCGGTAAGCCGAGCGGCGTCTTCCTCACTAAACGCGCCGATGACGTTGTTGTCGTCCATTGCCGACTCCCAAGTGCACAGTGTCGCCAAACTTTCCAAAAACGCAAGAATCTCAATTAAGAGCACAGTCCCGTCGCTGCTGAAATTCCGGCGATTTTGCGGACACTGCGCGGACACACAAAACTCGGCCTGCCGAAGAAGCACTCGACCTGCCATAAATTGTTGATATCGCTATGTTTTTGGTGAGCGCGTCGGGGTTCGAACCCGAGACCTACTGATTAAAAGTCAGAGCCTCACCACTACCCCCAGCGAAATTCCCCTAAATTCCGCTTTGCGTAAGACGCTGTTTTGGCGTACAGATTAGCCCTTGTTAGCCGGGCGTTAGCCGGTGTTACCGCACCGACTTGTTAGCCCAATGTTAGCCAAAGGGCAAATCTGATGCGCAGAAAGACCCTGTCCGACGCTGGCGTTGCCGACCTGAAAGCCAAGGCCGCACGCTATACATTTTCCGACCCCGAACTGCGCGGGCACTACGTTCGCGTAATGCCTTCAGGCGCCAAATCGTTCGTTGCTGTTTCACGAGATCCGAACGGCAAGCAGGTGTGGGCCACTGTCGGCGCCGCCGACATGATCGGCATAGACAAGGCCAGGGACGGCGCAAGAGAGGCAATCAAGCGCATCCAAGCCGGATTGCCGCCGATCGAGCAGAAAACCGCTGCTGACACGTTCAAGGTCGTCGCAGAGAATTATCTCAAGCGACATGTGGCAGCGAAGGGCCTGCTTTCCGAAAAGGAGATCAAGCGCTGCCTCGAAGTATACGTCTATCCCAAATGGGAGAAGCGCGAGTTCACAGGCATCCGCCGGGGCGACGTAGCTACCCTGCTTGACGAGATCGAGGACGGCAACGGCGCCAGACAGGCCGACATGGTGTTGGCGATAGTCCGGGGCATCTGCAACTGGTATGCGGCCCGAAACGAGAGTTACCTCTCGCCGATCGTCCGGGGCATGCGTCGCGCGGCGCAGGTGAAGCGGGAGCGCGTACTCAACGACGACGAGATCCGAGCCATCTGGCAGCATGCCAGCAAGGCTGGCACATTCGGCGATATCCTCAAGCTTGCCCTGTCGACGGCGCAACGGCGCGAGAAGGTCATGACGTTGCGCTGGGACGACGTGTCGATCGACGGAGTTTGGCATGTCCCGAGCGACGATCGCCAGAAAGGCACCGGCGGCGAGATCAAGCTCCCTTCCCTAGCCTTGGAAGTGGTGAAAGCGCGCAGCCGCGTGGGCGAAAACCCGCACGTGTTCACCGGTCGCACGAAAGACGGCTATTTCAACGGCATGTCAAAAGCCAAAGTCGCGTTCGATGAAAAGGTGCAGATCCCCCACTGGACCATCCACGATTTGAGACGCAGCGCGCGATCTCTGATGGCTCGGGCCGGCGTGGACAGCGACACGGCAGAGCGCGTCCTGGGACACGCCCTCGACGGCGTGGAAGGGATCTACAACCGCCATAAATATCAAGCCGAGAAGGCGAACGCACTCGCCCGCCTCGATGCCCTCCTGAAGACGATCTTGAACCCGGCCGCCAAGAACGTCGTGGCGCTCAAGAGGGGGGCGCGAAAATGAGTTGGCGCACGCCTACCAATGATAAGGCTTTGGAATATGCCAATCGACGCGTAATTTTCGCCCGCGACACCGCGATTGAAATCCCAGGCTTGCCGTCTGTTCGTTTTTTGTCGAAGGCTGACGGGCGACGCGCCGTAAGAGATATGATGAAGGACTTTGCGAGCCGCGATCCCCAAGCATTGACCGGATATACTGACTACGCGAGCCAAGGCTGGGGTCTTGCCGACAGCGCCATACGTGATCTCATCTTGGAGGCGATCCGAGGTGGGCAGTCGTTGGCGCCTCAATTGTCAGCTTACAGCTCACTTGTCGCTGTTGCCCCTCCCCGCAGGGTCTCAGGACCGGAGAAAGCAGACCACATCTTTCGAGATATCGCCATCACCATGATAGTCGATGAGGTGGCCGAGGTGTTCGGTCTCAAACCGACCGGCCGCACTGGCAACCGTTCGGCCTCGCTCGTCGTTGCCGAGGCGTTGGCCCACGCCAATATCCCCATGGGATACAAGCAAGTTGAACAGATTTGGACCAGGATCGGAAAGTTGCTGAAGCCGTCCTAATATTTCCACCCATGAACGACTAGGACCATCTGAGCTAAACGCCGTGCAATTGGAAGTCTCGCCACTAAACGCGAGGCAATCTAACACCGTGGCGCCTCGCGGAATCCAGCGAGGCTCCAATGGCCCTACCAAAACTTCTGCGATTTGCAGACCTGAAAGAGCGCGGCATCGTTTGCAGCTGGCCCCAGCTCAAGCGCCTTGTCGACAAGAACGGCTTTCCGCCCGGCCGCATGCTCGGCGAAAATAGCAGGTTCTGGACCGACTCCGAGATCGACATCTGGCTCGCGTCGCGTCCGGTCTGGCTTGTGCGTCAGTCGGAGGCCGCGTGATGCAGCGCCCCGTTCCGACACTAGATCACCAGACCGACGCCGGCCGCACCGAAGAAGCGGCTGATTGGTTTGCCGCCAACCGACTGGCTTGCCCGAAGCCGATCATCCCGACCATTCGGCGCCTATTTGGCCTAAGCGCCCTTGAAGCGTGCCAGGCGATCAGGACTGCAAATCTTCGCGCAGACTGGCCGGTCGACGCCGACGAGGGAGGCGCCGATGTATCGGTCTCCTGATAGCCGAAAGCCGGCGGCGCACGACGCGCCAACCGGCCTCGAAACGTCCACAAGCTTCCCGGCAAGTGACATCTCGACAGATAGCAAATCTAAGGCTTCCGCGCAACGTGCGCTGGATCCGAAATGGCGGGCGCAACGTGCCTGGAATGATCGCAACCGTCATGCACGCCGCGCTCATGCGCTGGTCGCCCAGGCCATCAAGAAAGGCGAACTCGTCCGCTGGGCCTGCGAGGAATGCGGCTCTACGGTAAACGTGGACGCCCACCATCCGATCGAAACTGATCCCGAAGCATATTCGAAGCCTCTAGACGGGATCGTCTGGCTCTGCCGCAGCGACCATCGCCAACGGCATGCCGCTATGCGCAAAGGCGGTGCCGCATGAGCCGCGACTTCGCCCCCCTCTCTCCCTCTATTTGGGCATCCCCCGCCTTCCTGTCGCTCGACGGCGACGGCCGGCAGTTGCACCTGTATTTCATCTCTTCGCCTCACCAGAACAGTTCAGGTTGCTGCCGCGTCCGTGAGGGCTATGTCATGGCCGATCTCAAGTGGCGGGCCGATCAGTATCAGGCGGCTTTGGCAAGCATCATCGCTGCGGATCTCGTCCTGCATGATCCGCGGACGGAAGAGAGCTACGTCAAGAAATGGTTCAAGCATAAAGGCAACATCCCGACCAACAAGGACCATGCCAAGGGGACGATGAAAATCATCTCCAACATTGACAGCGACGATATCAGAGAGCTTGCCGAGGCGGACTTTCTGGAGACCGAGTGGGGCAGGAAGACTTTCCCTTCACCCGATCAGAAGCAGGAGGAGAAGGCACCGTGGGATGATCCCGTCGTGCAGCCGATCACTTCGGCCCTGGCCAGTTCTCGATTGATGAGAGGTGGCAGACTATGAGCCTCTCGACAGCCTGTAGACAGCCTCTCGACACACAGAACAGAGACCGAGAAGGAACAGAACACAGACCAGAACATAGACCCGAATCTAAAAAGAACAAAAAAAAGAACTTAAACCTTCGCCAATCGCAAAAGTTTGCGACCGTCACCAACCGCCGCAAGTGGCTCTGGAGGGAAGAGGCGCCAGGATCGAACGTCGGCGCTCTACCCGGCTGCGAGAGCACTCCGTCGCATACATCGCGAGGTGCCGTCCAATGAGCACTGTCCGCAAACTCGCAGCGATCAGACGCCAGCTCGCGCAAATCACAGCGCTGGTCGCCGAGATCGAAACTGAGTTCGAGGATCGGAGTTCTGGAGATTTGGTCGAGACGGCGGTTGCCGCCGAGGCTCTCGGCCAGAAGATCGACACCATCCGGAACTTGTGCCGGCGGAAAGGTTTCGGCCAACGCGCCGGCGGCAGATGGAAAGCCGACGTAGCGGCTCTGCGGGAATATTTTCGGCAGACGTGACAAACGCGACGGGACGCATCGCGTTTGCGATGGCACATAATGGCATGAACATCGCTGCCAAGATATCTCGCCCTTCGAAAACGGCCGGCGCCGCTTACTTCAGATCAGCACTGAAGCTCCCGAGACCGACCTCGGAATTCGTCGCGGCGGAAAATGCCTACCGCAAAGCCTCCGACGCTCGGCGGAGTCTGAGCGGCAGGCTCGAAGCACTGAAGGTCGAAGCCAACATCGACAACCCTTCCAGGGCGAAGATTCCGACGCATCAGCTGCAGGAAATGCTGAAAGGCTTGGCTATCGAGCTTTCGGAGGCCGACCTACGCGACCGAGAAACCCGGGCTGAGTTCGATCGTCTTCGGACGATCTATCGAGAGCAGGTCCGCAACTGTCTTGCCGGAGACGTCACCAGCCTTGGATCGGCGATCAGCCAGCGTCTCAGTGAAGTTCTGGAAATGCTGGATATCGCGTCGATCCTTGGGGCTCAGGCGCGCGAAGCGGGACTTGAGCTTCCCGGAGTCATCAATGACGCACTCATGGCTCGAAGGCTTTTGGAGCCGAGCGCAAACACCATCACCAGGATGATCGCGAAAGGATCACGCCAATGACAGACCAATGGCATCCAAAGATCAGCTATCGCGAAGGTGAGCGCTGCCGCCTCAATGGAAAACTTTACGAAGCGAGGTTCGACTTGTGCCGAGGCCTGAAGCCGACCGGCCATTTGTCCGAAAAGTTCTGGCGCTCTCTGCCAACCGTGTCGGCAAAGGCAACGGTGCCTGCCAGCAGGAAGGCGCCAAGCGGCTACCTGACGCGCGACATGCGTGGCTGATGGAGTGCTCGAATTGCGCAGGCAGGAAACCCACGACGAAACCATCGATCGCATCTGGCGCGAGATCGAGGAAAAGCGTTTGGCCGAAATCGAAGCGCAATATGCGCCCAAGCCAATGGCGGAGCCAACCAAGTCGAAATGGACGGCATGCGGCGGCGACGACTTCGAGATGTCAATTCCACCGCGACCGGGGTCAAGGCGCATCCACGGCTTGGCGTCCAGTTCGACAATCAACACTCACAACTACAGCCTCATTGCTCATGGCGTCGACGCTGAATTGCCCGTCTCGCTTTTGAGCAGCCACAAGGGACACAACGCGCCCATCGGCAGCGTGTTCTATATCAGGAAGACCAACCGGCTGGTCTATGTTCGTGCCGAATTGAATGACAACGAATCCGGTGATTTCGCTTGGGGTTTGATCGAGCGAGGCGAATTGCGCTGCTTCTCTGGCGCCGCCGTCAACTCGTCATTGCGTTTGCAGGGCATCGTCGAGGACAAGGCATTCTACGGCCAGTGGATGCTGGGGGAAGTGAGTATCTGCAAGGACGGCGCGAACCCGGACAGCGTGTTTGAGATCCTGCGCGAGGGTGACGACGGCCGCAAGTTCTGGGAGCCGTCATCCTCCGCACGAAAGGTCGAGCTGAACATTCCCTATCGCGGCTCGTGGAAGACGGATTCAACGTACGCACCAGGGGACTTCGTCAGCCATCAAGGCGGGCTCTGGCACAGCGAGATCGAGAGCAAAGGGTTACGTCCAAACGAGAGCCCGATGGGCTGGCGCTTGGTTGTGAAGCGTGGCGCCGTCGAGAAGTTGGAGAAGGCACATGCCGACACTCAGGCTTGAACAGATCGACGTCGTGCTTTGCGAGGATCGCCGCACCATCTGGCTCATGGGCTACGATCGCGACGACAACTGCTTCATGCAGTCGTTCGATGCCCTGCCTATGCCGATTGATGAAGAGAACCTTGACCATCAGCAATGGCGAGCCGCTGCCCGTGCTGACGCATGGAGGGCAATACCATGAGCCATGCAAACCCGGGGGGGGCCGAAAAGGCCTTTTCAAAATTAATTCCTGCGACCGCTCCCGAGGCACAACATTGCCGAACGGTGCCCCCGTTTCCCCACACCAATGATTGAGCCATGAAAAGACGCGGGCCAAACCCACCTGGACACCTGAGCGACGAGGCCAAGGCCTGGTGGCGCGGTGTTGTCACTGACTACGAACTAGAGCCGCACCATCTGCGGCTTCTGCAACTTGCGGCCGAAGCGTGGGACCGTTCGCAGCAGGCCCGAGCCGTGATCGACAAGGAAGGGATCACGACCACAGACGACCGCAAGAACGTGCGTGCTCACCCAGCGGTGGGCATCGAGAAGGACGCCAGGACAGGCTTTGCGCGCCTGGTCCGAGAACTGGACCTCGATGTTGACGCGCCACCCAGCCGTACACGGCCTCCTGCCTTGCGTTCCAACAGAAGGGGCGCCTGATGCCAGTCAAAAGACGTCTTGCGAAACGCAGAACCGACTCGTTGGCAGAGATTGCTGCATGGTCGACCGCGTTCGAATGCGAGTTCGATTTCTTCCATGATCTGGAGCTGTTTGGGCTCTTCTCGGACGCCGAGGTTAAAGCCGCTCTTCCCGAGGCATGGAAGCGGCTCGGGCATGCTTTCCTGGTCACATGGGTGCCCAAAGACACACGCGAGACGCCTTGGGCGCTCGACCAATTTGGGAGGCCATAAGGATGCCTGTTAAGCGTCGCAAAGACAAATCCCGAGCGTTCAAGATCACAGAGGCGGCAATCGATGCCTACCGCGCACGCGATTTCCGCGCGCTGCATCAGGCATTGGGCCTGCGTCCCTGGGAAATGTCGCCGCTGCCAGATACCCCGCTCGGCTGCAATCCGGCCAATCCGCCTGCCGAGACAGAGCGGACTAACTTGTTCGCGCAATCATTTCAGCAGGCGCTCGAATTGCAGCGCGAGTTGGAGGCGGCATGTCGATGAGCAAGGACGAACAGCTTCATCTGGCGCGCAACCTGATCATTGCCGGCATCGAGATGGCTTTCCAGGTCACCGGCTCTGGCCTCCAGGCATTGGAGGAAGTCGAAACCGCCATGGGCGCCTTTCTCGCCGCTCACAATGCACATTTGACCGCCGAAGTCGCAGCGATCGAGACACAAGGGAACGCCTAGCCATGGTTGCAACAGTTGGCAGCATCAGCATCGACTTGTCGACCAATGCGAACAAATTCGCGGACGGCTTCAAAAGGAACGCCGCCACGGTTGAAACGCAAAGTGCTCGGATGGCGAAAGCGGTATCTGCCGTCGAGCGCAACGTGGCGGGCATGGCGGGTACGCTGAAGACTTTCGGTACGGGCCTTGCCGCTGGTGTCGGCCTGGCCGCGCTGGCCTCGTTGGGCGGTGCATTCGACAAGCTGAAGCAGACGATCTCCGAATATGACGAGATTGCCGCTAACGCCAAGACCACCGGGCTTAGGACGGACACTTATCAGGCGCTCGCCTTTGCCGCCAAACAGGCCAACATCGATCAGGAGAGCTACAACTCTTCGCTGAATATCTTCGCCAAGAATGCCGGCCTTGCTGCTCTGGGCCAGGGTGCGCTTTTCTCCAGCCTGAAGAAGCTCAACCCGGAACTGCTCCAGAACATCCTCAACACCAAAGACCAGGAGGAGCGCCTAAAGCTCGTCGCCGATGCGATGGCGCAGACGAGCGACGCAACGGAAAAGGCCGCATTGTCGGCTGCCGTGTTCGGCAAGGGTGGCGTCGAGATGGCGCGCATCTTTGAGCAGGGCCGCGCTTCGATCGACAAGTTCAAGAAGACTGCGCTGGAACTCGGCATCATCATCCCTGACGATTTGCTTCAGCGGGCCGGGGAACTGGACGACAAGCTCGATGTCCTGTCGACGGTGATCAATGCCAATCTGGGGAAGGCACTAATCAGGCTGGCGCCCCTGCTAACCGGCGCCACCGAAGCGTTTTCCGGGTTTTCGCAGGAACTAGCGCATTTCTCTGAGCAGTTGGCCAACTTCAAAACAAACCCGACGTTTGAAAACTTCCTGACCCTGGTCAGAGGAGATGCGAAGGTCGGTCTTCTGGACAAGATTGCCGAGGGTGCAAAGACTGCCGCAGCAGCGTTTGGGCGTTCGGCTGACGACATCAACGCCGACATAGCCTCTGTCCAGCAGCAGATCGCCGAACTTCAACAGATGAGCGACCGGGGGATTGGCGTCGGCATCCAAATCGATGATGCCAAAGCCAATCTTCAGCATCTCCAAGACGAATTGAAGGTAACGCAAGCCGTTGGCGTAACCGCAGCCAACACCATTGCAGGGCAGTTCGCGCAGGCGTTTCGTATTGCCGAGAATGCATCTATGGATGCTCTGGCGAAGATGAACGCCGAGCTTAGTGCGGGCTCCACCACATCGCTCCCGACCGTCCATCGCTATGGCGGCGATCCGAACCAGATTGATTTGCCGTCGCGCAGTTCGACCTACAACTCCAACGCCAACGGCTCCGGCGTCGGTGTCAGGTCATTTGGCGGCGATCCGAACCTAAAGGCCACCGCTGACTATACCGAAGATACCGCCGACAACGTGGACCGCCTGGACACGAACACCAAAGGCTATATCAGCCGGCTGAGTGACGACATCGGCCGCTATTCAGCGCAGCAGACGCAACAACAGAACATCGTCATCAACAAACTAAGCGATGTGACCGCGCAGACTTTCGGCATGCTTTCGTCGTCAATCCTCGCGGCACTTGTGCACAACAATGACAGTGGCGCGACCGGTACCGGCAATACCATGTTCGGTGACGCATTCGATCCGAGCGTCGGCAGTTACATTTCGAGTTGGGGAATCGGTCACACGCAACTCGGTAGCTACAAGCTTGCCTCCACCGCCGACGACGGCTCGTCCAATACCTCAGTCAATGTCCAGCAGCCCGGCACAAACATCACGTTGAATTACACCGCAGCAGCCGGCGAGAGCGAGGGCACGGCCCGCCAGCGCGCTCGCCAGATGTTTGACGAACTCACCCTGCAGGCATCGAGGGAATAGAATGCTTATCGCCGGCCATGCCATCGCCTGGGGTGTTGCTTGCAACGACGAGATCGTTGTCGGTCAAGGCGCGTTCGAAAATCTCATTCGGCGAGGCTTCCAGCCCAAAATGCTGCTTCAGCACGAAGGCGAAGAGATCGGCAAGTGGATCAAGTTCGAGGAAGACGACCGTGGCCTTCTTTGTGTCGGCGAGCTGTCGGATTCGCCACGCGCAAAACTCGCGCGGGATCTGATGGAAACAGGCAAGCTCACCGGCCTGTCCATGGGCCGCAAGAAGGGCATAGCCCGGCCTATCGCTTCCGGAGTGTCTTTCATCGCCGTGATGCTCGACGTCAACGAAATCTCGATGGTGGATGAACCTGGTTGCCCGGCAGCTTTGCTGGACAGCTTTTGCATAGGCGGGCAATAGCATGAGCGCGCGTCGTCTGGGGAGTTACGGCGGTTGGGGTCAGGAACAGCCGACGCCGACTGTGCCGGAAGTTCCAAACGTTCAGGTAACACTACCGACCTCGGCTTACGGGCAGACCATCCCTGTCGTCTGGGGCAAGTGCCGGTTACCGGCAGCCTATATCTGGGTGCCGCCGATCCTGACGGTTACTTCGACCCATATCGAATACTGGGATACGATCACGTCGACCACGGCGAAGATGTCGGCTCGCCTGCGGTTTGCGCGTCCGCTTGTTCCAAACTCGACATGGACGATGCGCAAGCTCTACGCCAACGGGAAGGCTATTTACGATGCCACAAGCGGCTACCGTGCAAAAGGACTGAAGTTCCGCGCATATGACGGGAAAAGCACCCAGCCGCGCGACCCGACCATGGTGAAGGAAGAAGGCGAAACCAACGTCTCCGCTCACAGGGGCTACCTCGATATCGTGGTCACCGACTTTGATATTGCCGGTCTGGGTGCGCCTCCTGTCTTCGAAGCGGAATGGATTCAGGACGGTGCATCGACGCACGACTATGATGCTTTCACAACCTTTAGCGGTTCGATCGCATTCGGGCAGATCATTCCTGTCTGGGATCAAGGCAAGCTCTACGGTTTCGACACGGCCCCGAATGCCACTCTCTATTCGATCTATTCAGTCAGCCAATATTTCAGCCTCGACCTCCCCGCCGACGCATTGGCCTATTATGCCCTGTTTCGCTACAGCCGCGCGCTCGATCGCCTGATTTACCTCGGCAGTTTCGCTGGCTTCGGTGGATGGAAAGCCGTTCTCGTCGATGGCTCGACGGGTGCCGCCATCGATACGGTCAACAACGTCGTGGCGTCTTCCGGCATATCGGGTGATCCGGGTTGCCTCATCGATTTCGCTTCGTCCGCGATCATGGTTGGCGTCAGCGATGATGTGGGGATCTTTTCGGTTCTCCTGACCGAAGCGGCTGTGACCCTGGCGTATTCGTCTGCGGAGGGCTGGGGTGGCTACGCTTCCGTCCAGTGCGTTACGCCTGGCGAACAGCGGGGCAGCGAGGTGGATGTTTGGCTTTGCGCGGATGCCGATCTGGTGAAGGTGACGTTCACCTCTTCTGGCTTTTTGAAGAGCAGCAGCGTCCTGGCGACTCTTCCGAACGATCTCAGATATGCCGTTTACGATGATGACGGCGATCTCGTCGTCTGGACCGACGCCGCAACCGTCAGCCGCATCAATGGCACGACCGGCGCAGTCGAATATAGCAAGACTGTGCCTTATCAGATTCAGGCCAACGGGGGGACGCGCAGACTGTGTGCGCCTGACCTTAATCGGCTAACCGAAGACTTCTATTTCGCAGCTGGCGGGACAAGTTACCTCACAGACCTCAAGACCGGCGTCACGCGCTCATTCACCGGCGCCAACGCAAGCGTTACAGGGTTTGCCTATGACGGCGAGACTGAAACCGCTGTGGTGGTCATTTCCGGGCAGCCTCGCCGGCTTCGGCTGATCGCCGGGGACGGTATCAACGACCGGCTGCTCTCCGACTTTCTCGAAGACCTGATGGTCCACGGCGGCGGATTCGATCCTTCGGAAGTCGCGACAGAGAACATAGACGATCTCATTCAGGGCGCTGTTATCGACGTGACAGCAGGGGTGCGCGACATCGCGCGCTCAGTCATCGAACCCTATTCGATCGCCATGTTTGAACGATAAGGAGTGAACACCAATGCTGCTTTCCGGCGGAAACTTTTTCAACGGCACTGGTGGACCTCCGCCAGCGCCACCAATGACGTACAGCTACGAGGGCGCGACCGTCGATAACACCAACGCAACGGCCTATACGTTCACGGCCAAGAACATTGGCGCTGCCGGAGCCGGGCGCCTCATCCTGGTTGGCGTCAACGGCAACGTTGGAAATACCGGGACGTCCAGAGCCGTGAACAGTGTTACCGCTGATGGCAATGCCATGACCAAAGGACCCGAAGTCGTCGGCGGGAACGGCCAAGGCTCTGTCTCATGGTTCTACCTGCCGATCGCTGCGGGGACCACTGCCACCTTTGTCGTCACCTTCGCTGGGGCGGCACCGTTCAATTGCACGATCGCCGTCTATCGTCTGTTCCCGGTCAGCAGCACACCTGTCGACAGCGTGACCGCATCGGGCACAAACAGTGCGACCGCAACCGATCTAGAGGTCAAAACGTCAGGCGTGGCTTTCTTCCTGTCGGGCTCAATCACCGGCAGCGGCGCAGTCGGCTCATGGAGCGGCGTCAACAGTCCAATTCATGATGAGATTGCTTTGACCAACGATCGGCCTGTTGCGACCGACGCATGGTCTATGGCAACGACGGAAAATAATGCGAGTGGAGATTTCACCGTCACCCTGTCCGGCTCGGTCATCAAGGCCGTGGGCATCTCGTTCCAGTGATCAGCCGGCCAGCGCCATTCCAAAGCCAACACCGAGGCCGATAGCAATGCCAAGGAACAGCTTGGCTGCCATGTCGAGGGCGAAGGCGCGGACGGGGCGCCACACGTCCTGGCGGGGCTCTCTGAGGGCGCTGGCGATATCGTCAAAGATCGCTTCCATGCCTTCAGCATAGATCGAAACTCCGAATCTGTGAATCCCCTTGGAACATTGTAGCCTCGAAACAATTCGGACGCTGCACTGCCCCATCGGTGCACCGTTCCCTTCTGTTGGAACTGGCCGGCTGCCGAAAGGTGGCCGGCTTTTTTGCGCTTTTGGGAACACAGCGGGCCTTTTGCTGTTTGGTGCCATGGAACAGCTTCGCAGCCAGATGCAGGTATTCGCCGATCCGGGCCTGTGGGTCGCCTTTGCGGCTGTGCTGATCCCTTATGCGGTCGGTGTCGCACTGCTTCTGTGGGTAGCCGGTTGACGGACCTGCCGGCCGAAAGCTTTGCGTAAGGCAAAACAGCCGGTCGTCACGGGGTGTCTAGGACTTGATGCTTGGGGAAGGCGGTTTCACCATCACGCGCAATTGCATCTGGTCGATCGTTGCGACGATGGCAGCAGCCAGCGCTTCCGCCTCATCCATGAGCCCCGGCCCATAGAGACCGTTCACCGCTTCCTCGCTGGGCAGCACGCCAGGCGGACAGAGATCCTCGATAGTGCGCCGGATGAGCGTCAACGCTGCCCGGCATTCGTCGGCTTCGATCTTCATAACCGTTCAAACATGCAATTCGTCTAAAATGTTCCGGAACCGATTTCAGGCTCGCCGCTTGAATCGCCGGACGGTGGGTCAGTGCATGCGTTTGAAGTTCATCGAGCCGTTAATGCCGACCTTGGTGGAGAAGCCTCCCGAGGGCGGCGACTGGACTCATGAGGTGAAGTTTGACGGCTACCGTTCGCAGTTGATCATCGACGAGGACGGGACGCGGATCTACACCCGCCGTGGGCTCGACTGGACAACAAAATACCGCGATATCGTGGCGGCAAGCGCGGAGCTCGGCGCCCAGAGCGCCATCGTCGACGGCGAGATCGTCGTCTTGAACGATGCTGGCCTGTCGGACTTCGGCGAACTGCGCAAGGCGATCACGCGCCGGCAGCACGACCTCTATTTCGTCGCCTTCGATCTCCTCCACCTCAACGGCCACGATCTGCGCGACATGGCCCTGCAGGAACGGCGCGAGATCCTTGAAAGCATGATCCCCGCCAACATTCGCATTCAATTTAGTCAGGCGCTGCCCGGTGACGCAAAAGCCATCTTCCACCTGATCGACGAGGCTGGCATCGAGGGCATGGTCTCTAAGCGCCGCGACAGCAAATACCGCAGCGGCCGGTCGACCGCCTGGCTGAAGATCAAAAACTACATGGTGGAGGAATACGACCTGCTCGGTGTCGAGCGGGAGCCGGGCAAGCCGGCCTTTGCGCTGATGGCCGATCGGACCACCGGGCAGTATGTCGGCTCAGCGTTCATCAACTCCAGCCGGGCAATCCGGGAACGGCTATGGAAGCGCGTCCAGGAGCACGCTGGGCCGGCACCCAAGGGCATGAAGCGGCCGGCGACGCAATGGGTTAAGCCGGGCCTTATCGGCCGTGTGAAGCACTTGCGCGGCGAGGAAGACCTTCGCCATGCCTCTTTGCAGGATTTCCGCGAGGAAGATTGAACGCTATATCGGAGCCATGCCAGCAGATCGCCTTACCGTCCGCTTCGCCTATCAAATCGGCTTTCAGGTCCTCGACGGAAGCGCGATCCTCCAGACGTTCGAGAAACAGGACGAGGCGTTCAAGTTCGTGCTCGGCCGAGGTGCTCGCGTTTGGCTGGCATGGTCGCGGACCGTCATAGGAGGGCAGACGGCGCCCTTCGATTTCGCCGCAGCGTTCCAGCAGGAAAAGGTCGGACGCATCATGAAGAGGATGCACGGCCCAGCCGCAGGCACTTGGTTCTGGACGTGCCATGACGGCGGCGCGCACGGAACAGTCGAAACGAAGGATGAGGCTGTTGCTGGTGTTGAGCGGGCCTTCACGCGGCGGATTGCCGGGGCGGATCTACGCTAACCGGCCAGTGCCATTCCAAAGCCAAAGCCAATGGCGAGCCGGCGGTGCAGTCAAGATGAGCGGGTGCTAATAAAAGGCCGATTTAACTCACTGAACGGTCTGCTGATCGGTCTACCCACCAAGCGAACGCTTGGATGCCGCCGATGCACGCGACTATTCCCAGCACAAAGCCCGCAGAAAACAACAACATTCGATCCCCCCATAGCTTCGCCCCCGCAAGGGCGTGCTTGAACTGTTATACGAATAAGCGCAAGCGGGCATTCAGGTTCTACCTCACAGGAAGCAGTAGGGCTACGACGCCAAGCGCAGCCATCAGGAGGCACGCGGCCACACCCACCATGTCCCGCTGCCGGTAGCGCCAGACCGCGCTGGCGAGCATCAGGAGGGCGATTGCGGCGATGTAGAGGGGGATAATGTTCATGGGCGGGGGATAACAGCGGGATTCACGGGCACAGTTTTCTCTACCCCATTTCGCGACAGATTTGTCCTACCCACTATTTCCCGGTTCGACGGCGACGAAACGTCGGGTGACATGAAGAAGCTCAAGCCTCCAAAGATTTTTTCAATCACATGAAGAGGAGAGTGCCTGATGTTCGTTGCCCACCATCAAACGATCGGGGAAAAAACCAGAAGAAGGATCCAAAAGCAGGGAGTGACATGCCGGGGCTACAAGCTTTGGACAGACGCTGAAGACGGCATTTGCCGGGACGGTTATCCCGACTATGCCGCTATATCAAGAGCGCTTCCCCACCGCAGCCGCTGCGCGATCAAGAGCCGGTGCGTGAGCATCGGAATCACCAAGAGCAGCACATGGACAGCTAAGAGAGACACGCTGTTCCGCAAGCTGTATCGCACGGCTACCACTAAGGTGCTGTACGAAGCGTTTCCCGAGATGGAATCGCGTGCTATTTTCGACCGTGGTTCGCAGCAAAAGCTTTCACGACCGCGTAAGCCTTACGAGACGACCGGCATCGGCCTGTTGGACACACTGCGCGAGGAGTGTTGGCGGCAGAACATCTCGATGGCTGACCTCGATGAGTTCGCCAATGCCAAGCGCTATTTCAAGGACAAACGTTGGCGAGGAAAGCGTGGGACCGCGAATTATAACTGCATCGTGCGCGCCATCCACGAACTCGGCGGCACGCTCTCCGTTCAGTGGGGGAGCGTCCATTGAGCACATTCTTCCGCGACCGCATTGAAGCCACCATCGAGCATCTCATTGCGGTGCTCGACGAGATGGACGGTGACACCGATCGTGAGCCTGAGCCGATCGAGGAACAGCACGACCGCGAGGCTATTCCGCTCAGAGCATCCCCCGAGTTCGTCCTGGCCGAAGTCCGGCGGCGATACCGTAAAACTCATCACTGATAAGAGGAGCAGCAGCCGGCGGCTTTGTCCGCCGGCCTATTCGTTCGCGCAAACGCAAGCCGTCTCCCCAAAGGGAGTGCTTGACGAAATCGGCGAATAAGCAAACTGTGTCCGTGGGCTGAACACCCGGACCTGGAATACGGCGGCGCAACCCTTGGCGGGGCGGCTTCACCGAAAAAGCGAGACTTGGAGGCCCTGACAGGCTTCCTAGACGCATGTGGAGCGCCTTGGCGGGCGTCCAACTCGGCTTTTATGGCCGGGGGCGGACGCTATGTCCAGAGGGAAACCTTAAAGGCGTTCGGCTTGTCTTCCAGGCAAGTGTTCAACCCCGGCTATGGCGCTGCTCGCCACGCGGGCCTGAACAGCCCTTCCTGGGGACACTTCAACATGACATCACAGGCAACAACCATCGACCGGCGGCATTTGCTGGTCGGACTGGCCTCGCTTCCGGCCATAGCGGGCGCTGTAGCGCTGGCGCCGCCCGCAACTATCCCGTCCGATCTGATGGAGAAGATCAAGGCGTGGCAGGCCGCCCTGGCCGCCCTGAGCGCGGCACACGATGCCTACAGCGCAAGCCTCCGAGCAAAGCCTATCGATAAGGCAGTATGCAACCGCCTCTTCCAAACATTGCTTGATGCCGGCGAAACGAGCCGGTGGCACCGTGATGAAATGATGACGGCGCTGGCGTTCCTCGATCAGGAGCGCGTGTCATGACCGGCCACATTCGCGTTCTAAAGCCCTATGGCATGCCTAGGGGAACAGACCCGCGCGTCTGGCGCCAGTCCGTCGAGAAGCGACTCGACGACCTTCTAGACCGGGCGATGTCGCTGGTGACAGCTTTGGATCTAATGGAGGCGGACTTTTGCGACGATGAGGAAACCGCAGACGACGAGCCTTCTCTGGGCTGGGCGCATAATGGCGGGCAGTCGTTCCTGTCCGGAACCGCTCCCAACCTGCCGGCCTGCGACACATGCGATCTAGAGCTAGACAACGCCGACGACGAGGAAGGCGCCGACGCTGAGGGTTATTGCCCGGAAGACTATGGCGAAACGGTCATGTGGCCGGACGACCTCAAGTCCCAGGAAGTGCTTGTCTCGCTGTAAAATCTTTCAGCGTGAAGGATTTGGCCCGCTGCCTCACGGTGGCGGGCCTGGGCTCACGACGGGCGCCAGTCATAATTGTGTGGTAAGGGATCGTTATCGATATCCAAAATTTGGTGATGATGTATATGACCTACGGCTCACCTTTTGCCGGTGCGACTGTGAAGATTCATAGGGGCCGTCAGCACCTCGCCGATCTTAGGCGCGCAGAGCACGAATTTGCGTTGCGGGAGGGTACTCAATTCCTTTTGCCGGGAGGACCCGTGCAGGATGGCAAGTTCAATGTAACCTATATGACGCAAAATTTGATGCCGCTGGAATTCGCTACGGTGGTCGGTGACTCGGTGCACAACATCAGGACCGCTTTTGATTATTGTGCCGTAGCTCTCACAAAGCCCCCTTTAGGCTCTGGTGACGGAATCAGAGCGGCATTCCCTACGGGTGAAAATCCCGAACGATTCCAGAGTTTTTTGAGAACCATTATGCATGATGCTAGCGTAAGCGCTCGCCTGATGCTGGAACGGCTTCAGCCCTATCCCGGGGGCAAATACCTATTGAGAGAGCTTCACGAGCTGGATCTTGCAGACAAACACAATTTGCTTATTCCATCGATATCCAAGCTGAAGGTATACAAGCTTGATGTATCGATCGGCGGCCACCGGGTGGCCCTTGGGCCACAAGATTTTCTCTCCCAAGACGGCCGCGTGTTCAATGCCACCGTTTCCGTGCCACCTGGAGCGTCGGGAGACGTGAAACTAGATGGCCAGTTTGGGATGAATTTTGAAATCGCTTTCGGTCCAGGTCAGCCCTTGCAAGGTAGGCCTGTCTTCGAAACCCTTAGCCAAATTTCAGAAACCGCATCGAGATTTGTTGAAGAATGTGAATCGCTCCACCGCAATCCGACTACAGACTAAGGTTTTTGTTAGCCCTTTGTTAGCCCGGCACGACATAGGCGCAGGCGCTAAACCGTTAAGTGCTTGAAAAAACTGGTGAGCGCGATGGGATTCGAACCCATGACCTACTGATTAAAAGTCAGTTGCTCTACCGGCTGAGCTACGCGCTCCCGCGGGCTCTAAAGGCCGCCCTCGAAATTGCGCGGAACATAGGGAGAGTGCCGCGACCGGTCAACCGGAAAAAGATGGCCCTTCGACCGGGGTTTCAGCCATCGCCAGACGCGCCGCAAATTGCGTCGTCACCAGCCCGGTGAGCCGCTCCCGCAACGTGGTCGCCGCTTCGATCTGTTGGCGCGCGAGACGCGCCTTTTCTCACGCGCCGAGTTCGAGAAACATTACAAATCAGCAACTTACTGTTTTGGTGGGAACCATCGCACGAGCGGGCCGTTTTCGTCTCACAAGGGACGTCAACCACCCTTCAAGGAGAAGATCATGAACAAGATCGCAACGGGTCTACTGGCGACCACCCTGTCAATTTCGTTTGCCGCGGCCGCCGCTATGCCGGCCAATGCCGCCCAGATGTTCGTGCCCCAGTCATCAGCAACTTCGTCCGACATCGTGAATGTGGGCGATTCTCGTCATGACAACTGGCGGTGGATGCGCCACGGCAACCGCAATTCCGGCAATCGCGATTTCCGCGTAGGCCGCCAGTTCTCGCGCAACAATGATAGCGGCAGCTATTGGAATGGCCATCGCGGCTATCGCGAATATCACCGCGGCTATCGCCGTCACGGCGACTACTGGTTCCCGCTGGCTGCCTTCGCCACCGGCGCCTTGATCACCGGTGCGATCGTCAACAGCGAGAACAACCGCGTCTACGGCGGCGATGCGCATGTGCAGTGGTGCCACGACCGCTATCGCTCCTACCGCGCCTCGGACAACACATTCCAGCCCAACTACGGCCCTCGGCGGCAGTGTAATTCGCCCTATTGATGTGTTTAGGGCGAAGTTAGGGTAGGACGGAGCCTGCGCCGGCAATGGGCGCGGGCTTCGTCTTTTCGCGGACTTGGTCTTAAGTGCGAAATCAGGACGCGCTCAATGTCCGGCGCACCGCGTCGCGCCAACCCGCCAGTTTTGCCGAGCGGGTGTCGGCATCCATGTCCGGCTTGAAGCGGCGCTCGAGCGCCCAGCTCTTGGCAAAATCCTTCGCCTTCGGCCACACGCCTGCTTTCGAGCCGGCAAGCCACGCCGCACCCAGCGCCGTCGTCTCCAGAATGGTCGGGCGATCGACCGGCGCATCGAGGATATCGGCCAGCCGCTGCATGGTCCAGTCGGAGGCCACCATGCCGCCGTCGACGCGAAGCACGGTTTTGGCCGACGCCCCCTTCCAGTCCTTGCGCATTGCGTCGAGGAGATCGCGCGTCTGGTAGGCGACGGATTCCAGCGCCGCGCGGGCAAACTCCGCCGGGCCTGAGTTGCGCGTCAGCCCGAAGATCGCGCCACGCGCCTCGGCGTCCCAATGCGGCGCGCCGAGACCGACGAAAGCCGGCACCAGATAGACGTTCTGCGTGGGGTCGGCGGTTGCCGCCAAAACGCCGCTATGCTCGGCCTTGCCGATCACCTTGATGCCGTCGCGCAGCCATTGCACGGCGGCACCGGCGATGAAGATCGAGCCTTCCAAGGCATAGGTAGTCTTGCCGTTCAGCCGATAGGCGATGGTGGTCAACAGCCGGTTCTTCGAGCGCACCAGATCGGCGCCGGTGTTGAGCAGCGCAAAGCAGCCGGTGCCATAGGTCGATTTCATCATGCCTGGCTCGAAACAGGCCTGGCCGATGGTCGCTGCGTGCTGATCGCCGGCCACGCCAAGGATTTTGATTTCAGCGCCAAACAGGCTTTTTTCCGTCACGCCGTAGTCGTCGGCGCAATCCTTGACCTCAGGCAGCATCGCCACCGGGATGCGCAGGATGGAGAGCAGCTCGTCGTCCCAGACATTTTTCTCGATGTTATAGACCAGCGTGCGCGAGGCGTTGGTGGCATCTGTCGCATGCACCTTGCCGCCGGTCAGCCGCCAGATCAAAAAACTGTCGATGGTGCCGGCGAGCAGTTCGCCCTTTTCGGCTCGCTTTCTCGCACCGTTCACCTTGTCCAGCATCCAACCGATCTTGGTGCCGGAGAAATAGGGATCGAGCAGCAGGCCGGTCTTCTTGGTGAACTTTTTCTCCAGGCCGTGTTTCTTCAGCTTCTGGCAGAGCGGCGCGGTGCGGCGGTCCTGCCAGACGATGGCATTGTGGATCGGCTTGCCGGTCGCCTTGTCCCAGATGACGACGGTTTCGCGCTGGTTGGTGATGCCGATCGCCGCCACATCCGAAGCCTCGCGGCCGGCGGCCTTCAGCGCGCCTTTGACGGTGGCGACGACGCTTGCCCAGATCTCTTCCGGATCATGCTCGACCCAGCCGGAGGCAGGATAATGCTGCGTGAATTCCTGCTGCTTGCTGCCGGCGACCTTCATCGCGCCGTCGAACAGGATCGCCCTGGTCGATGTCGTACCCTGGTCGATTGCAAGGATGTATCCGGTCATTAGTCCTCCCGGTAGCTCGCCTATACAAACAGGGGAGACGGCAAGATGCCGCCTCCCCGTTCACTATGATCCTGGCGCGTACGCCAAGATTACTTCTGCCAGCTCTTCACCAGTTCGTCGTAGTTGATGGTGATCGGCTTTTCCTTCTCGTTTTCGATCTTCAGCTGAGGCGCGAGATTGCCGTTCTTGACCGCGTCGGCGTTCCAGTAGGCGAGGTCATGCTCTTCGGCCATCTTCGGGCCGATATCGCCCTGGACGCCCGACTTCTCGATGCGGGTCATGACTTTTTCCTGCTCGGCGCAGAGCGAGTCCATGGCTTCCTGCGCCGTCTTGGCGCCGGACGAGGCATCGCCGATCGCCTGCCACCAGAGCTGTGCCAGCTTCGGATAATCGGGCACGTTGGTGCCGGTCGGCGACCACTGAACGCGGGCCGGCGAGCGGTAGAACTCGATCAGACCACCGAGCTTCGGCGCACGTTCGGTGAAGCTCTTGTCGTGGATCGTGCTTTCGCGGATGAAGGTCAAGCCGACATGGCTCTTCTTCACGTCGACCGTCTTCGAGGTCACGAACTGCGCGTAGAGCCAGGCGGCCTTGGCGCGGTCGGTCGGCGTCGACTTCATCAGCGTCCAGGAACCCACGTCCTGATAGCCGAGCTTCATGCCGTCCTTCCAGTAGACGCCATGCGGCGACGGGGCCATGCGCCACTTCGGCGTACCGTCGTCGTTCAGCACCGCCTTGGCGCCGGCGTCGACCATCGAAGCGGTGAAGGCGGTGTACCAGAATATCTGCTGCGCGACCGCACCCTGTGCCGGCACCGGGCCGGATTCGGAGAACGTCATCCCCTGGGCTTCGGCCGGAGCGTAGGCCTTCAGCCAGTCGAGGTATTTCTGGATCGAGTAGACGGCAGCCGGGCCGTTGGTGTCGCCGCCGCGCGCCGTGCAGGAGCCGACCGGCTGTGATTTCTCGTTGACCTTGATGCCCCATTCGTCGACCGGCAGGCCGTTCGGCAGGCCCTTGTCGCCGTTGCCGGCCATCGACAGCCAGGCGTCGGTGAAGCGCCAGCCGAGCGACGGGTCCTTCTTGCCATAGTCCATGTGGCCATAGACCTTCTTGCCATCGATCTCGCGGCCGGTGAAGAACTCGGCGATGTCCTCATAGGCCGACCAGTTCACGGGAACGCCGAGGTCGTAGCCGTATTTCGCCTTGAAGTCGGCCTTGTTCTTCTCGTCGTTGAACCAGTCGTAACGGAACCAGTAGAGGTTGGCGAACTGCTGGTCGGGCAGCTGATAGAGCTTCTTGTCCGGCGCGGTGGTGAAGGAGGTGCCGATAAAATCCTTCAGGTCGAGGTTCGGATTGGTAACGTCCTTGCCCTCGCCCGCCATCCAGTCGGTCAGGTTGCGGACCTGCTGGTAGCGCCAGTGGGTGCCGATCAGGTCGGAATCGTTGACCCAGCCGTCATAAAGGTTCTGGCCGGTCTGCATCTGGGTCTGGATCTTCTCGACGACGTCGCCTTCCTGGATGACGTCATGCGTGATCTTGATGCCAGTGATGGCGGTAAAGGCCGGCGCCAGCACCTGCGATTCATACTGGTGGGTGGCGATGGTTTCGGACACGACCTTGATGTCCATGCCGGCGAAAGGCTTCGCGGCATCGATGAACCACTGCATTTCTGCTTCCTGGCCGGCGCGGTCGAGCGTCGACAGCGGGCCGATTTCCTTGTCCAGAAACGCCTTGGCCTCATCCATTCCGGCGTAGGCGTTGCCTACCCCGAGCAACAGGACAAGGGCAGTTGTTGATGTTAAAAATTGCCGTCGCATAGGTTTCCTCCACATTTAGGTTTCAAGTGCGATCTGGAACGGCCGCCGGCACGCGGTCGATCCAACAGTTTCCCCCTCTATACGTAGCGGAACACGCCGACGGCGTAGACCACGGAGAGAGCGAGAGCCCACCACAGGTTGGATCCGACAAGACCCAGCCAAGCGAGATGGATAAAGGCGCTGCCAAGCAGCGACAGAAAAAGACGGTCGCCGCGCGTCGTCTCGAAGCGCAGGATGCCGACGCGCGGATTGCCGCCCGGCGAGGCAAATTCCCAAAACGCCATGCCGCACAGCAGCAGAAGAATGGTGCCGAAGAACGCCGCCGTCGGCCACGTCCACGCCATCCAGGTGAGGTCGAGATTCATGGTGACACCCTCCCCAGGGCAAAGCCCTTGGCGGTGGTGGTGAGGATGAACCCGTGCGTTTGTTTCATCACACCCTCCCCAGGGCGAAGCCCTTGGCGATGTAGTTGCGGACAAACCAGATGACGAGCGCGCCGGGGATCAGCGTCAGCACGCCGGCGGCGGCAAGCAGGCCCCAGTCCATGCCGGCGGCCGAGACGGTGCGGGTCATGGTGGCGGCGATGGGCTTGGCATCGGTGGTCGTCAGCGTGCGAGCGATCAAAAGCTCGACCCATGAGAACATGAAGCAGAAGAAGCACGCGACACCGATGCCGCTGGCGATCAGCGGCATGAAAATCCTGACGAAGAAGCGCGGGAAGGAGTAGCCGTCGATATAGGCTGTTTCGTCGATCTCTTTGGGCACGCCCGACATGAAGCCTTCGAGGATCCACACCGCCAGCGGCACATTGAACAGGCAGTGCGCCAGCGCCACGGCGATGTGGGTGTCGATCAGGCCGAAAGCCGAATAGAGCTGGAAGAACGGCAGCGCGAACACTGCCGGCGGCGCCATGCGGTTGGTCAACAGCCAGAAGAACAGATGCTTGTCGCCGAGGAAGCGGTAACGCGAAAAGGCGTAGGCCGCCGGCAGCGCGGCGGCCACCGAGATCACCATGTTCATCACCACATAGGTGATCGAGTTGATGTAGCCCGAGTACCAGGAGGCGTCGGTAAAGATGGTGACGTAGTTGGCGATCGTAGGCTGATGCGGATAGAGCGTCAGCGAGGAGACGATCTCGGCATTGGTCTTGAAGCTCATGTTGATGAGCCAGTAGATCGGCAGCAGAAGCACGATGATGTAGATCGTCGGCACGATCCACCACCAGCGCGATTCCTCGCCGCGCTTGCGCATCAGCCGGGCGACCTGATCCTGCGAAAGCGTGCTCGCCAATTTTCCCGAAGCGGTGGTTTCGCTCACTCTGTCGGCTCTTTCGTTGGCGCCGCTCATCTCAGCGCTCCGCGTCGTAGTTGGTCATCACGGTGTAGAACACCCACGACAACAACAGGATGATCAGGAAGTAGACCAGCGACATGGCGGCCGCCGGACCGAGGTCGAACTGGCCGAGCGCGGTCTTGACGAGGTCGATCGACAGGAAGGTGGTCGAGTTGCCGGGGCCGCCGCCGGTGACGACGAAGGGCTCGGTGTAGATCATGAAGCTATCCATGAAGCGCAACAGCACGGCGATCAAAAGCACACGCTGCATCTTCGGCAGCTGGATATAACGGAACACCGCCCAGCGCGAGGCGCCGTCGATCTTGGCCGCCTGGTAGAAGGCATCCGGGATCGAAACCAGGCCGGCATAGCAGAGCAGCACGACAAGGCTGGTCCAGTGCCAGACGTCCATGATGATGATGGTGACCCAGGCGTCGAACGGATCCTGCACGTAATTGTAGTCGATGCCGAGCGCGTTGACGTAGTAGCCGAGCAGGCCGATGTCGTTGCGGCCGAAGACCTGCCAGATGGTGCCGACGACGTTCCACGGAATGAGCAGCGGCAACGACATAAGCACCAGGCAGACCGGCACGCCCCAACCCTTCTTCGGCATGTTGAGCGCGATGAAGATGCCGAGCGGCACTTCGATGGCCAGGATGATGAAGGAGAAGATCAGGTTGCGCACCATGGCTTCCCAGAAGCGGCTGGACGACAGCAGTTCCTCGAACCACTGGGTGCCTGCCCAGAAGAAGACGTTGTTGCCGAAGGTGTCCTGCACCGAATAGTTGACGACCGTCATCAGCGGAATGACGGCCGAGAACGCCACCAGCACCAGCACCGGCAGCACCAGGAACCAGGCCTTGTTGTTCCAGGTCTTTTCCATCTATGCCCCCATCTCGACACGCCCCATCTCAACCAGCCAGGAATCGGCATAGATGTTGATGCCGGCCGGATCGAAGCGAACCTTTGGGTCGGCCGGCACGCTCTCGTCCTCGCCGATGACGGCAGCGATCTCGCGGCCTTCGAGGCTGGCGCGCACCACCTTGTGGCGGCCGAGATCCTCGACCTTGCTTATTTTAACCGCCATGCCCTCGCGGCCGAGCCTGACATACTCGGGGCGGATGCCGAGTTCGATGGCGCCGGAGCTCCCAGCGGCGGTCTTTGGCGCGCCGGGCAACTCGATGCGCTGACTGCCAATGGTCGCAGTCTTGCCGTCGATCGCCACCGGCATGACGTTCATGCCGGGCGAGCCGATGAAGTAACCGACGAATGTGTGGCGCGGGCGCTCAAACAATTCAGCCGGCGTGCCGATCTGGACGATGCCGCCATCATACATGACGACGACCTGGTCGGCGAAGGTCAGCGCCTCGGTCTGGTCATGGGTGACATAGACCATGGTGTAGCCGAAGCGGCGGTGCAGTTGCTTCAACTGCGATCGCAGCACCCATTTCATGTGCGGATCGATAACCGTCAGCGGTTCGTCGAACAGGATGGCATTGACATCCGAGCGCACCAGGCCGCGGCCGAGCGAGATCTTCTGCTTCTGGTCGGCGGTCAGGCCCCTCGCCTTCTTCTTCGCCCACGACGCCAGGTCGATCATCTCCAGCGTCTCGCGCACCTTGCGGTCGACATCGGCCTCCGGCACGCCGCGATTGCGCAGCGGGAAGGCAAGATTGTCGTAAACGGTCATGGTGTCGTAGATGACCGGGAACTGGAACACCTGCGCGATGTTGCGCTCCTGCGTCGACAGATTGGTGACGTCCTTGCCGTTGAACAACAACTCACCGTGCGAGGGGTGCAGAAGTCCCGAAATGATGTTGAGCAGCGTGGTCTTGCCGCAACCCGAGGGCCCAAGCAGCGCATAGGCGCCGCCATCCTCGAATGTGTGGTGCACTTCCCGCAGCGCAAAATCGGCATCCTTCTGCGGATTGGGCAGGTAGGAGTGCCTGACATGGTTGACGTCGATGCGCGCCATCTCTTCCCCCCTCAGGCCGCAAGCTTCGGCGCGGCGACGGCGCTGCCGTTGCTGTCGAAGACCATGATGTGGCGCGGATCGATAAACACCTCGATCTCGGCGTCGGGCTCGAAATCGCGGATGCCGTGGGTCAGCATGACCCAGCGCGCATCGGCAAAATCGAGATGGATGAAGCTTTCCGAGCCGGTGATCTCGGTGATCGTCACCTTGGCGCGCACCGGCACCGCGGCAGCGTTGGGCCGCTCGAGCGACAGATGATGCGGCTGGAAGCCGATCGTGTAGTTGGCGTCGGCAATGCCGGCGAGTTCTGCAGGTACCGGCAGCTTGACGCCGCCCTCGAGAAGGAAATCCGGACCTTTCTTGGCCAGCACGATGGTGTTGAGCGGCGGATCGGCAAAGGTTTTCGCCGTCACCAGGTCGATCGGCTTGCGGAAGACGTCGATGGTCGGCCCGAATTGAGTGATCCGCCCCTCCGACAGCGTCGCCGTATTGCCGCCGAGCAGCAAGGCTTCATGCGGCTCGGTCGTGGCGTAGACGAAAATAGTGCCGGCGGCGGCAAATATCTTGGGCAGTTCGGCGCGCAGCTCCTCGCGCAATTTGTAGTCGAGGTTGGCGAGCGGCTCGTCGAGCAGCACCAGGCTGGCATTCTTGACGATGGCGCGGGCCAGCGCCGTACGCTGCTGCTGGCCGCCGGACAGGCTGAGCGGCGTGCGGCCGAGATAGGGTGTGAGCTTCAAAAGCCCTGCCGCGTTGCGGACTTCCTTGTCGATCTTGGCCTGGTCGGTGCCGGCGACGCGCAACGGCGAGGCGATGTTCTCGTAGACGGTCATCGCGGGGTAGTTGATGAACTGCTGATAGACCATGGCGATCTTGCGCTGCTGCACCGGCATGCCGGTGACATTCTGGCCGTCGAACCAGACTGAACCGGTGGTCGGCACGTCGAGTCCGGCCATGAGCCGCATCAGACTGGTCTTGCCCGACAGTGTCGGCCCGAGCAAAACGTTGAGCGAGCCGTGCTGAAGCGTCAGCGACACGTCGCGGATATGCTCCACCGCGCCGACCATCTTCGTCACGTTTCTCAGTTCCAGCATGATGCCTCCTCCCAGGCTTTGTGCATCAATCGCCTTCCCTATTCCGCTGCCGCGACATGGCGCCGGCTGATGCCGCGCATGAATTCGTCAAGCGCCGAGGCCTGTTCGCGGCTGAGATGCAGACCGCGTTTGGTGCGACGCCACAATACATCTTCGGCGGTCAGCGCCCATTCGTTTTCGCTGAGGTAGCGTACCTCGGCCTCATAGAGATCGGCGCCGAAATTGCGGCCGAGATCGGCGTTCGACTTGGCGAGGCCGAGCAGCACTTGCGCGCGCGTGCCGTAAAGCCGGGTCAACCGACGCGCCAGGCGCTGGTCGATGAAAGGAAAGGCGCTCTTCAGCTTCGCCACCTGGGCGTCGAAACCGGTGGCCGGGAAATCGCCGCCTGGCAAGGGCGCGTTCGCCGTCCACGGCTTGCCGCGCTTGCCGAGAAAACCTTCGATCTTTTCCAGCATCGATTCCGACAACCGGCGGTAGGTGGTGATCTTGCCGCCGAAAGCGTTGACGATCGGCGCCTTGCCCTCGCCGCCATCGGCTTTCAGCACATAGTCGCGGGTCGCTTCCTGCGCCTTCGAAGCACCGTCGTCATAGAGCGGGCGCACGGCCGAATAGGTCCAGACGATGTCAGGACGCGTCACGGCTTCAGCAAAATATTCGCTCGCCGCCGCGCAGAGATAGTCGATCTCGGTGTCGCTGATCTTCACGTCATGCGGATCGCCGGGATAGTCGCGATCGGTGGTGCCGATCAGCGTAAATTCTTCCTCGTAAGGGATGGCGAAGATGATGCGCCCGTCCTTGTTCTGGAAGAAGTAGGCGCGCGGATCATCGAACTTCTTTTTGATGACGATGTGACTGCCCTGCACCAGGCGCACATTGTGCACGTCGTTCTGGCCCACGGTGGTCGACAGGACGTGGTCGACCCATGGACCGGCGGCATTGACCAGCAGCCGGGCCTTGACCTCGTCGGCCTCTCCCGTCCGCACGTCTTCCACGCGGATCGCCCATAGATCGCCTTCGCGCCGCGCCCCGACGACTTTCGTGCGGGTGCGGATGGTGGCGCCGCGGTCGGCGGCGTCGCGCGCGTTCAACGCCACCAGCCGGGCATCGTTGACCCAGCCGTCCGAGTACTCGAACGCCTTGTGAAACAGCGGCTTCAGCGGCTTGCCGGCCGGATCCTTGGACATGTCCAGTGTCCGGGTCGCCGGCAGCAATTTGCGGCCACCAATATGATCGTAGAGGAACAGGCCGAGCCGAATCAGCCAGGCCGGGCGCAGGCCCTTGGCGTAGGGCAGCACGAAGCGCATCGGCCAGATGATGTGCGGCGCGTTCTTCCACAGAACCTCGCGCTCCATCAGCGCCTCGCGCACCAGCCGGAACTCGTAGAATTCGAGGTAGCGCAGGCCACCATGGATCAGCTTGGTCGAACCGGAGGAGGTTCCGCTGGCAAGATCGTTCATCTCAGCCAGAAACACCGAAAAGCCCCGCCCAACGGCGTCGCGGGCGATGCCGCAGCCATTGATGCCGCCACCGATGACGAAGATGTCACGGACTGCGTCCACAAAGCCCTCCCGCGATTTCGCATTGCAGCATTTTTAGGTTTTCACGAAACCGTAGCGGGATTATTTCGAAATAAGAACGAATGTCAAACGAAATATCACGGGGCTGTGATAGCGCCGCTATCCGAGCGACGTTTCAATCAATTGCACCTCCGCTTCCTCGCAGATCTTGCGCACCGACGGGATGTCGCAGCGGTCGGTGATGAAGGTGTTTACCTGCGAGAGATGGCCGATGCGAACCGGCGCGGTGCGTTCGAACTTGGTCTGGTCGGACACCAGGATGACGTGCCTGGCATTGGCGATGATGGCTTGCGCCACTTTCACTTCGCGAAAGTCGAAATCGAGCAACGCGCCGTCATGGTCGATGGCCGAGGCGCCGATCACCGCATAGTCGACCTTGAACTGCCTGATGAAATCGACCGCGGCCTCGCCGACAACGCCGCCGTCGGAGCCGCGCACGACGCCGCCGGCGATTACCACCTCGATCGAAGGATAGATGCGCATCCTGTTGGCAACATTGATATTATTGGTGATGACCATCAGCCCGGTATGGTCGAGCAGCGCCTTGCTGACCGACTCGGTCGTGGTGCCGATGTTGATGAACAGGGAGGCGTTGTCGGGTATCAGCCTGGCCGCCGCGCGGCCGATAGCCTCCTTCTCGTCGGCGGCAATCTTGCGGCGCGCCTCATACTCCATATTCTCGATGCCGGACGGGAACAGGGCCCCGCCATGGATGCGCGTCAGCAGCCGCTGGTCGCAGAGATCGTTGAGGTCCTTGCGGATGGTCTGTGGCGTCACGTTGAAATGCGTGGCGAGGTCATCGACCAGCACACGGCCATGGTCCTTCGCCATCTGGATGATTTCGGCATGGCGCGGCGACAAATACACTGAGAACCTCCCGTTTTCGTTTTTCTTGTTTGTAGCTGAAAACGAAAGCGATGAAAAGGGAGACGCCGGCTAATGAAATGCCGATGATTGCAAAGGCGAAATCGATGCGGGCGGGTAACGCTGGCCGGGCAACGTTGCGGGTGCAACAGCGGCGAGTTTGCCGGGCGAGCATGAAGCTGCGTCCGAACCGACCGCGGTTTGGGACCTGATTAGCCTGTTACCCTGTCAGTCCCTCAGCGATCTTGCACACTCGCAGATGACAGTGAAGGCGGTATCGACATCGGCCGCGGTTGTCTCGAACTGGCCTGCCTGGAAGCGGATGGCGACCCGCCCATCGACACGCGTCTGCGTCAGGTAGATACGGCCGTCATTGTTGATGGCGTCGACCAGACGCAGATTGTGCTCGTCGCAGTCAGCGCCGGATGCGGCGCGATGCCGGAACGAGAACAGCGACAGCATCGGCTGGCTGGCGAGCTCGAAATCCTCCTCCTCGGCCAGGCGCGCTGCTATGCCTTCGCTCCAGGCGACGTGATTGCGGATCATGGTGCGCAGCGCCTCGAGGCCATGGGCGCGCAGCAGGAACCACAGCTTCAGCGCCCGGAAGCGACGGCCGAGAGGCACCGACCATTCGGAGTAGTTGATGATGCCGTCATGGCCGCGAGTTTTCAGATAGTCCGGCTTGATCGCCAGCGTGCGCACGAGATCCTCCGGCTGACGGACGAACTGGATCGAGCAGTCGAATTGCGCGCCCAGCCATTTGTGCGGGTTGAAGACGATCGAGTCCGCGCCCTCGACGCCGGTCCAGAAATGCCGGTATTCCGGACAGATCATCGCCGATCCGGCCCAGGCGGCGTCGATATGCAGATAGAGCCCCTGGCGTTTGGCCACCGCGGCCACTTCAGCGATGTCGTCGGTGCCGCCGGTGCTGGTGCCGCCGACGCACGCGATGATGCCGGCCGGCAATAGGCCGGCCGCGCGGTCGGCAACAATCGCCGCTTCCAAAGCCGCGGTATCCATGGCGCGGTAGGTGCCGGCGACGGGAATGCGGACGAGGTTTTCCTCGCCAATGCCGGCGACCCAGATGGCGCGGTCGATCGAGGTGTGCACCTGGTCGGAGGAATAGACGCGCAGCCTGCCCTGCCCGGAAAGACCCTTCTTGTTGCCCTGCCAGTCGAGCGTGCGCTCGCGCATGGTCAACACGGCGGCCAGCGTCGCCGATGATGCGGAGTCCTGGATCACGCCGGAAAAGCCTTCGGGCAGGCCGAGCGCCTGGCGCATCCAGTCGACGATGCGCGTCTCAAGCTCTGTCGCCGCCGGCGAAGTCTGCCACAGCATGCACTGCGCGGCCATCGCAGAGACCAGATATTCGGCCACCACCGAGACGGGTGCTGCATTGGCCGGGAAATAAGCAAAGAAACGCGGATGCTGCCAATGCGTCATGCCGGGCACGATCTTGGCTTCGAAATCGGCGAAGATCGTCTCCATCGATTCCGCGGCCTCCGGCGGAGAAGCTTCGATGCTCCTGAAGATCTCGCCCGGCGCTATGGCAGGTCGCACGGGCCGATCGCGAAGGCCGGCGCGGTAATCAGCGCCCCAGTCGGCGGCGCGCCTCGACCAGTCGCGGAATTGCTCGTTGTCCATGGATCCTCCCGACGCGCCGATCAGCCAGCCGCTTGAATTTTGATTAACATGTTAAATAGAGACAGGCAACCGCGACGAAGGTTCCCGCGCTACCCCGGAAAATCCGGCAGGCTGGCAAAGGCCGTCTTCAACGCGTTCGACCAGCCTTCGGAAATAGCACGATAATATCGATCGTCCTGGCCGATGCGCTTTTTCAAACCCACCATGAACGTGTCCTCCTGCAGGAACAGCAGGTCGAGAGGCAGGCCGACGGACAGGTTCGATTTCAGCGTCGAATCGAACGATACCAGCAAGAGCTTGACCGTTTCAGCCAGGCTCATCGTCCTTTCATAGGCACGGATGATGATCGGCTTGCCGTATTTGGTCTCGCCGATCTGGAAGAACGGCGTGTCGTCGGTCGATTCGATGAAATTGCCCTCGGGATAGATCATGAACAGCCGTGGCGGGCTGCCCTTGATCTGGCCGCCGAGGATGAAGGAGGCGTTGAAATAGGAATCCGCCTTTTCGCCGGCAGGCGACGAGCTGGCGATGACTTCCTTGACGGTGTCGCCGACCAGCCGAACCGTCTGGTACATGGATGGGGTCTCGAGCAGCGTCGCGTGGCGTTCCGCCACCGCCTTGGTGCGCTCGTCGAGCAGGCTGACCACGGCCTGCGTCGTAGCCAGATTGCCGGCCGACATCAGTACGATGACGCGCTCGCCTGGCTCTTCCCAGACATGCATCTTCTTGAAAGTGGAGATCGAATCCATCCCTGCATTGGTGCGCGTGTCCGACATGAACACGAGCCCACGATCGATCTTGAGGCCGACGCAATAAGTCATGGAATCTCTTCAGGCAGCAATCTTGCCGGAGACTACTGCTCTACCGTGACGGTGACTGCAAGCTGTTCCTCCGCCTGTCCCAGTCGAATTCCCGACACCGGCGAGGCGTCGCGATAATCACGGCCGGTGGCTACCCTGACATAGCGTTCATCGGGGGAAATGCCGTTGGCGGCGTCGAAGGCGACCCAGCCGAGACCCTGAACATGGGCTTCGGCCCAGGCATGGCTTGCCGCCTGCTCGATGGCCGCATCCATCATCAGATAGCCACTGACATAGCGGGCCGGAAAACCCATGACGCGGGCTGCGGTGACAAAGATGTGGCTGTGATCCTGGCAAACGCCGGTCTTCAGCGCCAATGCCTCTTCCGCCGGGGTCGTCACGCTGGTGGTGCCCGGCGTGTAGGCGACGCGCTCGACGATCAGCGCCATCAGCCGATGCAGCCTTTCGATGTCGGTACCTTTGCCGACCGCCGCGGCAAGCTCGCTTATGCCCTCGCCGGGGATGGTCAAAGCTGTCTCCTGGCTGAACAGCCACAGCGGCGCAAAGCCGTGATGCGGGCCGGACACGCCTGCTGTGTCGCGCGTCACAACCTCGCCGGAGGCTTCGACGGTGATGAAGTCGCGCTCGCCATCGACGCTCAACAACCTGTTATCGTTGCCGAAATGGTCGTTGAAGCGGACTTCCTCGCGCGCGCCCTCGATCTTCAGCGCCCAGGACAAGACGGTCTGCGTCGGTCCGCTGACCGGCAGCAGCCGCAGCCGCTGCAGCAGATAATGCACCGGCGCGTCGTAGCGGTATTCGGTCCGATGGGTGATTTTCAATCGCATATCAATTGAACCGGTAATCTTGTGCGATCTCTTCGCCAAGCTTGGTGTTGTCTTGAATGAACCTGGCCAGGAATTCGTGCAGGCCGGCGTCGAATATGTCCTTGATCGACCCTGCCTGCAGCATCGCCTGTGTCCTGTCGACGGTGGCGTGGCAGGCATGACGGTCGCCATAATCGTCGCCGAGGAACTTCAGATGCTCGGCGAGAAAACGATAACAGAAGGTCAGCGAGCGCGGCATGCGCACATTGAGGATCAGATAGTCGGCAATGTTGGTCGGTTTGTAGTCGGCCTCATAGACCCAGCGATAGGAACGGTGCGCCGACACCGAGCGCAGGATCGATTCCCATTGGTAGTTGTCGAGGCTCGAGCCGACCCAGGAGATCGACGGCAGCAGCACGTAGTATTTCACGTCGAGGATGCGTGCCGTGTTGTCGGCCCGCTCGACATAGGTGCCGAGCTGCGAGAAGTCGAAGATTTCGTTGCGCAGCATGGTGCCGTAAAACGAGCCCCGAATCAGCGCCGTCTCGCGCTTGATGGCGTCGAGCACGCTCGGCAAGTCGCGCTCGTCGATCGGCTTTGCCAGCATGCGCTTCAGGGCCATCCAGGCTTCGTTGATGCTCTCCCAGGTCTCGCGCGTCAGCGCGGTGCGCACCATGCGGGCATTGTTACGAGCGGTCTCGATCGCCGACATCGTGCTCGACGGGTTCGAGGTGTCGCGCAGCAGGAAGTCGGCGACATTGGCGGCGGTATAGTCCTTGTATTTCTGCGTGAAGGTGACGTCGGAGCCGGCGCTGAGCAGCACCGAATTCCACTCTTCCGACGCGCTCTGGGTGCGGGTCAGCGCCATGCGAAGGCCGGCATCGACCAGACGCGCCATGTTTTCCGCCCGCTCGATATAACGGTTCATCCAGTAGAGCCCGTTGGCGGTGCGGCCGAGAAGCATGGCAAGACCCTTCGGGTTAGTGAGTAGGGATTAGTGAGTAGGGATTAGTAAACATTTGAATCTCTGTGGAATACGGCATTTCTTGTCCCTCTACTGCCTACTGCCTACTGCCTACTGCCTACTGCCTACTGCCTACTGCCCTATTCCCTACCTAATCGTCCAACACCCACGTATCCTTCGTCCCGCCGCCTTGCGAGGAATTCACGACCAACGACCCCTCCTTCAGCGCCACCCGCGTCAAGCCGCCGGGCACGATCTGGATTCGGTCGGAGACCAGAACATAGGGCCTGAGATCGACATGGCGCGGCGACAGACCTTTTTCGGTCAGGATCGGGCAAGTCGACAGCGCCAGCGTCGGCTGGGCGATGTAGTTGGAGGGCTTCGCCTGCAGCTTCTTGGCGAAATCCTGGCATTCCTTCTTGGTCGCAGCCGGGCCGACCAGCATGCCGTAGCCGCCGGAGCCGTGCACTTCCTTGATGACCAGCTCATGGATGTGTTCGAGCACGTATTTCAGGCTGTCGGGCTCCGAGCAGCGCCAGGTCGGGATGTTGCCGAGGATGGCCTTGCGGCCGGTGTAGAACTCGACGATGTCGGGCATGTAGGAATAAATCGCCTTGTCGTCGGCGATGCCGGTTCCCGGCGCGTTGGCGATGGTGATGTTGCCGGCGCGGTAGACGTCCATGATGCCGGGCACGCCAAGGGCCGAGTCCGGCCGGAAGGTCAGCGGATCGAGGAAGGAATCGTCGACGCGCCGGTAAAGCACGTCGATCTGCTTGTAGCCTTCGGTCGTGCGCATGGCGACGTGGCCGTCTACGACGCGCAGATCCTGGCCTTCGACCAGTTGCACGCCCATCTGGTCGGCGAGGAAGGCATGTTCGAAATAGGCGGAGTTGAAGCTGCCCGGCGTCAGCACGGCAATGGTCGGTGCGCCCTTGGTGCTTTGCGGCCGCACTGCCGCCAGCGACTGGCGCAGCAATTGCGGATAATTCTCCACCGGCCGCACCTTGATCTGCTGGAACAGCTCGGGAAAGAGCTGCATCATCGTCTCGCGGTTCTCCAGCATGTAGGAGACCCCCGACGGCGTGCGCGCATTGTCCTCCAGCACGTAGAACTCGTTCTCCGAGATGCGGACGATATCGACGCCGATAATGTGGGTGTAGACGCCGGCCGGCGGCCGCACTCCGATCATTTCCGGCAGGAACGCCTCGTTCCTGGCGATCAGCTCCCTCGGCACGCGGCCGGCGCGCAGGATTTCCTGGCGGTGGTAAATGTCGTCGAGGAAAGCGTTCAGCGCCTGCACGCGCTGCTCGATGCCTTGCGTCAGCCTTCGCCATTCATTGCCGGAGATGATGCGCGGCACGATGTCGAAGGGGATCAGCCGCTCGGAGGCTTCCTGCTCGCCATAGACGGCGAAGGTAATGCCGGTCTTGCGGAAGACGCGCTCGGCGTCCTGCATCTTTTCGGTAAGCCTGGCCGGATCCTGCTCCTTCAGCCAGCGGTCGTAAGCCGTATACGGTTGTCTCAGCCCGGAAACTTCCGGAAGCATTTCATCGAACGCTGCCAATCGCATACTCCCCTGTGACGCCATTTCACTGGCGTCGCGGGAGAAAATCAAGCGCAATCGGTGATTTGGAGGATATCGGCGATCAGTATGTTCCGACTGCCCAAAATTCGGGCAGTCGGAACAGGACCTTAATCAGGCTCTGCCTTGTCGCCGGGCAAGTGCCTGATGCGGCTCTAGCAGTTCACCGGGCAAGTGCCTGATGCGGCCATAGCAGTTCACCGTTTCATGGAAACGGCGACCTGCCATGGCTTTTTGCTTTGCCGCAATTCCGGACGGAAAACCGCTTCACACTTTTCCTGGAATTGCTTTAGAATGCGCGGAAAGTGACGACCGTGAAGGTGTCCTTGATTCCGGGAATAATCTGCACTTTCTCGTTGACGAAGTGGCCGACATCTTCCTCGTCGTCGACGTAGAATTTGGCAAGCAAGTCGTAATTGCCGGCGGTCGAGTAGATTTCCGAGGCGATTTCGGCATCGGCGAGCGCGCTGGCGACCTCGTAGGACTTGCCCAGATCGCACTTTATCTGCATGAAAAACGTCTTCATTGCCGGTCCCGATCAAGCTTCAGCACACAAGCGGCCCTTGTGGCAGACTGCCGCCCGGCTTTCAAGCATCAGGCCGAGCGCGCCTTGGCGACGGCTTGTCTCAGTTCGGACACCGGCATGCCGCGCCGATACAAGTTGCCGCCGATGACCAGGGCTGGCGTGCCGCGCAGCTTGAACGCCGTCGCCTGGACTTCGGTGCGGACAAGGGCAGCGTCGATATCGGGTTCACGGATGGCGAGGTCGGCACGCACCATCGCCACATCGACACCGACGGAAGAAAGGATGTCGTTGGTGCGGCGTTCCGAAAGGCCGCGCTGGTTGGTCATCAGCGCATCGACCGCCGCGCCATAGTGTTCGCCGCTCAGCAGCGTCACCCGCGCCGCGTCGCGCGACACGTCGCCGAAGATCGGCCAGTCCTTCATCACAAGCCGAACGCCGCTGTCCTCTTCCATCAACTTCTTCAGTTCGACGAAGACGAGCTTGCAGATCGGGCATTGATAGTCGACGAATTCGGCGATGGTGACGTCGCCATCGGGGTTGCCGAGCGCTGGAATGGCGGGATCAAAGGCGACTTCCGTGACGGTCGGCCCAGTGCTTGCCCAGGCGGGCAAGGGGGCCAAAACTGCGAGGCTTGCCGCGCCCTTCAGCAAAAGGCGCCGGTCGATCGGCTGCTTGAACATGGTCGTCCCCTGGTTGCGCGAACGGGTCCCCACCCGTCCCTACGATGCGCGCCCCGCGTTAAAGGAGGCTTAAGCATGATCATGTGGCACTTGCGTGGCGAATATTGCGGTTGCTGAAACCGTGAGGCTCCGCAAAGCGTATGGTATGATGCGTCCCGGGACAGGTTTTGTTGGGGGACAATGGAGACAGGCCATGCGCCGCACCGCATTCGCAGTTGTTTCATTGCTGTTCGCGTTGTTCGTGTCGGCAGCCCTTGCCGGCGACGCCGAAGTCAAGGCCGGCCAGGCCGTCATCGATGGTCAGTTGAAGGCGCTCATCGCCAATGATGGCGCCAAGGCGTACAGTTTCGCCGCTCCAAATGTGAAGCGCATCTTTCCGACCGTCGACACCTTCATGAACATGGTGACCAACGGCTATCCGCCGGTGCGCCAGCCGCAGAGCTATTCCTTCGGCAAGGTCGAGCAGATGGGGCCAACTTCGCTAATCCAGCAAGTGCTGATCGTTGGGCCCGACGGCAAGGACTATGAGGCGGTCTACACGCTGGAACAGCAGCCCGACGGCAGCTTTCAAATCACCGGCTGCAGCTTGCGCGCAGCGAATTCGCTCAGCACCTAGATGTGCTTATAGCACCGGAATATCGCCCCTCGCCCATCCCTCTGAAATGTCTGATGTGCGCGCCTCGAAGGCCTTTGCCTCGATCGCGGCGCGAACGTCCTGCATCAGCTTCTGATAGTAAGACAGGTTGTTCCAGGTCAGAAGCATCGCGCCCAGCGCCTCCTGCGAGCGCACGAGATGATGCAGATACGCGCGTGAATAGTCGCGTGCCGCCGGGCAGTCACTCTCCTCGTCCAGCGGCCGCGGATCGTCCGCATGGCGGGCATTCCTGAGATTGACCTTGCCGCGCCTGGTATAGGCCAGGCCATGGCGGCCGGCGCGGGTCGGCATCACGCAGTCGAACATGTCGATGCCGCGCGCCACCGATTTCACGATGTCGTCCGGCGTGCCGACGCCCATGAGATATCGAGGCTTGTTGTCAGGCAATTCCGGACAGGTGATCTCCAGCATATCCAGCATCACCGCTTGCGGCTCGCCGACGGCCAGGCCGCCGACGGCATAGCCCTTCAGCTCCATCGCGCTCAGCGCCTGCGCCGAGCGCACCCTGAGTGCTGCGTTGTCGCCACCCTGGACGATGCCGAACATGGCCTTGCCGGGCTGGTCGCCGAACGCTGTCTTGCAGCGCTCGGCCCAGCGCAGCGACAGCTCCATCGCGCGCTCGATCTGCTTGAGGTCGGCCGGCAGCGCTGTGCATTCGTCGAGCTGCATCTGGATGTCGGAATCGAGCAGGCCCTGGATCTCGATCGAGCGCTCCGGCGACATCTCGTAGGCAGCGCCGTCAATGTGCGAGCGAAAGGTGACGCCCTTCTCGGTCAATTTTCTGAGCTTCGACAGCGACATGACCTGAAAACCGCCACTGTCGGTCAGGATCGGCTGCGGCCAGCGGGCGAATTCATGCAAGCCACCAAGCCGCGCCACGCGCTCGGCGCCGGGCCGCAGCATCAGATGATAGGTGTTGCCCAGGATGATGTCGGCGCCGACGCCGCGCACCTGGTCCATATACATGGCCTTGACCGTGCCGCCGGTGCCGACCGGCATGAAGGCCGGCGTGCGGATTTCGCCGCGCGGCATGGTGATGGAACCGCGCCGCGCCTTGCCGTCAGTGGCGAGGATCTTGAAGGTGAATGTCTCAGCCATTGAATTCCTTGTCATGGACAGGCGCGCCTGGCGCCTGCCTGTCGAGCGACTGCCGGTAGTGGATGCAGCCGCGCATAAATCTCGGCCAGGGCGGCACGGCAATCGATGGATCGGTCCTTTCCGGCAGCAGATCCCACAGGTTGGGGTGATGCCAGCAAATCGTGGCCGGTGGCATCGCGATGCTGGCGAATGCCGGCACGCAATTTCTTCACTTCGGCGATCAGGCTCTCGCGATCAAAAGCTTGCAGGTCATCGTCCATCGCTCATCTCCGCTCGATAAAGCAGGCTTGCGTCTCCGTAGGAGTAGAATCTGTAATCGTTCCCGATGGCATGCGCATAGGCCGCGCGCATTGTATCGAGGCCGCTGAAGGCCGTAACCAGCATGAACAGCGTCGAACGCGGCAGATGGAAATTGGTCATCAGCAGGTCGGCGGTCTTGAACCGATAGCCCGGCGTGATGAAGATGTCGGTCGGGCCGGACCAGGCGGTCAGCGAGCCATCAGGCCGTGCCGCGCTCTCCAGCAGGCGCAGCGAGGTCGTGCCGACAGCGATGATGCGCCCGCCCCGCGCCTTGGCGCCATTCAGAGCGTCGGCTGTTGCTTCGCTGACCGAGCCGGTCTCGGCATGCATCTTGTGGTCAGCGGTATCGTCCGCCTTGACCGGCAGGAAGGTGCCGGCGCCGACATGCAAGGTGACGAAGCGGCGTTCGATGCCTTTGGCGTCGAGCGCGGCAAACAGCTCCGGCGTGAAATGCAGGCCTGCGGTGGGGGCAGCGACTGCGCCCTCCTCCTTGGCATAGATGGTCTGGTAATCCGTCAGGTCGCGCGCGTCGTCGTTGCGCTTGGAGGCGATATAGGGCGGCAGCGGGATGTGGCCGACGGCGCGCAGCGCTTCGTCGAGAAACGGGCCGGAGAGGTCGAAGCCGAGCAGCACCTCGCCCGCCTCGCCCTTCTCGATCACCGTGGCGTCGAGTTGGCCGAGAAAACAGGAATTGCCGTCATGGCCGAAATGGATGCGGTCGCCGGCGGCGATGCGCTTGCCAGGCCGCATGAAGGCCAGCCAGCGGTCCGGCGCCATGCGCATATGCAGCGTGGCGTCCACCTGCGCCTGCGCTTCGCCGCGCCGCCTGATGCCTCTTAACTGGGCAGGAATGACCTTGGTGTCGTTGAAGACCAGAACATCGCCAGCCCTGAGCAAGGACGGAAGGTCGCCAACCGTGCGATCCGAAAGACCCTCGCCCGGCCTGACCACCAGCATTCTGGCGCTGTCGCGCGGCTCGGCCGGGCGAAGCGCGATGCGCTCCTCAGGCAGGTCGAAGTCGAAGAGGTCGACGCGCATCAGTAGAGCCGGACGAGCAGCGCTCCGGCCAACAGCAGCACCGCGCCGGCGATGCGGCCGAGCGAAATCTCGCGCGCCGCCACGCCGAGAAAGCCGACGCGATCGATCAGCATGCCGGCCAGCAACTGGCCGGCAACCAGGAACGCCATCAACGCGGCTGCACCAATGCGCGGCGTAAGAATGGTTGACAGGGTAACATAGAAACCGCCGAGCATGCCGCCGGCGATGAACAGCCAAGGCGCCGGCGCCTTCCAGTCGAGCGAGATGTCCTGCAGCCGCACAACGGCAATGGAGATGATACCAAGCACGATCGCGCCCGACAGGAACGAAAACGCAGCAGCCGCGACCGGGAGCCCCAGGCCGCGCGCCAGCTGCGAGTTGATCGGCGCCTGGACGGCGATGAAGGCGCCTGACAGGATGCCGAGCAGCGACCAGACCACGCCCATCATCTTCGTTTGTCCTTACTTGACGTCGGCCGCGACCTTCAGCGACACGATCTTGTCGGGATCGACCACCGGCTCACCGCGCTTGATCTTGTCGACATTGTCCATGCCTTCGATGACCTGGCCCCAGACCGTGTACTGGCGGTTGAGGAAAGCGGCATCGTCGAAGCAGATGAAGAACTGCGAATTGGCCGAGTTCGGGTTCTGCGAACGGGCCATCGAGCAGGTGCCGCGACCATGGTTGGCGTTGGAGAACTCAGCCTTCAGGTCCGGCTTTTCCGAGCCGCCCATGCCCGCACGCGAAGGCGCGAAGGTCGGCTTCGACGAATTGCCGAACTTCACGTCGCCGGTCTGCGCCATGAAGCCTTCGATGACGCGGTGGAAGACCACGCCGTCATAGGCGCCTTCGCGGGCCAGTTCCTTGATGCGGGCGACGTGGCCGGGAGCCAAATCGGGGAACAGTTCGATGACGACCTTGCCCTTGGTCGTTTCCAGGATGAGCGCGTTCTCGCGGTCCTTGATCTCAGCCATGTCGTATATCCTTTATCTCAGAAAACAGATTGATTTGATTGGTTTACTTGTCGGCGGCGATGCGTACCTTGATCATGCGGTCGGGCTCGCTGACCGTGCCGTTGTCGGCCTCGTCGCCCTTCTTGATCTTGTCCACCATCTCCATGCCGCTGACGACACTGCCAACGATGGTGTACTGGCCATCGAGGTTCGGCGCCGGCGCGAACATGATGAAGAACTGCGAATTGGCGGAGTTCGGGTCCTGCGAGCGGGCCATGCCGAGCGTGCCGCGCTTGAAATGTTCGCTTTGCGAGAATTCGGCCGGCAGGTCGGGCAGGTCTGAACCGCCGGTGCCGACGGCCTCGGGGCTGAACCCCTTCTTCATGTTGCCGAACTTGACGTCGCCGGTCTGCGCCATAAAGCCGTTGATGACCCGGTGGAATGCGACATCGTTATAAGCGCCTTCACGCACCAGCTTCTTGATCTGCGCGACATGCTTGGGTGCCAGGTCGGGGCGTAGCGCGATGGTGACGTCGCCGTTCTTCAAGGTGATGACCATGGTGTTTTCCGGTTCGGCGGCGAAGGCCGAAACGGATGAGGTCACGAGACCGGCAAGCACGACGAGGAACGAGGCGAGCTTTTTCAGCTGCATAAGGGATCTCCGAAGGTCTTTGTTAGGGTGCATGTCGTTGCCCCAAAAACCGGCATCCACTTTGGGGCGACATGCACTATTTCGCGAATTTGGCGGTGAGCGCACCGGCAACGGCGGCCGGTACGAAGGGACGGATGTCTCCGCCCATCGAGGCTATCTGGCGCACAAGTGTGGCGGTAATGGTGCGTACCGATGGGCTGGCGGGCAGAAAAACCGTCTGCAGTTCCGGCGCCATGGTCTCGTTCATGCCAGCCATCTGCATCTCGTAATCGAGATCGGTGCCGTCGCGCAGGCCTCGGATCATGATCGAGGCGCCATGCTTGCGGGCCGCGTCGATGACCAGCCCGTCAAAGGCGACAACCCTAATGCGGGCTCCGTCGCGGCCGAATTCGGCGTTCGTCGCGGCCTCGATTAGCTTCACCCGTTCGTCGAAGGAAAACAGCGGCGTCTTGCCGGGATGGGTGCCGATCGCCGCATATACCGTGTCGGCGACAGCCAGCGATGCCTTCAGCACATCGAGATGGCCGTTGGTCAGCGGGTCGAAGGAGCCGGCATAAAGGGCGATGCGATCGGTCATGGGAGGTGCTTCTAGCGGGGCATTGGGCGGAAGGCAAATGCGATTGGGAACATCTGCGTGAACCTTTTCGCAGACATGAACGACAGATGAATGCCTTGATCACGAAGACTTCACGCCGCGTTCGCTAGTTTGCACTTCGGAAGATGAAACCAAAACCCGATCTAACCGTTGGATAGGCGCAGGAGAACACGCACATGCTGATCTACATGCTCGCCACCGCAATGACCGTCGCCATGCTGATCGCCACCGCATTCGGATTGCATAGCGAGGCAGAGCGCGTCCGTGTCCGCACAAAGCGGTTCGAAGGTTTCGGCGCTCGCTGGCCCCACCGTCGCCCCTGATTTATTGCTAGTTTCTTGTTTGCGCCGGCCCATCGGGCCGGCGTTGTTGCTCAAACCTATTCGGTGCTGTCCGGTACGGCATCTCCGGCGCCGGCCTCAATGACACCCTCTTCGACATCCTCGTCGGCCTGCGGCTCCGAAATCCGTTCGACCGAAACGACCTTCTCGCCTTCGGCGGTGTTGAAGATGGTCACGCCCTTGGTGGCGCGGCTGGCGAAACGGATACCGTTGACCGGCACCCGGATGACCGTGCCGCCATCCGAAACCAACATGATCTGGTCGTCATTGCCGACCGGGAAAGTCGCCACCAGCTGGCCGATCTCGGCCACCTTCGACACGTCGGTGGCTCGGATGCCTTTGCCGCCGCGTCCGGTCAGGCGGAAATCGTAGGATGACGAGCGCTTGCCGTAGCCATATTCGGTCACCGTCAGCACATACTGCTCATGCGCCTTGAGCTCTTCGTAACGGCTGTCGGAAAGCTCGGTCTCCTCGCCAATCTCCTCATTGGTGAGTGCAATCTCTTCTTCCTCGCCGGTCACCTCGGCGGCAAGCCGCCGCTCCAGTGCTGCCCGCTTGAGGTAGGCGGAGCGTTCCGCCGGTGAAGCATCGACATGCTCGATCACCGACATGGAGATGATGCGGTCGGTCTCGGCCATGCTTATGCCGCGCACGCCGACCGAATTGCGGCTCTGGAAGACGCGCACATCGCCAACGCGGAAGCGGATGCACTGGCCGGAGCTGGCGGTCAAAAGCACATCGTCATTGTCTGTGCAGGTCTCGACGCCGAGAATCTCGTCGCCCTCCTCCTCCAGCTTCATGGCGATCTTGCCATTGCGGTTGACCTGGACGAATTCGGACAGCTTGTTGCGGCGAACGGTGCCGCGCGTGGTGGCGAACATGACGTCGAGTTCGCCCCAGCTGGTCTCGTCCTCGGGCAGCGGCATGATGGTGGTGATGCGCTCGCCCTGCTCCAGCGGCAGCATGTTGATCAGCGCCTTGCCGCGCGACTGCGGATTGCCGATTGGCAGCCGCCAGACCTTTTCCTTGTAGACGATGCCGCGCGAGGAGAAGAACAGCACCGGCGTATGCGTGTTGGCCACAAACAGCCGGGTGACGAAATCCTCTTCCTTGGTCGACATACCGGAGCGGCCCTTGCCGCCGCGGCGTTGCGCCCGGTAGAGCGACAGCGGCACGCGCTTGATGTAGCCGGAATGGCTGACGGTGACGACCATGTCCTCGCGCTGGATCAGGTCCTCGTCTTCCATGTCGGCGCCGCCGTCGGTGAGCTCGGTGCGGCGCGGCGTGCCGAACTCGTCGCGCACGGCGGCAAGCTCGTCCTTGACGATCTGCTGGATGCGGGCGCGGGACGACAGAATATCGAGGTAATCCTTGATCTCGTCGCCGATGGTGTTCAGCTCGTCGGCGATTTCGTCACGGCCGAGCGCGGTCAGGCGCTGCAGGCGCAGTTCGAGGATTGCGCGCGCCTGTTCCTCGGAGAGGTTGTAGGTGCCATCCTCATTGATGCGATGGCGCGGATCGTCGATCAGCAGAATCAATGACTCCACGTCCCCGGAGGGCCAGCGCCGCTCCATCAACTGCTCGCGCGCCGTCTGCGGATCGGGCGCGGTGCGGATCAGCTTGATCACTTCGTCGATGTTGGCGACGGCGATGGCGAGGCCGACCAGCACGTGGGCGCGGTCGCGCGCCTTGCGCAGCAGGAATTTCGTGCGCCGGCTAATCACCTCTTCGCGGAAGCTGACAAACGCCTTCAGCATGTCGGTCAGGTTCATCACTTCCGGCTTGCCGCCGTTCAGCGCCACCATATTGGCGCCGAAGGAGGTCTGCAGCGGCGTGAAGCGGTAAAGCTGGTTGAGAATGACGTCGGCGACAGCGTCGCGCTTCAGCTCGATGACGACGCGGTAGCCCTGGCGGTCGCTTTCGTCGCGAATGTCGGAAATGCCTTCGATGCGCTTGTCGCGCACCAGCTCGGCCATTTTCTCGATCATCGAGGCCTTGTTCACCTGGTACGGGACTTCCGTGATGATGATCGATTCACGGTCGTTTCCGCGCTGTTCGACATTGACCTTGCCGCGCATGACGATGGAGCCACGGCCAGTCGCATAGGCGCTGTAGATGCCGGAACGGCCGAGCACAATGCCGCCGGTCGGGAAATCGGGACCCGGAATGATCTCCATCAGCGCCGGCAAGTCGATTGCCGGATTGTCGATGATGGCGATCGCGCCGTTGCAGATCTCGGCCAGATTATGCGGCGGAATGTTGGTGGCCATGCCGACGGCAATGCCCCCGGAACCGTTGACCAGAAGGTTGGGGAAGCGCGCCGGCAGCACCTTCGGCTCGGTGTCGGAGGCGTCATAAGTCTCCTGGAAATCGACGGTTTCCTTGTCGATGTCCTCCAGCAGCTCATGTGCGACCTTGGTCAGCCGCGATTCGGTGTAGCGCATCGCCGCCGGCGGATCGCCGTCGATGGAGCCGAAATTACCCTGCCCGTCGATCAGCGGCACGCGCAGAGACCAGTCCTGCGCCATGCGCACCAAGGCGTCGTAGATCGAGGCGTCGCCATGCGGATGGTATTTACCCATCACGTCCGCGACCGGGCGGGCCGATTTCACATATTTGCGGTTCCAGTGGTAGCCGCTCTCATGCGCCGCATAGAGAATGCGGCGGTGCACCGGCTTCAGGCCGTCGCGCACATCGGGCAGCGCACGGCTGACGATCACGCTCATGGCATAAGAGAGGTAGGAGCTCTGCATCTCCTCGATGATGGAGATGGGCTCGATGCCGGTAGGGCCGCCGTCGGCGCCGCGCGGGGGTTTTTGGTCGGTCAAATCGGATCACAATCTAATCAGGAATCACTGACCGCTTATATAGGAAGCACGGCCGAAACTCCAATATTCGTGGTGCTTTTCCAATGACGATTTCAGTGGTAATTTCAAATGGATAAAGCTGATTGCGACGATTTGGCCATAACGCATTTCGCCGCCGCCAGGGCAAAAGCCTGCGATGGACCGTTTTCCAAGCCAAGAACGTATCAGGAGGCAGGCGGACGCATTAGCGGGTAGCCACCCGCCGGGCGCGATAGTGGCCAGGCGTCTCACCCATGACGCGCCGGAAACGGCGGTTGAACGTCGACAAATCGTTGAAACCGGCCTCGAAGGCGATTGCCGAGATGGCATCGCCTGACATGCGCAGCCGCACCGCCGCGCGGTGCAGCCGGGTTCTCAGCAGAAACTGATAGGGCGTCATGCCGGCGACCTGCCGGAAGGTGCGCAGGAAATGATACGGGCTGGTCGCCGTCGCGCAGGCAAGCTCGGAAAGCGAGACCGGCCTGTCGGCATTGAGCTCGATCTGCCGCACCGCCTCGGCAACCCGTTTCTGGTCGCGGCGGCTCGGCGGTCGAACGCCAGGCACCGCATCGCTGGCGACGGGCAGTGCTGCGCCGGCAACTGCCAGTGCTGCGCCGGCAATTCGCAGGCCAAGCTCTTCAAAGGCGTCGATGTCGACCATCTCGCGCGCCGCTTCCGCCTCGGCCAGCAGCGATGCGAGCGCCGGCAAGGGCGGCATATGCGGCACGCCGAAGGCGAGCTTGCTCGCGCCGGGCACGTCGCTGGCGATGCGGTCGAGATAGGCCGGAGCGAAGTGGAAGGACAGGCAACGGTCGCCGGCGCCATGCTCATGCCCGCATTCATAGCAGGCGCCGACATTGCCGAGCAGGATTGCGCCCGGCGCCAGCATGGCGGCGCCTTGCCTGGTGCGGTAGCGGAAGGTGCCGCTGGTGACAGCGGCAACGCAGAAGGTGTCGTGCGCCTCCTCGAACGGGCGGTCGCCGGCGCCGGCCGTGCACAGCACGTCGGACACATGCCAGCCCTGCCCCGATGCCAGGTTTTGTTCGCTCGTCGTCATGGCTTGAAAGATAGCAATTTTTCCCAAGCGCGACACCCTGCCGGGGCCTATCGCTTGCAGCCTCCTGACACAACGAAGGCAGCAAGTATGATCGGTACATCCTCCTTTGCCGAAGCGCTCCACAGCGACGGCCCCAACCCCGGTCTGGCTGACAAGCTTGATCTCTACGGCCGCTTCGTCGGCGCCTGGACATTCGATGCCACGCGCCATCTCGAGGACGGCACGGTTCTCACCGGACGCGGCGAGGTGCATTTCGGCTGGGTCCTGGAAGGCAGGGCGATCCAGGATGTATGGATCCTGCCCGCGCGGGATGCCGGCCCCTCGCCTTCTCTCGGCAAATGGACTTTCTATGGCACAACGCTGCGGGCCTATGATCCCGGCTCGGATGCCTGGCACATCTTCTGGAGCGACCCGCGCAACCAATACTACAGCCGCCAGCTTGGTCGCGCCGAAGGCGACACGATTGTGCAGGTCGGCGCCGACGGCACTGGTTCCTCGGTCCGCTGGAGCTTTTCGCGCATCACCAAAGACAGCTTCCGCTGGCTCGGCGAGCGTTCGCACGACGATGGCAAGACATGGCGTCTCGAAGTCGAGTTCCTGGCGCGCCGCGTCGCCCACGACTGATGACGCAACATATTGCAAAAAGGTGACCAAAAGCATGCTTGGCCATGTCTCGATCGGCGTCCGCGACACCAACGTTTCGAAGCCCTTCTACGATGCCGCGCTAAAGCCGCTCGGTTATTCCTGCCTCAGCCAGTCGCCAGGCTCACTGGGTTATGGTGCGCAAGCCGTCGCGCTGTGGGTGAACGACGCGGAGCGGCCAGTGCCATCGGACGAGAAGTCCGGTCTGCATTTCTGCTTTGCCGCGCCGACGAGGCAGAGTGTCGTCGCCTTCCATGCCGCCGCCTTGCGTGCAGGCGGCAGCGACAATGGCGCGCCGGGCGTGCGCGCCGACTATGGCGAGGACTATTACGCTGCCTTCATCGTCGATCCCGACGGCTATCGCCTGGAGGCCTATTGCAACGCTGCCGCCTAACATAGCCGGCGTCTCCGGTATCGGCATCTCAGACGGTTCCCACCGGCCAGGCTTTGCTCTACCACTATCGTGGCGCAGGGGTCCGGCCCGGCGGGAGGGGTCAGCGATGCCGAGTTTCGACAGCCTGTTCAACGCCTTCGTCACCATTCTGGTGACCATCGACCCGCCAGGTCTCGCGCCGCTCTTCCTCGCGGTGACACGCGGCATGAACCGCGAGGAACGTCAGCAGGTTTCGGTGCGCGCCTCGATCATCGGCTTCCTGGTGATGGCGCTGTTTGCGGTGGCCGGGGCGTCCATCCTGTCGGTGTTCGGCATCACGTTGCCGGCTTTCCGCGTCGCCGGCGGGTTTTTGCTGTTCTTCATCGCGTTCGAAATGGTGTTTGAGCGCCGCCAGGACCGCAAGGAGAAGATCGGCGACGTCGCCATCACCAAGGACATGATCCACAACATCGCGGCCTTCCCGCTGGCGATCCCGCTGATCGCCGGCCCCGGTGCGATTTCGGCGACTGTGCTACTGTCGGGCTCTTTTCAGGGTTTTGCAGCACAAGCGGCGCTGGTCGGCATCATCTTCGTCTGCCTTGCCATCACCTATCTGGTGTTCGTGCTGTCGGAGCGCATCGACCGCATCCTCGGCCAGACCGGCCGCTCGATCCTCACCCGCCTGCTCGGCGTCATCCTGGCCGCGCTTGCGGTTCAGTTCGTCGCGGATGGCATCAAGGCGCTGATGGCGGGGTAAGCGGCAGCCCCTGCTCCCTGCTCCCTGCTCCACCGCCATATCGACGACCTCGAAATCGTGGGTGATGACAGCCGTCTTGGCCAGCATGGCCGAGGCCGAGCAGTATTTCTCGATCGACAGGTTGATGGCGCGCTGGACCTTGTCGCGCGACAGCGCGTGGCCCGTGACGATGAAATGCATGTGGATGCGGGTGAAGACTTTCGGGTCGGTTTCGGCCCGGTCGGCGTCGAGTTCGACAACACAGTCCTCGATCGCCTCGCGGCCTTTTTCGAGGATGTGGACGACATCATAGGCCGAGCAGCCGCCGGTGCCGATCAGCACCAGTTCCATCGGGCTCGGACCCGGCGTCTTGCCTTCCGGCCCGGGGGCGGTTCCCAGCACCAGTTTGTGGCCGCTGCCGGACTCGCCGACGAAGGTGCGCTCCTCGACCCATTTGATCCGTGCTTTCACGGCAATCTTCCTTTCAGAAAGCGTCACTGGCCGAAGACGACCGTGTGCATGATCCGCCCCGGCAGCAGCGTGAACACGCCGGCGCCGATCAGGGCGAAAACATACAGCGATATCATGACCCTGCCATGTTTGGCGACCCGATGCATATGCGCGTGCCAGACCGCCAGCGGCACGGCGATCAACACTAAAATCGACAAGAGATGGATCGGGCTGAACGGACCGACGAGGCGTATCTGCTGGCGACGACCAGCATCAGCGCCGCCCAGGCATAGCCGACGACACGATGACGCGTCGTGCCTTTCGGCAGCGCCAGTTGCGTAGCGCCAATGGCCAGCGCGGCAAGGGCCGCGAAGGCGTGCCATGGAATGGGAGGGCGCGCCGATAGAAGCGGTCCGAGCGACATCGCGCCCTCTCCTCAGATATCGCTGACTACCGTCAGCTCAGAACGGGATTTCGTCGTCCAGTTCGCGCGACGAGCCGCCGCCACCGCCGCCCTTGGAACCGCCGCCACCGCTGTTGCCGCCGCGGTTGAAGCTCTCATTGGGGCCAGACTGGCCGAAATCCGAGCCACGGCTCGCGCCGCCGCCGCCGGCATAGTTGCCGACCTGACCGCCGCCCTCGCCGCGAGAATCGAGCATCTGCAGCTCGCCGCGGAATTTCTGCAACACGACTTCGGTCGTGTACTTGTCGGCGCCGGTCTGATCCTGCCATTTGCGTGTCTGCAGCTGGCCTTCGACGTAAACCTTCATGCCCTTCTTCAGGTACTGCTCGGCGACCTTGGCGATCTGGTCATTGAAAATGACGACGTTGTGCCATTCGGTCTTTTCCTTGCGCTCGCCGGAATTCTTGTCGCGCCAGCTTTCCGACGTGGCGATGCGGATGTTGACGACCGGGTCACCGGAATTCAGGCGGCGGATTTCAGGGTCCGCGCCGAGGTTGCCGACCAGAATGACCTTGTTGACGCTACCCGCCATGACACTTCTCCGCGCTCATCCGAACCAAATTTCAAGTCGTTCACCTTACAGGCCGCGGACAATCCTGGCTTGCCGCGGCTGGCTTTTCCCACAAGGTTTTTGTTCCCTTTTCGTTCCTATACTGTTAACCACGGATTGTCAAGGAATGGCAGCAATCGCGGACGCGGGCGCGTGGATTTAGCTGACACGCAGGGGCGAGAAGCGGTGTCGTCAGCGCCGTTTTTTAGCTGGTCGCAACGGACCGAAAAAGCCGCTCCACTCCATGCCCATGGCATGGGCGCGCTGTGCGATCACGGTTGGTGCCGACATCAGCCCGACTGCAGGTTCAGATTTCAGAGCCGGGTCATTCAGCAATTTCCCGATCGCGCGCCCGTGCCACCAGACCTGAGCGACGAGCGCCGCTACCACCGCGATCAGGCCCCAGGTCCCCAATCCTTCGCCGAAGATGTAAATCCCGTATGGCGGCGATAGCGCCGTACCCAGCTTGGCCAACAAGATCACGGCCATGAAACCGATGACGGCGATGGCGCCTATACCGAGGACGAGGCGGCGATAGAGCCTCAGAGCCTCGTTGAGGTTCTCGGCGGACGAACGATCGACGTTGGAATTCATAAATACTACTCCTGCCTCGCCATGATCGACCCATCTTGTTGCCCATGGATTAGAGGCCCGGCAGGATCCAATCAATACGGGGCATTCAAAACACCCCTTGCCAAATCGATAAGTATCGACTTATGCTTTTGCCATGATCGAAGCAGAGATTTTTCGCGCCCTGGCCGACCCGACGCGACGCGCCGTCTACGAGCGGCTGACTTCCGGCGAGATGAGCGTGTCGGAGTTGCGCACTGGCATGAGCGTGTCGCAGCCGGCGGTGTCGCAGCACCTTGCCGTGCTGCGCGGCGCAGGCCTGGTCAGCGAAAGACGCGCCGGCCGCAACGCCTACTATCGCGCCGATCCGCAAGGGCTCGAGCCGCTGCTCGGCTGGATCGAACGCTACCGCGCATTCTGGCCGGAGCGCATCGAAAGACTGAAGGCCGTTTTGAAGGACATGGACCAATGACCGACGAAAAGCAGACGCAGACCGCCAAAGATGCCCTCGCCTTCGAATGCGATCTGCCGGACGCACCGGAAAAAGTGTGGCGGGCACTGACCGTGCCGGACCTCTTGGCGGAATGGATGATGCCGAACGACATCAATCCGGAAACCGGCAGCCGCTTTGCCTTTGCCGGGCCTGAGAAGCCGATCGAGTGCGAAGTGCTCGATGCCGAACCGGGGCGCCTGCTGCGCTATTCCTGGCGCGAGCGTTCCGGCGACGCCGACCGCGAGGAGCTGGAGAGCATCGTCACCTTCACACTCGCCCGCACCGTTTCCGGCGGCACGCATCTGCGCATCGTCCATGACGGGTTTGTCCTGACGCCTGCGGTCGCGATGGCCGGCGCGGGCTGCCGGCTCTGGCTGCGCGCATACAAGCCCAAACCGCCTGTCGCCGCCAACGCGCCACGCCTGTTGCTGCGCGCTGCCTGACCCGGAAAAATCAAAACGGAGACAATGAGATGAGCGGCTTTGCCAATCTGGTGCCGATGGTGATCGAGCAATCGAGCCGCGGCGAACGTGCCTTCGACATTTTCTCGCGGCTGCTGCGCGAGCGCATCATCTTCGTCAATGGCGAGATCAATGACGGCATGTCGGCGCTGGTCTGCGCCCAGCTTCTGTCGCTGGAATCGGACAATCCCGACAAGGAGATCTCGCTCTACATCAACTCGCCGGGCGGCGTGGTGACCAGCGGTTTCGCCATCTACGACACGATGCAATATGTCAGCTGCCCGGTGTCGACCGTGTGCATGGGCTTTGCCGCGTCGATGGCCTCCTTCCTGCTGATGGCGGGAACGCCGGGGCGGCGCATCGCGCTGCCCAATGCCAGCATCGTGCTGCATCAGCCTTTGGGCGGCTTCCAGGGCCAGGCCTCCGACATCCAGCGTCACGCCGAAGGCATTTTGCGCACCAAGCGGCACATGGCCGACCTCTACGCTCACCATTGCGGCCGCACCCACGAAGAGGTCGAACGCACGCTCGACCGCGATTTCTTCATGACCGCGAAGGAGGCCAAGGACTGGGGCCTCGTCGACCACGTCTTCGACACCCGCAAGCAGGCAGCGGCCTGATCGGCGGATTGAATGCAGGCCGGTGTTCCCTCAATTTCAACGCCTCTGGTCTGGCCTCGCCTTGAGCGCGGCACTATAGTCTTGCCATGCGCTACCACCTGAACAGACTGACCATAGCCATTGCCATCACGGCGGCGACATCGAGCATGGCCTTTGCCGGGGGCAGCACCAGCACGTCGCGGAAAGGCGCCCTGCCCGGCGTGGCCGGCGACTACCGCATCGCCAAGCCCGCGCCGCAGCCGGAGCCGGACGACGCGCTGCCTGCCGTCGAGAACGGCACGTTCAAGATCGGCGACACCGATGTCAGGATTTCCGGCAGCATCACTGTCGATGTCGGCACGGGTGGGATCAAGCCGACGCGCCGGTAGCCCCTTCTCCCAGCTACTATACGGGAGAGAAAGCCTGCGCCGACGACTTCCTCGCAAAAGAACAGCCCCGCCGTTGCTTCCGCTAACGGTCGGGGCTTTTCTTGGATTCCAAATCCAAACTGCCGGTAGTGTTATACCGACTTTGATTTCGGATGCTTCGCGGCATTCAGCCGACGATCCGACTAGCCGTCTCTGATTTTTGTGGGATTCGGCAGGTCACGGTTTGTCTGGTGGTTTGTTGGACTGACGCGATGCGTTCGTTTGGACGCATACACTCCAATGCCTTGAAACTACCTGGCACTTATGCCCGCCGCGGCTCCACTAGCAGGTGGAGCCTCAAGGGACTATCCGGTGGCGTCATGCTCCGCTCCTATGTCCGTTGCGACTGGTGTCAATCCGAAGCACAAATCGCAAAAACCTGCGGCGTCTCGCAGGCCGCTATGGGCGGCGAGGCCATCAAAGACGGCCGGCTCCGTTGACTCCGGCAGAGTGCGCCCCTGATTCGACGGCGTCAACCTTGAATAGCCGGTTACGGAAAATGTGATCGTCGGGAGCTTACGTCAGGGTCAGTTTCTGAAACACCCTTGTCAGTTTCTGCACAGCTTTGTCAGGAGCGTGTTCGGTCTTTGTTCTTTCCGCTTGCCCGTTCGCGCGAAAGACGGTTAAACGGCTTTGGTCGAGAAGTGTGGCGTCTCTCGACGTGGCGGCAAAAATACCTACATAGGGAATGGCCGGGAAAACCCGCCGATCCCACTGACACCAGACCTGAGGCGGCGACCGGCGATGGCCGACCATAAATACCTTTCCATTCGCGGGGCACGCGAACACAACCTAAAGAATGTCGATCTCGACCTGCCGCGTGACAGCCTGATCGTCATGACCGGCCTGTCGGGCTCCGGCAAATCGTCGCTTGCTTTCGACACCATCTATGCCGAGGGCCAGCGCCGTTACGTCGAGAGCCTGTCGGCTTATGCGCGCCAGTTCCTCGAAATGATGCAGAAGCCGGATGTCGACCAGATCGACGGCCTGTCGCCGGCCATCTCGATCGAGCAGAAGACCACGTCGAAGAACCCGCGTTCGACGGTCGGCACCGTCACCGAGATCTACGACTACATGCGCTTGCTGTTCGCGCGCGTCGGCATCCCCTATTCGCCGGCGACCGGCCTGCCGATCGAGAGCCAGACGGTTTCACAGATGGTCGACCGGGTGCTGGCGGTCGAGGAAGGCACGCGCCTTTTCCTGCTGGCGCCGATCGTGCGCGGCCGCAAGGGTGAGTATCGCAAGGAACTGCTGGAGCTGCAGAAGAAGGGCTTTCAGCGCGTCAAGGTCGACGGCGTCTTCTATGAGATCGCCGATGTGCCGGCGTTGGACAAGAAGTACAAGCACGACATCGATGTCGTCGTCGACCGCATCGTCGTGCGCGGCGACCTGGCGACACGGCTTGCCGATTCCATCGAAACGGCGCTCAAGCTGGCGGAAGGGCTGGCGGTGGCCGAGTTCGCCGACCGGCCGCTCGACGCCAGCCAGACCGGCGAGGACTCGGTCAACAAATCGAAGAACGAGACGCATGAGCGCATCCTGTTCTCGGAAAAATTCGCCTGCCCGGTTTCCGGCTTCACCATTCCGGAGATCGAGCCCCGGCTGTTCTCGTTCAACAACCCGTTCGGCGCCTGCCCGACCTGCGACGGCCTCGGCAACCAGCGCGCCATCGACGCCAGCCTGATCGTGCCGGACGAAAACGTCTCGCTGCGCGACGGCGCCGTCAGCCCGTGGGCGAAGTCGACCTCACCCTATTACGCCCAGACGCTGGAAGCGCTGGGCAAAGCCTATGGCTTCAAGCTCGGCGACAAGTTCAAAGACCTGACCGAAGAGGCCAAGGAAGCCGTCCTGCGCGGCACCGGCGAGCGCGAGGTCACCTTCCAGTATGATGACGGCCTGCGCTCCTACAAGACGACCAAGACGTTCGAGGGCGTCATTCCCAATCTCGAACGGCGCTGGAAGGAAACCGAATCCGCCTGGATGCGCGAGGAGATCGAGCGCTTCATGTCGGCGACGCCCTGCCCGGTCTGCAAGGGTTACCGGCTGAAGCCGGAAGCGCTGGCGGTGAAGATCGCCGGCAAGCATATCGGCGAAGTCACAGAGCTGTCGATCCGCAAGGCCGACCAGTGGTTCACCGAACTGCCGCCACATCTCAACGACCAGCAGAACGAGATCGCGGTGCGCGTTCTCAAGGAAATCCGTGACCGCCTGCGCTTCCTCAACGATGTCGGCCTCGACTATCTGACGCTGTCGCGCAATTCCGGCACGCTGTCGGGCGGCGAGAGCCAGCGCATAAGGCTGGCGTCGCAGATCGGCTCCGGCCTCACCGGCGTGCTCTATGTGCTGGACGAGCCGTCGATCGGCCTGCACCAGCGCGACAATGCCCGCCTGCTCGACACGCTCAAGCATCTGCGCGACATCGGCAACACGGTGATCGTCGTCGAGCATGACGAGGACGCCATCCTGCATGCCGATTATGTCGTCGACATGGGTCCGGCCGCCGGCATTCATGGCGGCGAGATCATCGCCCAGGGCACGCCGCAGCAGGTGATGGCCAATCCCAACTCGATCACCGGTAAATATCTGTCGGGCGCGCTCGAAGTCGCCACGCCCGGTGTCAGGCGCGAGGCCAAGAAAAACCGCCGGCTGAAGATCGTCGGCGCGCGCGGCAACAATCTCAAGAACGTCACTGCCGAAATCCCGCTCGGCACTTTTACCGCCGTCACCGGCGTGTCTGGCGGCGGCAAATCGACCTTCCTGATCGAGACGCTGTTCAAGGCGGCGTCGCGCCGCATCATGGGCTCGCGCGAGCATCCGGCCGATCACGACCGCATCGAGGGCCTCGAATTCCTCGACAAGGTCATCGACATCGACCAGTCGCCGATCGGCCGCACACCGCGTTCGAACCCGGCCACCTACACCGGCGCCTTCACACCGATCCGCGACTGGTTTGCCGGGTTGCCCGAGGCCAAGGCCCGCGGCTATCAGCCGGGCCGCTTCTCCTTCAACGTGAAGGGCGGCCGCTGCGAGGCCTGCCAGGGCGACGGCGTCATCAAGATCGAGATGCACTTCCTGCCCGACATCTACGTCACGTGCGACGTCTGCCACGGCAAGCGCTACAACCGCGAGACGCTCGACGTCCTGTTCAAGGGCAAGTCGATCGCCGACGTCCTGGACATGACGGTCGAGGAAGGCGTCGATTTCTTTGCCGCCGTGCCCGGGGTGCGCGACAAGCTGGAGACGCTGAAGCAGGTCGGCCTCGGCTACATCCATATCGGCCAGCAGGCGACGACGCTGTCGGGCGGCGAGGCGCAGCGCATCAAGCTCGCCAAGGAATTGTCGCGCAAGGCGACCGGCAAGACGCTCTACATCCTCGACGAGCCGACCACCGGCCTGCACTTTCACGACGTCGCCAAGTTGCTGGAAGTGCTTCACGAACTGGTCGACCAGGGCAACACGGTGGTGGTCATCGAGCACAATCTCGAAGTCATCAAGACCGCCGACTGGGTGCTCGACCTCGGCCCCGAAGGCGGCGATGGCGGTGGCGAACTGGTGGCACAGGGCACACCGGAAGCCATCGTGCGCGAAAAGCGCAGCTACACCGGCCAGTTCCTGAAGGAGCTTTTGGAGCGGCGGCCCGGAGGCAAGCGCGAAGCGGCGGAGTAACTGACAGACCGGTCGGGCGCCTGGAGAGCTTTGAATGACAGTCCGACAGGCGCTTGCCGGTGATCTCGACGCAGTCGTCTCGCTGACGCAGACCGCCTATGAGCACTACACGCCCCTGTTAGGCGCGCCGCCGCTCCCAGTCACCGAGGACTATGCGCCACGCATCGAGCGTGGCGAGGTCTGGCTCTTGGAGAGCGGCGCGGAACTCGCCGGGCTGATCGTTATTGAGCGCCATCCCGATCATGCGATGATCTTCAGCGTCGCGGTCTCCCCCGCTTTCCAGGGCAGGAAACTCGGCACCGCGCTGCTCGACTTCGCCCAGGAACAGGCGCGGCTATGGGGGGTGCCGGAGGTCCGGCTCTACACCAATTCGCGCATGGAGCGGAACATCGAGATCTATACGGCCTATGGCTTCCACGAAACGGGCCGCCGAGCCAATCCCCACCGTCCCGGATGGACCGTGGTCGACATGATCAAACCGGTTGGAAAAATAGCCTGACCGCATTTTTAGAACTGGGAGGAAGACGATGATCAGCCAAGGAACAATCCGCGCCGGGATGGGCGGCTGGACTTTCGAACCCTGGGATACGTCCTTCTACCCGGACAAGCTTTCCAAGGCCAAACAGCTGAGTTACGCCACCCGCCAGGTACCGAGCATCGAGGTCAACGGCACCTACTATTCCAGCTTCAAGGAGCCGACCTTCGTCAAATGGGCGGGCGAGGCGCCGGACGGTTTCGTCTATTCGCTGAAGGGCAATCGCTTCGTCACCAACCGCCGCGTGCTTGGCGAAGCCGGCGAGTCCATCACGCGCTTCCTCGGCTCCGGCATTGCCGCGCTGGGCGACAAGCTGGGCCCGATCCTGTGGCAGTTCGCGCCGACGAAAAAGTTCGACGCCGACGATTTCGAGGCCTTCCTGAAGCTGCTGCCGGAAAAGCAGGATGGCGTGGCGCTGCGCCATGCGCTGGAAGTGCGCAACGACAGTTTCAGCGTGCCGGAATTTGTGGGCCTGGCGCGCAAATACAAGGCGGCAATCGTCTATGCCGACCATGCCAAATATCCTGGTATCGCCGACATCACCGGCGATTTTATCTATGCGCGGCTGCAGACCGGCAGCGACGACAATCCGGATTGCTATACGCCGAATGGCTTGGACGAATGGGCAGCGCGGGTGAAGACCTGGGCGCAAGGCAAGCAGCCGGCCGATCTGCGGCGCGCCGATCCGACTTTCGACGCGCCGGTGAAACCGCGCGACGTGTTCGTCTACTTCATCACCGAGGGCAAGGTGCGCGCGCCGTTCGGCGCCATGGCGCTGATGAAGCGGGTGAGCTGATCGGTTAAAGCGCGTCGCGCTGAAACGGATTCATACGACGCGATTTAAGTCTTTGTCTTGATGCATGCCGTTGTCCCAGAACCGCGGCACACTTCTGGGCGTTAGGAGCAATTCCAGGAAAAGTGTGGGACGGTTTTCCCGGGAAAGCGGTCAGCGCTTTCCCTTGAAAAGGGTTTCAACCCAGAATTGCTACGATGAACCGAAGCGTGATAGCTTATGCGCATCGTAACCTTATCGATACCTCCATCCTGCATAAATCCGGTGCGGGTCCTTTCTAGAGGCCGGCCGCCGCGCGCAAGGACGAGGGCATGTCGCTCGACTACAGTTCCCTTCTGTTGGCTGTCGGGTTTTCCGCCGCTTGCCTCGGCCTGACGCTGTTCGGCATTTGGCTTACCGCGCGCTCGGAAAAATTCCTGCTGACCTGGGCGGTCAGCGTGCTTCTGATCGTCGCCGACGTCTTCGCCTACCAGGCCTATATCGACGCGCCCGGACGCCTGCTCGGCCTCGCCAGCTTCACGTTCCTGCTGCTCGGCTTCGCGACCATGCTGGGCGCGGCCCATCAGTTCACGACCGGCCGCTCGCCATTGCCGCGCATCGCTGTCGGCGCCGGCGTCTCGCTGGCAGTCGCCTTGCCGCCGATGGCGCTTGGCTATGACGGGCTGGGCTTCATGCTGGAGAATGCCTTCGCCGCGCTGCTTTTGTTTGCGACGGCCTATGAATACTGGAAGGGTCGTACGGAATTCCCGGCCCCGATCCTCGGCATTGCAGGGCTCTACACCGCCACCGCAATTTCCTTCGTGCTGTGCTCCGGTGCACTTGTCTGGGATGGCAGGCTGGTGCTTGGCCATGCGCCGAGCAACTGGGCCGAGGATTTCAGCCTCATCGTCGTCATCGCCTGCATGACCGGCATCGGCGCGCTCTCGCTGGCGCTCAACCAGGGACGCCTGGCGCAGTATCATCGCCGCGAAGCGCTGACCGATCCGCTGACCGGACTGCTCAACCGGCGCGCTTTGTTCGATCTGCACGGCAAAACACCTGTCCGGTCCTTCACCGCCGTGATCGTGTTCGATCTCGACGGCTTCAAGGCGATAAATGACGAGTTCGGCCATGCCACCGGCGACGAGGTGCTGAAACTGTTCGCCAAGGATTTGACCGCCAATCTCCAGCCGGGCGATGTCGCCGCGCGCATGGGCGGAGAGGAATTTGCATTGGTGCTCGATCGCACCTTGCCTGAAAAGGTGGAATTCATAGCCGAGCGGATCCGGGCCAGTTTTGCCATGCGCCGGATCGATACCGAGACCCGCCTGCTCTCCTGCACGGTCAGCGCCGGCTACGCCTTCGGCAGCGAGGGCGGCACCAAATTCGACAAGGTGCTCAGCGCCGCCGACAAGGCGCTTTACGGCGCCAAGCGCGGCGGCCGCAATCGTGTGCTCGCCTTCCGGCGCGCCGGGTAGGCTGGCTGATATTCAGCCGGCCTGAACCTCACCACACGTAAAACAACAACCTAAAGCGCGTCGCATGAGGCCGTTCAGGCGCGAGGCGTTTTTAGGCCGCTATGACGATCTCGTTGTAAGTGTCGAGGTCGACGTAGAAAACCTTGGTGATTTCGCCGATCAGCTCATCCTGCTGGTAGCCTTGCGAGCGCAGAATGTTGATGGCGGTGATGATGTCGACACGCTCTGTCAGCCGTCGTTTCTGGTGGTCCTCGACGAACCGTTCCATAGCCCTATTCTCCTGGCAAGATTATCTGAACGCATTGACCGACAATCAGAACTGCGACGGAAGCTAGGGTGGCTTGCTTGCGTGGAACTTGCAGGCTGAGCCAGCATATTCCCTCGATCTGCTACAGAACCAGACTGATACGGAAGCGGCCGACTCACCGAGGCCTAGGAAAGACTAGCATGCAGTATTCGGCGTGCCAGAGGTGGCGGCCTCGGACGAAAGTCCGACGCAACGGGCGCGGATCTTCGCGACTTCATCATCCTTGGGCGTAGCGACGCGAAGCGGAGCGAAGACCCAGGGATCCATGCCGGGACGAAGAAGCGTCATTAACGGTGCAGAATGTGGAATGCCAATGTGCCGCAGAAGCGATCTTGTTCTGCATCGCGGCACTCTTTGGCTGATGTCGCGGCATGGATTCTAGGGTCTGCGCGCGTCGCTCCGCTCCTTGGCTCCGCCCTAGAATGACGAAGTGGTTGTGGGCATTTCAGCCAATCTTCGACGTGTACGATCCGTGCAGCCGTCGACCTGCGTTAAACCGTCAGAAACTTCCTGACGTCCGCCCGGTCGAGATCTTCGGCCGGGCCGGTGTGGACGATCTGGCCGCGGTCCATGATGTTGACCTCGTCGGCGAGCTCGCGGCAGAAATCGAGATATTGCTCGACCAGAAGCACCGCAATGCCGGCCTGGTCGCGCAAATAGCGGATGGCGCGGCCGATGTCCTTGATGATCGAGGGCTGGATGCCTTCGGTCGGCTCGTCGAGCACCAGCAGTTTCGGCCGCATGACGAGCGCCCGGCCGATGGCGAGCTGCTGCTGCTGGCCGCCTGAGAGATCGCCGCCGCGCCGCCCCAGCATCTGCTTCAGCACCGGAAACAGTTCGAAGACATGCGCCGGCACGTTGCGGTCGGCGCGCTTCAACGGCGCAAAGCCGGACTCCAGGTTTTCGCGCACCGTCAGCAGCGGAAAGATCTCCCTGCCCTGCGGTACGAATGCGATGCCCGACCGGGCGCGATCATACGCCGCGCTCCGGTCGAGCGCCTTCCCCTCGAAGGCAACGCTTCCGCTCGTCAGCCGGTGGTGGCCGACGATCGATCTCATCAAACTGGTCTTGCCGACGCCGTTGCGGCCGAGCACGCAGGTGATCTTGCCGGCACCCGCCGTCAGCGACACACCGCGCAACGCCTGAGCAGCGCCGTAATGGAGCGTGGCGTTGGAAACTTCGAGCATGTCAGCGCCTTCTCCAGAAGCGGAGGAACGAAAAGTCGAAGCGATGGAATTGCACCCGCCAGACCATGCTCATCTCCCGAGATAAACTTCGACGACCCGCTCGTCGGCCGAGACGAAATCGAGCGAGCCTTCCGACAGCACCGAGCCCTCATGCAGGCAGGTGACCTTGACGCCGAGTTCGCGCACGAAATGCATGTCGTGCTCGACGACGATGACCGAATGGTCGCGCGCTATGTCCTTGAGCAGCCGCGCGGTTTCCTCGGTCTCGGCATCGGTCATCCCTGCGACCGGCTCGTCAACCAAAAGCAGCTTCGGGTCCTGCGCCAGCAGCATGCCGATCTCCAGCCACTGTTTCTGGCCATGGCTGAGATTGGCTGCCAGATCGTGGCGCTTGTCGCCCAGCCGGATGATGCCGAGGATGTCGTCGATCTGTCTGGCTTCGGCGGCCGAGCGGCGATGGAACAGCGCCGGAAAGATCGAGCGCGGGCCCTTCAGCGCCAGCATCAGATTGTCTTCGACGCTGTGGCTTTCGAAGACGGTCGGCTTCTGGAATTTGCGGCCGATGCCCATCATGGCGATCTCCGCCTCGTCGTGCCGGGTCAGATCGACCTGGCCGTCGAAGAACACTTCGCCCTCGTCGGGCCGGGTCTTGCCGGTGACGATGTCCATCATCGTCGTCTTGCCGGCGCCGTTGGGACCGATGATGGCGCGCATCTCGCCCTTGTCGAGCACCAGCGACAGATTGTTGATGGCGCGGAAACCGTCGAAGGAGACCGAGACGCCGTCGAGATAGAGGATGGTGTTGGACTTCGACATCGCTCTATTCCGCCGGCTGCGGTTCAGGCCCGGACGCGGACCAGGCACCGGGCGTTGTTGCCGCGCTGCGCACGATCTTCGATGGCGGCGGGGCATCAGGGTCTGTGCCCGCTTCCTCTGCAATCGCTGCAGCCCGCATCGCCCGAGCGTTACCGCGCCAGGAATCCCACATGCCGACGATGCCCTTGGGCAGGAACAGGGTTACGGCGACGAACAGGCCGCCGAGCGCAAACAGCCAGAACTCCGGCAGCAGGCCGGTGAACCAGGATTTGCCGGCATTGACCAGCAGCGCGCCGACGATCGGGCCGACAATGGTGCCGCGCCCACCGACGGCTGCCCAGATCACGACTTCGATGGAATTGGACGGCTCGAATTCGCCGGGATTGATGATACCGACCTGCGGCACATAGAGCGCGCCGGCGATGCCGGCCATGACAGCCGAGACGGTGAAGGCAAACAGCTTCACGTTCTCCGCCCGCCAGCCGAGGAAGCGGGTGCGGCTCTCGGCGTCGCGCACCGCCATCAGCAGCTTGCCGTATTTGGAGCCGACGATCGCCCAGGTGATGAAGACGGCGAGCGCGAGTATGATGGCGCTGGCGGCAAACAGGGCCGAGCGGGTGGCGTCGGCCTGCACGTTGAAGCCCAGAATATCCTTGAAATCGGTCAAGCCGTTGTTGCCGCCGAAACCCATGTCGTTGCGGAAGAAGGCGAGCAGCAGCGCGTAGGTCATCGCCTGGGTGATGATGGAGAGATAGACGCCGGTGACGCGGCTGCGGAAGGCGAACCAGCCGAAGACGAAGGCGAGCAGGCCGGGCACCGCCAGCACCATGATGGCGGCGAACCAGAAGTGGTCGAAACCGGTCCAGAACCAGGGCAATTCCTTGTAGTTCAGGAACACCATGAAATCGGGCAGGATCGGATTGCCGTAAACGCCGCGCGAGCCGATCTGGCGCATGAGGTACATGCCCATCGCATAGCCGCCGAGGGCGAAGAAGGCGCCATGGCCGAGCGAGAGGATGCCGCAATAGCCCCAGACGAGATCGAGCGCCAAGGCAAGCAATGCATAGCAGAGGTACTTGCCCGTCAACGCGACGATGTAGGACGGAATATAGAACGCGCTTTGCGGCGACACTGCGAGGTTGAGCAGCGGCACGATAATGGCGGCCGTCAGCAGGATGAAAATAGTGATGGCGATGCGACGGTCGGCACCCGCGGCGAAGAAGCGTCCCGTGATCATGTTTCCACCGCCCTGCCCTTGAGCGCGAACAGGCCGCGCGGGCGCTTCTGGATGAACAGGATGATCAGCACCAGCACGACGATCTTGCCGAGCACCGCGCCAGCATAGGGTTCGAGAACCTTGTTGACGATGCCGAGCGAGAAGGCGCCGACCAGCGTGCCCCAGAGATTGCCGACGCCGCCGAAGACCACGACCATGAAGCTGTCGATGATGTAGCCGCGGCCGAGATTGGGCGAGACATTGTCGATCTGGCTGAGCGCGACGCCGGCAATGCCGGCAATGCCGGAGCCGAGCGCAAAGGTCAGCGCATCGACCCAAGGCGTCCTGATGCCCATCGAGGCGGCCATGCGGCGGTTGGCGGTGACGGCGCGCATCTGCAGGCCCCAAGGCGTGCGCTTCATGACAAAGAGCAGCACGCCGAAGACGGTGAGCGCGAAGACCAGGATCCAGAGGCGGTTCCAGGTGACGGCGAGTTGGCCGACATCGAACGATCCCGACATCCAGGAGGGGTTGCCGACCTCCTGGTTGGTCGGTCCGAAGATCGAGCGCACCGCCTGCTGCAGGACAAGCGAGACGCCCCAGGTTGCGAGCAGCGTTTCCAGCGGCCGGCCGTAGAGGAAACGGATGACGCCGCGCTCGATGATCAGGCCGACGGAAGCGGCAACCAGGAAGGCGAGCGGCAGCGCGATCACCAGCGACCAGTCGAACAGGCCGGGGAATGATGTTCGGATCACCTGCTGGACGACGAAGGTGGTGTAGGCGCCGAGCATCACCATCTCGCCATGCGCCATGTTGATGACGCCCATGACGCCGAAGGTGATGGCGAGGCCGATGGCGGCCAGCAGCAGCACCGAGCCAAGCGAGATGCCGTACCATATGTTCTGGCCGGCATCCCACAGCGCCAGGCTCGAATTGATGCTGGCGATTGCCGCCGTCGCGGCATCCTTGACCGCGCCTTGCGCATTGGCCTCGACCGCGGTGAGCAGCGAGACCGCGTCGCGGTCGCCGCGCGCGCCGATCAGGGCAATGGCGGCAAGCTTGTCGGCCTCCGGCTTATCGGAGACCAGCACCGATGCCGCGCGCGCCTGTTCGAACAATGCCTTGACCTTGGCGTCGGTCTCGGCGGCGATGGCTGCATCGAGCGGCTCGATATTGGCGGCATCGGGGGTCTTGAACATGGTGTCGGCGGCGGCGATGCGAACAGAAGGATCTCTCGCGCGCAACGTCAGCGTTCCCAGCGCATCTCGGATGACACGGCGCAGCGTGTTGTTGACCTTGATCTTGGTGATGTCGGCCTTGGCGGCGTCGCCGGCTTTCTCGCCGCTCAGCGGGTCGAGCAGCGTGACGCTGTCGGCGGCCTCACTGCCGACGAAGACGGCTGAATCGGCTTTACGAATGTAGAGATTGCCTTCGGCGAGGGCTGCAAGCGGCCGTTCAACCAGCGGATCGCCGGTGGCGGCAAGTTCGCGCACCACAGCCTCAGTGGCGGCAAAGCCCGTGCCCGTGGCGAATTTGGCGACGATGGCGCGCAGATCGGCTTCGGCTGCGTTCGACGGCAATAGGCTTGCCACCAGGAACACCAGCATGAGGCCGAGAGTGCGCAACAGGATCATCCGTTCAGATACTCTTCTGTGGGGAAATTCCGCGTCCGGGCGGGCTGAAGCGCCCGGACGCTTGGCGGTACCGATCGTGGACGCGTCCACGATCGGTCAGTCCCGGGAGGGATCAGTTCGTGCCCTTGCCGCCGCATTTGCCGGTGGCAACGTTGAAGTTGCCGCAGGACAGAGGCGCGCGCCAATCCGAAATCAGGTCCTTGGAATCGGGCAGATAGTCGGACCATTCGTCGCCCATCACGAGGCCGGGCGTCTGCGACACGGTCTCGAACTGGCCGTCGGCCTGGATCTCGCCGATCAGCACCGGCTTGGTGATGTGATGGTTCGGCATCATGGTCGAATAGCCGCCGGTGAGGTTCGGCACGGACACGCCGACCATGGCGTCGATGACCTTGTCGGGATCGGTGGTGCCAGCCTTTTCGACCGCCTTCAGCCACATGTTGAAGCCGATATAGTGAGCTTCCATCGGGTCGTTGGTGGTGCGCTTGTCATTCTTGATGAACTTGTGCCAGTCGGCGATGAACTTCTTGTTTTCGGGTGTGTCGACGCTCTCGAAATAGTTCCAGGCAGCGAGATGGCCGACCAGCGGCGCGGTATCGAGACCGGCCAGTTCTTCCTCACCGACCGAAAAGGCCATGACCGGGATGTCCTCGGCCTTGATGCCCTGGTTGCCGAGTTCCTTGTAGAACGGAACGTTGGCGTCGCCATTGACGGTCGAGACGACGGCGGTCTTCTTGCCGGCCGAGCCGAATTTCTTGATTGCGGAGACTTCGGTCTGCCAGTCGGAGAAGCCGAACGGCGTGTAGTTGACCATGATGTCTTCGGCGGCGACGCCCTTGGCCTTCAGATAGGCCTCGAGGATTTTGTTGGTGGTTCGGGGATAGACGTAGTCGGTGCCTTCCAGCACCCAGCGCTTCACCGAGCCACCGTCCTCGCTCATGAGATAATCGACGGCAGGAATCGCCTGCTGGTTCGGGGCGGCGCCGGTGTAGAACACGTTGCGCTCGCTTTCCTCGCCCTCATACTGGACGGGGTAGAACAGGATGTTGTCGAGTTCCGAGAACACCGGCAACACCGATTTGCGCGACACCGAGGTCCAGCAGCCGAACACGGCGGCGACCTTGTCCTTCGAGATCAGCTCGCGCGCCTTTTCGGCAAAGAGCGGCCAGTTGGAGGCCGGATCGACAACGACCGCCTCGAGCTTCTTGCCGAGCAGACCGCCCTTGGCATTCTGCTCTTCGATGAGCATCAGCATGGCGTCTTTCAGCGTCGTCTCCGAAATCGCCATGGTCCCCGATAGCGAATGCAGAATGCCGACCTTGATCGTGTCTTCGGCGGCCTTGGCCGGAGACGACATCGACAGGCCGGCGGCGATCACGCCCGCCGAAAACATTTTTGTTATTGTGGAGAAATTACCCCTCATACCGAAGACTCCCAAGCTGTTTGATTGCACCGCGACAATGCAAAGCAACTGCCGTGCCAAACGCGAAGGCGCCGCTCACAAAGATGGAATAGCCGAGCGTTATCAGCCGGTTGGTATATTAGCCTGGAGAAACAAAAAGGCAGCCGGTAAAAATTGATTGAGGCAAATTTGCGCAGCGCACACCACTTTTGCCTAATTTTCGCCCAATAGAGACAAATGCCTAGTTTTTGATCTCCGGCCGTGGGTTCCGGGCGAACAATGTTGCGGCACCGCGCAAAAATAGGGCAAGCTCGCCCTTCAAAAGAGAGACGTCATGACATCTCGCATCTCACGCATTTCCTGCATCCTGCTGCTGATGGCAACGAGCGGCGCCGCGCGCGCCGATTTCAGCGAGGGCAAACTTCCTGACGGCACCTATCATTGCGAGGTCTATTTGCTCGGCGCCTTCCTCAACCTCGGCGACATCACCATCAAGGGCAATGTCTATACCGGCCCGGTGACGTTCGGAACGGCGCTGCAAGGCTACAACTATCAGATGAACGCCAATGGCGAGATCACCTGGCTCGGGCCGCTGGGCGGCTATACCACCGGTGGCAACTCCGTCTCCATGACACAGGCAACACTGGACGGCGAGACCGCCCCGTCATTCGACATCATTCTGAAGCAGCCCGACGGCGCCTTCACCGCCTCGACCTGCACCAAGGGCTGAGCGATGCGTAGTGCCGCGCCCAGTTGCGGCAAAACCTTCCTCTTATGTCATGTGAATGTTGCCTAAGCAGACTAGGGCAACGGTGCGCCGTAACATCCACCCTGAGAGGCAGACACCATGGCCAATACACCGTCTTCATCCTCCCCCGTCATCCGCGAAATCATTGCCGAGCGCGTCTCGCGCCGGTCTCTTTTGAAAGGCAGCCTCGCCTCCGGCGCGCTGATTGCCGGCGGCAGCTTTGTCGGCTCCTTGTTTGCCGGCGAAACGCATGCCGCCGCAGCGCAGTCGACGCTCGGCTTTCCCGAGCTGAAGCGGGTCTACGACAAGACCCATGCCGCCGCCGAAGGCTATGAGACGACCATCGTCGCGCGCTGGGGCGACCCGCTTGCAGCCGGCCTCGCCGAATTCGACGGCAACAAGGTCGCGGCGGAGGAACAGGAAAAGCGCTTCGGCTACAATTGCGACTACATCGCCTTCATGCCGCTGCCCAAGGGCACGGTGAATTCCGATCATGGCCTGCTCTGCGTCAACAACGAATACATCTCGCCCAATGTGATGTTTCCGGGGATGACCGAGGGCGATGCCGGCAAGACGATGACCAGGGAACAGGTCAATCTCGGCATGGCCGCGATGGGCCATTCGATCCTCGAGGTGCAATTGAAGGACGGCAAGTGGGAAACCGTGGCGGACAGTCCGCTCAACCGCCGCATCACCGCCAACACCGAAATGACCGTTTCCGGACCGGTTGCCGGCCATGCGCTGATGAAAACCTCGGCCGACCCGACTGGCACGAAAGTGCTCGGCACCAGCTATAATTGCAGCGGCGGTTTCACCCCCTGGGGTACGGTGCTGACCTGCGAGGAAGGCGTGTCCGACATTTTCGGCGGCGACCCGAAAAAGGCGACGACTGCCGACCTGCTCGACCGTTACGGCTTCGACGGCTCCGACATCTATGGCCGCGGCCGCTTCCATGACCGCTTCAACCTCGACAAGGAACCGAACGAGGCCAACCGCTTCGACTGGGTGGTCGAGATCGACCCTTACGATCCTCAGTCCAGGCCGGTGAAGCGCACGGCACTTGGCCGCATGTCGCATGAGGCCTCGACCGTGGTCCTCAACAAGGACGGCCGCGTTGTCGTCTATATGGGTGACGACGACTATTTCGAATATATGTACCGCTTCGTCTCGGCCAAGGCCTATGACAAGGCCAACCCGGCCTTCGGCGCCGATCTGCTCGACGATGGCGTGCTGTCGGTCGCCCGCTTCGATGCCGATGGCTCGATGACGTGGCTGCCGTTGGTGCACGGCCAGGGCAAGCTTACCGTCGAGAACGGTTTTGCCGACCAGGCCGAGGTGCTGTTGAAGACGCGGTTTGCGGCAGATGCGCTCGGCGCCACGCCGATGGACCGGCCCGAGGACATCGAGACCAATCCGGTGACCGGCCGCGTCTATGCGGTGATGACCAAGAACAAGAAGCGCGACCAGTCAAAGGTCAATCCGGCCAACACGCGGCCGGAAAATCTCTGGGGCCATATTGTCGAACTGATCCCGCCCGGCGGCCGCGGCGCGGATGCCGACCACACGGCGGAAAAGTATGCCTGGGACCTGTTCGTGCTCTGCGGCAACCCGAAAGATGCCAAGGTCGGCGCCACTTTTCATCCGGACACGTCGGACAATGGCTGGTTCGTCTGCCCCGACAACATCACCTTCGACCCGGCGGGGCGGCTGTGGGTGGCGACGGACGGCGCCAATGATTTCGACCTGCCGGACGGCGTCTATGGCGTCGACACCGAAGGTGCGGCGCGCGGCCTGCCGAAGCTGCTGTTCACCTGCCCGCATGGCGCCGAAGCGACCGGCCCATGCTTCACGCCGGACGGCACGACTTTGTTCCTGTCGGTGCAGCACCCTGCGGAAGATGCAGAGACGCTCGACAAGGCGCAGACGCTGTGGCCCGACTTCAGGGATGGCCAGCTGCCGCGACCGTCCGTCGTCGCCATCCGCCGCAGGGACGGACAGCCGGTCGGCGCATAGTGAGTCCTAGTGAAAAAGGCGGAACGCGCCATGCGCGTTCCGCGTAGCGATCCGGGAGGACGGCTCAGATCGTCTTGGCCGACATTTGCGAAGCGATGTATTCGGCCTGGCGGATAGCCAGCGACACGATCGTCAGCGTCGGATTTTCAGCCGCACCGGTGGTGAACTGGCTGCCGTCCGACACGAACAGGTTTTTGATGTCGTGCGCCTGGCCGTGCTTGTTGACGACGCCGTCTTCCGCCTTTTCGCTCATCCGGTTTGTGCCGAGATTGTGGGTTGAGGGATAGGGCGGCGTCGGGAAGGAGCGCGTCGCGCCGACCGCATCGTAAAGCGCTGTGGCCTGCTTGTAGGCATGGTTGCGCATCGCCGTGTCGTTGGGATGATCATCGAAATGCACGTCGGCGATCGGCATGCCGTGCGCGTCCTTCTCGTCCTTGTGCAGCGTGATGCGGTTTTCCGCGCGCGGCATGTCCTCGCCGACGATCCACAGGCCAGCCATGTGATCATAGTGGTCGAGCGCGGTGGTGAATGAACGGCCCCAGCCGCCGGGGTTGAGGAAGGCGGCCATGAAGGGCAAGCCGAGCGACAGCGTCTCGAATTCATAGCCGCCGACAAAGCCGCGTGAGGGATCGTGCCGCGCCTCGTCGCGGATAATGCCGGCCATGGTGGTGCCGCGATACATGTGCACCGGTTGGTCGAAAATGGCGTAGACCGAACCGGTGGTGTGGCGCATGTAGTTCTTGCCGACCTGCCCCGACGAATTGGCAAGCCCTTGCGGAAACTTCGCTGACTCGGAGTTCAGCAGCAGGCGCGGGCTTTCGATCGAGTTGCCGGCGACGGCGACAATGCGGGCCTTCTGTTCCTGCAGCTTGCCGTCCTTGTCGGCATAGACGACGCCGGTCACCTTGCCTGAGGCGTCGTGGTTGATCTTGATCGCCATGGCATTCGGCCGGACTTCGAGATGGCCGGAGGCCTCGCCCTTGGGGATCTCGGTATAGAGCGTCGACCATTTGGCGCCCCATTTGCAGCCCTGGAAGCAGAAGCCGGTCTGTTGGCAGGAGTTCCGGTCATCACGCTCGACCGAATTGATTGCCATGTTGCCGGTATGACATTCCTTGTAGCCGAGCTTGTCGGCGCCGGCCTTGAGCACCTTGAAATTGTTGTTGCCGGGCAGCCGCGGCCAGCCATTGGTGCCGGTGACGCCCATCTTGGCTTCCGCCTTGGCGTAGTACGGCTCCATCTCGGCCAATGTGACCGGCCAGTCCAGCAGGTTGGCGCCTTCCAGCTTGCCGTAGGTCGAGAGCGTCTTGAACTCATGCTCCTGGAAGCGCAGCGAGGCGCCGGCCCAGTGCGTGGTCGAGCCGCCGACCGATTTGACTATCCAGGCCGGCAAATTGGGGAAATCCTTCGACACCCGCCAGTCGCCGGACGTCGTGCGCTTGTCCGTCCAGGCGAGTTGGCTGAAGGAACCCCACTCATCATTGATGAAATCCTCGTATTCGTGGCGCGCGCCGGCCTCGAGGATGACGACATCGACGCCTTTCTGGGCGAGTTCGTTGCCGAGCGTGCCGCCGCCGGCGCCGGAGCCGATGATCACGACCACGCCGTCGTTGTTGAGATCAAATGAAGCTGCCATGGTTTCCTCCCATGAATTCCTGTTTGCCGGGTTTCAGAACGACGGAAGGGCTCAGAGCCACTCTATGTCGTCGAAACCGCGCGCGATGTAGCCGCCCTTGGAGTAGGATTCGCCCTCGTAGCCGAAGATCGGCCACACCTCCTGCTGGTTGTAGAGGCTGACGACGAGGCCGCCGCGGATGGACTGGAAGAACGGCGTCGCCTCGATCTGCTGCAGCACGGCAACGCGCTGCTCCTCCCAGCCGAGGCCGCGATAGCCGCCCTCGCCCGACTTCTTGTCGAGGTCGGCGATGCCGTCTTCGATCATCGCCTTGTAGGCAGCGTCCTTGCCGGCCTGCTCATCATGCCCTTTTACGGCGATGGCGTAGTATTTGTCGGGCACCTGATCGTGCGGATAGATGTCGCGCGCCATCTGGATCAGCGTCGCCATGGTTTCGGGCTTGAGCGCCGATGTCTCGAGCCCCCAGGCATTTTCAGGGCTGATGACGGCGCTGCCGGAAATGACGAGCAACGCGCCGATGCCGCCGCGTTTGAGAAGTTCACGACGTGAGAGCCTCGCGTCATAGATCGTGACCATTTGTTCCTCCCTGCTTGCTGTTTGCGCCTTTGAACAGCGCCGTTGCTGGCGCCGCGCGGCTGAATGCGGCTGATAATCCCCTACTGGAAGCGCCCTCCACGCTGCAGAACCTCGATCTTGTAGCCGTCGGGGTCCTCGATGAAGAAAAAGCGGGCGATCAGCGATCCGTCGCGGTTGAATTCGACGATCTTCTTGGGGTTGAGGCCGAGCGCGCCGATCCGGTCGTGTTCGCTGTCGAGATCGGACACCGAGACCGCCAGATGGCCGTAACCGTCGCCAAGCCCATAAGGCTCGGTGCGGCCCTTGTTCACGGTGAGTTCGAGCTCGAACCCCGTTTCGGCGTTGGCAAGGTAAATCAGCGTGAATGTCTCGAAATCCAGCCTGTCGGCGACGTCGAGCCTGAAAGCGTTTCTGTAGAAATCGACGGATCTGGCCTCTTGGAGAACCCGGATCATGGAATGGATTGCCTTCGCCAAATCAGTCTCCGCCGCTGCATGTTGGAGGCGATTATGGGCGGCACGCGCGAAAGGTGGTGGCAGCCGGTTACCACGGCTAAATTTGCAATCGCTGCTATGCCAGCGCCTAAAGACGAAAGTCCGATTGCCGATTCGGCCCACAAGGCCGAACATGCAGGGACAACCACAACTTGAAGGCGCGACACGCTGCGCCCAAAACCAACAATATCGGGAGGTAAGGATGTGCAGGGTTTTTGCCGGGCAGGATCCGGAAGGCTATCGACAGATCAACCGGTCGATCCGCATCGACGGTCACTCTACGAGTATCCAGCTTGAAGGAACGTTCTGGGCGCTGCTTGACGAAATTGCCGACAGCCAGGGCCTGACGACGCCGAAGTTCATCTCAAAACTCTATGACGAGGCGATCGAGATCAACGGCGCCATTCCCAACTTCGCGTCGATGCTGCGTACCACCTGCGCGCTCTATCTGCGCGGTCACCGGCCAGACATGGATGAGCTGACGCCGAAGCGCGAAGCGGCCTGAGGAAGCTAGCCTTCCGCCGCAACGTCGAGCCCGAGCCGCGCCATATCGGTGAACAGCGCCTGACGTTCGGAATAGGCAGTCTGTTCGCCGGTCACGATGTTGTCGACGACGGTCAGCAGCGACAGCGCGCGGGCGCCGAAATGCGCCGCGATTCGGTAGAGTGCGCTGGTTTCCATATCGACAGCGAGAGCGCCAAGCGCCTGCGCTTCGGCAAAGCGGTCGCGCCCTACAGGGTGGTAGAAGACATCGCTGCAGATGGTCAGCCCGGCCTGGTGGTCGATGCCGAGCTGGGCGGCGCAGGCCAAAGCGTGGGCGAACAGGCCGGGATCGGGCCCGGCGGCAGCATCGTAGAGGCCGAAGACCTGGCCGCTTTGGTCGCTTTCGGCGCGCACCGACTGCGAGATCACCAAGGAGCGCAGCGGCACGCGGGGTGTCAGGCCGCCGCAGGTACCTGTGCGGATCAGCGTTTTGACGCCGTGAACATCCAGGAGTTCATGCACATAGACCAGGAAGGACGGGACACCGATGCCGGTGGCCTGGATGCTGATGGGACGGCCGCGATAGAGACCAGTGAAGCCGAGTGCGCCCCGGCGGCGGTTGACGCAGCGCGGTGCCTCAAGAAATGTCTTTGCCATCCACTCGGCGCGTTGCGGATCGCCCGGTAACAGCACCGTTGCGGCATAGTCGCCCCTGGCAGCCTCGTTGTGCGGCGTCACGACATGCTCCCCAATACCCGCCGCCCGTTTCGCCTGCAATCATGGCAGCGTCACGTCATTGCGCAAGCTTTGAATTAGGGCGCCCTAAGACTCCAACACATCCTTGACCACGGTGGCCAGCTGCTTGAGGGAGAACGGCTTCGGCAGGAAGCCGAATTGCGCGTCCGGCGGCAGGTTTCTGGCGAAAGCGTCTTCGGCATAGCCGGACACGAAGACGAACTTGATGTCGGGCTGGCGCTTGCGCAGTTCGCCGAGCAGCGTCGGTCCGTCCATTTCCGGCATCACCACGTCGGACACGACGATATCGACCTTGCCGCCGAGCGCTTCGAAGACTTCCAGCGCCTCGACGCCCGAGGAGGCCTCATGGACGGTATAGCCGCGCGAGGTCAGCGCCCGCGAGCCGCCCATGCGCACGGCGTCTTCGTCCTCGACGAGGAGCACAGTGGCCGAGCCCGACAGGTCCTTGGCGCTGTCGGCGGCTTTCACCGGCGCAGCCGGCGCCTCGCTGACGTCGCCGGGCTTCTTCGCCTCCACGATATGGCGCGGCAAGAAGATGCGGAAGGTCGAGCCCTTGCCGACTTCGGAATCGCAGAAGATGAAACCGCCGGTCTGCTTGATGATGCCATAGACCATCGACAGGCCAAGGCCGGTGCCTTTGCCGACTTCCTTGGTGGTGAAGAACGGCTCAAAAATCTTCTTCAGCACGTCCGGGGCAATGCCCGAGCCGCTATCCTCGACCTCGACCACGACATAGTCGGCAGGCGTGAGCTCGCGGTAGGAGAAGCTCTTGCATTGTTCGGCGGTGACGTTGCGGGTGCGCACGGTGAGGTCGCCGCCAGCCGGCATGGCGTCGCGTGCGTTGACGGCCAGGTTGACCACCACCTGCTCGAACTGGCCGATATCGACCTTGACCGGCCACAAATCGCGGCCGTGGTCGACCTTCAGCTTGATCTCGTTGCCAACCAGGCGGGCAAGCAGCATCCGGAGATCGGCAAGCACGTCGGTCAGGTTCAGCACTTCCGGCCGCAATGTCTGCTTGCGCGAGAAGGCGAGCAACTGCCGCACCAGCGAGGCCGCCCGGTTGGCATTCTGCTTGATGTTCATGATGTCGGGGAAGGACGGGTCCGACGGCCGGTGATTGGTCAGCAAAAGATCCGACGCCATGATGATGGCGGTCAGCACATTGTTGAAGTCGTGGGCGATGCCGCCGGCGAGCTGTCCGACCGCCTGCATCTTCTGGCTCTGCGCCATCTGGCCCTCGAGCGCCTTCTGCTCGGTGGTCTCGACGGCATAGACGATGGCCGATTCCTCGGCGCCCTCGCCGGTGCCGTCGGCGACGGCGTTGACGTAGAAGCGGATGTGACGCTCCTCATTGCCTGGCAGCAGCGTGTCGATCGGCTCGATGTCGGCCTGCCTCAGCCGCGCCTTTTCGAACGCGGCGGCAAAGGCCGGCCGGTCGCGCTCATGGATCACGGTGTCCAGCCGCACGCGGCGGTCAACCGCGTCGCCGTCGACGACGGAGGAAAACAGCGACAGGAACGGCGCGTTGGTGCGCAGGATGCGGCCGCCATTGTCGACGGCAGCAATGGCCATCGGCGTCGAATTGAAGAAACGGGTGAAGCGCACTTCCGAAGCCCGAAGGTCGGCCGATGCGTCCTCGCCCTGGGTGCGGTTGAGCACAATGGTGCGGGTCGGACCGTTGGTCCCCTCGCGGCTGGCCGAGACCCGATGCATGAAGCGCACCGGCACCGCCTCGCCGGTTGTCGTCGTCAGATCGAGATCGATGACGGCGTTGCGGGTGGTGCCGGGATCGGCCTTGACCGAGCGCACCAGCGCCATGCCGTCGCCGGCGACGATTTCCGGGAGTGTCACGGCGCCAGGGGTGAAGCTCGCCAGATCGATGCCCAGCCATTCGGCGAGCGTGGCGTTGATGTAGGTGACACGGCCTTCCTGGTCGGCCGAGAAGAAACCGGCCGGCGCATGGTCGAGATGGTCGATAGCCTTTTGCAGGTCGAGGAAGAAACGCTCCTGCTCGGCCCGTTCCTGCGAGATGTCGGCGAGTTGCCAGGCAAGCATCGGCAGGCGCTGACCGGGAACGCTGAAAGTACGGGCTCGCGCCCGGTACCAGCGCGCGCCGGGTTCGGCGCCCGGCCGGATCGACTGTGCCAGCCGGAACTCACCGTCGCCGGCCTGGCCATCGCGCAAGCCCGAGGCCAGCCGGTATATGGTCACCGAAGCTTCGGGGACATCGGAAAGCAGGCCTTCGACCGTCTTCAGATCGGCGGCCGACGCAGCCCCGGTCATCTCGGCATAGGCCCGGTTGGCGTAGACCACGCGGCCCTTCGTGTCGGTGACGATCAGGCCCTGCGACATGGAATCGACGAAGGCCTTCGACAGTTCATCCCCGGTCGAACGCGGCGCGATCTGCACGAAGCCGATGGCCGTGGCGAACAGGAAGCCGACGCCGATCATGGCAAGCACGCCCAGCATGCCGAGCAGGAACGGATCGCCAAGACGCTCGCGGAAAATGCCGAAAACGATCGCGGCCCCGGTCAGGACGATGATGAACACGATGAGCCGGGTAACCGCGCCTGGCCGCGTGTTCTGATCGACGATCGGTACCGGATAGAAATCGCCGCGCGTTTCCCTGGCCATATGCCCCCTGCTCGTGAGTTGTCCGACACCGCCCCCGGCCGGTTGAATCACATTCTCCTAATCCGGAAAAGGCCCTGGCGGCAAATGTCGGATAAAAATGACGCGTCGGTGTTTTCAAGCTGTTCACGAAGCGTGAAGGCAACTTGCGGTGGCTGGCCGCAACGGTCTAGTGTCCCTCCACTTCAAAAGCCGATTGGGGGCACCGATGCAGTGGCTGGATAATGTGGCGGGTCCCGGATATGCCGCAGCGCTGCTGTGGACGTTTGCTGCCCTTGTCCTGCTGGTCATCGTGCTCATCATCATCAGGCTGGTCCGCAACCTGACCTTCGGCACCTTCGTTGCCGGCGGCAGGAACCGCAAGACACGGCTGGCGGTCATGGACGCGACGGCGGTCGACAGCCACCGCCGGCTGGTGCTCATCCGTCGCGACGACATCGAACACCTGCTTTTGATCGGCGGCCCGACCGACGTTGTCGTCGAGCGCGATATCAGACTTGCAGCGCCACGCCGTCCGGCATTGACCGGCGATGGCGGTGTTGGCCAGCAGCAACAGGCGCCGCGGCCGCGCGCAGCACAACCCGCTCCCACCGCGCCCGCAAGGCAGGCGCCACCGCCGCAACCGGTAAGGGCTGCTCCAGCCGCCGTTCCGCCGCGCCAGGCCGCGCCGGCGCCGAAACCGGCTCAAATCTACCAGGCGAGCAATGTGACACCGCTGCCGGCCTATGGCTCCGCCGCCAATACTGCCCGGCAGGCCCCGCCACCGAAGCATGAGTCCATCGACGATACCCTGATGCGGGAGCTCGAGGTCTCGCTCGACGATTCGCACCCCAAACCGGCAAGCAAGCCGGCTGCGAAGGCACCGCAGTCTCTCGACGACGAGATGACCAAGCTGCTCGGCGAACTCGCCAGCCAGAAACGGTAAAGCCCGGCGAACCGTCACATCTTGCCGATTCCCGATCGAACGCCGCTTAAGCGTGTCGTCCGTTTCAGCGCGACGCGCTTTAACTTGGGGGCGGACTAAACCCTTCGGCCAAAAACAGAAATGGCCGGGAAACCCGGCCATTTCTGATGAAACAGTCCTGCCTGACGGCAGCGGCTCAATCGTCGCGATAGACCTTCTCGCGGCGTTCGTGGCGCTCCTGCGCTTCGATCGACAAGGTCGCGATCGGACGCGCATCCAGCCGCTTCAGCGCGATCGGCTCGCCGGTTTCCTCGCAATAGCCGTATGTGCCTTCATCGATGCGCTGCAGCGCCGAATCGATCTTTGAAATGAGCTTGCGCTGGCGGTCGCGGGCCCGAAGCTCGATGGCGCGGTCGGTTTCCGAGGAAGCGCGATCGGCGAGATCGGGATGGTTGGCGTTTTCCTGCTGCAGGATTTCGAGGGTTTCGCGCGCTTCGCGCAGTATGTCGGTCTTCCAGGTGACGAGCTTCAGGCGAAAGTAGGATTTCTGCCGTTCGTTCATGAACGGCTCGTCTTCGGAGGGTACGTAATTGGCTGTAACGATATCGTTCATTCGACTCACCCAACAACCCCAAATTTGGCGCCTATATATTCGCGCAGAGAAGGCTGCACAAGCGTAATCCGCGCGCGTTTCACGCAATTGTTAATGCCGCGCGGGCGATCCTCAGCAAAGCCTTCCATAGCAAGGGCGCGGGCGAATTCGCACATGATTCGCTGCGCTTGGGCGTCGCCGCCCATTGTGCCTCAGGCCTTTCTCGTGGCTAATCCAGTTGTGTCATTGGTGGGCAGCACACCATTGGGGGTCCGGTGAGCAGACTGTATCTGTTGAGGCATGCGAAGGCTGGCTGGGCCCTTCCCGGCGTGCGCGACTTCGATCGCCCGCTCGACGCATCCGGCATTGCCGATGCCGAAATGATGGGGACTGCGATGCGTGCCCGCAACTACATCCCCGATATCACGCTCTGCTCCAACGCCAAGCGGGCGCGCCAGACGCTGGAAGGCATCGCCGGCCACACCGATACCGGCCGGGTGCTGTTCTTCGACACGCTCTACAGCGAGGATGCCGCCGGCTACCTCGCCATCATCCGCAGCAATGGCGGCCCCGGCTCGCTGCTGGTCATCGGCCACAATCCGATGACGGAAGACCTTGCCATGGCGGTCTCGGGCGATGGCGACGAGGCCGCGCGGGCCATCATGAACCATGGTTTCCCGACCTCCGGCCTTGCGGTCGTGCGCTTCGACGGTACCCTCACCGACGCCGCGCAAGGTTCGGGCTATCTCGAAGCCTTCCTGACGCCCGCCGATCTCTGAGCGGAAACCGGCCAGGTCCAGGCGCCATTTCAAACTGGAGATGCAAAGCCTATATCGGGCGAACGGAAGCCTCGAGAGAACAGATTTTGGCATCATCGCTGACCACTTTCACCGACGAAGCGAGAATTGCCCTGGATACGCTGTCGGGGCGTGCGAGCGGGCTTTTTTCGCCGTCGCTTCGGCTGGGCGTTACCGGCCTTTCGCGCGCCGGCAAGACAGTGTTCATCTCCGCCCTTGTCCACAATCTCATCCATGGTGGGCGCCTGCCGCTGTTCGAGGCGCAGAAGTCGGGACGGATCGCTCGCGCCTTCCTCGAGGAACAGCCGGACGATGCCGTGCCGCGTTTTCAGTACGAGGACCATATCTCCGCCCTGGTCAACGACCGTGTCTGGCCGGACTCGACGCGCGCCATTTCGGAACTCAGGCTCACCATCGAATATGAGTCTGCCTCCGGTTGGAACCGGATGTTTTCCAGCGGCCGATTGTCGGTCGACATCGTCGACTACCCCGGCGAATGGCTGCTCGACCTGCCGCTGCTCGGCAAATCCTTCGCCGATTTTTCGCGCGAGGCGTTCGAGATGGCGATGCTGCCGGTGCGGGCCGACCTGTCGCAGGACTGGCGGGCGCTGTCGGCGAGGATCGAACCCAATGCCGAAGCCGACGAGATGACGGCGCGGCGCCTCGCCGAGAGTTTTGCCGCCTACCTCAAGGCCTGCAAGCTCGACGAGCGGGCGCTTTCGACCTTGCCGCCCGGCCGTTTCCTGATGCCTGGCGACCTCGAGGGATCGCCGGCGCTGACCTTCGCGCCCTTGCTGCTCAAGGGTGAGAAACGGCCGCGCTCCGGCTCGCTGCAAGCGATGATGGAGCGCCGCTACGAGGCCTACAAGACGCATGTGGTGAAACCGTTCTTCCGCGAACACATCACCCGCCTCGACCGCCAGATCGTGGTGATCGACGCCATGCAGGCGTTGAACGCCGGCCCCGGCGCGATGGCCGACCTGGAACGCGCGGTGACCGAAATCCTCTCCTGTTTCCGTCCTGGCCGAGGCAATTTCCTCACCGACCTGTTTTCACGCCGCATCGACCGCATCCTGGTTGCCGCGACCAAGGCCGACCATTTGCATCACGAAAGCCATGACCGGCTGCAGGCAATCGTGCGGCGGCTTGCCGACCGCGCCGTGGCGCGGGCAAATTTCACCGGCGCCGATGTCGATGTGGTCGCCATGGCGGCGGTGCGCGCGACGCGCGAAGGCACGGTCAAGCAAGGCCGCGACACCCTGCCGGTGATCATCGGCACGCCGCTGAAGGGCGAGAAGATCAACGGCGAAACCTTTGATGGTAAAGCCGAAACCGCCATATTTCCCGGGGACTTGCCGGAGAAAATTGATGCGGTTTTCGACGTTTCGGAAGCCGACCACCGGCAGAGCAGCGACGATCCGGCGATCCGTTTCGTGCGCTTTCGCCCGCCAAAGCTCGAACGCACCGCTGAAGGCGTCACGCTGTCGCTGCCGCATATCAGGCTCGACCGCGCCTTGCAGTTCCTGATCGGAGACCATCTGGCATGACCGCGCCCCGCAGACCGGCAGCTTTCCGCATCGAGCCGGAGGCCGAACCGAAGCAGGAAACGCGCAGCCCCCATGCCGAGCCGCCGCGCAAGCCGCGCACCGTCGTCGTGCCGGCCGAGATCGATGTCTTCGATGAGCCGGACATTGTCGCCGCCGAACCGCCGCCGGCGACCGCGCCGCGCAGGCGCTCGCTGTTTGCCAGCCTGTTTTTCGGCGCGGTCGGCGTGCTGGTTTCGCTCGCCGTCGGCCTGTGGACCGACCAGCTCATCCGCGACCTGTTCGAGCGCGCAGAGTGGCTGGGGTGGCTGGCAGCGGGAATGGCCGCAATTGCCGTGTTGGCCCTCGCAGTCGTGCTGGTGCGCGAATTCCTGGCTATCGCCCGGCTGGCCGAGGTCGAAAAACTGCAAAAGCGGGCGCTCGATGCCGTGGCCCGCGACGATCCGAAGGCTACAAGGGCCGTCGTCGAAGAGCTTTCGGCCTTTGTCGCTGCGAAACCCGAAACCGCGGCCGGCAGGCGCTCCCTGGCCGAATTGCGCGGCGAGATCATCGATGGCGGCAATCTGGTGCGACTGGCCGAGACCGAAATTCTCGGGCCGCTCGATGCGAGAGCCAAGGTGATGATCCTCGAAGCAGCCAAACGCGTGTCGCTGGTCACCGCCGTCAGCCCCCGCGCACTCGTAGACGTTGCCTATGTCGTGTTCGAGGCCGGGCGCCTGATCCGCCGCTTGTCCGAACTCTACGGCGGCAGGCCGGGCACGCTGGGCTTTTTCCGGCTGGCGCGCAGCGTTCTTGCCCATCTGGCGGTGACCGGCTCGATCGCCGTCGGCGACAGCTTTGTCCAGCAGATCGTCGGCCATGGCCTTGCCGCACGGCTTTCGGCGAAACTCGGCGAAGGCGTGGTCAACGGCATGATGACGGCGCGTATCGGCATTGCTGCCATGGAGACGGCGCGGCCCCTGCCCTTCATTGCCGGCAGGCGGCCGGGTATGGGCGATTTCCTGTCGGCGCTGACCTCGTTTGCGGCCAGAAAAGAGAATGAAGCACCCGCCTCGACCAAGTGAACGCCCTCTCGCGGTCACCAAGCATTAACCAATCTTGTTCATGGTCGTCCAACAACAGCCTCCTTGTTGCCGGGTGTCGTCTATGAAAAGCGTAATCTTGTCCTGCGTCCTGCCCCTGGTCGCGCTTGCAGCACCTCTGGGCCCGACCGGGAAAGCCTTTGCAGCGGAGCCCGACAAGCAGTTCTTCCGCACCGTTGAAGGCAAATGGGTCGGCCCGGGCGAAATCATCGCCGGCAAATACAAGGGCACGAAGTTCACCTGCAGCTTCGACGGCTCGACGCCGGACAACAAGACCGGCATGACGCTCGATGGCGACTGCCGCGTCGGTGTCTTCACCCAGAAAATGTCGGCGACCGTCGAGCGCAAGGGCCGCGACTACAAGGGCAATTTCATGGGCGGCGCCGCGGGGTCGGGCCTGGACATCATCGGCGGCAACGTGGTCGATGCCCGCAAAGTCGTCTTCACCATCAACCGCAACCAGCTGCGCGGCGTCATGCAGGCCCGCATTCCCGACGACAATTCGATGACGGTGACCATCGCCGTGCGCGTCGACCAGCAGCTGGTGCCGGTCATCGGCATGAGCCTCAAGCGCGTCGACGCCGTCGAAGTCGGCTCCATCGCCAAAAACTGACTCTCAAGCGGTTCCCCGAAAAAAGCGCGGAACGGGGTTGCACTGCGCGTTAGCTGAGCTGTTCCGCTCAGCTCGATGTCGGGAAGGACACGCCACCTTGCGGCCAGGTTGGCGCTCCTCAAGCACGGGCCGCTCGGGCGGCACCTTTCTGCCGCGACCGGACATGTGGCGCGCAACCGACGATGTCAGCGTCTCCGATGGCCCAAGCCACAGCAAGGCCAACGTGTCATGGTCCTGTGCGTGCCGGCGGTCCTCCGTGTCAGCGCGATGCGCTTTAAGAACACCAGCAAAAAAGGCGGCGGCTACTCGAGCCACCGCCTTCCTCAATTTCCGAACGAAGAATCAGCCCTTGATGGCGGCCGTCAGATCGTCATAGGCCTTGCAGGCGTCGGCCGGCGTGGTGGCGCCCTGATATTTGGTCGTCACAGCCTGCACCTTGGCGGTCAGGTCGGCGGCCTTGGTCGGATCCTTGGTGATCGCTTCCTGCAGCGCGGCGGTCATTTCCTGCGCCTTCTTGGCCGCGATTTCCTGCGTGCATTCAGGCGCCTTCGAACAGGCCGATGCGGCAAGCATGGCGACACCCACGCCGACGAGCAAAAACTTCTTCATGTCAGTCATTCTCCTCACGAAGGCAGAACTTGATCGTCGCTGCCTTCCAACGGCCGAAGCCTGGCGTCCCATAGCCGCCGATTGCGGCAAAACGCAACGTGTGCGGCGCATAAACCTGTGCAGCGCTGCTGCAACGGCGCGGACGGCCTGATTGAGGCCGCCCGTGTCAGACGAAGCGAGGTTTCAGCCACGAGGCTGCAGCAGCGCCAGTGCGGCCGTCGCCGCGGCAAGGACGGCGGTTAGGGTCAAAGGTCCCGTAGCGCCATAGGTGTCCACGACATAGCCGCCGACAACCGCACCGACGGTGATGGCAACCTGGAAGGAAGTGACCATCAGGCTGCCTGCTGCTTCCAGCGCATCAGATGCCGCGCGAGACATATTGGTCGGCAGCACCACCGGCGCCATGCCGAAGGCGAAGCCCCACAGCGTAACAAAGCCGAAGGCAACGCCGGTTTGCGCGCCCCAAAGCACCAAAGCGAGTGCCGCAAACGCCATCAACGCGGCGGTAACTGCGAGGGCCATGTGGATGTTGGTGTCGGCCAGGCGGCCACCGGCAATATTGCCGATCACAGCGGCGATGCCGAACCCGAGCAGCGCCAGGGCAATCGGCCCGGTTGTGAGGAGCGTCACCTGTTCGAGGAACGGGCGCACATAGACCGAGCCGGCAAAATGCCCGGTCATCAGCAGAACAATGGCAAGCATGCCGAGTTGGATGCCACGCCGCCGTGTCAGCCGAAAGACGTCTGCAAGGCTGTTGCTTGCCGCCGCAGGCAAGGTCGGCAGGCTGAGAAGCTGCAGCAGCATGGCAAGCGCGGCCAGCCCCGCCGTCATGGCCATCGCGCTGCGCCATCCCAGCCAGTCACTGATCAACGCACCCATCGACGGCGCGGCAATGGTCGCGAGCGAGACGCCGAGGGTCACGATCGCCATGCCGCGACCTGTCGCATTGGCGCCGACCAGCCGCGCCACGACGGCAACGGAAAGTGCCCAGAAAGCGCTAAGAGCGATCCCCAACCCGGCCCGGCCCAGCAACAGCAGCCAGAAATTGGGCGCCAGCGCCGCAAGAATATTGGAACCGACCGCCAGGGCCATGAGGCCAACCAGCACCGCCTTGCGGTTCAATCGGCCGATGAGAACATTGCTCAACATGGCCGTCACGGCGCCAACGGAAGCGGTGGCGGTGACGACCTGTCCGGCAGTTCCCTCGCTGATGCCGAGATCGCGCGCCATCGGCGTCAACAGACCTGCCGGCAAGAACTCGGCTGACACCAGGGCAAAGCTGGTGGCCGCCAATGATAGGACCGCAAACCATGTGGCCGCGCTCCACGCGGCTGGTGCATCGGCATCAAGGCCGATTGCGGCGTCTTCAAGCTGTAATGTTGTGTCCGTCACGGAAAGATCTCCACAGTTGGAGATCTTAGATAGGCGAGTCCGCCCGGATGTTATGTACCTTAAAATCCGAAATTCATATCCATTCGTCCGGGAATTGTGCGACGCACAACGCCTGGCGAGACATTGGTGATGCGCTTGAACGCGCGGGCGAAGGACGCCTCGGAATCATAGCCCAAACGGGTAGCGACTTCGGCAACCGACAAGCCGTTTTGGCCCAGCAATTCGCGGGCAAGCTGCATTCGCAGGCGGGCGAGATAATGTGCGGCACCCTCCCCCAATACCGCGCTGAAGCGCTCGGCGAAAATCGAACGCGATTGGCCTGCCACGCCGGCGAGGCTTCCCAGCGTCCAGTTGTGGCCGGGGTCGCGGTGCATGGCCGCCAGAGCGCGGCCTATATGGGGGTCGCGGATGGCTGCGAGCCAACCGGTGGTCGATGCGCCGTTGCAATTGACCCAGCACCGGATGAGCCTGGCTGTCAGCAAATCCGCCATACGCGACAGGATGGTGGCGCTGCCCATCTGCGGTTGCGCGGCCTCCACCGTCATGGCCGCCAGCAAAGGGCCGACCATCGGGTCATTGCCGGCCACGTCGCAACCCTTGATGAGAGGCGGCATCAACGTGATCAACGGATTGAGCGCATAGGAGCCGAGAGACATGGAGCCGCAGAAAAGGGTGCTTGTCGCGCCCGTTCCCTGCCGTATCACTTCGCAAACGTTGCCGCCCAACTTGATCACCTGGCAGCCCTCGAGCGAGTCGCCCACCACGTCCGGCGCACTCGCCAGCCGATGGGCGATGCCTTGCGGCAGCAGCACCAGATCGCCATCGCGCAACTCCTGCCAGCCTTGCGCTTCGGTGTGAATCCAGCATGGACCCTGGCCGACAAAGTGAAAACGAAGCAGTTGTTGTTGCGGAAAGTCTATGCTCCATGGGTGCCGGAGTTCGCAGCGGCCATAGTTGACGCCACTCAAGCGAAAGTCTTGCAGAACTTCGCTGAGCGCATCCATCGGGATATGTGGCAGCGGCGACGGCCGGGACGAATAATCAGGCATTTGTCAGATATAGATACCGGCCGTCCGACAGGCAAGCGCAGACTGTTGTTCCACCGGGGAATCGCTGCCGCGGCACCCTACCCATCCTGGCAGGCTTCCCGACCCTTGCCTCCCGCTCCCGGTGCATGCAAGGAGTGCTGTCAGACACAGGGACCAGAGGCATGGCAGCGGAAGCATCGGGCAGCGATCTCATTCAGGTGGTGGCGCTGCTTGCCGCAGGAGTCGTCGCCGTTCCGATCTTCAAACGCATGGGGCTGGGCTCGATCCTCGGCTATCTCGCCGCAGGCGTGGTCATCGGCCCGTTCGGTATTGGCATTTTTTCCGAATCGGAAGCCATCCTGCATGTCGCCGAACTCGGCGTGGTCATGTTCCTGTTCATCATCGGGCTGGAGATGCAGCCGTCGCGGCTATGGGGCCTGCGCCGCGAGATTTTCGGCCTCGGCGCGCTGCAGGTCGGCGTCTGCGCATTGCTGCTTACCGGTGTTGGTCTCGCCGGCGGCTTTCCGATCGCGCAATCCTTCGTTGCCGGCGCCGGTTTCGTCCTGACCTCGACGGCTATCGTCATGCAGCTTCTGGAAGAGCGTGGCGAGATGGCCAGCCCCAAGGGCCAGCGCATCGTGTCCATCCTGCTGCTCGAGGATCTGGCAATCGTGCCGCTTCTGGCGCTGGTCGCTTTCCTGGCGCCGGGCGGCAGCGAGATGACCCTGCAGCAACGGCTGACCGAAATCGGCATCGGTCTTGGCGCCATCGTCGGGCTGGTGGTGGCCGGCCGCTATCTGCTCAACCCGTTCTTCCGCATCCTGGCCGACGCCAAGGCGCGCGAAGTCATGACGGCGGCAGCCCTTCTGGTCGTGCTGGGGTCGGCGCTGGTCATGCAGCTTTCCGGCCTCTCGATGGCGATGGGCGCCTTCCTCGCCGGCGTGCTGTTGTCGGAATCGACCTTCCGCCACCAGTTGGAGGCCGACGTCGAGCCATTCCGCGGCATCCTGCTTGGCCTTTTCTTCCTCGCCGTCGGCATGTCGCTCGACCTGCATGTGGTGGCCGACAACTGGCGGCTGATCGCCGTCTATGTCGTCGCCTACATGGCGATGAATGCGCTCGGCATCTACCTCGTCGCCCGCTTGCTGAAGAGCGGTCATCGTGAAGCGCTGGAACGCGCCGTGATCATGGCGCAAGGCGGCGAATTCGCCTTCGTCCTCTATTCGGCCGCAGCGGCGGTTGGCATCATCGACAGCCGGGCCAACGCAACGCTGACCGCGATCATCATCATCTCCATGGTGCTGACGCCGCTGGCCATCATTGCGCTCAAAAATGTGACGCCGCGCGACGAGCAGTCGCTTGAAGGCGTCGACATTGCCGACGGCCTTACCGGCAGTGTGCTGGTCATCGGCTTCGGCCGTTTCGGCCAGATCGCCAGCCAGCCGCTTTTGTTGCGCGGCATCGATGTGTCGATCATCGACAATGATGTCGAAATGATACAGGCGGCCGCCGATTTCGGCTTCAAGGTCTATTATGGCGACGGCACGCGGCTCGACATTCTGCGCGCCGCAGGTGCAGGCCGCGCGCGCGCCGTGCTGATCTGCGTCGACAAGCCGGACGCCGCGGTGCGCATGGCGGAACTGATCAAGGCGGAGTTCCCGCTGCTGACCGTCCTGGCACGCGCGTACGATCGCGGCACCGCGCTCTCGCTCATCCGCGCCGGCGTCGACTTCCAACTGCGCGAGACCTTCGAATCGGCCCTCGTCTTCGGCGGTTCCGCGCTCGAGGTTTTGGGCGTCGAGCCGGAAGATGTCGCCGATGTCATCGAGGATGTGCGACGGCGCGACAATGCCCGACTGGAGACGCAGCTGGCCGAAGGCGTCCGCGCCGGGCAACGTTTCCTCAGGGGCAATACCGGCACGCCGATCCCGACGCCGCTGACGCAACCGCGCCGGCCCGGCCAGGCGCTGAACGAAGAGACGGCCGGCGTGCTGCACAAGCCGGAGCCCGCCGATCAGGGGGAAAGCTGATGACCGCATTGGATGAGCGCGCGCTCGCCGTCACAAAATTCTGGCGCGAGGCCGGCGAAGACGCGTGGTTCGAGAAGAACGACGCCTTCGACGCGGATTTCCGCAGCAGGTTTCTCGACCTGCACTTTGCCGCCGCGCGGCGCGAGTGCGACGCATGGTCGGAGCATGCCGAGGGTTCGCTGGCGCTGATGATCCTGCTCGACCAGTTTCCGCGCAACTGCTTTCGCGGCTCAGGCCATATGTACGCCACCGATCCGCTGGCAAGGCATTTTGCCGCCAAGGCAATCGCCGCCGGCCATGACCTTTCGCTGGAAGAAAACCTGCGCGTCTTCCTGTACCTGCCCTACGAACATTCGGAACTGCCCGCCGACCAGGACAGATCGGTCGAGCTCACCACCGCCAGGGCGCCGGAGTATGTGAAATACGCCATCGAGCACCGCGACATCATCCAGCGCTTCGGCCGCTTTCCGCACAGGAACAAGATGCTTGGCCGCGAGACGACGGCGGACGAACAGGCATTTCTCGATGGCGGCGGCTTCTCCGGTTAACCCAGCCACCAATCGCGGCCGGAAGCCAGCCGCTCTATGCCTGACGTATCGACGGCGCTGAGCCGCTCGGTCACGCTCCTGCCGCCCACCGCCAGATCCGGCGCGATCTCTGCCAAGGGCGCCAGCACGAAGGCGCGCTCCACCATTCGGGGATGCGGCACCTCCAGCCCGGTTTCGTGGATTGTGCGGTCGCCGAACACCAATATGTCGATGTCGATCAGGCGCGGACCCCAGCGCTCCTCGCGCACCCGCTTCAGCTTGCGCTCGGCCTCGAGGCAGAGGTCGAGCAGCGCCCTTGGCGCCAGCGAGGTCGAGATTTCGGCAGCGGCGTTGAGGAAATCCGGCTGGTCGAGCTTGCCCCAGGGCGGCGTGCGGTAAAGTGAGGAGACGGCGACGACGCGCGTGCTCTCGTCGGCGTCGAGCAGGCGCAGCGCCGCCGCCATCGAGGCCGAGGGATCGCCGAGATTGCCGCCAAGGCTGAGATAGACCGTGTTATTGTTACTCTGGCCAGACAACGGTCACCTCGACATAATCGAGCACGCCGGGCACCGGTGCGTTGGGCTTGCGCACGGTGATCTCGGCCTTCCTGATCTGCGGAAACCGTGAAGTCAGCGCCTTCGCTACTTCGAGCGCCAGCGCCTCGATCAGGAAACGGCGATGTCCAGTGACGATCTTTTCAATCACCGTGAAGGCGATGCCGTAATTGACGGTGTCCTCGATGGAATCATCCTCCAGTGGGCGGCTGGGCTCGACCGTCAACTCGGCATCGACATAAAAACGCTGGCCAAGCGCTTCTTCCTCATCCAGCACGCCGTGCCGGGCAAAGAAGGCGCAGTTCTTCATGCGGATGACGTACATTTCTTAGTGTCCTGGCATTTCTTAGTGTCCTGGGCTCAGCGCCCTAGCTTTTCACGCGCCAGCATAGCATCGGCGACCGCCAGTGCGTCCACGTTGATTGCGACATCGTGAACGCGAAACAGATCGGCGCCCTTCAGCCTCAGGATGACACTGGTGGCTGCCGTCCCGGCGGCGCGCGCGGCAGCCTCGCGGCCGGTGACGGTGCCGATGAAGCGTTTTCTGGAGGTGCCGGCCATCAGCGGGAAGCCGAGCGCCCTGAGTTCGGAAAACCGCGCCATCAGGTCGAGGTTTTCCTCAGCCGTCTCCTTGGCGAAGCCGAAGCCGGCATCGAGTACGATATGATCGTCCGTAACGCCGCTGCGCCTGGCGATTTCCAGCGAAGCCTTGAGGAACAAAAACTGGTCGGCGATGACGTCGGGGAGTTTTTGCCGCCCGCGCCCGGTATGCATGATGACCAGTCCGGCGCCGGTCTCGGCGGCGACGCGGGCGATGCCGGGTTCACGCTGCAAGCCCCAGACATCGTTGACGATATGCGCACCGGCGGCGACGGCGGGGCGCGCGGTTTCCTCGCGATAGGTGTCGACCGATATCAGGGCTTCGCCTGAACCGGCGAGTGCTGCGATCACCGGCAGGATGCGGCCCTGCTCTTCTTCAGCAGTTACGGGCGATGCGCCGGGGCGTGTGGATTCCCCGCCGATGTCGATGACGGCAGCGCCCTCTTGCGCCATACGGCGCGCCTGAGCCACCGCCTGATCGGGCGTGATGAACAGTCCGCCATCCGAAAAACTGTCCGGCGTGACGTTGAGAATGCCGACCACAATAGCTTTCTCGCCAAGTTCAAGATGGCGCCCATGCGCCAGTTCCCATCGCCTTGTCGTCATTGTCCTTCAACCATGTGTCTCATTGGCATGTGGCTCATCGGGCGCTTGCAATCCATCACCGATGCGTGATCGGTGGAAGATCAATTCCGTTGCGCCGGCAACGGCCGTAAAGCAAGGTGCGTGAAGAGGCAACATGATGAAACGACCCCTGCTCTGCGCCCTGATGCTGGCTTTGACCGTCCTGCCGGCGAATGCTGCCAATCTGGTGAAGACTTACAGCTATTTTGCCATCGGCGGCAGCACGCTCGATGACATCGAGACGCAATTGTCGAAGCATGGACCCGAGGTGAAAAGCACCGGGATGCGGCATCCAGGCGCCACCCAGATGGCGTTCACCACCCGCATCAGCTACGCGCAAACCGCAGACACCTGCCGCATCGCCAAGGCCGCCGTTACCGTCAAGGTCAAGGTCATCCTTCCGGAGTGGCGCAGGCCGCGCAAGGCCGATCCCGATGTCAGGCTGTTCTGGGACACCCTGTCGGCCGACATCAAGCGCCATGAGGAGCGTCATGTCGAGATCGCCAAGAACCACGGCCGTCTGCTCGAAGACGCGCTGAACGCGAGCTTTGCGCAAAAGACCTGCGCCGGGGCAAAGGCGAAGGCGGCGCAGATCACCGCGGCCGAACTCGCCAGGCATGACCAGGACCAATTGCGCTTCGACCGCGTGGAAGGCGTGAATTTCGAAAGCCGCATCCTGCGGCTGCTGCGCTACCGCATGCAGCGCGTTGAGAACGGCCAGCTTCCGCCCGGCTGAAACACGGACTGATACCAAGCCAATTCTGCCGAAACATGAGGCCAGCCCCAGAAAATTTTCGGGCATAGGTCGAAATCGGCCTATACGGGACGACATATGTCAGGCTCGCAAGATATGTCGGGCTGGCAAGGCGCGAGCTTCGAAACACCAGATCAAGACCAATTGAGGCGGCGCGTAGCGGAGCGGCCATTTGGCGCCGCGCAATCGCTCTCAAACTTTATGGATGAACTGATAAGGACCAAGCTGTCGACAAGCCGGCTAGGCTGCCTCCCGCCGCACCGCTGACGGAAAGCGAGAAGAACGTCATCATCGCCGGCATCCTGCTGTCGATGCTGCTGGCAGCGCTTGACCAGACAATCGTCGCGCCGGCCATGCCGACCATCGGCCGTTCGCTCGGCCATGCCGACTACCTGCCGTGGATCGTGACCGGCTATCTCCTGACGGCGACGGCCATGGCGCCGCTCTACGGCAAGATTTCCGACGTCTATGGCCGCCGGCCGACCGTCTATGCGGCGATCCTGATCTTCCTTCTGGGATCGCTGGTCAGCGCCATGGCCCCCAACATGTTCGTGTTGGTTGTCGGCCGGGCGATCCAGGGTGCGGGCGGCGGCGGCCTGTTCGCCCTGGCGCAGATCGTCATCGGCGACCTGGTGCCGCCGCGCGAACGCGCGCGTTATGCCGCCTGGATTTCGGGCACCTGGGCGGTCGCCAGCATCGCCGGGCCTTTGCTCGGCGGCGGATTTGCCGAACATCTGCATTGGTCGCTGATCTTCTGGATCAATATCCCGCTCGGCATCTTGGCCATGGCCATCATCAACAAGCCGCTGCGCAAACTGCCGGTCGCCGCAAAGCGGCATCGCATCGACGCGCCGGGCGCGCTGCTTCTGGTGGTGGCGACGGCATTGCTGCTTTTGGCCCTCAACTGGGGCGGCAGCGCCTATCCATGGGCCTCGCGCGAGATCGTCGGCCTGCTCGCCTGTTCGGCGGTCTTCTGGGGTGCGTTCGCCCTCAGGCTGATGCGTGCGGCCGAGCCGCTGATTTCGCTTGAAGTGCTGAGCAATCCGATCGTGCTTGCCGGCACGGCGTCGATGTTCCTGCTGCAGGCCGCCAATATCGGCCTGTCGGTGTACCTGCCGGTCTATCTGCAGTCGATCATCGGCCTGTCGGTCAGCCAGTCGGGCCTTGCCATGCTCGGCCTGCTGCTCGGAACGGTCGCCGGCGCGACGTTCAGCGGCCGCACGATACCGCGCTTCTTCCACTACAAGCGTATAGCCATGGTCGGCGTTCTCTTCGCCATTATCTGCCTTGGCGTGCTCAGCCTGGTCGCCGGCCGCGCCTCGCTTCTGGTGGTCGAGCTCTTGACCATCTGCATCGGCCTTGGAAGCGGCACCACCTTCCCGGTCGCCACCGTATCGGTGCAGAACGCCGTCGACCGCGCGCATCTCGGCGTTGCCACCGGCGTGCTGACCTTCCTGCGTTCGCTGGGCAGCGCGCTCGGCGTCGCCATGCTCGGCGCCGTCGCGCTCGGCTATGGCCTGCCGCTTGCCGGCGAAGGCGCGCCGGCTGCCGGACAGATCGTCTCGGCGACGCCCTTCATGATGATCTTCCTTGCCGCGGCCGTCACGCTCGTGCTGGCGCTGATCACGCTGGCGCTGATGCCGGAGAAGTCACTGCGCGGCCGCGACGACGCCGAGGCGCCGGTCGTTCTGGTGGAGTGATCCGGAAAGCCCTGTAGGACCTACTCCACGACACCGAGCTTCTTCTGCAGGCTGGTCGACGACGTCGTGTACTGGAAGACGATGCGCTCGCCCGGGCTGATGATGCGCTTGGCGGCCTGCGCCATCAGCGCCACCTCGTGAAAACCCGACAGGATCAGCTTCAGCTTGCCTGGGTACCAGTTGATGTCGCCGACGGCAAAGATGCCTGGCACCGAAGTCTGGAATTTCTCGGTATCGACCGGGATGAGGTTCTCATGAAGGTTGAGCCCCCATTCGGCGATCGGGCCGAGCTTCATGGTCAGGCCGAAGAACGGCAGCATGCGCGTGCACGGCACCTCGATGTCGCCGTCAGGCCCGCCCTTGATGGTAGCAGAGGCCAGCTCGCCGTCGGCGCCGGTCAGGCCGCTCACCTGGCCGACCCGGAACTCCAGCTGCTTCATCTCCTGCATGGCATACATCTTGTTGACGCTGTCGGGCGCCGCCCTGAATTCCGCGCGCCGGTGGACCAGTGTCACGCTTTTTGCCACCGGCTGCAGGTTCAGCGTCCAGTCGAGTGCGGAATCGCCGCCGCCGACGATGACGAGGTCGTGGCCGCTGAATTCCTCCATACGGCGCACCGAATAGAAGACGCTCCTGCCCTCATAGGCCTCGATGCCGGGAATGGGCGGCCGTTTGGGCTGGAACGAGCCGCCACCGGCGGCGATCACCACCACCTTGGCTTCGAACACCTCGTTCTCGTCGGTGGTGACCCGAAATGAGCCGTCGTCCAGCTTTTCCAGGCTGGAGACCATGCGGTTGAAGGTAAAATCCGGCTTGAACGGGTGAATCTGCTCCAGCAGTCTGTCGACCAGCCCTTGCGCCGAGATCGAGGGCCAGCCTGGAATGTCGTAGATCGGCTTTTCCGGATAGAGTTCGGCGCATTGGCCGCCCGGCCGGTCGAGGATGTCGATCAGATGGCACTTCATGTCGAAGAGGCCGAGTTCGAACACCGCGAACAGGCCGACCGGCCCCGCCCCGACGATGAGTGCGTCCGTCTTGATTACATCGGTCATGCCAGGCGAGCCTCATTGTCAGACTGGGGCGAAACTGGCGCGAGACTGCATGAGCATTGGCCCGCTGCCAAGCGGCGGCGGGAAAAATCAGATGGTACGGGAGATCAACCCTGGCGAGCCGGCACGCGCACGACGAGGCCGTTAAGCGCGTCGCGCACCTTGATCTGGCAGGACAGGCGCGAGTTCGGCTGGACGTCATAGGCAAAGTCCAGCATGTCCTCTTCCATCGCCTCCGGCTCGCCGACCTCGGCCGTCCAGGCTTCGTCGACATAGACATGGCAAGTCGCGCAGGCGCAGGCGCCGCCGCATTCTGCCTCGATGCCCGGCACCGCGTTGCGGATCGCATTCTCCATGACGGTCGAGCCATTTTCGGCCTCGACATCGAAAGGAGTGCCGTCATGGGCAATGAAGGTCAGCTTGGTCATTTGTCACCTGAAGGGAGTCCCAGCCGAGATAATCACTCCGCCGGACAAGTCAACTGCCGCGCGAAAGCGCCGCTTTGTGACGTTTTTTCGGAAAGCTGGCCAAAGCACGCCCTGGCCCCGTCGATTCATCCCGGTGGCCGCTGCCGAGCGGCAGCCATTACCGGCTGATGGCGGCGATGAAATCGCGCACTTCCTCGATCAGGGCGCCGAGGCGCTTGAGGATGCGCGCATCTTCCGGCTGCTGTTCGATCGAGGTGGCGCAGTCGGCGATGGCAAAGGCGCCGACCCCGCGCGCCGAACCTTTCAGCCCATGCGCCAGAAGCAGTCGCTCCCTGACGTCGGCATCGACAATTCTGTCGCGGACGGAAAGCGCCTGCTGTACGAACAGTGCCAATACCTCCTGTTCGAGGGCGCGATCGCCCATTGTCTGACGGGCCAGATGGGCCAGATCCACTGGGCGCGAACGGGCCGGTCCCGACGCATCGCCGCCCGGCATTGAGAAGGCAATGCCGCTTTCACCGCGTACCAATTTGAAACTCCTTGTGCCGATCGCCGAAAAAACTAGGCGATTTCCGTCGCCAACGCGTTAATGACTGGGCTGGAAAATTGTTGCCGTTGAGACGGTTAGATCACGTTGTCGTTAACCTTATATTTAAAGTTTTACGTATCTCGCGGAATGCATGTTTTCTTTACCCCTGTGTGTCATTACGATACGAAGGTCCATTTTCAGCCTCCTGCGTGGGATAAGACGAGCCAGAATCAGGCAAAAATAAGAAGTCCCTCGGCAGCTAGTACAGGGTAGCGAAGGCATGGCGAAGAAACCAACGACGACCAGAACTCTCGACAGCGACGTAGCCAGGGAACTCGAAAAGGCACTAGACCTCGATCTCAGCGGAGACGGCAGCGGCGATCTCGATATCGCGGCGTCGATGGAAGATCTGGAAGCGCAGATATCGCAGGCCGCGGACGAACTGGCGCGCGAAGGCCGCCCCCAGAAGCCCGCCCCCGCTCAAAACGCGCCCGTCCAACAAAACCAGAGTGCGAAGCCGGCGGCCAAGCCCGCCGAGCTGCGCCCGGTCGAATCGCGCAACAGCGCCCAGCCAGCCGGCTTCAAGCCGGCAAACGATGACCGCCAGAAAGATTACAAGACGCTGCTGCACAGCCTCAACCGGCGCGCGTCTAGCACGATCTATTGGGTCGTGGCGTTCGTGTCGCTGGCCTGGATCGCCGGCGCCGGCGGCCTCGCCAATCTGCTGTTTGGCCCCAGCATCTGGAAAATTCGTACGTTCGATCAAATCCTGGCCCGCCCTGAACTGATCGGCCTGGCGATCGCGGCAATCATACCGGTCGTCCTTTTTTGGGCCTTCGCGGCGATGATCCGCCGTGCGCAGGAAATGCGCATTGCCGCGCAGTCGATGACGGAGGTGGCTTTCCGCTTGGCGGAGCCGGAAAACCTCGCCCAAGACCGCGTGATGATGATCGGCCAGGCCGTTCGCCGTGAAGTGGCGGCGATGGGCGAAGGCATTGAGCGCACGCTGGCGCGCGCCGTCGAGCTCGAAACTCTGGTCCACAGCGAGGTCAACCAGATCGAACGCTCCTATTCGGAGAATGAATCGCGCATCCGGTCGCTGGTCGACGGGCTGGGCAGCGAGCGCGAAGCCGTCGTCACTCATGCCGAGCGCGTGCGCGCCTCGATCACCGGCGCGCACGAAACGCTGAAGGACGAGATCGGCGCCGCCTCCGACATTATTCGCGACTCTATCCTCAACGCGTCGACCAAGCTGTCGATGACGATCACGAATTCCGGCGACACACTGATCGACCGCATCAATGAAAGCTCGATGTCGATCTTCGATTCCGTCGAAACCCGGCTGGATTCAATCACCGACAGGCTGTCGACGTCGGGCGAAGCCTTTGCTTCGCTGCTCGACACCCGCATCGCCAAGCTGACGGACACCACAGACGGCCTGACCCGGTCGCTGACCGACCTGCTCGACGACCGCACCACCGGTATGGTGTCGCTGCTCGGCGGCGCCGCCCGCACCCTGAGCTCGGAATTCGAGTCCAGCCTGAACGGCATCGAGCGGACGCTGGCCGAGCGCGGCCAGGCGCTGATCAGCGAATTTCAGACCCGCGCCGAAGCACTCGATACCGGCACGCAGAAGCTCAACGCCGCGCTCGAGGCGCGCGCCCGCCAGATCAACGAAACGCTGGTCGAGCGCGCCCGCGAGATCGCCCACACCTTTGCCGAGAGCAAGGATCATTTGTCGGCCATGATCGATCAGGGCAAGACCCAGATCGGCGCCGACATGGCCGACATCGTCTCGTCGACCTCGTCGATGCTCGAAGCCCGCGCCAGCGATTTCGCTGGCCGGATGGAAGCCGCCCGCCATGTCGTGTCGCGCTCATTCGACACCGACATCCAGCGTCTTGCCGATGCCCGCGTCGGCATCGAGGACGCCGTCGAAAACCACAGCCGCAAGCTGTCCGAAAGCCGCGAACGCATGGCGGCTGCCATGCAGGCGGACCTGGCGAAGTTCGCCGAGGGCCGCGCCGGCATCGATGCGGCCGTAACCAACCAGGTGCAGAAGCTGGCCGAAGGCCGCAACCTGATCTCGCGCGCCCTGGAAGAGGATCTACGCAAGGTCAACGAATCGCGCGCCGCCATCGACGCGTCGCTGGGCAGCCATCTCGAGCGGCTTGAAGAAGGCCGCAACCGGCTCAACCAGGCTTTGCATGAAGACTCCGGAAAACTTGTGCAAGCCCGTACGATCATTGACGAAATGGTCGCCGGACATGTCGGTAAACTGGCCGAAGGCCGCAACATTCTGTCGCGCGCCCTGGAAGCCGATCTCGGCAAGCTCGCCGACAGCCGCGCCTCGATTGACGGGCTGGTCGCCGGCCAGGTTGAAAAGATCGCCGAAGGCCGCGCCATCCTGACCAAGGCGCTCGAAAACGACATTATCGGCATCAAGGGCGTGATCGAGAACCACTCGGCGAAACTGGCCGAGGACCGCACCGAACTCAGCAAGGCGCTGGAGAACGACCTATCCGGCATCAGGGGCCTGCTCTCCGACCATTCGAGCCGGCTTGCCGACGATCGTGGCCTGTTGTCACAGACGCTCGAGGCCGACCTCGCCAAGCTCGCCGAGAGCCGGTCGAGCATCGACGGGCTGGTCGCCGGCCAGGTCGAGAAGCTGGCCGAGGGGCGCGATATCCTCAAGCGCGCGCTCGAAGCCGACCTCAACACCATCAAGGGTGCCATCGCGGGTCATTCCGACAAGGTGGCGGACGAGCGCGGTCAGCTTTCCAAGGCATTGGAGGCCGACCTGCAAAATGTGAACAGCCTGATCGCCGACCACTCGAGCCGGCTTGTCCAGGATCGTTCGACGCTATCCCAGGCGCTTAAGGATGACCTTCAGAATGTTAACAGCCTGATCACCGACCACTCGAGCCGGCTTGTCCAGGATCGTTCGACGCTATCCCAGGCGCTTCAGGACGATTTGCACAATGTCAGCGGCATCATGGCCGATCATCAAAACAGGCTCGTCCAGGACCGTTCGGCGCTCTCAAAGGCATTGGAAGACGACATCGCCAAGCTGGCGGAGAGCCGCTCCAACATCGATGGGCTGGTCGCCGGACAGGTCGAGAAGCTCGCCGAGGGCCGCGACATCCTCACACGGGCGCTCGAAGCCGATCTCAATGCGATCAGGAGCGCCATTGCCGACCAGTCGCAGAAGCTGAGCGAAAACCGTGGCGAGTTCGCACGGGTGCTGGAAGCGGATTTGGAAAATGTCAACAGCCTGATCGAGGGTCACAGCGACAAGCTCGTTCGGGATCGCGCGACGCTGTCGAAGGCTCTCGAGGACGACCTCACCAAGCTGGCCGAGAGCCGGTCGAGCATCGACGGACTGGTCGCGGGCCAGGTCGAGAAGCTGGCCGAGGGCCGAGACATCTTGAAGCGTGCGCTGGAAGCCGACCTGCAGAAGCTGTCGGCAAGCCGCGGTGAGGTTGACGACATCATCGCCGGCCATGTCGGCAAGCTGGCCGAAGGCCGCAACATGTTGACCCAGGCGCTGGAAGACGATCTGGCAAAGCTCGCCGACATACGTAAGGATGTCGACCGCTCGCTGTCGGGCCATATCGACCAGATTGCCGGCAGAAGCACCGATATCTCGGCGGCAATCGCTGCCGATGTCGAGAAGATCGAGCAGGCCTTCAGCAAGCAGACCGGCATCATCGAAGAGCGCGCCGGAACCATGGAGCGCGCGTTGTCGGTGGGTGTCGACAATGTCCGCAGCGTGCTTGAAAAGAGCGCCGTCTTCGTTGCCGGCGCGCTCCGCGAGAAGGTGATGGAAGTCACCAGCGCGCTGCACGAACAGGCCGGTGCTGCCTTCAGTGACGCCGACCGCAAGATCGCCGAGCGTGCCGAGCAGACCTCGGCCGCCCTTTTGGCCCGGGCCGAGGACATCGCCCGCACCTTCGAGGACGCGGATCGCCGTCTGCACGCCCGTGCCGAGGACACATCGAGCGCCCTGATTGCTCGCGCCGAGGATACGACGAATGCCTTGCTTGCTCGCGCCGAAGACACAACGAGCGTGCTGCTTGCCCGGCACGACGAGACGTCGAACTCGCTGCTCGCCCGCGCCGAAGAAACGGCCGGACGGCTGGCTGCCCGCGCCGGCGAGATCGCCGGCACGTTCGACGCCGCCGACCAGAAGCTGGTCGCCCGCGCGGTGGAGACGGCGCAGTCGCTGGCCGACCGCGCCGGCGACATCCTGCGTAACTTCGAGGGCGCCGACCAGCGGCTGAGCATGCGCATCGGCGAATCCGCCGAAGCGCTGGCCGCCCGCGCCTCGGACCTTGGCCGCATCTTCGACGCCGCCGACCAACAGCTGATCTCGCGCATCGCCGAGGGTTCGGACGCGCTGTCAGCCCGCGCCACCGAGATCAGCCGCATCTTCGACGAGGCCGATCACCGCCTGGTGTCGCGCATCGCCGACTCCACTTCGACGATCGGCGAGCATGCCGACAACATCGTCGGCGCCTTCGCCAGCACCGAGCAGCGTGTTGCCGAACGTGCACGCCAGACCGGCCAGGAACTTGCCGTCCACGCCCGCGAGATGGAGCAGGCTCTTGCCGGCGCCGATGAGCGGCTGGCCGCGAGCGTTGCGTCCGCAGCTTCGCGCGTCGAGGAACAGGTCGCCAACGTCGAGAACCGCCTTCTTTATACGACGGAGACGATGGGCCAGAAGCTCAACGAGCAGGTTTCCAGCGCAGAAGCTCAGCTGATCTCGCGCGCCAACACGATTGCGGAGACTTTTACCGCGGTCGGCCAGCACATCGGCCAAAGCACCAACGACGCTGCCAAGACAATCGGCACCAATACCCGCGAGCTCAACACGATGCTGGCGGCGCGTTCGGCCGAGATGGCGAAGATCCTGGACGAAACCGCGCGGCCGCTGGTCGAGCGCTTCGCCCAGGGCGGCTCGGAACTGCAAAAGAGCATGGAAGAGGTCACCGAACGCGCGACCGAGAAGCTGCGCAGCGAAAATGCCGCCCTCGTCAACGCGCTCGCCAGCCGCACCGCCGAAACGCTGTCGGCCGTCGAAGGCGCGCGCTCGTCGCTCGCCGATAGCGTCGCCGACCTCATCGGCCGCATGAGCGTCTCCAGCTCGCAGCTTGGTGAGCTGATCGAACAGGCGGCGATCAACCTCGGCCAGGTTGACGAACGTCTGAGCGGCAGCACGCAAAGCTTCGCGGCAACCACCGAAAAGGCCGCGCAGACCTTCGCCAGCTCGGCACGCCTGGTCGATTCGAACACGACGCGGCTTACCGAACTGTCGTCGTCGACCCTGCGCGAAGTGGCCTCGATCGCCACCAAGTTCGACGAGCACAGCCGCTTGCTGTCCTCGGCTTCGGATCTGTTGAGCTCGGCGCAGAGCAATCTGGAGCACACGCTTGAGCGGCAATCGTCGCTCGAAGATCTCGCCGTCGGCCTGGTCAAGAAGTCGGAAGACCTCGAGAAGGTGATGCGTTCGTTCGAAAACCTTGTCGGCCAGACGATGCAGAATGCCGAAGGCAAGACGCTGGCATCAGCCGACAAGATCCGCATCGCCATAACGGAAGTGGTCGATTCGGCAACCAGCCGGTTCGCCGATGCGACCGAGGAGATGCGGCGCACCGCAAGCTCGATCAAGAGCGAGCTCGACCTCACCCGCGCCGAGCTCAAGAAGGGCGTCATCGAGATGCCGGAAGAGGCCAAGGAATCGACCTCGGCGATCCGCCGTGCCGTTGCCGAGCAGATCAACGCGCTCAAGGAACTTTCGGACATCGTTGCGAAATCGGGACGCGGCGGCGACAATGCCGAACCGCGCGCCCTGCGCCCGGCGCCGCAGGCGCCAGTGCAGCGCCCGGCCGAGCCGGTACGCCGCCCGCCGCCGGCGCCACAGCCGGAGCGCCCTGCTCCGCAGGCGCCGCTCGGCGGCCTGCGTGGCACGCTCGATATCGAACGCCCTGCCGAAGCACCGCGCCAGCGCGACGCCAACGCCCGCACGCCGCAAGGCGGGTGGGTGCGCGATCTCCTGACCGGGGCATCGCGCGAGGAGGAAGTCGCCAGGCCGGCAGCGCCCGCGGAAGCACCGCGCGCAACTCCCGCCCAGCGCTCGCCGCTGCATGTCATGGAGTCGCTCAACTCGCTCTCGGTCGATATCGCCCGGGCGATCGACCACGACGCCTCTATCGAGCTGTGGAACCGCTACCGGCGCGGCGAGCGTGACGTGTTCACGCGCCGCCTCTACACGCTCAAGGGCCAGCAAACCTTCGATGAAATCCGCCGCAAATATCAGGCAGAGGCGGAGTTCCGCGCCGCTGTCGACCGCTACTGCGACGATTTCGAGAAGCTGCTCAAGGACGTCTCGCGCAACGACCGCGACAACATCATGGCGCAGACCTACCTGACGTCGGACACCGGCAAGGTCTACACCATGCTGGCCCATGCGAGCGGCCGTTTGCACTAGCTACGATTGCTGCATCAAAATGAAAAAGGCGGGAAATTTCCCGCCTTTTTCGTTTGTCATGGATCGAACAATGACGAGCGCAAAGAACTCAGGCTGCCCTTGCTGGCGCGATGGGCTGCAAGCTATGCCTCCAGCATGAGGAAATACGGTCGCACCTTTCATCTGCCGATATCGGTCGGAGCCACCAGCGACGACAAGGTCATGGCGTCGCTTGAAGGACTAAGGGTGGCTGATCTTGTGGTCACCGAGAAGATGGATGGAGAGAACACAACCCTTCATCGCGATGGCTCTCACGCGCGCAGTCCCGATAGCCGTTATCATCCACCCCGAGACTGGCTGAAGGCATTTGCAGCAAATGTTTCACCGCAACTTGCTGACGATGAACGGATTGTCGGCGAGAACCTCTATGCCCGACATTCGGTTGCGTATGATGCGCTGCCGTCATTTTTTCTTGGCTTTGCATGGATCATCGGGGCCGAAATTCAACCGTGGGATTTGACCCTGGCCCGGTTTGAGGAACTGGGCATCACTCCTGTTCCCACGCTCTATCGTGGGCCTTTCAGCCCCAACCTCTTCGATAATCTGGCTGCGTCCCTGGATAAGGCCAAGCAAGAAGGCTTTGTGGCTAGGGTTGCCGAAGCATTTGCTGAGGCAGACATGCCCATTCGCATGGGCAAATATGTACGGGCAGGACATGTCCAGAGTGAAACCCACTGGATGAAGGCAGAACTGATCACCAACCGTCTGCCAGGCGGCTAAGGTTCCTGGGTCTCAAGCGCCTCGCCGGGTTCGCTCAGATCACCGAATCCGTCCAGCCCACAATATCCTTCGCCGCCTCGCCGAAGGCGCTGTCGAGCGCGCTGACATAGGCCGGATTGCCGCTGCCCGAGACGGGAGCGGATGCGGTGAAGCTCTTCGAGGCGCGCACCTCGCCGTTGCGGTCGTTCAGGATGCGCACGAAGAGATTGACCTCGGCATGCTCGCCACCATTGACGCGGACTTCGAAGGAGCGGATCTCGACGATCACCTGGTAGTCGATCGCCAGCCCCTCGCCCGGCTTGCCGACGCCGGCAAAGCTTCCGGAGCGCTGGAAGGTTTCGGCGAGCCTCGCCTGCACGATCAGCGGCAGCCGGTCGGCCCATTGCGCGCCCTTGAGATACTGGATCGAGCGATCTGACGGCTTGATGACGATGTTCTGGCTGTCCAGCGCCTTGAGCGCGGAGGGCTGGGCGATCAGGATCTGGCGGCGGCTGTGGCCATGGGCGTCGATCGACGGGGCGGACAGCTCGAACGTATCGAGCGGCGCCGGCTTGCCTCCCAATGCCGCGCAACCAGCCAGCGTCAAGCCAAGCAAAACGACTGCCGATCTATACCCACCCAACCCGAACGTCACGCGTGATCCCCACTGTCCCCGGATCGTATGATGAATCCGCATCCGCAGTCCATGTAATTGCTGCGGGCGGGCACGGAAGTCAACGCCGTGCCCTGCCATCGAACTGCCGGACCTCGCCGTCGCCGCCCGACAGGATGCGCTGCGGGTTGCGGCTGAGATCGGTCACCGCCTCTTCGATGCGGCTGATCGAACGCCGGCTGTCCTGGACCAGCGCCTCGACATTCGACAGGCCCTGGCCCGAGAAGCGCGCAATATTGTCGGTGATCGTGCCAAGCCGGGCGTTCAGCGTGTCGGCGACCTGCTTGAACGACTTCAGCGTGTCCCTGGCATCGGCCATGACGCCGTCGGCCTGGCCCGAACCGAGCAGCGTATCGACCCTTTTCAGGATGCCGTCGACGCGCACCGAGGCATCGTTGAGGCGCGACGCAAGCTGTTTGGCGTCCTTGATCGTCTCGTCGATGTCGTCGGCCCGGTCGGCGAACTTGTCGGTCACCTTGGCGATGTCGGCGGCGGCCTTGTTGGCGTTTTCGCTGGCCTTCTGAATGTTGGCGAGCGCCACGCGCACTTGTGCCGGATCGATGCCGTCGAGCACATTGTCGACCTTTGCCAGCGTGCCTTGCGTGCGCTTGGCGAAATCGTTGACCGAGCCGACCGCGGTATCGACGTTCTTGATCACGCCGTCGAGCTGTCCGCTGGTCTCCTTCAGATTGGCGGTGACGGCGTCCACATTGGCGACGATGCTCTTGATCTTGTCCTTGTCGACGGCATTGAGCAGGCCTTCGGCAGCCTTCAGTGTGCCGTCGAGCTTGCCGGAAACACCCTTCAACTCGTCCGACAGCGCGCTGACGGCGGTCAGGAACTTGTCGATGCCGTCGGCATTCCTGGCCAGCGCATCGGAAAATGTCTGGGCGTTCTTGACGGTCTGGGTCAGCGGCCCGCGCACATCCCTGGTGAACCCTTCTAGGTCGGAAAGCACCTTGTCGGCGCGGGTGAAGATGTTCTGCGCCGTCTGCAGCAGGTTGGTGACCGCTGACGGATTGGCGATGATCTCGGCCGTCCTGCCTTCCTTTGCCGCCTCTTCCAGCAGGTTCGGTTCCTTGGGATCGGCGCCCTTCAATTCGATGTTGACCTGGCCGGCAAGGCTGGCGATGCCGATATCGGCCTGCGTGGATTTGGTGAGCGGCGTTGTCTGGTCGATCTCGGTCGTAGCAATGGCGGCATTGGGGTCATTGCGGTCGAAATAGACGCGCTTGACCACCCCGACCTTGACGCCGTTGAACAGCACCAGACTGCCGGGGCCGAGGCCGGAGGCCGAACCCTGAATGCGCACGCGCAGCTCCGCCGTCTCGCCGCGATCACCGATCTGGGCGGTCCAATAGACGAACCCGAACGCCGCCAGGATTGCAGCCAGGGTGAAAATGCCGACAATTACGTAGTTGGCTCTGGTTTCCATTGCCCCACTTATGTCTATGCGCGCGCGGCAAGATCAAGTTGCCGAGCGCGTTTTCCGCGGAAATAGGATTTGACCCACGGTTCTTCGCTTTTCAGCATGTCGTCGATCGTGCCTTCGACCAGGATTTTCTTGTTGCCGAGCACCGCCACGCGGTCGCAAGCGGTAAACAGCGTGTCGAGATCGTGCGTCACCATATAGACCGTCAGATCCATCGTATCGCGCAGCTTGACCACCAGTTCGTCGAATTCGGACGCGCTGATCGGGTCGAGGCCGGAAGTCGGCTCGTCGAGGAAGACGATGTCGGGGTCGAGCGCCAGCGCCCGCGCCAGGGCGGCGCGCTTGATCATGCCGCCCGAAAGCTCCGAGGGAAATTTTTGCGCGGCGTCCGGCGGCAGGCCGACCAGTTCGATCTTGAGCAAGGCCAGCTCGTCCATCAGTTTCTTCGGCAGATCGAGATATTCGCGCATCGGCACCTGCACGTTTTCCTGCACGGTCAACGCCGAAAACAGGGCGCCGTGCTGGAAAAGCACGCCAAGCCGCATATCGATGCGCAACCGTTCGATGTCGCTGGCCTTTTCGAGGTCGAGGCCAAACAGCTTGATCGTGCCGGACTGCTTGTGCAGCAGGCCGAGAATCGTGCGCAGCAGCACCGATTTGCCGGCGCCCGAGGCGCCGACGAAACCGAGGATTTCGCCGCGCTTGATGTCGAGCGCCAGTTTGTCGAGGATCAGCTTGTCGTCCAGGGAAACGGTGATATCGCGCACCGACAGCACGATATCGTCTTCTTCCATTCCCTGCACAGCCTTGGTCGCCTTTGAGTTTCTGCGCATCATGTCAGAACTCGATCGACGCGTAGAAGATTGCGAAAAGGCCATCGAGGATGATGACGACGAAGATCGACTTCACCACCGAGGCGGTGACGTGCAGCCCCAGCGATTCGGCGCTGCCGCCGACCTTCATGCCTTCTACGGAAGCAATGGTGCCGATGATCATGGCCATGAACGGCGCCTTGATCAGCCCGGCGAAGATGGTGCTGATATCGATTGCCCCGCGCAGCCGGTCGATGAAGGCCGTCGGCGCAATACCGGAATAAAGCCAGGCGGCGAGGATGCCGCCGCCAAGGGCGGCAAAATTGGCGACGATGGTGAGACAGGGCAGCGCGATCACCAGCGCCACCAGGCGCGGAAACACCAGCACGCCGATCGGGTTGAGGCCGATGACCTTCAGCGCATCGACCTCCTCGCGCATCTTCATCGAGCCTATCTCGGCGGTGATGGCGCTGCCGGAACGGCCGGCGATCATGATGGCGGTCATCAGCACGCCGAGCTCGCGCAGGATCAGCACGCCGACCAGATCGACAACGAAAATGTTGGCGCCGAAATAGTTGAGCTGGTAGGCGCCCTGCTGGGCGACGATGGCGCCGACGATCGCCGACATCAGCACCACCACGGGGATGGCGCCGACCCCCATGCGATCGATCTGGTTGAAGATCGCCGCAGGGTTGATGGCATGGCCGCGCCCGAGCTTCATCTGGGCGCCGCCGATGGTGGCGCCAAGGATGTTCATCGAGGCGAGGAAATCGTCGCGCATCTCATAGATGCGGCGGCCGACCGCCTCCAGCCCGCGGAGGATGATGTTGGGGCGCCGGACGCCGCGCGATTCGGGCTCGCGCCGGACAGCTTCGCCAACGGCGCCGAGCAGGATCGAGGCGACATCGCTTTGCCCCTGCATCTTGATCTCGACACCCTTCTTTTCGAAGACACTGACCAGGCGATCGATCAGCCAGGCGCCGGCGGTGTCCATCTTCTCGATGTGGGAAAGATCCAAAGCGAGCGTCTGGAAGCCTTTGCGCTGCTCGATCTTGCGCATCTCGGCGTCGATCAGCGCCACTGTCGTCGTCGTCCAGATGCCGGAGAAAGCGCAGCCGAGGACGCCGCCCTCCTCGCCGACCGCAACGCGGGGCTGGTGGTCGGCCTCCTTGGCGGCGTTGCCGCTTGCGTCGCGTTTGCCGATGGTCAACATGGCGTCCTGTTTAGCCTGACGGGTCGTACCTGTCGATTTGCCGACGACGCGTTGTCGCATAGCCGGAGCAGAAAATTATGGCGCGTGTCATTTCGGTTGAGGCCGAGCGTTTTCCCATTGCCGGCACCTTCACCATCTCGCGCGGGTCGAAGACCGAAGCCGAAGTCATTACCTGCACGATCAGTGATGGGGACAATCGCGGATGGGGCGAATGCGTCCCCTACAAGCGCTATGGCGAGACCATGGAGGGGGTGCGCGACGCCATCGAGGCCATGCGCCGGCAGATAGAAGGCGGCATCAGCCGCAAGGAACTGCTCGATGCGATGCCGGCGGGTGCTGCCCGCAACGCCATCGATTGCGCCTTGTGGGACCTGGAGGCCAAGATCAGCGGCGTTGCGGTCGCGGACGCCATCCACGTTGTGCCCTTGTCGGCGCTGGAGACGGCCTACACGCTGTCGCTGGGCGAGCCGGAGGCAATGGCGGCGCAAGCCCGCGCCAATGCCGGGCGGCCGCTGCTCAAGGTCAAGATTGGCGGCGACAACGACATGGCCCGCATCCGCGCCGTGACCGAAGCGGCGCCCGACAGCCGCATCATCCTCGACGCCAATGAAGGCTGGATCGATGCCAACATCATCGAGAATCTCGCTTTCGCCGCCGAACATGGCATAGCCCTGATCGAACAGCCGCTTCCCGCCGGCCATGATGCCATCCTGCGCCACATCGCGCATCCGGTGCCGATCTGCGCAGACGAAAGCGTCCACGAGGCGAAGGACCTCGAAACGCTTGTCGGCCTCTATGACGCCGTCAACATCAAGCTCGACAAATCCGGCGGCCTGACCGCCGCCCTTACCCTTCGCAACCGCGCCCGGGAGCTGGGATTCGGCGTGATGGTCGGCTGCATGGTCGGCACGTCGCTGGCGATGGCGCCGGCAGTGCTTTTGGCGCAAGGCGCCGACTTCGTCGACCTCGACGGTCCGCTGCTGCTTGCCCGCGACCGCCAGCCCGGCCTCGTGTACCAGGGGTCGCTGGTGTCACCGCCTGACAGGATGCTGTGGGGCTGAACGCGCGGCGAGCCCGATCAGCGCCAGGCCGACGATGGCGATCGGGATCATCGCCAGGAAGCCGTCGACGCCGTAGCGCTCGTAAAGCGGGCCGGACGCCAGCGTCACCGCCGCCATGAAGAAGCCGTTGAAGAAATAGGCAATGCCTTGCGCCGCACCCGTGCGTTCTTCCGAAACCGTTTCGCCGATCATCTTCTGCAGGCCGATCAACACCATCGCCACCGACACCGAATGCAGGGTCTGGACGCCGAAGAAACCGGCAACGCCAAGCCCGAGTGGCCAGATCAACGGAAAGGCGATCCAGCGCACGATGGAGCCGACGCCGGCGATCAGCATCACCTTGACGACTGAGACGGAGGCAAAAATACGGTTGAAAAACACGAACATGCAGACCTCGGCCACCACGCCCCAGGCCCACAGCAGGCCAACGACGGAATCGCTGATGCCGACCGACTTCCAGTAGATTGAGACAAAGCCGTAGAGGAAGGCATGGCTGGCGGTGATGATGCCGACGCCGAGGGTGAAATACAGGAAATACGGATTGAGAAGGCTCGGCGCCTGATGCTGGATGTCGGCGGCAGATAGCGGCGAAGCCCGGCGCGGGCGGCCAAGCCGCGGCGCCAGCAATCCGGCGACGAGCGCGGCTGACAATGCCGCAAAGATGATTACCGGCACGGCCTGCGGGCTCGTCCAGGCGAGGATAAAGCCGCCTGCGACATTGGCGCAGAGATAGGATATCGAGCCCCATTTGCGCATCGCGGTGTAGTTCGAGCCAAAGCGGCGCACACCCGACAGCGCGAGCGAATCGGCGATCGGCGAATGCGGCGTCCACACCACCGTCAGCGCCAGCGATACGGCAAGCACCATGGCGTAGGTCGGGTTGAGGAAATAGCCGGCGGAAAGCACCATCGTCGCGGCCACCAGCGCAATATAGACATCCGCCCTGTCCTTCGCCCGGTCGGCCAGCGCGGTCAGCAGGGGTGTTGTCACCACGCGCAGGAACATCGGCGCCGCCAGGATGATGGCGATCTGCTCGGCGTGGAAACCCTGGGCATGCAGCCACAGCGGGAAATAAGGCACATGCGTTCCCAGCGACACGAATAATGTCGCGAAGATCAGACTCATGCGCAGTTCGAAATGGCGCGGCTTGACGAGTTGTTCGGGCGAGAGCGGCGGCAGCGACATGAATCGATCCAATTACGCTGCACAAAGGGCTGCAACGCAGATCGATCCCTTAACATGCGCGAAAGCGGTCCGAAACTGCCTGGACCAGTCGATTAACAGGAGGGTTATGCCGCTTCGACGACCCTGTCTTCGATGAGCAGCGGGATGAACGGCTCGTCCGGTGCTTCGGGCAGCACCAGCGCCCAGTGGATGATCTCCATCTTGCCGTCGAAATGTTCGACCACCGCCGTGCAGCTCTCCACCCAGTCGCCGGTGTTGATGTACTGCACATCCTCATAAGTCTCGATCGCGGCGTGATGGATGTGGCCGCAGATGACGCCGTCGACGTGCGAGCGGCGGGCCTCCTCAGTCAGCACGGTCTGGAACGAGCCGATGAAGTTGACCGCCTTCTTGACCTTGACCTTGGCCCAGGACGAGAACGACCAGTAGGGAAGCCCAAGCAGGTGGCGCAGCCTCGTCACCGCGCGGTTGACCAGCATCGCCGCGTCATAGGCGTAGTCGCCGAGATAGGCCAGCCAGCGTGCATTGTGGACGACGGTGTCGAACTGGTCGCCGTGGATGACCAGCAGGCGCCTGCCATCGGCGGTTTCGTGGATGGCGCGGTCGGCAACGACGATGCCGCCGAAATGCACGCCTTGGAACTGGCGCGCGAATTCGTCGTGATTGCCGGCGATATAGGTGATCGAGGTGCCCTTGCGCGCCTTGCGCAGCAGTTTCTGGACGACGTCATTGTGGCTCTGCGGCCAATGCCAGCTGCGCCGCAGACGCCAGCCGTCGACGATGTCTCCGACGAGATAGATGATATCGGCGTCGTGATACCGCAGGAAATCGATCAGGAACTCGGCCTTGGCCGCCTTCGATCCGAGATGCAGGTCGGATATGAACATGCTGCGGAAAGTGCGGGTTTCTGTACCGGACATCAGATCGTCACCGTTGCTTTCGCGCAGGCTATGCCCCGATTCATGCAACAACCGTATGACGGTTGCGATTGGGCCAGCCAAAGGGCTAGCGTGCCGCGCCATTCACAGGAGAAAATCGTCATGGATCTTGGCATCAAGGGCAAGAAAGCCATCGTCTGCGCATCGAGCAAAGGGCTGGGCCGCGGCTGCGCCATGGCGCTGGCCGAGGCCGGCTGCGATCTCGTCGTCAACGGCCGCAATGCCGAGCTGCTGGCAAAAACCGCAGCCGAACTGCGCGAACGCTACGGCGTGAAGGTGACCGAGATCGTCGGCGACGTCTCGAAACCCGACGTGCAGCACGCGCTCCTTGCCGCCTGCCCCGACCCGGATATCCTGGTCAACAACAATGGCGGCCCGCCCTTGCGCGATTTCCGCGAGCTCGACCGCGCAAAGATTCTCGAGGGCGTGACGCAGAACATGGTGACGCCGATCGAACTGGTGCAGGCCGTGATCGACGGCATGGCCAAGCGCGGCTTCGGCCGCATCGTCAACATCACCTCGCTGTCGGTCTACGTCCCGATCCCCGGCCTCGATCTGTCGTCCGGCGCGCGCGCCGGGCTGACTTCGTTCCTGGCCGGCGTGGCGCGCACGGTGATCGACCGCAACGTCACCATCAACAGCCTGCTGCCGGGCAAGCTCGACACCGACCGGCTGCGCGGCCCGCATGAGGCCGGCACGATGGAAGATCCGGCAGCGGCCGCAGCGCGCAAGACCCGCATCAGCGCCGACGTTCCGGCCAAGCGGCTCGGCACGCCGGAAGAGTTCGGCCAGATCTGCGCCTTTCTGTGCTCGGTCCATGCCGGCTATCTCACCGGTCAGAACATCCCGGTCGATGGCGGCCTCTATGTCAGCGCGTTCTAAAAGGCTCGATGGATAATCGGCAGGATTTCAGCGCAATTATTTGAAATAGGTCGATATTTCCGGCCCCGGTTGTTTTAGCCGCCCTTGCGTTATTTGGCGTCGCGAAAAACCATTTTTGCGTGCTAAAAGGCTGCAAAGCAGGTTTGAGGGAGCGGCCGCATGGAAGGCGAGAACAAGAAAACGGCACGTTCGGACCTCGACGAAGCCGCCCTCTACTTCCATAAGCATCCAAGGCCGGGAAAGCTCGAGATCCAGGCGACCAAGCCGCTCGGCAACCAGCGCGACCTGGCGTTGGCCTATTCGCCGGGTGTTGCCGCGCCCTGCCTCGAAATCCGCGACAATCCGGCAACCGCGGCCGATTATACAGCGCGCGCCAATCTGGTCGGCGTCGTCTCCAACGGCTCGGCCGTGCTCGGGCTCGGCAATATCGGCCCGCTCGCCTCCAAGCCGGTGATGGAAGGCAAGGCGGTGCTGTTCAAGAAATTCGCCGGCATCGACGTCTTCGACATCGAGATCGACGCGCCGGGCATAGAGCGCATGGTCGAGACGATCTCGGCGCTGGAGCCGACATTCGGCGGCATCAATCTCGAGGACATCAAGGCGCCCGAATGCTTCGAGGTCGAGGCGCAGTTGAAGGCCCGCATGGGCATTCCCGTCTTCCATGACGACCAGCATGGCACCGCCATCATCGTCGCCGCCGCCGTGCTCAACGGGCTGGAATTCGCCGGCAAGACCATTTCCGACATCAAGATCGTCACCTCAGGCGCCGGTGCGGCAGCGCTCGCCTGCCTCAACCTGTTGGTCTCGCTTGGCGCCAAGGTAGAGAATATCTGGGTCACCGACCGCTTCGGCGTCGCCTACAAGGGCCGCACCGACGAGATGGATCGCTGGAAAGACCCATATGTGAAGGACACCGAGGCGCGCACGCTGGCCGATGTGATCCTTGGCGCCGACGTTTTTCTCGGCCTGTCGGCCGCCGGCGTGCTGAAGCCGGAATTGCTTGATCATATGGCGCCTAAGCCGTTGATCCTGGCACTGGCCAACCCCAATCCCGAGATCATGCCGGAGGTCGCGCGCGCCGCCCGTCCCGACGCGATGATCTGCACCGGCCGTTCCGATTTTCCCAATCAGGTCAACAACGTGCTTTGTTTTCCTTACATCTTCCGCGGTGCGCTGGACTGCGGCGCCAGCGCCATCAACGAGGAGATGAAGATGGCGGCGGTCAGGGCAATTGCTGCCCTTGCCCGCGAGGAACCATCCGACGTCGCCGCCCGCGCCTATTCCGGCGAGACGCCGATCTTCGGACCCGACTTCCTTATCCCCTCGCCCTTCGATCCCCGCCTGATCCTGCGCATCGCGCCGGCGGTGGCCAAGGCTGCCTGCGACACCGGCGTCGCGACCCGGCCGATCACCGACTTCGCCGCCTATATCGACCAGCTCAACCGCTTCGTCTTCCGCTCCGGCCTAGTGATGAAGCCGGTGTTTTCGTCGGCCAAGGCGTCGACCGCCAAGCGCGTCATCTATGCCGACGGCGAGGACGAGCGCGTGTTGCGCGCAGCCCAGGTGGTGCTGGAGGAAGGCATTGCCGAGCCGATCCTGATCGGCCGCCCGCATGTCATCGAGGTCAGGCTGAAGCGCTACGGCCTGCGTATCAAGCCGGGCGTCGATTTCGGCCTAATCAACCCTGAGGACGATCCGCGCTACCGCCATTATGTCGACCTGTTGATCGAGCTTGCCGGCCGGCGCGGCGTGACGACGGAAGCCGCGCGCACCATGGTGCGCACCGACAATACGGTGATTGCCGCGCTGGCGCTGAAGCGCGGCGATGCCGACGCCATGATCTGCGGCCTCGAGGGCCGTTTCGAGCGGCATCTGCGCAATGTGACGCTGGTCATCGGACCACGCGCGGGCGTCAAGGACCGCGACCTGTCGACGCTGTCGATGCTGATCTCGCAACGCGGCATCATCTTCCTCACCGACACCCATGTCTCGGTCGACCCGACGGCCGAGGAGATCGCCGAAATGACCATTCTGGCGGCGGAGGAAATCCAGCGCTTCGGCATCGAGCCGAAGGCAGCGCTGCTGTCGCATTCGGATTTCGGCTCGCGCGATTCACCCAGCGCGCTGAAGATGCGGCAGGCGGCGGCGATCCTGGCGCGCGTTGCGCCCGACCTGCAATGCGACGGCGAGATGCATGCCGATTCAGCCCTGTCGGAGCATCTGCGCCAGCGCGTCTATCCGCATTCGCGGCTGAAGGGCGAAGCCAATCTCCTGGTGTTCCCCAACCTCGACTCCGCCAACATCACGCTGACCGCGCTGCGTACGATGATGGATGCGCTGCATGTGGGCCCGATCCTGCTTGGCACCGACAAGCCGGCGCATATTTTGACGCCGTCAGTGACCTCGCGCGGCGTCGTCAATATGACGGCGCTGGCGGTGGTCGAGGCGGCGCACAAGGCGCAGGCGGTGGTTCATTTCGGCTGAGTTTCTCACGCAGGCGCGAAGCGGTAATGCCCGGTCTGCCTGAAGGCGAACAGCGTGTCCTCCTCGCGGGCGCCCGACCCGATATTGTGGATGACCAGCGCTCGTTCCGGCACGTCCGCCGTGCGTTCGGATGAGACGATGACGATGTGCGGCAGGTTGCCGGGCAGCATCTGGGTGACGATATCGCCCGGCTGAAAGTCGGGAGGATACTCGCTGGCGGGCAAGGAAACTCCCTTGCGCCCGAAAAATGCGGCAAGATTCCCGACCCGTCGGTGGTCGATGTTTCGATCGGTCGCTTTCAGACCCCAGGTCTTGGGATAGGCGGCGAAATTGGCGGCCATATCCTCATGCACCAGTTTCTGCAGGTCGAGATTGAAGGCGCGGCGATAGGCGCGCACGATGACATCCGTGCACACGCCCCTATCCGGCGCGACGTCGCCACCGGGATAGCCGAGGCGGACATAGGCCGGGTCGTAGAAGGTGGTGACGCCGATCTGCTCACGCGCGGCTTCGACCAATTTGCTGCGCCAGTCCGGAGCGGCTGGATTTTCCTGCGCCCGGGCGGCGGGCGCCGCCAGGCACAGGAGGCCGAACTGCAGTGCGGTTCGACGGGTAATCGCGGTCATGCCAGGTCCCCGGGGCATTGCTGGATCGTGGGATAATTCCGGGGCGATTGCGCCTTTTTCATGCAGCGGTGAGATCGCACAGTTGCCGCCCTATCCAAACGCCTCCTGCAACGCCTCTATGGGCTAAGACCATCTTTGGTTGTAGATTGGGGGAACGGTTAACCGCGAATCCGGTAGACAGGCAGGCAAGCGGGGTTCGGGCAATGACGGGCGGACGATGGAGGCTGAAGCACCTGGCTGCGCTGCTCGGCGCGTTTGTGCTTTCGGCCGTCGCCACCACTGAACCGCAGGCCGCCTCCCGCGTTTGCCGTCAACTGGAAGCCGAGCTTGCTTCTTCATCGAATGGCGGCGGCAATTCCAGCATGGTGCGGAAGTATGACAAGGCCATCTCCCGCCAGTTCGAACAGCTATCAAAGGTGCGCGGTCGTGCGAGCGATGCGAATTGCGGGTTTTCGCTGTTTTCGCGCAATGTCAGCCAATGTGCTGCGCTGAACAGCAGCATCGATCGCATGAACGCCAATCTCGATGCGTTGCAAGCCAAGCGCGCGCAGCTTGCCGGCGGCGGCTCGCGGGGCGACCGCGGCCGCATCCTGGCCGCGCTCGACGCCAATGGCTGCCGCGACGAGCCCGCGCCGCGCCGGGAGCCGCTGCAGGAAGCCAGCCGCGAACCCGACGACGGCAATCTGTTCGACCAGCTTTTTGGCGGCAACCGGCAGATCGACACGCTCGATCAGCCCGATGATCCCGGCGAGGAGCGCAATGTGCGCCGCGTCCTCAACCAGCCCGGCGTGCCGGATTTCCCGACGGTTGGCGGCGAGTTCCATACGAGCTGCGTGCGCACCTGCGACGGCTATTTCTTCCCGATGTCGAACTCGGCTTCGCTCGGCGATTTCGAGCGCGACCAGAAGAATTGCGAATCGAGCTGCCCCGGCACCGAAATGCAGGTGTTCTATTCGCGCGGCATGGAAGACGATTCGGCCAACATGACGTCGTCGGTGACCGGCAGGCCCTACAGCGAGTTGCCGACCGCCTATCTCTACAAACAGCCCAACATGTCGCGGCCGCTGGCTTGTGGCTGCAATGCGCAGGCCGGAAATTTCGAGATCATCGGCGGCAACCCGCCACCGCCCGAGCAATCGCAGCCTGATACCGAGACAACGCCATTCATTCCGGTGCCGGCGGCCAAACCCGATCCTGGCGCGGATCCGGAGACGCTGGCGAACGTACAAGGCGGGCTCGACCGCGCCGCCATCAAGCGCCTTGCCGTCAAGCCGGTGGTGTCGCCGGTGTCGCTGATCCCGCCGGACCAGCGCAAGGTCAGGGTCGTCGGGCCAGCGTTCCTTCCCGACCCAGCAGCGGCAATAGATCTGCAAGCTCCGGCCCGGAAGCAAGTCCGGTAAGCGCCAGCCTGAGCGGCATGAACAGCGCCTTGCCCTTGCGGCCGCTGGCTTCCCTGATCCTGGCCGTCCAGTCTTTCCAGACCGTACCGGTCCACGGCTCTTCCGGCAACAGGTCGAAGGCCTGCTGCAGGAAGTCGCGATCCTCGTCGGAAAATTCCGGCGCGGGCTGCGGGCCGTCGGCAAGGATGCGCCACCAGCCGACCGCGTCGCTCAGCCGGTCGAGATTGCCGCGCACCGCCAGCCAGAACGGCTCGGCCTTGTCGCCGGAGATGCCGAGCACGATCAGCCGATCCCGCGCCTCGGAAAACGGCATGTGGTGCATGAGCGCACGATTGAGCACGAACAGCTCGTCCGGGTCGAATTTGGCCGCCGATTTCGACGTGGCGGCGGGATCGAAGCGCGCGGCCAGTGCCGGCATGTCATGCACCGCCGCGACATTTTCCGAGGTGCCGACAAGGACGGCCAGCGAAGCCACAGCCATCGGTTCGATGCCCTCCTCGCGCAGGCTTTCGATCGACAGCGCACCGCTGCGCTTCGACAGGCCCTCGCCCGAGGCCGTGGTCAAGAGATTGTGGTGGCCGAAGACAGGCGGCTCGGCGCCCAATGCCTTGAACAGCGCGATCTGCACGCCGGTGTTGGTGACGTGGTCGTCACCGCGAATGACATGACTGACCCCCATCTCGATGTCGTCGACGACCGATGGCAGCGTGTAGAGATAAGTGCCGTCCTCGCGCCGCAGCACCGGATCGGACAGTGAGGCCAGATCGACGGTTTCCTCGCCGCGCACCAGATCGTTCCAGTGGATTTCGGTGCGCTCGGGCTGCAGCGGATCGCTGGTGAAGTTCGGCAGCAGGAAGCGCCAGTGCGGCCGGCGCCCGTCCGACCGGTATTCGGCGATCTGCTGCTGCGAAAGCGCCAGCGCCTCGCGGCCATAGACCGGCGGCAGGCCGCGCGTGCGGCGCACCTTGCGGCGCAGGTCGAGTTCTTCGGGGGTCTCGTAGCAGGGATAGACAACGCCGGCTCTCTGCAGCCGCTCCACTGCCGCGTCGTAAGTTTCGAAGCGCCGCGACTGGTATTCGGTGGCATCGGGGAAAATGCCCAGCCAGTGCAGGTCGTAGAGGATGGCGTCGGAAAATTCCTGCCTCGAGCGGGCAATGTCTGTGTCGTCGAAGCGCTGGATGAAACGGCCCTTGTTGTTCATGGCAAACAGCCAGTTGAACAAGGCGGTGCGGGCATTGCCGATATGAATGCGGCCGGTTGGTGAGGGGGCAAAACGGACGGTAACTGTCATGGGCGGGGCGTAACGGATGCTCTTGGAATTGACAAGACGCGCCCCCGCGCGACGCCAAAGACATAATGCACGCCAGCTAAAATGAAAAGGCTGTGAGCCAGAATCCGGCCGGGCCTGTCTCGGGTGAACCGCTCACCAGCGGTGCACGCCGGCAGAATCGGGCTTTCCTCAGCCGCTTTTTGTCCCCGTTATCCACATATGTGACACACAAGATGTTGGGGTCACAAAAGCTACGCAAACGAATCCTTGACGACGCAAACCGAGTCGCCTTTTATGTGCCATGTGCTCTTGTTGAGGGCGCGACCGGAGAGTTTCGAGCCCGGTCATTTTTCCCGGATTTTGTGCGTTTTGGCCATGATTTCCGCCTGTTTACGAGGCTGGCGGAAGCGTTGGATCGTGGGGGCTTCGGGAGCGAAAAGGGAGATTTGTCGGACTGGAATAAATTGTCTGTTAACACTATATTTAGTGTTTGCAGGCAGGTTCGACGCTAGATAGTGTGAATTTCCCTCGGTCGAGGGAATCGAGGAAAAATTCAGTTTTGAGGGACCCGCAGGGTTCGGCGCAGAGTTGGAACAGCGGCTTCGTAAGAAGCTCGACCAGCAAGGCGACGAAGACTGCCACAAGGAGAGCCGGTGTTTTCGAACGCCGGCAGACGGCGGACATGCGCGTTTCGCATTGGGGGCAGAAATCCCCGGGGAAAAGCGCTATATATAGACAAAAGGGACCGGACCAATGCGCATCGAGCGTCGTTTCACCAAGCCAGGCCAATCAGCTTACGCGGAGATCGAATTCCGCAAGGCGCTTTCGGAGATCAAGAATCCGGACGGCTCGGTGGTGTTCCGCTTGGACAATATCGATGTGCCGGCGCAGTTCTCGCAGGTTGCCGCCGACATCCTGGCGCAGAAGTATTTCCGCAAGGCCGGCGTGCCCGCGCGCCTGAAGAAGGTCGAGGAGAACGACGTCCCCTCCTTCCTGTGGCGCTCCGTCGCCGACGAGGCCGAGCTTGCCAAGCTGCCGGAAGCCGAGCGCTACGGTTCCGAAATCGACGCCCGCCAGGTCTTCGACCGGCTGGCCGGCACCTGGACCTATTGGGGCTACAAGGGCGGCTACTTCAAGTCGGAAGAAGACGCCAGCGCCTTCCGCGACGAACTCGCCTATATGCTCGCCACCCAGCGCGTTGCGCCGAACTCGCCGCAATGGTTCAATACCGGCCTGCACTGGGCCTACGGCATCGATGGCCCGAGCCAGGGCCACTATTATGTCGACCCGTTTACCGGCAAGCTGACCAAGTCGAAGTCCTCCTACGAGCATCCGCAGCCGCATGCCTGTTTCATCCAGGGCGTGCAGGACGATCTCGTCAACGAAGGCGGCATCATGGACCTGTGGGTGCGCGAAGCGCGCCTGTTCAAATACGGCTCGGGCACCGGCTCCAATTTCTCCATGCTGCGCGGCGAAGGCGAAAAGCTGTCGGGCGGCGGCCGTTCGTCCGGCCTGATGAGCTTCCTCAAGATCGGCGACCGCGCGGCGGGCGCAATCAAGTCGGGCGGCACCACGCGTCGTGCGGCCAAGATGGTCATTGTCGACGCCGACCATCCCGATATCGAGGAATTCATCGACTGGAAGGTCAATGAAGAGCAGAAGGTGGCGTCGCTGGTCACCGGCTCCAAGATCGTGAAAAAACATCTCGAAGCGATCATGAAGGCCTGCATCAACTGCGAAGGCCATGATGACGACTGCTTCGACCCGTCGATCAACACCGCGCTGAAGCGCGAGATCAAGGCGGCCAAGAAGTCGGCGGTGCCGGAGAACTACATCTACCGCGTCATCCAGTTCGCCAAGCAGGGCTACACCTCGATGTCGTTCAAGACCTACGACACCGACTGGGATTCGGACGCCTACCTCACCGTCTCCGGCCAGAACTCCAACAATTCGGTGTCGCTGAAGGACAATTTCCTGCGCGCCGTCGAGGACGACGCCGACTGGCATCTGACCGCCCGCAAGGACGGCAAGGTGCTGAAGACGCTGAAGGCTCGCGACCTCTGGGAAAAGATCGGCTACGCCGCCTGGGCGTCGGCCGATCCGGGCCTGCATTTCAACACGACGATGAACGACTGGCATACCTGCGCTTCGGCCGGTGCGATCCGGGCCTCCAACCCGTGCTCGGAATACATGTTCCTCGACGACACGGCCTGCAACCTCGCCTCGATCAACCTTTTGCCCTACCGCAATGCCGACGGCACGATCGACATCGCCGCCTATGAGCACACGGTGCGGCTGTGGACCGTCGTCCTCGAAATCTCGGTGATGATGGCGCAGTTTCCGTCGAAGGAAATCGCCAAGCAGTCCTACGAATACCGCACGCTCGGCCTCGGCTACGCCAACATTGGTGGCCTGCTGATGACCTCGGGCATTCCCTATGACTCCGACGAGGGCCGCGCCATCTGCGCAGCACTCACCGCCATCATGACCGGCGTCGCCTATGCCACCTCGGCCGAGATGGCGTCCGAACTCGGCGCCTTCGCCGACTACGACCGCAATGCGCAGAACATGCTGCGCGTGATGCGCAACCATCGCCGCGCTGCCTATGGCGAAAAGGGCGGCTATGAGAAGCTCGCCGTCAACCCGGTGCCGCTGGTCGCTTCCGACCTGAAGCAGCAGGACCTTTTCGTCCACGCCAAGGCTGCCTGGGACCGCGCCATCGAACTCGGCGAAGAGCATGGCTACCGCAATGCGCAGGCGACCGTGATTGCGCCGACCGGCACGATCGGCCTGGTCATGGATTGCGACACCACCGGCATCGAGCCCGACTTCGCGCTGGTGAAGTTCAAGAAGCTCGCCGGCGGCGGCTACTTCAAGATCATCAACCGCGCCGTGCCGGAAGCGCTGCGCACGCTGGGCTATTCCGAAAGCCAGCTGGCCGAGATCGAGGCCTATGCGGTCGGCCACGGCAACATGAACCAGGCACCGGCGGTCAACCCCGGCTCGCTTAGGGCGAAGGGTTTTACCGATGACAAGATCGCGGCGCTCAATGCTGCGCTGAAGTCGGCCTTCGACATCAAATTCGTCTTCAATCAGTGGACGCTCGGCGCCGACTGGGTGAAGGACACCTTTGGTTTCACCGATGAGCAGCTCAACGATTTCTCGTTCGAGATGCTGCCGGCGCTGGGCTTCTCCAGGAAGGACATCGAAGCCGCCAACATCCATGTCTGCGGTGCGATGACGCTGGAAGGCGCGCCCTTCCTCAAGGCCGAGCACCTGGCGGTGTTCGACTGCGCCAGCCCGTGCGGCAAGATCGGCAAGCGCTCGCTGTCCATCAACAGCCACATCCAGATGATGGCGGCGGCACAGCCCTTCATCTCCGGCGCCATCTCCAAGACCATCAACATGCCCAACGATGCGACGGTGGAAGACGCCAAGGGCGCTTACATGCTGTCGTGGAAGCTGGCGCTGAAGGCCAACGCGCTCTACCGCGACGGCTCGAAGCTGTCGCAGCCGCTGAATTCGTCGCTGCTCGCCGACAGCGAGGATGACGAGGACGATGCGGTCGAGCAGCTGATCGCGGCGCCCGCTTCACAGCGCGCCGTGCAAGTGACCGAGAAGATCGTCGAACGCGTCATCGAACGCCTCTACCGCGATCGTGAAAAACTGCCGAACCGCCGCAAGGGATACACCCAGAAGGCAGTCGTCGGCGGCCACAAGGTCTACCTGCGCACCGGCGAATTCGATGACGGCCGCATCGGCGAGATCTTCATCGACATGCACAAGGAAGGCGCTGCTTTCCGGGCGATGATGAACAACTTCGCCATCGCCATTTCGCTCGGCTTGCAATACGGCGTGCCGCTCGAGGAATTCGTCGAGGCCTTCACCTTCACCAAATTCGAGCCGGCCGGCATGGTGCAGGGCAACGACGCGATCAAGAATGCGACGTCGATCCTCGACTACGTGTTCCGCGAACTCGCCGTGTCCTATCTCGGCCGCCACGACCTCGCCCATGTCGACCAGTCGGATTTCGACAAGACGGCGCTCGGACGCGGCATCAACGAAGGCAAGGCGACGCCGTTCTCGAAGGGCCTTACCCGCGGCGCCTCGCCGGTCAAGTTGGTGTCTGGCTTAGGTGGCGAACCCAAGGGTTTTGCCGGATCACCTGCCGGAGCCCCTGCCCGGGTCACTCCAACTGCGTTCTCAGGCTCCAACGTGCTGGCGCTTAAACCAGCAAGCGACGAAGCCATCGCCTACAAGCGCGACTATGAGGAGCGAGCCAAGGAACTGGTCGAAGATATTGTTTCCGAGGAGGCAGCCGATCCCACCGGGTTGTTCACCGACGAAGCAGCGAAAGAAGCGGCCGAGGCAAAGGCGCTTGCCTCTACGCGGCGTCAGCAATCCTTGATGCAAGGCTACACCGGCAACGAATGCTCGGAATGCCACAACTTCACCATGGTGCGGAACGGCACCTGCGAGAAGTGCGATACTTGTGGTTCGACGAGCGGGTGCAGTTGACACGAACGAACCTCTCTGCCGCCAACGCGGCAGAGAGGTTTTTTTTGAGGGAGAGTTTCACCTACAGGTGAAAAAGATAGGGAAACATAAAGATGGTCGAAAAAACTCTGACGGCATTTGGGTCCGCATGCCGGGAAATCAGAATGGCACGAAGGTTGCGGATGATTGATCAAGCAAAGGAGTTCAAGTGTTCGCCGTCATTTATCTCCGCTGTCGAGACTGGGGGAAAACAAGTTCCAGAGGGGTACGTAGAAAACTTTGGAAACTGGTTGAAATTGGACATCGTTACGAGAAAGCACCTACAGGCCCTCGCAGATGCCCGCATTAATGTTATTCGCTTTACGCCAATAAACAAAGAACGCGCAGCTCTTGCTAGAAGGTTATTTAGGAAGATCAACAAGATGTCCCCAGACGAGATACGAAAACTGGACGCAGAACTCCCAGGAGATGACAGATGAGTCATGACTATTGCGTATCCGCCAAGAGTCGCGCTGAGATCGAGATATTAGCAGCGGCATGGCGCCAAGCACTTCGCATAGGCACTACTTGCCAAGCACCTGATATGGTTAGTGTCCTTGAAAATGAAATGCCCCGGCTTTTTGGCGATTTCGCACTAGTTGTCAAAGATGACCACCTGATGGACGGAGCGGAAGGGTATACCGAATTTGATCCGCCTTGCGTTGTCTTGTCAGGCACAACGTATCAATCCGCCGCGAACTTTGAAGGCCGCGGCAGGTGGACTGTGGCCCATGAGCTAGGGCATTTGGTTCTTCACAAATCGGCCGTTCCCCTTGATCGAGCCCCTAGGCGATATTCTCAGATGAAAGAGTTACCTGCGTACGCGAGCGCAGAATGGCAAGCTAACGCGTTTGCCGCCGGTTTTCTTATGCCGGAGACTCTAATTCGTGACTTCACCGACGTTTTGGAAATCATGCCGTTCTTTGCTGTGAGTAGGACAGCCGCCGAGAAACGCCTCCAAAATCTTGGCATCTCAGAGCCACATATAATTCCGCATCAGGTCAAGACGGCAATTACAGGAATGCAAAGCAAAGCCGCAGAAATACCAAAGCCGGCTCGTTAGAGCCGGCTTTGGATACCGCGAACAGGCCGGAGCCTACGCGGGGCGACGAGATCGAAATCCCATCTCCTCTAGCAAGGTTATCATATGGGGAGTCGGTTCTCGGAGTCGAGGTAGCTCTGGCAACACAGAGGAAAGATACCCAAATGGCCACCAATGAACGTAAGACTTTCGACATTGGACGAAGCTCAAAGAGCGGCCAATTCATTTCTGTGAAAGAAGCCGAGCGCCGCCCGAACACGACCACAGTCGAGCATGTCCCCAAGCCCGGCTACGGGGACACCAAGAACGAACCGCCGCGCAAGAAGTAACATTGATAGGCGAAGTTTGCCGGGCGCGTCACCGCGGCCGGCAAGCCGTTTGAGGAAATTGCGCCAGGTGCCTCAAGCAGTCCGGTTTGAAGGAGTGACTATATGCGTTACGCGGTGGTGATTGAAAAAGCAGGCAACAATTTCTCTGCCTATGTGCCGGACCTACCCGGCTGCATCGCAACTGGTGCTACCGTGCCAGAAGTAGAAATCGAAATTCGCGACGCTATACGCTTTCACATCGAGGGCTTGCGCGCCGATGGGCTGGAGGTGCCCAAAGGAATCAGTCTCGCTGAATATGTAGAGGCATAAGCGGTAACCTTCAGGACAACCTCCTACCGCGCCCTTAGCGTCTGCTCGTCGAACAACGGCTCGTCCTGCCCCGCCCGAACGAACAGCACCCTCCGCCCCTCGCCCGCCGGCACCTCGAAGTACTGGATGCCGTCGGGCATTTCGCCCCAGTCGCCGCAGGGTGGTTCGGGAACGTCATCACTCACCACCGCTTTCAGCTCTTTGGCATAGGCAGCATCAGGGCTGAATGTGTAGCGTTTGACGCCGGTGGGCACGGTGCCCTCGGTGTAGGGCGTCAGCACGCAGCGGGCGCTGACTGATTTGTCGGTCTTTTCCAGCAACAGGCGCAACACCGCGGCCTCGGCGGTTTCGCCTGATTTGATGTCGAACACCTCGATCAGCGGATCGGGCGCGCTGCCATCGCTGTATTTGATGGCGAGTGCGTTGTCGACGAATTCGAAATGGATCTGGCGGAAGCCGAAATCGCAGCGCTGCACCCAGGCGGCCAGCCCAATCGTCTTGTCGGCCAGCTTTTCCCAGACGCATTTGTCGATCGGCGGGCGGGATGGCGCCGGCTCGTCCGCCCGCGCTGCGGCTGATATCGTCGCCGAGGCAAACAGCGTGCATATCCAGACAATCGGTCTCATGGCGCTATTCATCGCTGCATCCTGTCAATGTGAAGGCGTCCCACGCCGAGCCGTCCGGATTGGCATTGGCGAAATCGGCAAATTCGGTGAAGCCCGCGCCGAAATCGGGCAGCAACAGCCTTTCGGCGCCGGTGTCGCTTCGCGTGAATTCAGCTGCTCGGCTCCGCCTCCGGTCAAGGCATAGACCTGGCCAGTCCATATCCGGCACATCCCGCTGCCGTCCTCCAGCCCCGCTTCGCGGTCGTCGTCGGTGCAGGCATGGCGGATGGTGCCGAGCGGAAACGAATTTTTGCCATTGGTCCAGGTGATGTCGGCCGGCAAGCGCGTGTCGGTGTTGGGCACGGTCACCGAAAACACTTCGGCCGTCAGTGCCGCCGGCTCATTGTTCAGCGGCCGGAATTGCATCACCGCGCCCGAACGCGGCTCGCGGTAGGTGGCATGGCTGAGCAGACATTCCTTTGCGCTCGCTGCCTGCACGGCGCCGAGCAGAGCCAGGCAAACGACGGCCAGCCTGCGAACGATCATTGGATGTCTCGTCATGAAAGTGGCGCCTCAGATAAAACCGACCAGCCAAGCCGCGCCGCCCAGAAACGCGGCCGAACAGACCCACAGCAGCCAAAGCCCGCGCACCCTGCATTCGAGCACTGCCGAGGCGGGGTTGGCTGGGTCGTAATGCACGTCGACCTTGCCGCCCTCGGCATAGCTGCGCGCCTGGCCGCTGACGAGGCCGGGCATTGAAGCGGTGACCGTGGCGCCGAAGGTGACGCGGTCTGAGGTGTAGTGCTGGCCTGCGACGCCGTAGCTGTACACGATGCGGGATTTGAAGACGGTGCTCCAGCGTCGATGGCTGCTGTAGTTTCGCAGCGTCTGCAGGCCCGAGGAGTCAATGCGGCCGGGGGCGACCGGCCATTTTGCCGCCTGCTCGGCAAGCGACTTCTGGACGAAGGCCATGCGCAGGATCATCAGGCCCATGAACAGCAGCAGCGCTCCGGCGCCGAGGTTCTGCGGCTTGGGCAGGTGCGGCCGGATCGCCTCCAGCACGCCACCGAGCGAAAACACCAGCACCACCGTGCCGATCACCAGCCCGGCCGAGAGCTTGACCATGAACTTGAAGGCGCCGTCCGGCAGGGTGCGTTCGATCACGGCCTTGCCCGGATCGGCCGGATTGTAGAAGACGGTCACTTCAGCGCCGGTGGGAAACTGCGCCAGGGTTTCGGTGACTTCGAAATTCCCCAGATTCTCCTTCACGCTGTAGCGCGAGCTTTGAAATTTCTTTTTACCGACCTTGTATTCGAAGGTGATCGCCGGAAAATTGCGCATCTCGGTGGTGTCGCTGCTGTCCGAGCCGACGCCCGACCTTCTGACTTCACGCGCCTCGACGCGCGACGAGATGATCTTGCCCGGCGCCGGCAGCCAGTGGCTCATCGCCTGCACCTCGCGCCATTTGACGAAGGTGATGAACGACAGACCGCCCGCGATCGCGCAGGCAAATCCGACAATCAGAAATTTGAGCTCTACGTCCACCGCGTCCCCCAGGAGTGCCGGAAGCTGCAAATAGATAGCACGGCGAAGGCAATGTCTTGATTATTCGCAAAGGACGAACCGCCCTTCCTCGGGTATCGAAGCCCCGCCAACTTTGTTAAGAGTCGCCCAAACTGTTAGGAGCCATGAGACCAGGATGACAGCACTGCGCGTTCTCTCGGATGCCTTCATTCCGGAACTCCCGAACCACTACAAAGGCAAGGTCCGCGAGAATTACGATCTGCCGGATGGCCGCCGCATCATCATCGCCACCGACCGGCTGAGCGCCTTCGATGTGATCCTGACCGCTGTCCCGCTCAAGGGCGAACTGCTGACCCAGACGGCGCGCTACTGGTTCGAGGAAACGGCGGACATCTGCCCCAACCATGTGCTCGATTATCCCGACCCCAATGTCGTCGTCGGCACCAGGCTCGACATTCTGCCGGTGGAAATCGTTGTTCGCGACTACCTCGCCGGCACCACCAGCACTTCGGTGCTGACGAAATACAAGAACGGCGAACGCGATATGTACGGCATCCGCCTGCCGGACGGACTGCGCGACAATGAGAAGCTGCCGCAGGCCATCATCACGCCGACCAGCAAGGCGCTCGATGGCGGCCATGACGAGCCCTTGACGCGTGACGAGATCCTGACGCGCGGCCTGTTGTCGGAAGAGCAATGGGACACCGTCTCGCGCTATGCGCTGGCGCTGTTTGCGCGCGGCAAAGCGTTGGCCGCCAAGCGCGGCCTGATCCTGGTCGACACCAAATACGAGTTCGGCACGGACAAGGATGGCGCCATCATCCTTGCCGATGAAATCCATACGCCCGACTCAAGCCGCTACTGGCTTGCGGCAAGCTATGAAGAGCGTTTCAAGGCAGGCGAGCGGCCGCAAAGTTTCGACAAGGACTTTATTCGCGCATGGGTAACCGCGCGCTGCGATCCCTACAAGGACCGTATTCCGAAAATCCCCGCCGAACTCATCGAGCAGACGTCGCGTGTCTATACGCAGGCCTTTGAGACCATCACAGGCAAGACCTTCACCGCCGATATCTCGGGAAAGACGGTGCTGGACCGCATTCGCGAGAACCTGCGACCTTATTTCTGACGGCGGCTGGCGGCCGCCGGTCAACTTGCCGAGGTCGCGGACACGGACGGTTCTGGCGGAGCGCGCCACGTGCCGAGATATGATCCGCACAGGATGAGCGCGAAGGCCGCGACAATGCCGATATCGAGCGGCTCCGAAAGCACGAGCACGCCGGCTGCCACGGAGACGGCGGGCGCCACATAGGTTATGACGACCGCCCGTTCGGGGCCGATCTCCCGCACCAGCAAGAAGTAGGTGGCGAAGGCAATCGCCGTGCAAAACACGCCAAGACCGAGGATTGCGCCAACCACCGTTGTCGACGGCATGGCCGCCGGCCAGGCCAACGCCGCCGGCACAGCGTAGATCAGCGCGGCCCCTGCCAGACAGACTGCCGTCAGCGAGGTTGCCGGCACATCGTTCAGCCAGCGCGACGCGATGATCGAACCCGAGGCATAGCAGGCCGCGGCCATGAGAATCTCGACGACCGCGAGAAATCCGCCACCCAAGGTCGGCAGCGCCAGCACGAAAACACCGGCAAAACCGAGGAAAAGGCCGGTCCAGCGGCGTATCCCCAGCCGCTCATCCGAGCCCATCAGCTTGGAGAGCGCGACGGTTACGGCCGGCGTCATGGCAATCAGCAGTCCGGCGGTGGAACTGTCGATGCTGACTTCGCCATGGGTGATCAGCCCCCATGGCAGGATCATCTCGACCAGACAGAATGCGGCGACCGCCCGCCAATGTGTCTTCAGCCATCCGAAACTGCGCTGGACAAGGACGAAGGGCAGCAGCGCCAGGGCGCCGACGGCTGTTCGGGCAAAGACCAGGAAGGGCACCGACACCTCGGCAACCGCCAGCTTGATCAACAAATAGGGAATGCCCCACAGGAGGCTGAGCAGCACGAACAAAAACAGTCCGCGGCGCGTCATGACGGCCTCACAGCCAGAAAGGTGGTCCACTCTTCGCGATCGCGGCCGACGTTGAATTCGTCTCCGACAAGAACCAGCCCGGCGTTTTCGAGGCGGGCCGCGAAGTCGTCCCTGCGCCAGTAGACCGTATGATATTCGCCGCTCTTCTCGCCGTCGCCAATGCGCATCGAGACGAGGAAGGCGCCGCCCGGCCGCAGCGACCCGGCAATCTTGGCAAGCACCTGGTCGGCCTGCTCGCGCGGCACGTGGATCAGGACGCACAATGCGAGCACCGCGTCGTAGGGGCCGCCGAGATCGTCGGTGATGAGATCGAGAAACTCACCATGCTTGCCGCGTGCGGCTTGCAACTCGAGAAACCGCTTCGTTGCGTCTGTGCGCCGAACCTGGACACCGAGCCCTTCGACGAAGTCCGCATCGTATCCGGGTCCCGAACCGACTTCAAGAATCCGGCCACCTTTGCCGGCGATCTTCACCAGGCGCTTCAGCCATTTCTGTTCTCTTTGGTTCGGAACGTGCCGCACCAGAGCGTCGTAGCGTTCGGCATAGTCCTCATAGGCGTTGATCGTTTGTCGGCTCTTCGCCAGATCCTCGGATAACACAGTCATCTTTCCCTCCCCTGGTCAAAGAGCTTGCTTAGCCAATGGTGCCGGGAGGCACGCGTCCGTCAAGCATGCCGATATCCCTGAGGAAATGATCCGACAGCGAGCGGCGGTCGAGCAGGCCGTGCTTGCGAGGTCTGAACGGCGCGGTGAAGAGGTCGAGCATCGGCCGGCGAAGCGTGTTGTAGAGAGCGATGGTGGTGGTCATGCCCTATCCTCCAGGGTTTGATCCGATGAATGCAGCATGCCGTTTTCCGGGCTTGGTTTCCAATCGAACGTCGCGTAGTATGCATCAGCAGGATTGATGCGTCATGAGCTGGGAACTGCCACCATTAGGAGCCATCAGGGTCTTTGAAGCCGCGGCCCGGCTGGGCAGTTTCACCAAGGCAGCCGAAGAACTCGGCATGACCCAATCAGCTGCCAGCTATCAGATAAAGGTGCTGGAAGAACGTGCCGGAACGCCGCTTTTCGTAAGAAAAACAAGGCAGATCGAGCTGACCGAGGCCGGACAGCAGCTGGCGCCGCACGCAACAGGCGCGTTCTCGACCCTGGCCGACGCATGGGTCGCCACCAAGGGTGGAGCGACCGGCGTGCTGTCGGTGACGACGATGGAAACCTTCGCATCGAACTGGCTGGCCGTATGGCTTGGAACATTCCAGCTGATGCATCCCGACCTTGCCGTGAAGGTGAATACATCGCACGGGCTGGTCGATTTCACGCGCGGCGACATGGATGTCGGCATTCGCACCGGCAGTGGAAATTGGCCGGGACTGACGGCTCACTATCTGTTCAAGGCGGACTATACGCCGATGCTCAGCCCGAGACTCGCCGAAAGCGTCGGCGGCATCCACCGCCCCGAGGATCTCTACCAACTGCCGCTATGCTGTGCCGACGATCCCTGGTGGGAAATCTGGTTCAAGGCTGCCGGCGTGCCGTTCGAGCCCGATCGCGTCATCGCTGGCCCGAAGCTGGGTACGCAGGCCTATGATGCGATGGCGGCGCTGACCGACAAGGGCGCCGCGATCCTCACCAGAAACCTTTACAGCGCCCTGTTGGAAAAGGGCCAGTTGATACAGCCATTCGACGTGCTTGGCTCGGACGGCGACGGCTATTGGCTGGTGCATCTGGAGAGCCGCCGCAACGCGCCCAAAATCAAGGTGTTTCGCGACTGGGTGCTGGCGCAAACGGCAGAGATACGCGAACGCGAAAAGCGCGACAGCCCTCTAGGCACCGCGATAAAACTCGCCCGCGCCTCAACCCTCAGTCCTTGAAGGTCAACCCGTACTTTGCAACCTGCTCCTTCGGCATATCCGCAAGCGCCTGGCGCGTGGTGTAGCCGCCGTAGATCACCTTGCCGTTCTTGATCATCCAGTCCTCGACGTCGGCCTCGGTTACCGTCATCCTGTCGCCCATCTTGTACTTGTTGCCATTGACCGGCACGTCAGCAAGCAGGCCGATATAGGAGCCTTCGCTGTAGCCCACCAGCTGCAGCCAGATATGCTCGGTGGCGCCGTTCTGGGTCAGCGGGAATTTTACCGTGTAGGTGCCCGGCGTGCCGGCGTCCATCAGTTCGTGGAAGCGCTTGAGGGTCGAGCGGCCGCTGTCCTTGGCGGCCTGCATCGCCTTGTCCTCGGTGGAATAGGACACGACGTTCTGCTTCGACTCCGCCAGCGAAGCGCCACTGCCGCCCGGCATGTGGCCGAGCGAACTGAAAAACCCGTAGCCGACGGCGGCGGCAAGTGCGACAGCCACAACTGGATTGCGCATGGATCCCTCCGAAAACCCGATCACGGGCACGTTACCGGAAGGCTGTTGCGATACCGCTAAAGGACACAGTGAGCGGATCGTTAGCGAGACGCTGAAAATTCAACCCAAGGCGCAGCGGCAGGCAGCGCAGGCGCACCGGCACCGGCCTGACGTTCAGTCGGCGTCGGCGACGGTCGTCTGCCCGCCTGCCCATGCCCTCCAGGCGCGCTCGTCGCCATGGAAGACGTTGAGGTCGATGCGGCCGGTCACGCCGTGCGACAGGCCGGAGCCGGAGTACTGCCAGAACAGCCATTTGCGGCCGGGATAGACTTTTGAGGGATGCCGCGCCACGGCGCGCAGCCAGAACGGATAATCGAGAAACGCACCCTTGAGATTGTCGCGATAGAAATCCGGTGCGGTGTAGATGATGGGCCGCTGGCCGTAATGGCGCTCCAGCTTGTCCATGAACACCTTCATCTTTTCCAGCACGGTGGCCCGCGACGGCCGCCGCTTGCAGGAAGATTCGCCGTTCCACTCGACATCGATTACCGGTGGCAGCGCGCCTTCGACCCTCGGCACATTGCGGATGAACCAGTCGGCCTGCTCGCCCGCGGTGCGGCACCAGTAGAAGAAATGATAGGCGCCGCGCTTCAGCCCGGCGGCGTCGGCATTGCGCCAGTTCTTCATGAACATCGGGTCGAGATGGTCGCCGCCATCGGTCGCCTTGATGTAGGCGAAGTTGGCGCCCTGGGCGCGCAGCTTGCCCCAGTTGACATTGCCCTGCCAGCGCGAGACGTCGACGCCGTGGACGGCAAGGTAGCGTGGCGAAGCCTTGCCGAAATTGATCGGCTTGGCGTCGCGGAAACCGTAGCGGGTGACCGGCGAGGCCAGCATGGCCGGCGCCGCGCGCGTCAACCGCTTCGGCGCAGACATCAGAGCGGCGGGCTCGAGCTGTGGTCTGGTGCTCCCCTGCGGCGTGCCCGCGACGATGGCCTCTTCTTCCTCGACCATGGAAAAGGGCGGCGCATTGTCGGCCACAGCGTTGTCGGCCACCATGTCGGACCGCATCGGCGCGAGGTCGGCGGTCTCCGCCGGAGCCGCTGTGACCGGCGCGCTCGGACGCACGACCGAACTGGTCGTCTCGTTCGACGGCTGCAAGCCATCGACGCCCGCTGTGGACGAACAGCCGGCAAGCCACAGCGATGCCAACATGAAACTGACGACGCCTGAAATCCGCATCTGGACCTGTACGCAAAACACAACAGACCGAAGGCAAACAGACGCCGCCGGACAAACCGGCCTCGATTACTAACGAGAAATTACCAACAAAGTTTGAATCAAGTTGTTAGGAATTGGCCCTCTTGTCTTCTCCCCCTGTGGGAGAAGGTGGATCGGCGCGTAGCGCCGAGACGGATGAGGGGTGTTCCAGCGGAGTGAGGCGTTGGCGTTCCCTGGAACACCCCTCATCCGACCGAGCTTCGCTCGGCCACCTTCTCCCACAAGGGGAGAAGGGGAAGCCCTTACCTTCCCAGCCATTGCTGCATGCAGCTTTTCGCCACCACATGCGCCGGTGGCACGGCGTCGGCGGCCGGGCGGCGGGCACGTTCGAGCAGCAGGCGAACCTGTTCGGGGCGCACGCGGTCACGCTCCATCACGAGGAGGACCATCGGATCCCTCAAAAGCTCGTCCAGGGTGCTGATTCTGTCGCTCATCGGTCGTCTCCTCGATACCCGCCCGCAGACGACAGATAGGCAGGCAATCATGGCCCGCCAATGACGCTTTGCCGGCTATGTCGTGGTTTCGGGATTAATTTCCGGTAAGGCCGGCGTCAATTCGGAGGCGGCGCGCCTTCATGGTGCGGCAGGCCGTCATCGAGCTGCAGCCAGGGCTGCTTCGAGGCGGTCCACATATGCATTTCCGGCTTGAACAGCGAGGGATCGTCGAGCGAGCCGGTGGTGATGCCGACGATGCCGGCGGAGTCGCGTCGGGAAAACAGCGTGGTGCCGCAAGCGGCGCAAAAGCCGCGCTTGAGGTCCGGAGAGGTGTTGACCGTCGCCACCTGCCCCTCGACCGTGACATCGTCGATGCGAAACAAAAGGCGGGCGTTGAAGGCCGCGCCTATGACCTTCTGGCAGCGCCGGCAGTGGCAGACGCGCTGGTTGAGCGGCGCCGCCTCGGTGCCGTAGCGCACTGCCCCGCAATGGCATCCGCCCTGGTATTTCGTCATCATTCGAACCCATCACACTGAAGGTCTCTTGATGATATCGACAGGTACCTTTCGGTCAATTGAAAAGCCCTGATGGCGCCATCGATTGCGCCGATAGGACCAATGGCTGCGCCAAGGCTCCGTAGCTTCGCAGGCACAAAAAAGCCGACCGCCTCTTCGAGACGGCCGGCATATATTTTCAGGCAAGCTATTTCGTTTCGCTGAGGACTTCGTCCCAGGTCTTCACCTTGGTTTCGCCATTGAGGAAGGGCAGTGCCGCTGCCGTCAGCTCCGGTGCGAAGAAGACGTCGTAGTGGGTGCGATTGGGAATGATGGCCAGCCGGTTCTGCGACAGGTTCTCACGCATCCAGCCGGCATCCTTCAGCCCGCCGCCGATCATCTGGTAGAACCTGATCTCGTGCTCGGGCTTGTACATGTCGCTGTCGCCATAGGCCAGCATAACTGGCATCTTCAGCTTCGCCACATCGGCGGAATAGTCGTAATCCTTGCGCATGAAATTGCCCAGCGCGTCGAGCAGTTTGGGGAAATCGTCGGGACGTGGGGCGACGGCGACGTAGGATTTGTACATCGGCGTGTCCTTCATGAAATCGGCGGCGGCCGCGCTCACCTGCGCCTGCTGGCCGCGCATCTCGTCATAGAAGCCATTGGCGGCGAAGCCGGTCGAGACCAGGACCAGCCGGCGCACCGTCTCGGGATGCTGAACGGCCATACGGAAGGCGACGCCGCCGCCCAGCGAATAGCCAAGCACGTCGACCTTGTCATAGCCGAGCGCCTTGACGATACCAGCCATGTCGTCGCCCATCCCCTCCAGGCTGAAGGGTCGCTCGCCGAGCGCGGTGCGGCCATGGCCCTGCAGGTCGACGGCAATGATGGTGCGGTTTTCCGCCAGCTTCGGCAGCAGCGGCGCGAACATGTCCGACGTGCCAAGGCCGCCATGCAGCAGAAGCAGCGGTTCGCCCTTGCCATAGACGGCATAGTAGTAATTCAGGCCGTCGATCGGCAGCAGGCCGGACTTTTCCGGCTTCGGCATGGCTGTTGCCTCGGTGGTCATGGCGGGCTTGGTCTCCTCTGCATTGGCTGGGCCGGGCGCTGCAAACAAGGCAGCGACCGAGGCAAGAATGGCGAAATAGATTCGTCTGGACATGTCGGTCTCCTCAGGTTCCCCCCAAGGACGAGCGAGCACGCCGCGTGCCGACATGCCCTGCGAAAAAATCCGCGGAAGAATGATCGGTTTGGCTGTTGTCGATCGGTCGCGCGCCTCAGTGGCGCTTGGCTTGCACCAGATAGGCGTCGATCTCGGTCTCGCCGAGCCATTTGGCGGCTTCCAGCCGGTGCAGGCCCTCGACCAGGATGTGGCGCTTGCCGTCATGGCGAACCTGGATCGGCGTCTTCATGCCGTTTTCCAGTATGTCTTCGGCCAGATGCCGGACCGTTTCGGGATGCAGCGTCCTCTTGCGCGCCGTCGGCACGTAGATTTCGTCGACCTTGACCTTCTGCACTCTCAGCATACCGGCTCCCGAGGCGGAAAATGCCGCCTCGCCTGAGATAGTCGGTTTGCCAGGTGCGGCCAAGAGCGGCCAAGCAATTGTGTCGTATGCAATTGCTGGCCCGATCGTTTCCATTTGACGCTTGGCCGGCAGATGGCCGAAATGGCGGCCTGTCACTTTTCCGGTGTTCATGACCCAACTGCCGACCGAATTTCCCGATTTCGGACTGACGCCCGAGCAGCGCCGCGAGGCAGTGCGCGGCCATTACTATGAATGGCCAGGAATGGACGGCGAGCGCGGCGAGATCTGGTGTTATTCCAACCGCTTTTCCTACCGCGCCGGCGATACCGTGACGCTGCATGTCAGTTCGACAGTGCCGCGCTTCAGCATTGTCATTGTCCGCGACGGCGGCAGCGAGACAAAAGTCTTCGAGCAAACGGGGCTTTCGGCGCGCTGGCAGGATACGCCGGACCAGTGCTCGGTCGAGGGCTGCGGCTGGGAGGCGTCGTTTCAATTCAGCATCGGCAAGGATTGGCCGTCCGGCGCCTACCGGCTAACGCTGACGGCGGACGGCGGCGATGGCAAGCCGATCCACTGCCACCACCTCATCATCGTCGCGCCCCTGCCCGGCAAAAAGCCCGGTCGCGTGCTGCAGGTGGCGGGGACCGGCACCTGGCTGTCCTACAACACATGGGGCGGCTCCAACGCCTATCAAGGCATCACCGGCCCGGGCCGCGACCAGTATGCGCGCATGGTGTCGACGCAGCGGCCTTGGTGCCGTGGCTTCGTGGTGTTGCCCAAGGACGCGCCGCGCGTGCCGCTGGAGGTTGCGGTGCCGCCGAAAACAGTGCCGCGCTATCCGCACATGGAATGGGCGTACGCCACCGGACATTCGAAGAAATACACCTCCTCCGGCTGGGCGAGCTATGACAGCCACTTCTTCCGCTTTGCCGAGCGCGCCGGCTATGGCGTCGATCTCGCCAGCCAGCACGATTTGCACTTCTCGCCCGAGATCCTCGACGGCTACGACTGCGTGGTCTTCGTCGGCCATGACGAGTACTGGACCTGGGAGATGCGGGACGCCGTCGACAGCTACGTCGAGCGCGGCGGTCGTGCGGCGCGCTTTGCCGGCAATTTCATGTGGCAGACCAGGCTCGAGGACGAAGGCCGGCGGCAGGTCTGCTACAAATACCGGGCGCGCGCCGAAGACCCAGCCTACTTCCGAGGCGGCGACGTCACCCGCGCCACCAACTCCTGGGAAGCGCCTGAGATCGGTCGTCCCGGCGCAATGACGTTCGGCCTCAACGCGACGCGCGGCGTCTATGCCGGCTGGGGCGGATGCGCACCGCGCGGCGTGCGCGGCTTTCCGGTCTATCGGCCCGAGCACTGGGCCTTTGCCGGCACCGGCATGTACTATGGCGACCTGCTCGGCGCTGACAGCCATGTCTATGGCTATGAGGTCGACGGGCTCGATTTCGAGATCCGCGGCGGCCTGCCCTATCCGACACCGGACAGCGGTGCGCCTGACGGGCTGCAGGTGCTGGCCGTCGGCATGGCGAGCCAGGTCGAGGAAAGCGCCGACATCCCGATCGAGGACCAGTTTCTCACCGACGAGGATGGCCGCTTTACGGCCGAAACGCTGTTTGGCGAGGCGACCGACGCCAATCTGGAAAAGGTCAAACGCGGCAACGGCATGATCGTCAATTTCCCGCGCGGCAAGGGCGAGGTTTTCCACGCCGGAAGCTGCGAATGGGTGGCTGGCCTGCTCAGGCAGGATCCGATGGTCGAGCGCGTGACCAGGAATGTAATCGATCGCTACCTCGGAAAGACCTGACATGCAGAAGCCCTCCTCCGCCGGTTCAGAAGCGCGCGCGCCATCGCACCTGTTCTACCTCTCCAGCCTGCGGCGGCCGCTGATCGACCGCGCCGAAGGCATTTATATGTGGACGCAGGACGGCCGCCGCTTCATCGATGGATCGAGCGGGCCGATGGTCGCCAATATCGGCCATTCCAACCGCAACGTGCTCGACGCCATGAAGCGGCAGATGGACCGCGCCACCTTCGCCTACCGACTTCATTTCGAGAACGAACCGGCGGAAGAACTGGCGCGGGAACTCGCCGGCAAACTGCCGGAGGGCATGGACCGAATCTTCTTCGTCTCCGGCGGTTCGGAGGCGACGGAATCCTGCATCAAGCTGGCGCGGCAATGGGCGGTCGCGACCGGCCAGCCGAAGCGCTGGAAGGTTATCACGCGTTTTCCCTCCTATCATGGCGGCACGCTGGGTTCGCTTTCGATAACCGGCGACGATGCGCTGGCCGAAACGTTCACACCGATGATGCGGGTGATGCCGACCGTGCCGGCGCCGACGGCATGGCGCGACCGCGACAATCTTTCGATGGAGCAGCGCGGCGTCCGCTATGCCGACATGCTGGAGGAGAAGATCCAGGCCGAGGGCCCGGACAGCGTGCTCGCCTTCATCATGGAGCCGATCGGCGGTGCGGCGACTTCGGCCCTCGTCGCACCGGACAGCTATTATCCGCGTATCCGCGAGATCTGCGACCGCTACGGCATCCTGCTCATCCATGATGAAGTGATGAGCGGCGCCGGCCGCACCGGAAAATTCCTTGGCGGCGACCATTGGAACTGCAAGCCCGACATCGTCGCGCTGTCGAAGGGGCTTGGCTCCGGCTATGCGCCGCTCGGCGCGCTGGCCGCCCCGATGCGGCTGGTCGAGCCGCTGCTGGCGTCGGGCGGCTTCCAGCATGGCCACACCTATGCTGGCAATCCGCTCGCCTGCGCGGCCGGGCTCGCCGTGCTCGGCGAGATGGACCGCCTCGACCTGATCGCCAATGCCGCCGCGATGGGCGACGTGCTGATGGACGGGCTGAAAGGGCTGGCGAAGCGTTTTCCGTTCATCGCCGATGTCCGAGGCAAAGGCCTGCTCACCGGCGCCGAGATGGTTGCCGATCCCGAAACTCTACGGCCGATCGAACAGGGCAAGAAAGCCACGCAGCGCCTGCTCGACCTCGCCTACGAGCGCGGGCTGATCATCTACGGCCGCAGGGTCAAGGGCGGTGTCGACAGCGACAATTTCATGGTGGCGCCGCCGATGATCGTCACGGCTGAAGAGGTCGGCGAGATCATTTCCATCATCGGCGATTCGCTGGAAGTTCTGGCCGCCGAACTCGACCTGCCGGTCGAAGGCTGAGGGCTAAAGAATGGCGCCGAGGAAAGTCATCATCACCTGCGCGGTCACTGGCTCGGTGCACACCCCGTCCATGTCGCCCTATCTGCCGGTGACGCCGGACCAGATCGCGACCGACGCCATCGCGGCGGCCGAGGCTGGCGCCTCAATCCTGCATCTCCACGCCCGCGATCCCAAAGACGGCCGGCCGACCGCCGATCCTGAGGTGTTCATGCAGTTCCTGCCGCGCATCAAGCAAGCGACCGATGCGGTGATCAACATCACCACCGGCGGTTCGTCGCTGATGACGCTCGACCAGCGGCTGGCGGCACCACTGCGGGCCGAGCCGGAAATGTGCTCGCTCAACATGGGCTCGATGAATTTCGCGCTGTTCCCGATGCTCGACAAGCCAAGGGAGTGGCAGCACGAGTGGGAACCAAAGCTGCTCGAAGCCACGCGCGACACCATCTTCAAGAACACCTTTGCCGATATGGGAGGCGTGCTCGAAAAGCTCGGCAAGGGCTGCGGCACGCGCTTTGAGTTCGAATGCTACGATGTCGGCCATCTCTATTCGCTGGCGCATTTTCGCGACCGCGGGCTGGTGTCGGGGCCGCTGTTCATCCAGTTCGTGCTCGGCATTCTCGGCGGCATCGGCGCCGATCCCGACAATCTCATCCATATGAAGCGCATCGCCGACAAGCTGTTCGGCGACAGCTACCAGTTCTCGGTGCTCGCCGCCGGCCGCCATCAGATGCCCCTGATCTCGATCGCGGCGGCGATGGGCGGCAATGTCCGCGTCGGGCTGGAGGACAGTCTCTACGATGGACGGCAATTGGCGAAATCCAATGCCGATCAGGTGCGCAGGATACGCGCCATTCTCGACGGGTTGTCGCTGGAAGTCGCAACGCCGACCGAGGCGCGCGAGATGCTGGCGCTGAAGGGTGGCGATAGGGTGGCGTTTTGAGATGATTGATCTGCGATGATGGCGTTCTGGCACACCCCCCTCCGGCCTGCCGGCCATCTCCCCCTCAAGGGGGGAGATCGGATGTCACTGCGGCCTTCGCCAATCTCAATCGTTGCAAAATGGATGGCAGCGCCAAAGCTGCCAATCTCCCCCCTTGAGGGTGAGATGTCCGGCAGGACAGAGGGGGGTGCCTGGGCGCCTTGCCTATCGTGAGTACAGTCACCCTCCGCCCCGGCACCATCGACGACGTCGACACCATCCATGCCGCGCTGCTCAAGCTCGGCACCCATATCGGCGCGCATCAGGAGATCACGTCCACTGCCGACGATCTCCGCCGCTACGGCTTTGGCGACAAACCCGCCTTCTCCACCCTGATCGCCGAGATCGGCGGCGATTTTGCGGGGCTCTGCCTGCATTTCCCGATCTTCTCGACATGGATGGGGCGGCCCGGCGTCTATATCCAGGACCTCTATGTCGAGGACCGGTTTCGCGGCCGCAAGATCGGCGAAAGACTGCTGCGCCGGGTCGCGCTCGACTGCCGCCGGGATGGCGGCGCCTATCTCAGGCTGTCCGTCGACACCGACAATGACGGCGCCAAGGCTTTTTATGAGCGGCTGGGCATCGCCTGGTCGAGCTACGAGCAGACGCAGAAGATTGTTGGCGATGCCTTTTTCGCCTTTGCCGATGCAGCGCAGGATGGGGACGCGGAATGAAAGCCTTCTTTGCCGAGGAGCAGAAACGCCACGACCCGAAGGCCTTTCTGTCCAGCGGTACGCCGCAGCCCAATCCCGAACAGCCGGAGCGGGTAGAGCGATTGTTAGCCGGCGCAAAATCCGCCGGATTGATGATCGAGCGGCCCAGGGAACATGGCCTAGGCCCGGTGGCGGCCGTGCATACGCCGGAGTATCTCGCCTTCCTCGAACACATTTTTGCGCGCTGGCAGCGCATCGAGAGCGCATCCGCGGAAGTCATCCCCAACATCCATCCACTGGCCCGCACAGGGTCCTATCCGGCCTCGGCAGTCGGCCAGGCCGGCTACCACATGGCCGACACCGCTTGCCCGATTTCGGCCGAGACCTGGCAGAGCGCGCTGTGGAGCGCCTGGAGCGCGGTCGAGGCGGCTGAAACCGTCATGGCTGGCGCGCCCGCCGCCTATGCGCTCTGCCGGCCACCCGGGCACCATGCCTTTGCCGATGTCGCCGGCGGCTTCTGCTTCATCAACAATTCAGCGGTCGCGGCCCAGGTGTTGCGCAAGCAGGCAGCGCGGGTGGTGATCCTCGATGTCGACCTGCATCACGGCAATGGCACGCAAGGCATCTTTTATACGCGTTCCGACGTCCTGACGGTGTCGCTGCACGCCGATCCGGTGCGCTTCTATCCGTTCTTCTGGGGCCATGCCGATGAGCGCGGCGAAGGTCCGGGCCTCGGCTATAATTTCAACCTGCCATTGCCGCGCAAATCAGCCGACGCGGCGTTTCTGGAGGCCCTCGAAGTGGCGTTCCAGCGTATCCGCGCCTTTTCGCCGGACGCGCTGGTCGTGGCGCTCGGTCTCGATGCGTTCGAGGGCGATCCGTTCGGCGGGCTTTCGGTGACCACGCCCGGTTTCTCGCGGATCGGCGAGGCAATTGCCAAGCTTGGCCTGCCGACGGTTATCGTCCAGGAAGGCGGCTATCTCTGCGACGCGCTCGGCGACAATCTCACGGCGTTCCTCACCGGTTTCGGCGGCAAACAGCGATAGCTGACTAGCGCTGCTGCCTCAGCATGGCGATCACCCGGTGCACGCTTTCCAACGTCTCGTCGATCTCTGCCGCCGTGTTGTAGTGCGCAATACCGATGCGCACGACTCCCTGCTCGGCCGGAATGCCGAGATGGTGGACGATCTCCCAGGCGTAGTTGTGACCCGACCATAGAAAAATGTTCTCGGCATTCATCTGCCGCACGATCGTCTCTGGCACGATGCCGTCGACGGTGAAGGACACGGTCGGCACGCGCTCAATGACACGCTTCTGATCGGTGATGCCGCGGATGGTCAGGCCCTCAATGGCGGACAGCCCATCGATCAGCCTCAGCGCCAGCGGGTTTTCGTAGGCGATCGACACTTCGTATGCCTTTGCGATCTTTTGCCTTCGCGAACCGCCCTCGCCGGCCGCAGCACCGAGTTCGGCGAAGTAATCGACCGCTGCGGTAAGCCCGGCCATCAGTTCGATCTGCGGCGTGCCGAGTTCGAAGCGCTCCGGCAGGCCATTGGAAGAGCAACGGCATTTGTAGGGTTGCAGCGCATCGATGATGTCGCGGCGTCCCCACAATATGCCCATATGCGGGCCGAAGAATTTGTAGGCCGAGCAGATCAGGAAGTCGCAGCCGAGATCCTGCACGTCGACCAGCCCATGCGGCGCGAACTGCACGGCGTCGACATAGACCACCGCGCCGGCCTGTTTGGCGATGGCCGTCAGCGCTTTCACCCGATTGATCGAGCCGGTGAGGTTCGAGGCATAGTTCAGCGCAACGAGTTTTGTCCTGTCGGTAAGCAGAGCGCTGAGCGCCGCCTCCTCGACCTGCCAGCTGTTCTCGTCGAAAGGCAGGAAGCGCACCAAGAGGCCAAGATCTTCGGCCAGTTGCAGCCAGGGCGAGACATTGCCCTCATGATCCATGCGGGTGACGATGATCTCGTCGCCCGGCTTGAAGCCGCGGCCGAGCGTGCGCGACATGTGATAGGTCAGCGTCGTCATGTTGGCGCCGATGATTATTTCCTCCGCGCTCGCTGCACCCAGGAAATCGGCCATCGCCTCATGGGCGTCGTCGAACACCTTTTGCGCGGCAAGCGTGGTTTCGAAATAGCCGCCGAGATTGGCGTTGGTGGTGAGGAGGCAGCGCGCCACCGCATCGGCAACCGCCTGTGGCACCTGCGTGCCGGCCGGATTGTCGAGATAGATGCGCCGGCGGCCTTTGTCGGTCAGGTCCAGCGCCGGAAATTTTCCCCTGACGGTCTCGATCGGAAAATCCATTGCTGTCCCCTTCCCCTTGTGTTTTCTACGGAATTCCGCCCGGAGTGCCCGCTTACGGACAAGGATTGCCCACGCGCTGGTGGATCGCGTCGACGGCCTTCTGCATCTCGTCGGTCCAGGTCACGTCGACTGAGGACAGCGCCATCTCGAGCTGGGCAATCGTCGTCGCGCCGATGATGCTGGAGGTAACAAAGGGTCGGCTGGCGACATAGGCGTTGGCGAACAGCGCCGGTTCGAGGCCGAAGGAGCGCGCCAGTTCGTTGTATTCGAGCTGCGCCTCCGCCGCATTTGGCGTCTCGTAGCGCTGGCCGCGGTTGAACAACTGCGAGCGCGAACCCTGCGGCCGTGCGCCATGGTCGTATTTGCCGGTGAGATAGCCCTGCGCCAGCGGCGAATAGGCGAGGAAGCCGACATCCTCGCGCCCGCAGACTTCGGCCAGGTTCACCTCAAAGGTACGGTTGACCAGATTGTAGGCGTTCTGCAGCGAAACGATGCGCGGGCCGACGCCCTTGTCGGCCTCGGCGATGAAGCGCATGACGCCCCAGGAGCTTTCGTTCGACAGGCCGAGATGGCGGATCTTTCCCGCCTTCACCAGTTCCTCGAAGACTGCGAGTGTCTCGGCGATCGGCGTCTCGCCGGGCGGCGCGCCAACGGCATCGGCACGGCGCGGCACAGCACCCACGCGGGTCGGGTTGGCGCCCCAGGGGATGTCGCGCTCCGGCCAGTGGATCTGGTAGAGGTCGAGATAGTCGGTGCCGAGCTTGGCAAGCGATTTGTCGATGGCGTCAAAGATGTCGGCGCGCACCAGTTTTGACGGCCGGTCGCCACGAAACCAGCGGTTGGCGGTGCGGCCGACCACTTTCGAGGCCAGGATGACCTTGTCGCGATTGCCCTTGGCCTTCATCCAGCTGCCGATGAACTTCTCCGTCCGCCCCTGCGTCTCGGCCTTGGGCGGGATCGGGTAGAGCTCGGCGGTGTCGATGAAATTCACGCCGCGCTCAAAAGCCAGATCCATCTGCGCATGGCCATCGGCCCCGGTGTTCTGCTCGCCCCAGGTCATCGACCCCAGGCAGATCTGGGTCACAAGAAGATCGGTCCGACCGAGACGGCGTTTATGCATCGAATTTTCTCCGGCGGGAGGTTTGCGCGGCTACGCGGGAAGGAAGCCGCATCTATAGGGAAAGCGGCGCCGCTCTCCAACCCTCAGCGGACCGACTTTTGCGTGAACCCTGGAAAGTCAGCGCCGGACGCCAGCCAAAGCGCGCCGCTTGGCCTCGTCGATCAGCATGTTGGCCACCTGCATGCGGATCATGGCGCGCTGGCGCAGATGCGGCGCGACGCGGTCGGGGTGGTTGGCGAAGTCGAAGCTGCGGCGCATGCGGCCGAGATCGGCGTTCTTGACTGGATGATCGAGGCCGAGCTCGATGGCGATCGCGTCAGGATCGATCGGCGGCAGCTTTTCCTCGGGCTTTGCCTCCTCGCCGGCCAGCGCCAGCTTGGCATGATCGAGAAGGGCGGCAAATTCTGCGGCCAGATCGGCTCCCGCCTCGCGGTATTCGGCGGCGAATGTTTCGCCCGAGACCTTGATGCGGCCGGAATGAAGCTCGTCGGCCACGGAGAGATAGTCGAACGGGATCGACGGCCGGGCGCTCGTCTCTTCCGCCGCCTCATCCTTGTCGGAGGCAACGAACAGATCGTCGAGCAAGGAAGCGAAATCCCGCTTGGCGCCGATGTCAGCCTCCCCCTCGTTTAAGCGTGCGAACAGAGCCGGTCGCAGCATAGAACCGGCTCGTTAAAAATGAATGCCGCTGATCTTAACCAGTTTAGGCGTTTGCGAGGCTTGCGCGGGCCCGGTTGGCGATGTGCAAGACCCAACAAAAAGCCGGACTGCATTTGCATGCAGTCCGGAAATTCGCCAGGAGTGGCGAGGAAAAGCCGGCCATGTGCCAGCGTCTATGCATACGGTGGGGATGCGCCACAAGTTTCAGCGCACGCGGCAATTGTGCCGAAAAAAATTCGCTTGGAATGGCTGCCATGCAAATGCTGCACTGCACAATCTTCACAATTTTCCTATACTCGGCGCCGTGGAGGATCAACAAGGGGCCGAATCATGGGGTTCTTCACTGAAATGTTTGCCCGTCCGCGTCCGCAGGAGCATCTGCGTTATCGTTCCGCACTGGCGTTGCTGCATTCGATGAGCAATGCCGACCGCGCCGACATCGGCATCAAGCCGGCCGACTTCCCGCGCATAGCCCGCGAAATGTCACCGCGTTGATCAAGGCCTTGGCGCCGAACCAGCGTCAAACGAAGTTTCCCGGCAGCGACCGGGAAACCTCGGAATGCCGAATTCGTCAACGATTCCCGAGATAGGCACCCTTGGTCAGCGGCACGCCATTGTGGCGCAGGATGTCGTAAGCCGTGGTCACGTGGAAATAGAAGTTGGGCATGGCGACATGCAGCAGATACTGCATGCCGGGCATCGAGGCTTCGCGCTGGCCAAACTTCAGTTCGACCACCCTTTCATCCGAACCATCGAATTCGGCGGCCGAGAATGACGCCAGCAGATCGAGCGTCTTGGTCAGGCGCGCCTGAAGCTCGGCGAAGGTCGCTTCATTGTCTTCGTATTTCGGCACCTCGCGACGGGCCAGCCGTGATGGCGCGCCCTTGGCGTGGTCGGTGGCGACCTGCACCTGCCTGACCAGCGCGTACATGTCGGGCGCCAACCTCGCGGTCAAAAACACCTGCGGGTCGATCTTGCGCTCGGTTGCATTCTGTTCGGCCGCCGACAGCACGCCGGACAGCGCCTTCAGCCTGGCCGAAAACACCGGCACCGAGGCTTCATACATCGATAGTGTCACGTTCAAATCTCCATTGCGGCTGAAGCGCCGACGGCGGGACGTAGCGCCTTCCCGGAGGATTTTTCAAGCGTCACCACGTCGCCGCAATCTCTATGATAGACTCCTTCGTGGTGGAGATTCTCCGATGAGACGCGTCTTTCTGGCAGCGGCCGCCTTTTGCTCCCTTGCCGCATCCGGCCAGGCTGTGTTCGCCGACGATGAACCGGCAGCCGATGACCAGGCCCCTTACGTCGATGACAGGTCAGACGCCGAGGCCGTCATCCGCTCGCTCTACAGCGCCATCAACCGGCACGAATTCGCCCGCGCCTGGGCTTACTACGGCGATACCAAGCCGGCAAAGGATTTCGATACCTTCGTCAAGGGCTATGACGGCACCGGCAGGGTCGACGTCGAAACCGGTGCTGTTTCCGACGAGGGCGCAGCCGGCAGCATCTATTACAGCGTTCCGGTCGCCATCCGCGCCACCGGCAAGGACGGCAACGAGGCGGTCTTCGCCGGCTGCTACACGCTGCGCCAGGTCAGCGCTCAGATCCAGGCCCCGCCATTCCGCCCGATCTTTATCGACAAGGGCGCGCTGAAGCCGTCCAAGGCCGATTTCGAGGAGGCTCTGCCGCCAAGCTGTGGTGACGGGCCGCCGCCGCCGAAGAAGGACACCGCACTCGAGCAGGTGAAGAAACTGTTCGCCGCCGATTATGGCGATCAGTGTGACAAGCAATTTCTCGGCGAGGAGCCGAACATCTTTTCGATCAAATACAAGGCAAAGGACGCGGCTGCCAGCGATCCCGACAAGGAAACGCGGCTTTTCGAGTTCTACTGCCAAGCGGCAGCCTATAACGCAAGTTCGGTCTACTACATGACCGACGAAGTATCGGGCGTGCGGCAGTTGCAGTTCACCGAGCCCGAAATGGATATCCGTTACGAGAACAATGACAGCGACGGCAAACTGCTGGGCATGGATATCATCGGCTTCCGCACATCCGGCTGGGCGGCCAATTCCGAATATGACGAAGACGCCAAGACGCTGACCACGTTCAACAAATGGCGCGGCATCGGCGACGCCTCGGACAAGGGGATATACCTGTTCCGTAACGGCGATTTTTCCCTCGTCCAATATGATGTGGACGCGTCTTACGATGGCGAGGAGAACCCGCAGACGGTGGTCGACTACAACACCGCGCCGTAGGGATCTTATCAGGAACCGCCGCGCTCAAGCAGTCCTTCACATTCGCCTTCTCGTTTCAGGCCGGGAACGCATCGGCCGGAAGAAGGCGCGAATGTCCTCGACCAGAAGACTCGGTTCCTCCAGCGCAGCGAAATGGCCCCCTCGCGGCATCGATGTCCATCGCTGAACGTCAAAGACCCGCGCCACCCAGGATCGAGGCGGCATCGGCAACTCGCGAGGGAAAAGCGCTACCCCAAATGGCGGCGAAACGCGTTCCAGCGTCTCGAACGCAAGAGGGAACAGTCGATTCTCCTTGTAGAGCCGCAAGGACGAGGTGAGCGCGTTGCTGAACCAATAGAGCGAAACATCCGTAAGGAGCGTGTCCATGCCGAAGGTGCGCTCCACGTCACCGTCGCAATCGCTCCAGCTACGGAACTTCTCGATCATCCAGGCTGCGAGACCGATCGGCGAGTCTGTCAGCGCATAAGCAAGCGTCTGAGGCTTCGTGCCCTGCAGATGGGCATAGGCGCCCTCCGTTGCCGTCCAGGCCGCGGCCTTTTCCAGAAAGGCCTGCTCCTCAACGGTGACAGGTGGCAGACCTGCACCCAAGGGTGGCCGATAGCTCCCGGGAATGTAATTGACGTGGACGCCAAGCACGCTTTCGGAATGGAGCCGTGCCATCCAGGCGGAAACGCCTGCGCCGATGTCGCCTCCTTGGGAAGCGAAGCGGTCGTAGCCGAGCCCGCGCATCAACTGTACCCATAACTCCGCGATGCGGCCGGAATGGAAGCCTGGTTCCGTCGGCGCCTGCGAAAAGCCGTATCCGGGCAAAGAGGGAACTACCACGTGGAAAGCGTCGGCCGGGTCACCACCATGGGCAGCTGGGTCTGCCAGCAATGGAATGACGTGTTCCATTTCGATGAACGAGCCGGGCCAGCCATGCGTTATGATCAGCGGCAGCGGCGCCGGTCCGTTGCCTGGCTGGTGGACAAAGTGGACATCTAGGTTGTTCAGCCTCGTCAGATATTGCGGCAGCCGGTTCAGCCGCGCCTCTTGCACTCTCCAGTCGAAGCGGTCTCGCCAGTAATCCGCAAGGCGCTTGATGAACGGCAGCTCGGCCCCATCGTTCCAGCCCGCTTCGCTTAGCGGAATTGGCCATCGTGTTGCGCTAAGCCGGCGCTGGAGATCTTCAAGTTGTTCGTTCGGAATTTGGATCTTGAAGGGGTGGGCGTCCATCGCTGTGCTTCCGATCTGTTGGATCATATCAGCCTACACCTAAGAGGATATCGGCCGAACCATGATTGCCAAAACCAAGGGGCACCCCTGGGCGATATGCCTCAGGGCGCCTTCGACAGCATCCAGTTCAGCGTTTGGCGCCAGTCGACCATGCGGATCGGCGTGCCATGGGTGCCGGTCTCGAACCGGACGAACCGGGTCGGATAGGCTTTCGAGTTCGCAGTGATGGAGCGGAAGAAGGCTTCCTGCTTCTCCACGGGAAAGACCGGATCCTTGCTGCCTTGGCCGAAGAACACCGGCACATGGCGCCTGTAGGCCGGGCTCGACAGGAAACCGTCATCCCACAGCGAGCCGAGCAGCAGCAGCCCGTTTATGCGCCGTCCCGTATCGTTGCGGCCGGCCAGCTTCCAGCACAGCGCACCACCCATAGAGCCGCAGGCGACGAAAATCTTGGCGTCCGGCGAGGCCTCGGCATAGTGGCCGATCAGCGCCGCGACCTGGGCCGCGCCCTTGTCGCCGAAATCGGTGAAATCGGGTGAGAGATAGAGGCCGCCATTGCCGGCCATCAGGTTCTTGATGCGGTTGAAATTGCCGCCGAAGGTGAAGTCGTCGACGCCCTGCTTGCGGCTGCCGCCCTGCCCGTGCAGGTAAAGCACGATGATGCCGGCGCCTTCGGTCTTACCGACGGCGACATGCCTGACATCGCCGGCATCGGTTTTCAGCATCAAATCCCGCTGCACCTTGCGCACGCCGGTGTCGGTATACTTAGCCTGCACGCGCTTTTCCGGCACCTCGTCGCGGTCGTTGATGTCGCGCATCTCGCGATAGTCGATGACGGTGTAGGCGCCTTTGTCCGTGGACGAGAGCGTCGCCGGATAGGCGAAGAGGTCATCCTTGTAGGGTTTTAGTTCGAGCGCGTCGGCGTGGGCGGCAGAGAACAGGAAAAAGAGCGAAATCAGAAGGCTATGGAGCGCGGCCGCCCCCCTCTGGGCTGCCGGCCATCTCCCCCTCAAGGGGGGAGATTGGATATCACGCCGCCTTCCGCCAATCTTCAAAGCTGTAGGAAAAACTGCGAGATGAGCGCCGCCATCGAAACTGCTGATCTCCCCCCTTGAGGGGGAGATGGCCGGCAGGCCAGAGGGGGGTGCGGCGGTACGATTAGCCATACTGCATGGCATGCGTTTTTCAGCCGCGCTTTGTCAATCCTGCAGCACGCCGCCGGCGTCTTCGAGCGCCTCGCGCGTGTCGACATCGATCGACGCGCCGTCGCCGATCTCGACATCGATGACATCGAACCCTTCGGCCTCGACCAGATGGCGGGCGCCGGTGTCGCCCTCGAGGTGGGCGATGCCTCCAAATAGCGCGCGTGGCAGCAGCACCGGATTGCCGCGGCGGCCGTCATGGGCGGCACGCACCACTGAGCGGCCGCCGTCCCTACGGAAGGCCTCGATCAGCCTGTCGAGATCGGCCGATGAGATGCCCGGCATGTCGCCGAGGACGATCATGGCGCCGGCCGCCTCGGCTCCAACGCGGGCAATGCCGGCTTTTAGAGACGAGGACAGGCCGTCGGCAAAATCCGGGTTGTCGGCAAAGATCACGTCGAGGCCCGAGAGAGCGGCGTGCACCCGCTCGCGCTGATGGCCGGTGACGACAACGGTGGCAGAAGCCTTGGAATCGAGCGCCCGTTCAGCGGTGCGGCGCACCAGCGGCTTGCCGTCGAACAGCGCCAGAAGCTTGTTCGGCCCGCCCATGCGGCTGGAGCGACCGGCGGCCAGAAGCACGATCTCGACCTTCAGCCCGGCTCTCGCCGGCACCGGCTCGCGCGGCTGCGGCCTGGTCGGGATTTCCATCAAGAGGCCGCCAACTCCCATGCCGGCAATGTCCTTGGCTGTGACGTCGAGGCCGGCGATCAGCCTGTCGAGCACCCAATCGAAACCGTTCTCCTTGGGGCTGCGGGCGCAACCGGGCGCGCCGATGACGCGCTTGCCGTCGAGCGTGCCCAGCACCAGCAGATTGCCGGGATCGACGGGCATGCCCGCGCGGATCACCGTGCCACCTGCTGCCTCGATCGCCGCCGGAACGACATCGTTGAAATCGCTCATCGCCGAGGCGCCGAAGATCACCACCATGTCGTTGTCGCGCGCCAGCGCGGCCGCTGCCTCGGCTACAGGCGCGATCTCGTGCGGCGTGCGGCGCTCCGTCGTCAGCCGGCCGCCGGAGCGTGCCAGCCGGGCCTCGGTGACGCGCAGCGTCTTGTCGAGCACGCTGGCCTTGATGCCGGGCAGCATCGTCTGAATGACGCCGATGCGCACCGGCCGGTAAGCGTTGACGGCGAAGATCTCGCCACCGGCGCAGATTTTCGCCACCTTGTCGACCAAAGCTGAGGCGACGGCGAAGGGGATGATCTTGACCGTCGCCACCATTTGCCCCGTCTCGACCGGCGCGTGCTGCGCCAGCGTGGCGATGGTGATGGTCGGGTCGACCGCATTGATGGCGTCGATCATGGCGGCATCGACGGTGAAGAGACCGGCGGCCTTGGCATGGAGGTTGACGCGGCCGGTCGCGGCAGGTTTTGCCTCGATGTTGCGGTGGGCCATGCTGGCAGCAATCTTTTCGGCCGCCGCATCCTCGCTTAGGTCATCGGCGGCAAGCACCGCCACGACGATCTCGGTAATGCCGGCCGCCTTCAGCACCGCCACGTCCTGCGTGCTCAGCCTGTGCGCCTTGCGGAAACGCCGCTCGCCGGCCGTCGTGGCATGCGCCAGCACCGCGCCTTGCGCCTGGTCGATTGGAACCGGACCGAATCTCACGCCGCAGCGCCTTTCGATTCCAGCCCGCGCGAGCGGAAGGCGTGGATCGTCTGCGCCAGGACGGCGACGGCGATCTCGGCCGGGCTCGCCGCGCCAATGTCGAGGCCGATCGGGGCGTGGATGCGAGAGATCTGGTCGGCGGTCGCGCCCAGCGCCAGCAAGCGCTCGACGCGCCTGGCGTGGGTTTTGCGGCTACCGAGCGCGCCGACATAGAAACAATTGGCGTCGAGTGCGGCCTTCAGCGCGAAATCGTCGATCTTCGGATCATGGGTGACGGCGGCCAGCGCCGTGTAGCTGTCGAGCGGCTGGCGCTTCACCACATCCTCCGGCCATTCGGCATGCAGCGCTACATCGGGAAAACGGTCCGGGGTGGCGAAGGCGGTGCGCGGATCGACGATCTCCAAGGGATAGCCGGCGATCCTGGCCATCGGCGCCAGCGCCTGACTGATATGGACGGCGCCGACTACCACCAGGCGCGGCTGCGGCAAATGCGCGTTGAGGAAGAAGGTGCGCCCTTCAGCCTCGACCGAACCCGAATTGCCGGTGCGAAATGCCTTGGCGATCGCTTGCCCGAGTTCCCCGGCAACCTGGTCGCCTTCGCGCACGATGCGGTCGCGGCCGTCGCCGAGATCGATGACCAGGATCGCGGCGCGGCGGGCCCGGCGTTCGGCATTGAGCGTTTTGAGAGCGTAGGGATCCATGCCTAACCAAGCCGCTCCACATAGACCTTGATGCGGCCGCCGCAGGACAGGCCGACCTGCCAGGCGGTTTCGTCGGCAACGCCGAACTCCAGCATCTTCGCTTTCCCCGAGTCGATGACGTCCATCGCCTCGCTCACCACAGCACCCTCGACGCAGCCGCCCGAGACCGAGCCGTGGAAGTTGCCTTCGGCGTCGATGACCAAGTGGCTGCCGACCGGCCTCGGCGCCGAACCCCAGGTCTCGACCACCGTGGCGATGGCAACATCCTTGCCGTCCTTCATCCAACCTTCCGCGATGATCAAGGGGTCGCGGGCCTCATCGAGATAGATGCTGTTGTCCATGATCGCTTGCCTCAAAATCTGTTTTCTCTGGGAGCCTGTTTTTCGGAATCCAATATGGCTATGCGGCGCGCCTGACACCAGCGTCCAGCCAGCGACGCGGATCGACCGAAGCGGCGGATTTCTTGTCCAGCGAGGCGCAGAGGTCGGCCAGCGCATCGAGATTGTGTACCGAGCGGAACTCGTCGACATGAGGCAGCATCGCTCTGACGCCGCGGGCCCGCGCCTCGAAGCCGCCAAAGCGCAGAAGCGGGTTGAGCCAGATCAGCCGCCGGCAGGATTTGTGCAGGCGATCCATTTCTTGCGACAGGCCGGAAACATCGTCGCGCTCCAAACCGTCGGTGATTAAAAGCACCACCGCGCCCTGCCCGAGCACGCGGCGTGACCAGTGCTTGTTGAACTCCGCCAGCGTATCGCCGATGCGGGTGCCGCCCGACCAGTCCTTCACCGCCGCCGAGCAGTCGGCAAGGGCGGCATCGGGGTCGCGATGGCGCATCTGCCGCGTGAGATTGGTCAGTCGCGTGCCGAAGACGAAGGTGTGCACGCGCCGCCGTTTTTCGGTCAGCGCATGCAGAAAGTGCAGGAAGATGCGCGTGTACTGGCTCATCGAACCGGAGATATCGGCGAGAACCACCAGCGGCGGATGCACTTCGCGGGCTGAGCGGAATTTCGGCAGGATCAGTTCGCCGCCGGTGCGCGCGGCCGAGCGCATCATGGCGCGTGGATCGATACGGCGGCCATGCAGGTCTGCCTTGAAGCGTCGGGTACGGACCATGTCGAACGGCAGCCGCAGCCGGGCAATCGCCTTCTTGGCGTCTGCCATCTCGTCGGCATTCATCTGGGCAAAGTCCTTGCCGCGCAGCACTTCATTCCCGGAGAAGGTTAGCCGGGCGTCGACTTCGATCTCCGGGATTTCCCTGACCGGCCGATTCTTCTCGTGGCCTTCGAACATGGCCTGGCTGACGCGGTTTTCTGCCGCGCGCGGCTTTTGCTTCTCCTTGGTGTCGGGCGCCACAGGCGAGAACATCGCCAGAAGTTTCTCGATCAGCTCGCGCGATTTCCAGAACAGCCGGAAGGCTTCGTCGAAAACAGGGTGATCCTCGTGCCGCGACACCAGCACGGCATGCAGCGTCCAGTAGAAATCGTCGCGCGAACCGATGCCGGCTGCCAGCACCGCCTCGATCGCATCCTTGACCGAAGCCGGCCCGACCCGCATGCCGGATTTGCGCAAGGTGCGGGCGAAATAGACGATGTTGTCGGCGATGCGCCCGTCTTCCGTCGCCTCTCTGGGTTCGGGCGCCTTCACTTGCCCTACTCCGCCGCCGCCAGTTCGGCCTTGACCTCGTCGAGGATACGCCGGCCCTCGCCCGCGCCGATGCGGGCAATGTCGTCCTGGTATTTCAGCAAAACGCCGATCGTGTCGGAGACGGTTTCGGGATCGAGCGCCACCTTGTCGAGTTCGGTCAGCGCGCCGGCCCAGTCGATGGTTTCGGCGACGCCCGGCGCCTTGAACAGCTCGACCCGGCGCAGCTTCTGGATGAACGACACCACTTCCGCGGAAAGCCGGCTGTTGGCCTGCGGCACCTTGCGGCGCACGATCTCCAGCTCGCGCTCGGCATTGGGATAGTCGACCCAGTGATAGAGGCAGCGCCGCTTCAGCGCGTCGTGGATTTCCCGCGTGCGGTTGGTGGTGATGATGACGATCGGCGGCTCCTCCGCCTTGATCGTGCCAAGCTCGGGCACCGTCACCTGGAAGTCGGACAGGATTTCGAGCAGGAACGCCTCGAAGGCTTCGTCGGTGCGATCGAGTTCGTCGATCAGGAACACCGGGGCAGCACCCGCCTTGCCGGTCAGCGCATCGAGCACCGGGCGGCGGATCAGGTATTTTTCGGAAAAGACATTGCGCTCCATGTCGGAGCGGTCGACCGAGCCTGCCGCCTCCTCCATGCGGATCTCTATCATCTGCGCGGCGTAATTCCACTCATAGACAGCGGACGAGACGTCGAGCCCCTCATAGCATTGCAGGCGGATCAGCCGGCGGCCGAGTGCCTGCGCCAGCACCTTGGCGATCTCGGTCTTGCCGACGCCGGCCTCCCCTTCAAGGAACAGCGGCCGCTGCATGCGCAGGGACAGGAACAGCACCGTTGCCAGCGAGCGGTCCGCGACGTAGTCCGCGCCGGTCAGGAGATCGAGCGTTTCGTCGATCGTCCGCGGCGCGGGGCGCGGTTTCAGCTCGGTCATTCTTTCTCCGTTGCCGCCTCTGCTCCGCTCTGCAGCACGTGGTAGTCGCGGGCGTGGTAGATCAGCGGCCGCAAATTATCGCCCATGCGCAGGCCTGTCACCTTGCCAAAAAGCACACGATGGGTGGCGAGATCCTTGGTGTCGATCAATTCGCAGTCGAAAACCGCCAGAGCGCCCTTCAGGGTAGGCGCGCCCGTCGATATGACATCCCACTCGCCAAGCGCGAAACGCTCATCGGCCGACAGCCCGGTCAGGCCTGAAAACGCCACCGATAGCGGCTGCTGGTGCGAAGCCAGCGTGTTCAGCGCAAACCGGCCGTTTTGCACGAACAGCTCGTTCTTGGCATTCTCGCGGTTGAGACAGACGAGAACCGTCGGCGGCGTGTCCGACACCGAACAGGCGGCAATCACCGTCGTGCCGCGTTTGCCGGCGGGCCCGTCGGTGGTCACCACATGGACGTGGCCGGCAAAATGCGCCATCGCGTCGCGATAGGCCTGAGGCCCTATGTCGTTCAACTTCAACACCGATGATTTTCCATAAGCGGGAATCCAAGCGTTATATATGGCGGCACACAATAGGCCACAAGCGAAGTGGTTGACGCCAATCCGCAAATTCCCGTGTTGCGCCTGGGGCGGGCAGCCTTTAGGTCTTGGCGGAAGAGACGCTGGAAGCATGCGACCGGCACGGAGGAATTCGTCGTCAGAATGCGACCCCCAACAGCTGTAATAGCGGCACTGCTCTGGCTGCTGCCGGCAAGCGCCGGCGCGCAGACTTTGCTTGTCGGCGTCGCCGCACCCCTGTCCGGTCCGTCGGCGATCCTGGGCAAGCAGATCGAGGCGGGTGCTGCCCTGGCAGCAGAAGCCAACGGCGCCGAGATCAGGACGGTCGACGATGCCTGCACCGCCGATGGCGGGGCTGCCGCCGCCAGGGAATTCGCCGCTGCGAAGGTCGATATCGTCGTCGGCTTCCTCTGCACCGAGGCGATCCAGGCGGCGCTGCCGATCCTGAAGGATGCCAACATACCGGTCATCACCGTTGGCGTGCGCACCGAAAGCCTGACCGACCGCCGCGCCAAGACCGGCTGGCCGGTCTATCGGCTGGGGCCGCGCGGCGACGACGAGCGCAATGCCGTGGCCGGCATCCTGACCCGGCTGTGGCAAAGCGAATTATTCGCCATCGTCGACGACGGCACCATCTATGGCCGCGAAATCGCCGAGACGCTGCGCGCCGCGGCCGAACAGGCGGCGCTGAAGCCGGTCTTCACAGACACGTTCCGGCCCCAGCTCGACAACCAGATCGGGCTGATCGGCCGGCTGAAGAAGGCGGGCGCGACGCATGTCTTTGCCGGTGGCGACGGCGACGACATCGCCATTATGGGCCGCGACGCCGGCCAGCTCGAGGCCGGCATCGTCTTTGCCGGCGGCGAGAATTTGCGCACGCCACCCGGCGATGTGCCTTACGCCATCGGCACGCTGATGATCGCGCCGCCGGAATGGGCCGATGTCGCCGATCCCAAGGTGCTGGCGGCGTTTACGGCCAAAAACATCGCGCCTGATGGCTATTCCTTGCCTGCCTATGCGGCGGTGGAGATCGCCAAGACGGCCTCGGCGGTGTCCGAGGGCTCCGGCAAGGGGCTGGCCGACGCGCTAACCGGGCATGATTTCACCACCGCGATCGGGCCGCTGCGGTTCGACGACAAAGGCGATCTGAGCCAAAACCTCTATCGCGCCTTCCGCTTCGACGGGACGCGTTTCGTGCCGGCGGAGACGAACTGATGTTTCGCACCGGACCGCGCAATCTGATCACCGATGTCGCCGGCCTGCGCGTCGGCAACGCGTCGGACGCGAGGTTGAAATCGGGCGTCACGACCGTGCTGTGCGATGAACCGGCGGTCGGAGGCGTGCAGATCCTCGGCGGCGCGCCGGGCACGCGCGAGACCGACCTGCTCGAACCGCACAATTCCATCGAGGCGGTCCATGCCGTGGTTCTCTCGGGCGGCTCGGCCTTCGGCCTCGACGCCGCATCGGGCGTGCAGGCGGCGTTGCGTGAAAACGGCATAGGGATCGATGTCGGCGGCTTTCGCGTGCCGATCGTGCCGGCAGCGATCCTGTTTGACCTGCGCAATGGCGGCGACAAGGATTGGGGCCAGTACCCGCCCTACCGTGACCTTGGCTACGAAGCCGCCCAGGCGGCAACAGTCGACTTTCCGCTCGGCACAATCGGCGCCGGCACCGGGGCGCTGAGTTCCGGGCTGAAGGGCGGCCTTGGCTCTGCCTCGACTGTGCTCGACAGCGGCGTCACCATCGGCGCACTCGCCGCCGCCAACCCGACCGGCTCGGTGACGATCGCGCGGACCCGCTATTTCTGGGCAGCACCCTTCGAGATCGGCGATGAGTTCGGCGGGCTTGGCTATCCCTCGCCAATGCCGGACGACGCCAGGCGGATCCTGTTGAAATACCGCGACAAGCGTGTCGGTGGACAAGCCGAGGCCGGTGGCAACACCACCATCGCCGTCATCGCCACCGACGCCGTGCTGACCAAGGCGGCAGCCAAGCGGCTGGCCATTTCAGCGCATGACGGCTTCGTGCGCGCCATCTGGCCCGTGCACACGCCGGCTGACGGCGATCTGGTGTTCGCGCTGGCGACGGGGAAGAGCGGCATAGAACTCAGCGCCGACGATGCCGTCGATTTCTTTGCCGCCGCCGGCGCCACCATGGCGCGCGCCATCAGCCGCGGCATCCATGCCGCGATGCCGGCCGATGGCGATCTGTTTCCGGTGTGGTCGTCGCGCTGACTTTCAGTCAGGTCGGGTCGGACTCCTCTTCCTCGAAGCTGACCGCGACATCCGAATTCGCCGACAGCCAGACTTTCTGGCCCTCGACCTCGGCAAGCAGGCTCAAGGGAATGTAGTGGTGATGCCCCTGATGGGCGCCCTCGCCGCTGTCGGCCTTGGTCAACTTGATCCGCTCGCCATCAACCCTGTCGACGGTGCCGATGTGAACGCCGTCGGCGCCGACCACTTCCATATGCTCGCGAATCTTGCTGGCCTCAGTCATGGGGTGTTCTCCTTTTGAAAACGATCGACGATAACAAACAGAGGCGGAATTGGATGCATCGCCTTTCGAATAGCACGATGTTTTGACTGTCTCGTGATAGGGAACGATCGAACCACGGCAGGCGGAGCGGAACCCCGATGCGAAATCTCGTCCTGATTGGCGTTTGCCTGCTGGTCCATCTGGCATCCGCCATGGCCGCCCGAGCGGGCGATGTCGCCGAGCTTGAAATCCTCGGCTTCAGCAAGGATGGCGGCGTCTTCGCCTTCGAGGAATACGGTGTGGCAGACGGTTCGGGCTTTCCCTATGCCAATCGCTACTACATCAACACCGCCGACGACACGTTCCTGAAGGGCACGCCAATCCGGGTCCGGCTGGAGGATGAGACCGCCTCGCTCGATACGGCCCGTCAGCAGGCCAGGCAGAAGGGCGAAGCCGTCGTTGTGCAGGCCGAACTCACCGCAAACCGCGGCATCACCGCCGGCTTCAACCCGGTGACCGAATTGTCGGCCGACCCGTTCCGCATGGTGGTGAACCCACGGCCGATCTTTTCGCCGGTCGACCCGCCGCTGGAATTCCGGCTGGACGAGATCGGCATGAATGACACCGAAAGCTGCCAGAGCCAGGGCGAGGTCAACGGTTTTCGCCTGCTGCGGATCGAGGCCAGGGATGGCGGCCGGACCCATCTGCTGCATGAGGATAAATCGATCCCGAAAAGCCGTGGCTGCCCCAACGGCTACAGGATCGGCGCGGTGCAGACGTTCTCGATGGACAGCATCAGCGCCTATGCGGTGCTGATCGCGGTGCGCCAATACGGCTTCGAAGGGCCGGATTTTCGCTGGATCGCCGTGACCGGACGCCTGTGACATCGCTCGATCAATCCAGTTGGCGCAAGCGCGCCGGAAATCGCGTCAGCCGCGCCGTACCATCGACGGGCACGGCGCTTGTCGGCGCCTTGCTGTGGGCGATGGCCATGGGCGCCAGCGCGCTGACCGGTCTTTGGCTCGACAATTGGGAGACCCCGGAAAAGATCCGCTTCGTCGCCCTGCTGTTTGCGACCGGCGCGGCATTGGCCTTTCCCGTCGGGTTGTTCGCGGCGCGGCTGGTCTCGCTCGACCGGCATTGGGAGGTGGCGTTCGCCGCCGCCTTCGTCTGCCTGCTTGCCACGACGCTCGCCTTCACCGGCGGGTTGTTTGCGCTGCAATACCGCTCCTACTATGCCGAATGGCACGCGGAGGCCTTCACCGCCCGGTGGGCGTTCGAACTGGTCTTCACCTCGCTGACGGCGCTCTACCAATTCGTGGTGCTGGGTATCAGGCTCTATTTTCCGCTCGGATTCATCGCGCTTGCCGCCGCCAGCGTGTGGTTTGCGCGCCAGCAGCGTTGAGCATTCGGTCCGCCTCTGTTAGGACGCGCACTTAACCACGGACACATCAGGACTGACGGATGATCCCTCGCTATTCCCGGCCGGAAATGGTCGCCATCTGGTCGCCGGAAACCCGCTTCCGCATCTGGTTCGAGATCGAGGCCCATGCCTGCGATGCGCTGGCCGAGCTCGGCGTCATTCCCAGGGAAGCCGCCAAAACCATCTGGGAAAAAGGCGGCGCCGCCCAATTCGACGTCGGCAAGATCGACGAGATCGAGGCCGTGACCAAGCACGACGTCATCGCCTTCCTCACCCATCTGGCCGAATTCGTCGGGCCGGATGCGCGTTTCATCCACCAGGGCATGACCTCATCGGATGTTCTCGACACCTGCCTTGCGGTGCAGCTCAGCCGCGCCAGCGATATCCTGCTGGCCGACCTCGACGGCCTGCTCGCCGCGCTGAAACGCCGGGCCTTCGAGCACAAGGACACCATCACCATCGGCCGCAGCCACGGCATTCATGCCGAGCCGACCACGTTCGGCGTCAAGCTGGCGCAGGCCTATGCCGAGTTCTCACGCTGCCGCGAGCGGCTGGTGCACGCGCGGGAGGATATTGCCACCTGCGCCATATCGGGCGCGATCGGCACCTTCGCCAACATCGATCCCTATGTCGAAGAACATGTGGCGAAAAAGCTTGGGCTGAAGCCGGAGCCGGTGTCGACGCAGGTCATCCCTCGCGACCGCCATGCCATGTTCTTTGCCACGCTCGGCGTCATCGCCTCGTCGGTCGAGCGGCTGGCGACTGAGATCCGCCATCTGCAGCGCACCGAGGTGCTGGAAGCGGAAGAGTATTTTTCGCCGGGCCAGAAGGGCTCGTCGGCAATGCCGCACAAGCGCAACCCGGTGCTGACCGAAAACCTCACCGGCCTTGCCCGCATGGTGCGCTCCATGGCCTTGCCGGCGATGGAGAATGTCGCGCTCTGGCACGAGCGCGACATTTCGCATTCCTCGGTCGAGCGCATGATCGGCCCGGACGCCACGATAACACTCGATTTCGCGCTGTCGCGGTTGACCGGCGTCATCGACAAATTGCTGGTCTATCCCGACAACATGCTGAAGAACATGAACAAGTTCCGTGGCCTTGTGCATTCGCAGCGCGTGCTTTTGGCGCTGACGCAAGCCGGCGTCAGCCGCGAGGACGCCTACCGCCTGGTGCAGCGCAACGCCATGAAGGTATGGGAACATGGCGCTGATTTCCTTGAGGAATTGTTGGCCGACAGGGAAGTCACCGCAGCGCTGCCCGAAGCCGAGATCCGCGAGAAATTCGACCTGGGCTATCACACCAAGCATGTCGACACGATCTTCAAGCGGGTTTTCGGATAGGTTTTTCGATGCGGCTGGCCGTCCTTTCCGACATCCATGGGAATCTGCGCGCGCTTGAGGCGGTTCATGCGCAGATCAAAGACGCTTCTCCCGACATCATCGTCAATCTGGGCGATTGTCTCTCCGGGCCGCTATGGCCTGAAGAAACCGCGCAATATCTGATGGCGCAGAATTGGCCGACCGTGCGCGGCAATCACGACCGTGTGCTGATCGAGCCGCCTGCTTCCGGGTTGGAAGACGTCGATGCTTTCACCCACCAACGCCTCTCTGAGACATCCCTGACCTGGCTCTCGGCCTTGCCGGTCACCCTGTCGCCTGCCCCGGACATCCTGCTTTGCCATGGCAGCCCGAGTGACGACGACGTGTTCCTGCTCGAGGAAGACGGAGGCAGCCACTTCCAACCCTCCAATGAAAAGCAGATCAGGCACAAGCTGGGCAGCGCCGGCGCCGGGCTGACCTTGTGCGGCCATACACATCCGCCGCGCGTTGTGCGCTTGTCGGACAACCGGACAATCCTCAATCCGGGCAGCGTCGGCGTCCAGGCATTCCCCGGCCTGACCGTGACCGGCAGTCCGCATGCCCGCTACGCCATCGCAACGCGCAAGGGCGGACAATGGTCGTTCAGCCATCACGTGGTCAATTATGACTGGACCGAAGCATCCGGCCGCTCCACGGCGACCGGCTTTGACAGCTGGGCGCATGGGCTGCTGACGGGCTACGCCGCCAATTCCTTGTAAGAACCGAGCGGGCGCTCAGCCGGCGGCGCCCGGCACGGTGCGGATAACCGTGCCCCACGGATCTTCCCGCGTGGTTTCAGCGGTTGTCTTGTCCGACCGCATCTCGACCCAGGCCAGACCCGAGCGGGACGGATCGCGGCGGCCGGCGCCGGCGCTGTGCCACGAATTGCCACCGATATGATGGTGGTAGCCTCCCGACGACAGGAACACCGCCTGCCCTCCATACTTAGCGACCGTGTCGAAGCCAAATTCGTCGTGCCACCAAGCCTCGGCATCTTCCGGCCGGCCGACGCGCAGATGGACATGGCCGATAATGCTGTTTTGCGGCGCGCCCTGCCAGCCGGCGTCACGGGCCGGCACGCTGCCAACCACGGCGGCCAGATTCAGCCGCTCGGTCGCCATGGCGATCTTGTCGCCGTTCCACTTCCACTCCTGCGGCAGACGGTCCCTATAGATTTCAATGCCGTTGCCTTCGGGGTCGGTCAGGTAGAGAGCCTCGCTGACCAGATGGTCGGAGGCGCCCTCGATGCGGATCTTGTTGGCGGCGGCATGGTTTATCCAACGGCCGAGATCGGCGCGGCTGGGCAGAAGGAAAGCGGTGTGGAAAAGGCCGGCGCTGCGCGGATCGTCGGGCTTGGCCGCTGCGTCAGGCTCGATGACCAGCAGCGGGCGCTCGGCAGCGCCCAGCGTGATGGCGCCATCGGCGCGGCTCAATTCCTGCAGGCCGACAACAGCCCGGTAGTAATCGGCAAGTCCTTCGGCGTCGCGCGCCTTCAGGCCCACGCGTGACACGCTGACGGGGGTCGTCGCGGCAAAAGGCAGTTCGCTCATAAAACTCTCCGTTCAGCGCGTTATCCCAGGCCGCGCCACCAGTCTATTCTGTTGTCGATCTCTTCCTGCCTCAAATCGTCGATCCTGATCGTTCACACAAGATGGAAAGAATCGAACAGGTTGTTCACGATTGTGATGCACCGCATGCGTCAGCGCGGGTTGCACGAGACACGGCCGCTCGCTATCTCAGCGCCATGAAAGTCAAAGACGCAGATATTCTGATCGTGCCGGGCTACACCAATTCCGGCCCCCAACACTGGCAGACACGCTGGCAGTCGAAACTGTCGACGGCGCGCCGGGTCGAGCAGGCGGAGTGGTCGAAGCCGGTGCGCGAGGACTGGACGGCGAGCGTGGCGAACGCTGTCAACGAGGCCGAGCGGCCGGTGGTGATCGTTGCCCATTCCCTGGGCGTGGCGGCCGCGGTGCAGGCCATTCCGCAGTTCAGGAAGCCGGTCGCCGGTGCGTTCTTTGTCGCGCCGCCCGACGTCGCCAACCCGGAGATAAGGCCGCGTCACCTGATGACCTTTGGCCCCTATGCACGCGAACCGCTGCCCTTCCCGTCCATCGTAATCGCCAGCCGCAACGATCCGTTCTGCGCCTTCGAGGTTGCCGAGGACATTGCCGCTGCCTGGGGTTCGCTGTTCATCGATGCCGGCGAAACTGGTCACCTCAATGAGGATGCCGGCTTCGGCCCGTGGCCGGAGGGGTCGATGACCTTCGCGAAGTTCCTGACCGACCTCAAGGCCTGACCGGGCAAGGCACCACGCCTCAGCCCTTGATCGAATCGTTCATGCTTTTGATGAGTGTCTTTGCGCCGAGCGAAATCAGCGTATGGTCCGAGCCCATCGCCAGCAGCCGGTAGCCCATCGCCACGACGCGGCCGGCAATCGCCGGCTCAACGACGTAGATCGCCGCATGCTTGCCGGCCTTGCGCGTGCGCTCGGCGATGGAGGCGACGGTTTCCATCATGCTTTCCAGCGTCGAATTGACGGTCGCGCCGTTCGACCATGCGATCGAGAAATCCGATGGACCGAGGAAGATGCCGTCAATGCCCGGCGTGTCGAGAATGCCGTCCAGCGCATCGAGCGCGGCACGCGTTTCGACCATGGCAAAGGCCATCGTGCGTTGATTGGTGTCGCGCAGCCATTCGGCGTGGTCGCCTTTGCCATGGCGCGGAAAAGCATAGGTCGGGCCCCAGGAGCGCTCACCCATCGGCGGATATTTCATCGCGGCGGCAAAGAGTTTTGCATCGGCCACCGAATTCACCATCGGCGCAATCACCGCCTCGGCGCCGAAATCGAGGGCGCGGCTGGCCATGTCGAAGCGGCCGACCGGAATGCGCACTAGCGCCGGCTTGTTGGCGGCCAGCACCGGCACCAGCCCGCGCAGGACCGAGTCCTCGTGGTGTCCGCCATGCTGCATATCGAGGGTGACGGCGTCAAAACCCTGCTTGGCGATGATTTCGACCGTCAAAGCGTCCGGAACGCCGGACCAGGCGGTGAACAGCGTTTCATCCGCCGCCAGGCGTGACTTCAGGGACATGGTGCTTTCCTCGTTGGGTAGAGCCTTGTAACAGGCCCACGCACAGTTTCAGCCGGAAAAGGCTGAAAAGGCAAAGAAAAACCGCCCGGCTGGACCGGGCGGTCGATTGGTCCAGCGCTACTCGCTCTAGGTGTTCTTGATCTGCTCGATCGCCTGCGCCATCAGTTCGTCCATGGTGCGGCGGATCTGGTGATCCGACTGGTCGACGCCGGCGGCGTCGAAATCCTTGCGGATCTTGCGGAATACGTCGTGATCGCCGGCTTCCTCGATGTCGGCGACAACCACTTCCTTGGCATAGGCGTCGGCATCGGTGCCGGATTTGCCCAGCTTTTCGGCGGCCCACAGACCGAGCGCCTTGTTGCGGCGTGCGGAAGCCTTGAAGCGAAGTTCTTCGTCGAAGGCGAATTTGCGCTCAAAACCCTCTTCGCGGTCTTTCATGCTGCTCATGGCTTCCCTCCGATGAAATCGATTCGCGTTGGCGATGGATATGTGTGTTGCCGCAGCACAAACCAAAAGGGCGCGGGCCGGTCAATATGCTACATCACTTGCTGCGCTGCGGCATTTCATTCCTGAAAGCGGTCGATGGAAAGGATTTGCCGATTGAGCAAACGCTGTGATTGGGATAGACCCGGCATTGAACCCCACCCGTCGCCGCACCAATTTAGGCAGACGGACAGGAACTGGTCGCTTGCCGCCTGCCCGCAAATCCAGAGAAAAATCAGATGAAAAATCGCCGCCGCATTTATGAAGGCAAGGCCAAGATCCTCTATGAGGGACCGGAACCGGGTACGCTGATCCAGTTCTTCAAGGATGATGCGACCGCGTTCAACAAGAAGAAGCACGAGGTCATCGACGGCAAGGGGGTGCTCAACAACCGCATCTCCGAATATATTTTCAACCATCTGAACCGCATGGGTATTCCGACCCACTTCATCCGCCGGCTCAACATGCGCGAGCAGTTGATCAAGGAAGTCGAGATCATTCCGCTCGAAGTGGTGGTGCGCAATGTCGCCGCCGGCTCGCTGTCCAAGCGCCTCGGCATCGAGGAAGGCACCGTTCTGCCGCGCTCGATCATCGAATTCTATTATAAGGCCGATGCGCTCGACGATCCGATGGTGTCGGAAGAGCACATCACCGCTTTCGGCTGGGCAAGCCCGCAGGAGATCGACGACGTCATGGCGCTGGCCATCCGCGTCAACGACTTCCTCTCCGGCCTGTTCATGGGTGTCGGCATCCAGCTCGTCGATTTCAAGATCGAATGCGGCCGCCTGTTCGAGGGCGACATGATGCGCATCGTCGTTGCCGACGAGATCTCGCCGGATTCGTGCCGGCTGTGGGACGTGGCAACGCAGGACAAGCTCGACAAGGACCGTTTCCGCCGCGATATGGGCGGCCTCGTCGAAGCCTATCAGGAAGTTGCCCGCCGCCTTGGCATCATGAACGAGAACGAGCCGCCGCGCCCGACCGGCCCGGTGCTCGTCGCCTCGACCGATGGCCTCAAAGGCAAGCCGCACTAAGTCTTCATTTCTTGACGCAATTCCGGACGAAAAACCGCTTCAGACTTTTCCTGGAATTGCTAAGTCTTCGAACAGGAACCTGTCCAGCATGATCAAGGCCCGCATCACCGTCACCCTCAAGAACGGCGTGCTCGACCCGCAGGGAAAAGCCATAGAGCACGCTCTGTCCGGACTGGGGTTCGGCGGCGTCGGCCAGGTGCGGCAGGGCAAGGTCTTCGACCTCGAGCTCTCGGAGACCGACAAGGCCAAGGCTGAAGCCGATCTGAAAGCCATGTGCGACAAGCTGCTGGCGAACACGGTGATCGAGAATTACGCGGTGGAGATCGCTTGATATGAAATCAGCTGTCGTTCTTCTCCCCGGCCTCAACCGCGACCGCGACATGATTGCGGCGCTGACCAATGTCTCCGGGCAGGCGCCGGCGACCGTCTGGCAGACCGACACCGAAATCCCCGATGTCGACCTGATCGCCATTCCCGGCGGCTTCTCCTTCGGCGATTATCTGCGCTGCGGCGCGATTGCCGCGCGGATGCCGGTGATGCGGGCAGTCGCTGAAAAGGCCGCCAAGGGCGTCATGGTCATTGGCGTCTGCAACGGGTTCCAGATTCTGGTCGAGGCCGGCCTGCTGCCCGGCGCGCTGATGCGCAATGCTTCGCTGAAATTCGTTTGCCGTGAGGTGAAGCTGCAGATCGCCAACGCCAACACCATGTTCACCCGCCGCTATCAGCCGGGCCAAATCATCCGCACGCCGGTTGCGCATCATGACGGCAATTATTTCGCCGATGCCGACACGCTTGCGCGCCTCGAGGGCGAAGGACAGGTTGTGTTCCGCTATGCCGAAGGCACCAATCCCAATGGCTCGATCAACGACATTGCCGGCATCATCAGCGAGAAGGGCAATGTGCTCGGCCTGATGCCGCATCCGGAAAACCTGATCGAGGCCGCGCATGGCGGCAGTGACGGCCGGGCGCTGTTCGAAGGCGCGCTCGGCATCGCCGCCTGATATCTCTTCGAATTCCTTTCAAAACGCGGGGGCGGTTGACCATGAGACTGATGATTGTTCGCCTAGGTCCCCTGGCTGCTGCCGGCTTGGCGTTGGCGTCCTGCCAGTCCAGCCCGAAGAGCGCGCCGGTCCCCACGAGCAAGAGCGCTTCGCTGCTGGCCATGGAACAGGTAGCGATATCGGCCCACAAATGCTGGATCGCCAGCAAGGATCCCGCCTTCAAATCCTATCAGATGGCCAATGAGCTGAATTCGTTCAGCGGCACGCCCCGCTTCCTGCTGGTGCCGGCCAAGCATTATGGCGGCAAGCCGCTGCTGGTCGTCCAGTCGCAAGGCAATTCCAGCCGCGTCGACGTGTTCGGTCCGCTGATGGACGATCCGCTCGGCGCGCGCATCGGATCCGACATTGCGCGCTGGCAAACGGGCAATCCGTCGTGTAACGCGGCCGCCTGACGCCAGTGGGCCGCTTCCTGCAGATTGCGGGATTGATCATCGGTCTGACCGGGCTTGTCCTGCAAGCGTGCATCACCATCCCGGCATCGATGGAAGCCGGCCGCAGTTTTCTCGGCTCCATCGTCTTTCTGTTCAGCTTCTTCACCATCCTGACCAACATCGGTGCAGTGCTGGTCCATGTCTCGCTGCTGTCGCCTTCGGGCTACGCCTGGCTGCCGGCCTTTGCCGGGCCGCGGATGCAGGCGGGCGTGGCGGCTTCCATCGCCCTGGTCTTCATCGTCTACGCGACAGTTCTGGCGCAGCTCTGGCAGCCGCAGGGGCTGTTCCTGCTCTGTGACGTGCTGCTGCACTATGTGACGCCGGTGCTGTTCGTGCTGTGGTGGCTTGTTGCAGGCGCTGACGGCAGGACACGCTGGAGCGACATTTCGTGGTGGATGGCCTATCCGATCGCCTATCTCGCCTATGCGCTGGCGCGCGCACCGATCGCAGGCGAAGTGCCCTACCCGTTCCTCGACGTTGCGAAAAACGGCGCGGCCAACGTCGCCCTTGCGGCGCTGGCCGTCACCGGTGTTTTCCTGGTGCTGTGCATCCTCGCCGTGCTTGCCGATAAGGGCGTCTCACGCCTCAGGGCTCCGGGCACACGCCGCTGACCAGACTACAAGTTAGTCCCAGAATCGCCTGATGCCTTCGCGGTGAGCGTCGTCACGCGACACACCGATGTCCCTGAGCTGCTCGTCGGTCATTTCGAGCAAAGCCAGGCGGCCGCGACGGCGCTCGATCAGCACGTCGATCCATCGCGCCAGCGATCTGACCACATGCACGATCCGGCCGACAAAGCCTCGCCGGCTGGACGGGCGCGGCCCGACCAATTCAATGCCCGCGCAGCGAATTGTCTCGATTGTATCCATTGTCTTTCTGCCAACCTTGCAAATTGTACCCATCTTGGTACGGTTCTGATATGCATTGACACCCGATCTGGTGCAATATACAGAATTGTCACCATGACAAATTGGCTCCCTGACCTCACCATCGGTTCCGGCCCGCTTTACCAGCGCCTTGCCGACAGCATCGAGTCGGACATCGACAAGGGCGTCATCGATGCCGGGGCAAAATTGCCGCCGCAGCGCGATCTCGCCTATGATATCGGCACGACGGTCGGCACGATCGGCCGAGCCTATCAGCTGCTGCGCGAGCGCGGCCTAGTGAGCGGCGAAGTCGGTCGCGGGACCTATGTGCTGGCGCAGCAATCGGAAGCGTCACCCGAATTCGCCGAGCCTGCCGTGCAAGGCACGCGCTATGTCGATGCGCCGCCCGGCAAGCTGCGTTTCGACAGCACTGCCGCGCCCGACATCGGCCAGGGCGCCATTGTCGCTGACATGCTCTCGCGCACGGTGCAGGATCACCCGCACGAGATTTCGAGCTACACCAGGGATTTTCCGGAGCGCTGGTTCGAGGCCGGCGCCCGCTGGCTGTCGCGCAATTCGTTCCGTCCGGCGGCCGACACCATCGTTCCCACGCTTGGCACACATGCCGCGGTGATGGCGGCGATTGCGGCACTGACCACACCGGGCGATTATGTCGCCTTCGAGCACCTCACCTATTCGCAGATCGCCCGCAGCGCCGGGCTGATCGGGCGGCGCATAGCACTGGTGGCATCGGACGAAGAAGGCCTCGATCCCGAGGATTTCGAACGCGTCTGCGCGCAAAAGCACCCGAAGATGATCTTCCTGATGCCGACGGTGCAGAACCCGACGCTGGCGATCCTGTCGGTTTCGCGCCGTGAGGCGATCGCTCGTGTCGCGCGCGCGTACAATGTCATCGTCATCGAGGACGATCTCTATGGCGGCCTGACCGAAGATCCGACGCCGCTCATCGCCGAATATGCACCCGAGCGCACCATTGTCGCCGGCGGTCTGTCGAAATCGGTCGCGGCAGGTGTTCGCGGCGGCTGGCTCTCCTGCCCGCCCGCCTATCGCCATCGCATCCGCGTCGCCCACAAGATGATGACCGGCGGGATGCCGTTCCTGCTGGCGGAGGTGAATGCGCGGCTGGTGCTGTCAGGGCAGGCTGGCGATATCCGCAAACGCAGCATTGCCGAAATTGCCACCCGGATCGCCATCGTGCGCGAGACACTGGCCGGTTTCGCCTTCAAGTCACACGGCAGCGTGCCCTTCGTCTGGCTGACGCTGCCCGATCCCTGGCTGTCCGGCACGTTCAGGAGCGCATGCCTCGAAAATGGCGTGCTCCTCGACGACGAGGACGAGTTCAAGGCGGGGCGTTCCGAGCAGGTTTTTCACGGCGTGCGTTTCGGCGTCTCGCAGCCAAGGCGGCGCGAGGACATCACCGGCGGCGTCGCGGTGATCCGGCGGCTGCTGGAGGAAGGCCGCGCCGGCTACGACAGTTCGTCCTGAATCGTTGGGGCTAAACCGTGCCCCTGCGTACCGATCTCAGGTTCAGCCCTCTGCCTTGAAGTTTTTGGCTTCCTTCGCGCCCTTGTCCTTGCCGTGCTTCTCGGCCAGGTCCTTGGCCTGCTTGGGCGAAACGTCGGTGGTCTCGGCAATATGCATGGCCTCCTTGTCGGAGAGGCGATTGTCTTTCTTGCCTTGCTTGGTGGCCATGTCGAAATCTCCTGATTGCTTTGAGGCCTAACGGCCGGGATGCCATAGCGTTCCCCAACGGCGCCCCGCTACCATCGTCGCCCTGTGGTTTTCCGGCGTTTTTCGTCATCCAATGGGGTGTATCACGCCAAAGCTTGCGATATGAGGGGTCTCAAATTCCCCTCTCCCATGGACATCAATCGCCGCCCATGACCATTTCCAATTCCGTGCCGATCACCCCGGAACTCATCGCCGCGCATGGGCTGAAGCCCGACGAATACCAGCGCATCCTCGACCTGGTCGGGCGCGAACCGAGCTTTACCGAACTCGGCATCTTCTCGGCGATGTGGAATGAGCACTGCTCCTACAAATCCTCGAAGAAATGGCTGCGCACGCTACCGACCACCGGGCCTCAGGTCATCCAGGGTCCGGGCGAGAATGCCGGTGTGGTCGATATCGGCGATGGCGACTGCGTCGTCTTCAAGATGGAGAGCCACAACCATCCCTCCTACATCGAGCCCTACCAGGGTGCGGCGACCGGCGTCGGCGGCATATTGCGCGATGTCTTCACCATGGGCGCGCGGCCGATTGCGGCGATGAACGCTTTGCGCTTCGGCGCACCGGACCATCCCAAGACCAGGCACCTGGTCAGCGGCGTGGTTTCCGGCGTCGGCGGCTACGGCAATGCGTTCGGCGTGCCGACGGTCGGCGGCGAGGTCAATTTCGACGCCCGCTACAATGGCAACATCCTGGTCAACGCCTTTGCCGCGGGCCTCGCCAAGACCGATGCGATCTTCCTGTCGGAAGCCAAGGGCGTCGGCCTGCCCGTCGTCTATCTCGGCGCCAAGACCGGCCGCGACGGCGTCGGCGGCGCCACGATGGCCTCGGCCGAGTTCGACGACAAGATCGACGAGAAGCGCCCGACCGTGCAGGTCGGCGATCCCTTCACCGAAAAATGCCTGCTCGAAGCCTGTCTTGAGCTGATGGCGTCTGGCGCCGTTATCGCCATCCAGGACATGGGGGCGGCCGGCCTCACCTGTTCGGCGGTCGAGATGGGCGCCAAGGGCGACCTCGGCATCGAGCTTCACCTCGACCAGGTGCCGGTGCGCGAAGAGCGCATGAGCGCCTATGAGATGATGCTGTCGGAGAGTCAGGAGCGCATGCTGATGGTGCTGCGCCCCGAGAAGGAAAAGGAAGCCGAGGCGATCTTCCACAAATGGGGCCTCGACTTCGCCATTGTCGGCAAGACCACCGACGATCTGCGCTTCCGCGTCATTCACCAGGGTGACGAAGTTGCCAACCTGCCGATCAAGGACCTTGGCGACAAGGCGCCGGAATATGACCGCCCCTGGGTCGAGCCGAAGAAACCTGCGGCGCTTGCCGCCGGCGATGCGCCGAAGGCCGATGTCGCCGACGCGCTGCTGAAACTGCTCGGCGGGCCGGACCTGTCGTCGCGGCGATGGGTATGGGAGCAATACGACACGCTGATCCAGGGCAATTCGCTGCAGCTTCCGGGCGGCGACGCCGGCGTGGTGCGCGTAGAAGGCCATCCGACCAAGGCGCTCGCCTTCTCCTCCGACGTGACGCCGCGCTATTGCGAGGCCGACCCGTATGAAGGCGGCAAGCAGGCGGTGGCCGAATGCTGGCGCAACCTTACCGCCACCGGCGCGCTGCCGCTGGCGGCGACGGACAACCTCAATTTCGGCAATCCGGAACGGCCTGAGATCATGGGCCAACTGGTCGGCGCGGTGAAAGGGATTGGCGATGCCTGCCGCGCGCTCGGCTTCCCGATCGTGTCGGGCAATGTCTCGCTCTACAATGAAACCAACGGCCAGGGCATCCTGCCGACGCCGACCATCGGCGGCGTCGGACTGATTGCCGACTGGTCGAAGATGACCCGTATCGGCTTTGCCGCCGAGGGCCAGATGATCCTGCTGGTCGGCGCACCCGCAAGCTGGGGCAGCCATCTCGGCCAGTCCGCCTATTTCAGGGACATCCATGGCCGTACCGACGGGCCGCCGCCATCCGTCGACCTCGCGCACGAAAAGCGCGTCGGCGACCATGTCCGCGCGCTGATCGCGTCGGGCGTCGTGACCGCGGCCCATGACCTTTCCGATGGCGGCTTGGCGATAGCCCTGGCCGAAATGGCGATGGCGTCCGGCATCGGCGCCACCATTCCGGGGCTCGCCGGCACCGACCCGATCCCGGTCTGGTTCGGCGAAGACCAGGGCCGCTACCTGCTGACGCTGTCCGTCGATCCGCAGAGCAAGGAATGGGACGCCATCCGCGAGGAACAGAGCAAGCTCGGCATCTTTGCGCCATGGATCGGCTCGACCGGTGGAAACGAACTGAAGCTCGGCGATGCCAGGGCGATCCCGGTCAGCGAATTGACCGCCGCCCACGAAGGCTGGTTCCCGAACTTCATGGACAAGTCCAGTTGACCAGCCTGGCAGCCCGGACGCTGATCGCAGTCGTCTTCTGGCCGTCGCTGTTCTTCTTCTGGTTCCTCGGGCCGTTCGTCTTTTTCCTGCTGTCGACGACCTCGAGCGAGGTCTGTCCGCTGCTGGAAAGGCGTGACCAGTTCCTTGAGGCGGCCAATGGCACACTGCAGATGCTGGCCTTGCAAAGTCTGATCTATGCGATCCCCATCGTCTGCCTGGTGCTGTGGAGCCGCCTTTTGCCGAACCCGGCGCGCGCAAGGCATGTCGCCACCTGCATCAAGCTCTTTGCCATTGCGGTCATTACCGGCGCGCTGTGGGAATACGGCTCATCGCTGATCTGCGACGGCAATGGCCAACCATTCTTTTCGCCCCTGTGGCAGATGACCAGCTATCTCCCGATCATCAACCTGGCGCTCAACATCCCGCTCTATGTCCTGGTGTTCAGCCTTGGCCGGGGGTTCTCGACCCGCGACGACATCACCGAAGATGGTGTGGTGCACCCGCCGCAGGATGGCCCTTAGACACTGCGTCGCCGACAGAACGGCTTCAACCCGGACCAGAAAGGCTTTAGGCTGCCGTCCGAGTCACTTCGTGCCTAGCCGCCCAGAACAGGATTTTGCCATGGCAATGGATGCCCACGACATCGAAAAACTGATCAAGGACGGCATTCCGGACGCCAAGGTGACGATCCGCGACCTCGCCGGCGACGGCGATCACTATGCAGCCGAAGTGGTGGCCGAGAGCTTCCGCGGAAAGAGCCGCGTCCAGCAGCACCAAATGGTCTATGATGCGCTGAAGGGCAATATGGGCGGCGTGCTGCACGCGCTGGCGTTGCAGACCAGTGTGCCGGACTGAAGCCAGACTGGCCTACTGTTTCTTCGGCTGCTTCGCCGACACTGACGTGATCGGCTTCGCCGACACTGAGATGATCGGGCCCGCCGGGTATTTTCCGCCGACGATCATTCTTTTCCCATCCGACAGCGCGGAGACCGCGCCGTCGAGGAACAGCGCGTTGCGGCATTGTAGCGCGTCGCGAAACAGCCGCGCAAAGCTGCCGAAACTGACCTCAGACCGCGAGATCGCCAGCAAAACGGTGTTTTCATCGCGCACGCCGACGCCGTTGCGGATGTAGCGCGAGGTTCCGTTCGGCTCGAAGCGTGGGTGAATCTTGCCATCGATCACCAGCATCGGGCCGGACTGCGTGGCGAAGGCAACATCGCGTTTGGTAACCGCATAGGCGTTGCTTTCCATGACAGCCGCCTTGCCGTCATTGCCGACCAGAAAGACGCCGTTCGGTTTCAGGAAGAAATTGCCTTCGCCGTCGGCAAGGTTGAGCGGCGACTTCTCGCTGCCGTTCTCGACCAGCAGGCCGACCGGCGACAAATCCTCGTGATACATGCCGCCATTCACGGCGAGCAGCACCGGCCTCCCCTCGCCCGCAACCGCCTTGTCGAAGGCTTCGAGCGAACCAAAAGGCTTGCCATCGGCGCCGGCGTGGAAAACACCGATGCTGTCGGCGCGAAGATCGGTCTCGCAGACGACATAGGTCACCGCCTCGAAGGCGACATTCCGGCAAGGCGCGGGCAGGTCACCGCCAATGACCAGCGGCGGCGGCTCCGGGCGTCTCGGCCACCAGACAACGGCAATCGCGGCCAGCAGGATGGCGATCGGAAGGGCGGCGCCATATCGTCTTTTCATCATGTCCCGGAGGCTGCAATCGGCAGGGATGCTTGGCCCAAGACAGGCGATCCTTTGCGCCATTTCCGCGACGGCGGCGCAAACATCTTGTTTCGGCCCATCTATGGGTTTATTTGATGGCTATGCTTCGAGCCTGACTCCCACAGGCGTGAAAGGATATCTCATGAGCGGCATCAACGACTACATCGACAGCGAAGTGAAGGGCAACGACGTCGTCCTTTTCATGAAGGGCACGCCCGGTTTTCCGCAGTGCGGCTTTTCCGGCCAGGTCGTCCAGATCCTCGATTACATCGGCGCCGACTACAAGGGCGTCGACGTGCTGACCTCGGCCGAACTGCGCCAAGGCATCAAGGAATATTCGAACTGGCCGACGATCCCGCAGCTTTACGTCAAGGGCGAATTCGTCGGCGGCTGCGACATCATCCGCGAAATGTTCCAGGCGGGCGAGCTGCAGACGTTGCTCGTCGACAAGGGCGTCAGCGTCAAAGCGACAGCCTGATTCTGAGTTGAGACGGGGCAGCCCCGCCCCGGCAAAATGTTACCTCCCCCTATCGGAGTGAGGACGAACTTATGCGCCGGCATGCCGGCGCATATCGTTTTGAAGATCGGACCCGCCGTGGACCAGCCAGCAAAAGCGCCGCAACAGGCACGCAAATTGCCTATTCCGCGCTGGGAATTCATCGCGCTGTGCGCGGCACTGATGGCGTTGAACTCGCTGGCCATCGACATCATGCTGCCGGCACTGCAGCAAATCGGCGCCACGCTTGGCGTTGAGAATGAAAACCACCGCCAGTATGTGATCACCGCCTATATATTGGGCTTCGGTGGCGGACAGCTTTTCTTCGGACCGATCTCGGACCGGTTCGGGCGCCGCGCGCCGCTCGTTGCCGGGCTGGCGATTTATGTCGTGGCGGCGGCAGCTGCCGCCATCGCCCCGTCATTCGCCGTCCTGCTGCTGTGCCGGCTGGTGCAAGGCATCGGTGCGGCGGCGACCCGCGTCATCGCCGTCTCGATCGTGCGCGACACGTTCGACGGTCGGCGCATGGCCGAGGTGATGTCTCTGATCTTCATGGTGTTCATGGCCATCCCGGTGATCGCGCCTGGGATCGGCCAGGTCATCATGCTGTTCGCAACATGGCACTGGATCTTCGTCACCATGGCCGTCGGGGCGCTGATCGTGTCGGCGTGGTCGCTGCTGCGGCTGCCGGAGACGCTGCATCCGGAGTACCGCCGGCCGCTGACAGTCTCATCCGTCGTCGGTGGTTTCCGCATCGTGCTCACCAACCGCATGGCGCTTTGCTACGCCTTTGCCAGCACCTTCATTTTCGCCGCCATGTTCGGCTTCATCGCCTCCGCACAGCAGATCTATGTCGACATTTTTCATGTCGGCGAATTGTTTCCTGTCATCTTCGCGGGTGTCGCCGGCGTTCTCGCTTTTTCGAACTACCTCAACTCGCGCCTGGTCGGCCGCATCGGCATGCGCCGCCTGTCGCAGAGCGCACTGCTGTTGTTCCTGGTGATCAGCCTTGCCTGGCTCACCGTTTCGCTTCAAATGAAGATGCCACTCTGGCTGTTCATCACCTTCTTCGCCAGTGCGATGCTCCCGTTCGGCGCGCTCGGCGCCAATTTCAACGCGCTCGCGATGGAGCCGCTCGGCCAACTGGCGGGCACCGCGTCGTCCATCCTGGGCTTCATGCAGACTTTTCTCGGCGGCATCCTCGGCACGCTGATCGGCCAGGCCTTCAACGGCACGGTGACACCGCTGGCCGCAGGGTTCTGCAGCGTCTCGGTTGCGGCCCTGCTGATGATCCTGATCGCCGAGCGCGGCAAGATGTTCCAGCCGCACAACCCACCCATTTCAGGGCACGTCACCGACCTGCATTGAGCGACGCGCCTTGAGATTGTTGGTCTCAAAACCGCATCCACCTTTATGCGACGCGTTTCAGGATGCGCCGCCAATCACTGCCGTGAAACGAGGGAACAGCGGGCGCCCTGCGATGGCGCCACCCATGCTGTCCGACAGCGGCATCGGCAGAGCCTTGTCGAGCGCTTCGAGCACGGACGTCACGAAGATCCGGTTGAGCGCGGCATCGTCTCCCATATGCGAAAAGGTGGCGCGCGGCTTGCCCATCAGCGTGCCGTTTTTACGAATTGAGAAGCTCAGCGTCAGGCTCAGGCCAGCACTTCCAGGCGGCGGTTGCCAACAGGCAAAGATCGCGTCGAACATCTCGTCTATGCTGTCGACGGGATCGAGGCTTCGACACGCGCGCTCCTGCGATCGTGCCGAGGTGACGCCGGCGACCAGGGCAAGTGCAAGTGCCGTTGCAACAATTGCGGACCGATGTTTCATTTCGCGGCTTCCGACTTCGCGAGAGATTGGACACTATAACAGAGCCAATATACTTGACGAAAGCCTCTACCAGCAGTTGGACCGATTATTGCGCCCAGAGTTCCCTGCGCAACTCCTGCCAGCTTTCCTTGTCCGGGGCGACAAGAATGCCGCCGTCGATATGCGAGGGCAGATAGGCGCTGCCGTCGATCCGCGCGGTGTAGCCGCCGGCCTCGGCGTGGATCAGCACACCGACCAGATGGTCCCACGGCATCAGTTTGTTGTAGACGACGAAATGGGCATGGCCGCTGGCCAGAAGACGGTATTCATGTGCCGCGCAGCGATAGCCGAACTGCGACAGGGTCTTGGTCTGGTTGCGCGCCCGGAGCGAGCGTTGCGGTTCCGCCAGATATTGCCAGGAGACGGAGCCGGTCATCTGCGAGATCGGCACGGCATCGGCGACATGCACCGTCTCCAGCGCGCCATGCGCATGGCGGATATGGCTGCCGGCGCCCTTGGCGCCGATCAGCCAGTCCCGGCCTACGGGGTCATGGATGATACCGGCGACGGTTTCGCCCTTGACGACGACGCTCAGCATGACGCCGAACAGCGGCACGCCGGAGGCGAAGTTGAAGGTGCCGTCGACCGGGTCGACGACGAAGGCGAGGTCGGCATCACCGAGCCCCTGAAGCAGCGCCGGATTGTCGGAACAGGCTTCCTCGCCGACGATCATCGCCGTGGGATAGCGCTGGCGCAGCCTGGCCGTGATCAGCCGCTCGGCGTTGATGTCGGCCTCGGTCACCAGGTCGGCAGCCGAGGTCTTCTGTCTGATGTCGCCCTCGCCCAGCCGGCGAAAGCGTGGCATGATTTCGGCCCTGGCTGCATCGGCGAGAAGCTCGGCCAGCCAGTCGATCGCTTGGTCGTCAAATATCATCGGAAATGTCTTGTCCTGTGCTGAGGCTGCCATTGAGGGCGGCAAAGTCGAACAGCTTTCTGTCGAGCAGATGCGACGGCCTGGTGTTGGACAGCGCGCGCAGCATCGTATCCTTGCGGCCCGGCATGCGCTTTTCCATATCGTCCAGCATCGCCTTCATGGCGTTGCGCTGCAGGCCTTCCTGGCTGCCGCAGAGATCGCAGGGAATGATCGGGAATTTCATAGCGGCGGCGAATTTTTCCAGATCGACCTCGGCGCAGTAGCTCAGCGGCCGCAGCACCATGACGTCGCCGTCGTCGTTGAGCAGCTTTGGCGGCATGGCGGCAAGGCGGCCGCCATGGAACAGATTCATGAAGAAGGTTTCGAGAATGTCCTCGCGGTGGTGGCCGAGCACCAGCGCCGAACAGCCCTCCTCGCGCGCGATGCGATAGAGATGGCCGCGCCGCAGCCGCGAGCACAGCGAACAATAGGTGCTGCCCTGAGGCAGCTTGTCGGTGACCACCGAATAGGTGTCCTGATACTCGATGCGATGGGCAATGCCATGCGCATCGAGGTAGTCGGGCAAAATGTGCTTCGGAAAATTCGGCTGGCCCTGGTCGAGATTGCAGGCCAGCAGCTCGACCGGCAGCAGCCCGCGCCATTTGAGATCGAGCAGCACGGCCAGCAGCCCGTAGGAATCCTTGCCGCCGGACAAGGCCACCAGCCAGCGGTCGCCGGGCCTCGCCATGGCGAAATCCTCGACCGCCTGACGGGTTAACCGCAACAGCCGCTTACGCAGTTTGTTGAACTCGACGGAAGACGGCACGTCGGCAAACAGCGGATGGAAGCCGCCTTCAGCAATCGGTTCAACTGTTTCGATGTCTGCCAGCATGTTCATGGCTTGTCGCTTTCCATAGCCGAGAGTGCCGGATTAGCGGACATGGCCGACAAAGAAAAGGCCGCCTCGACGGGCGGCCCTTTCCAGTATCGCAGAAAAGCGATCGCTTAGCGCGAATAGAATTCGACGACCAGGTTCGGCTCCATCTGCACGGCGAACGGAACATCGGCCAGGCCGGGGATGCGCGAGAAGGTCGCGACCATCTTGTTGTGATCGACTTCGATATAGTCCGGCACGTCGCGCTCGGCGAGGCCGACCGCTTCCAGCACGATGACCAGCTGCTTCGACTTTTCGCGCACTTCGACGACATCGCCCGGCTTGCAACGGTACGAGCCGATGTTGACGCGCTTGCCGTTGACGTTGACGTGGCCGTGGTTGACGAACTGGCGAGCCGCGAAAATGGTGGGCACGAACTTGGAGCGGTAGACGACCGCGTCGAGACGCGACTCGAGCAGGCCGATCAGGTTCTCGGAGGTGTCGCCCTTGCGGCGATCAGCCTCTTCATAGACTTTGCGGAACTGCTTTTCGGAGACATCACCATAGTGACCCTTCAGCTTCTGCTTGGCGCGCAGCTGCAGGCCGAAATCGGAAAGCTTGCCCTTGCGGCGCTGGCCGTGCTGGCCGGGGCCGTATTCACGCTTGTTGACCGGGGACTTCGGGCGGCCCCAGATGTTTTCGCCGAGACGGCGGTCGATCTTGTACTTCGCGGATTCGCGCTTGCTCATCGCATTCCCTTTCAAAACAAACCACCCGGAGCCTCATGGTCCGGGTGAAGGAAACGCGCCCTCCTCTGGCCTCCGTTTTCGAGGCCTGACAGGGTTTTCCCACGCAACGCGGCGGAAAACCCACGGGACACGTCAGTCTAGACAAAACCCAGGAAACGATAAACCTGCTTTCCCGGGCTTGCCATGCAAAAGAAACAACCGGGCATTGCGGCCCGGTGTTGGTGCGCTCGTTAAACGGAGATTTGAGCAGAGTCAAGCGCGTCGCTGGCGCTGGGCCCGGCAACCATATCACGTCTTTGGCGTTGAGTGCCGTGCCGGATGCGGCGGGAGGTTGTTGCGCCGACGGCATTTAGGAAGGGACTGGAGCCAAAGGAGCCCGAAGTCGCATGAAAAAGTTTTTCCTCTCGTTGGTCGGTGCAGCCGTCCTGGCCGGGACGATGTCGATCGCCGTGCCCGAGCCAGCGATGGCCAAGCATTGGCAGGGCCACAAGCATCGTCAGACCTGCCATGTCGTGGTGAAGAAGAAGGTCATCTGGCGGCATGGCCACAAGAAGGTCATCCGCTACAAGGTGAAGCGCTGCTGGTGACGTCAGGGGTTTCGGGCTTGGCCTGAACCGAAGAAGCCCGTGGTTTCGGCCACGGGCTTTGTTTATCGACTCGGTTCAAGGTTTCAGTCTGCCGATTTCTTCTCCGGCAGGCCTTTGCGCTTGGTCTCTGCGAATTCCTCGAGCTGTTTTTCGCTCATCGAATTGTACATCGACTTCGACGCGCCTTGAAGTTCGCTCTTCCTGGTCTCGCCGCGCTTGGCCGACAGGGCTGCGCCAGCGGCCTTTTGCTGTGCTTTTGAGGTTGCAGGCATATCGGCACCTCCTTTGCTGACAGAGGAAGAAACGTTGCGCTCCGGCGACGGTTCCAGCGCTGGCGGTCAACTTCCGTTCCGCGCTCATGTCTGCCCATGGTCGGCCAACTGCCGGCAAAACCACCTTCCCGTGCCCGCAACGCCGGTGTAGGACGGCGCCATGAAATCGTTGAACGATCCCTCGCAGGCACTCGCTACCGGCCTCGCGAAAATCCGCACCGAGTTCCATGTGCCGGAGGGATTTCCCCCTGATGTAATGGCCATGGCACAGACGGCGGCCAGGCGCGTGCCCGACCAGCATGCCGACCGCACGGCGATGCCCTTCGTGACGCTCGATCCCGCGGCTTCCACCGATCTTGACCAAGCGTTTTCGATCGAAGCGAGCGGTAGCGACCTTCTGTTGCACTATGCGATTGCCGACGTAGCCTGGTTCGTCGCGGACGGCGACGCGGTGGATCGCGAAGCCTGGGCGCGAGGCGAAACCCTGTATTTGCCGGACGGCAAGGCCGGGCTCTATCCCCGGGTGCTTGCCGAGGGCGCCGCGAGCTTGCTGCCCAGCGGTCCGCGTCCGGCTGTCATCTTCACGGTCCGGATCGTCGACGACGGAGCGGTAAGGCTGGATGGCGCGGAGCGGGCAATCATTCAAAGCCGCGCCAAGCTCGCCTATGACAGCGTGCAGGCCGCCGACGTCCCAGTCGGCTTCGCCGAAATCGCGCGGCGCATGGCGGCGGCCGAAGACCGTCGCGGCGCTTCGCGCGTCGACCCGCCCGAGCAGGAGGTGGAACAGCTTGCCGATGGCACGTTCCAGCTTGCGTTCAGACCGCTGCTGCAATCCGAGCAAGACAACGCAGCACTTTCGCTGGCCGCCAACATGGCGATTGCCGACGCCATGCTGGCACACCGGACCGGCTTGTTCCGGGTGATGGCGCCGCCCGATGCTTCCAAAGTGCAAAGACTGCGCAGCGCGGCACGGGCCTTAGGCCTGTCCTGGCCTCCTTCGACCAGCCTGCCCGACTATCAGCGAACCCTCGATCCTGCCAACATGCAACAGGCAGCGCTGATGCTGGAAATCCGCCGCGCCGGCTCCGGTGCGTCCTACCAGCCCTATGAGGAAGGCGTTGTCCCCTGGCACGAGGCGATGGCCGCGACCTATGCCCACGCCACCGCACCCCTGAGGCGGCTGGCCGATCGCTATGTCGTGCGCTGCGTGCTGGCCATCGTCAACGGCCAGCCGGTGCCGCAAGTCGTTAACGAGGCGTTTTCCAGACTGCCGAAGGTGATGGGCCGCGCAGGCGCCCGCGCCTCGCAGATCAACCACGCGGCCATCGACCTTGCCGAGGCGGTGATGCTGAGGGGGCGTGTGGGTGAAACATTCAAGGCCGTCGTCACCGACGTCGGTGATCAGCGTGCGCGCGTTCAGCTCTCGGACATGCCTGTCGTTGCGAATGTGAAGGCCTCAGGGTTCAGGCAGGGCGATGGCCTGACGCTAAGGCTTGTTTCGGCCGATCCGGATCGGCGCGTCATTGTCTTCGAACCTGTCTAAAGCGCGTCGGCGACGCGCTTTAGTTTTTTTGTTTTTGTGCATGTCCTTGTCCCAAAACCGCTGCGCACTTTTGGGCGACATGCATTAGCGTGCGCTCAATCCAAAACCCTGCATCAGCCGGCTGATGGCGAAGTCCGCCTTTCCCGAGGTAAAGACGGCGATGTCGGGCTCGCTTTGCGGCAATGGCCCGTCGACAGCCGGAAGCAGCGACAGAGCGCGCCGCGCAATCGCCTCGGCCGGGTCGATCCAGTCGACCGGCCAGGGCGCGGTCTTGCGCATGCGATTGGCCAGGAACGGATAGTGCGTGCAGGCGAGCACGACGATGTCCGTGCGCAAATCGTCATGCTGGACAAAACACGGTGCGATCTCGGCACGCACGGCCTCCTCGTCGACAAAGCCCTCGCGCATGTAGGCCTCGGCCAGTCCGGCGAGATTGTTGCTGCCGACCAGCCGGACATGGCATTTCTGCGCCCATTTGCCGATCAGGTCGCGCGTGTACTGGCGCTTCACCGTGCCCGGCGTCGCCAGCACCGAGACCAGCCCGGACCGGGTGCGCTCGGCAGCCGGCTTGATTGCCGGCACCGTGCCGACAAAGGGATGGCCAGGGAATTTTTCCCGCAAGGCATCGATCACCAGCGTCGAAGCGGTATTGCAGGCGACGACCGAAATTTCCGGATCAAAACGGTCGAGCAGCTTGGCGAAGAGCTCGACTATATGGGCCTGCAGCGCCGGCTCTTCCCACGCGCCGTAGGGAAAGGCCTTGTCATCGGCGACGTAGACGAAGCGCCGGTCGGGCATCAGCACGCGCGCTTCGCGCAGCACGGTCAATCCGCCAACGCCGGAATCGAACATCAGGATCGGACGGTGGCTCATTGATATCGGACCATGAAAGAGGCTGGATCAGAAGGCTTGGCGGTCATTGGCCAATGCCGTTCTTCTATCTGCAACCATCATGGTCTTGAAGTGGCGAATGTCAGCAAGTTCTATGCAAAGCCGGCGAAGACGACCTTGCCTCGGTCTAGAGCCCGCGCTTGCCGAAGCCGGCGGGCCTCGGGCGGCCCATAGGCTGGGCGGACGGCACCGAGCGCGTGGCCGGTGTGGCGTTGCGCATGGAAGACTGTGCCGTGCTGCTGGCCATCCGACCGGATCCCGCAGGCATGGGCGTATCGCCATCGAAATCGAAAACCGATGTCAGTTCGTCGATATTGATGCCCGCCACCGGCTTAGCCACCAGGATCGTGCACCAAAGGCCAAAGATCGACAGCGCCAGCAGGTTCAAACCGCTGGACGTGCTTTCCGGGTTCTTGAAATCGATGACCAGCAGCGTGCCTGCCTGCAGAAAGGCGTAGATGGCGCAGAACACGATGTAGGACCACAGGATCCAGGCTTTGCCGTTGGCGTCGCGGCTGCGTCGCCAGGCGATGTTGGCACGCATGACCACGGCCAGGAGGGAAACGACCAGAACCGCGCCTGCCATGCCTTGCCGCGATGGACCGGGCGCCGAGTTGACCAGCCCCTCAAAGCCGATCGTGCCAACGATGCACAGCACAGCAAGAACGGCCTCGAGCAGGGCTACGCCGAGCGAATAGAAGAAGAAGCGCATACGGCCGATTTTGGACGTGAACATTTGCCACCCCACCGTTTTGACAACAATGGACGAGAGGCAAATAAAATTCGGTTACTTCAGCCGTTCGAAGCTTAGCGATTTCTAATCTTCTTTGTCTGCCTGGCGTTTTCGCGCAGCGGCCGGCAAACGCCTTGGATCGTCTCCCGGCGAGCCGTCACCGCGCGGCATGGCCGGCGAAAACCGGTCGAGCGACGAGATGATGCCACGCAGCACTTTCAGTTCCGGCTCGGCGAAACCGGCGCGCGTCAAGACGGCGCGCAGATTGTCGACCATCTTGGGTTTCTTGGGCGCCGGGCGGAAATAGCCGCGCGCTTCGAGCGCGCCTTCGAGATAGGCAAACAGCCCGTGCAACTCTTCCTTGCTTGCCGGCTTCATTTCAGGGCTGGAGAAATTGGTCGCCGTCTCGTCTTCCAGGCCCGACTTCATCCATTCATAGGACATCAACAGCACGGCCTGGGCGATGTTGAGCGACGAAAAGCCGGGATCCACCGGGAAGGTGACGATCTCGTCGGCCAGCCCGACCTCGTCATTGTAGAGCCCAAAACGCTCGCGGCCGAACAAGATGCCGGTGCGCAGGCCGGCCATCTGACGCGCCCTCAGCGCCCTGCCCGCTTCGACCGGACCACGCACGGGTTTGAAGCCGTCGCGCTCCCGCGCCGTGGTGGCGAAGACGAAGTTGAGGTCGGCGACGGCGGACGCCAGGTCGCCGAACACTGTTACGGCATCGATGACATGGTCGGCGCGGCTGGCGGCGGCGCGCGCCTTCTCGCTCGGCCAGCCGTCACGCGGGTTGACCAGTCTCAGTTCGGCAAGGCCGAAATTAGCCATGGCGCGCGCAACCATACCGATATTCTCGCCGAGCTGCGGCTCGACCAGGATGATCGCCGGCCCGGCGGCGGATGCGTTTTCAGGATGATCGACGGCGGACATGATCTCAATGAACTGCTGTTTGCGGCATTTCAGCGTTCCCTGCCACATCCGCTCGGCAAAATGAAGCTTTTGCAAACACCGGTCGCGGCACAGACGACCCATTCTGCACGGATGGTCGTTTGCGCGGCCAAATAGGCTTTGATATACGCTCCGCATACCCGGCCGAAGCCATGCGGGCGAGGCCGTTTTGTTCCCCAAAAGCGAGGCATTCTTTTCATGGCGAAGATCAAGGTGGCGAACCCGGTCGTCGAGCTCGACGGCGACGAGATGACCCGCATCATCTGGCAGTTCATCAAGGACAAGCTGATCCACCCTTATCTCGACCTGAAGCTCGAATATTACGACCTCGGCGTCGAGCACCGCGACGCCACCAACGACCAGGTGACCATCGATTCGGCCAATGCCATCAAGAAATGGGGCGTCGGCGTGAAATGCGCGACGATCACGCCCGACGAGCAGCGCGTCGAGGAATTCAAGCTGAAGAAGATGTGGAAGTCGCCGAACGGCACCATCCGTAACATTCTCGGCGGCACCATTTTCCGCGAACCGATCATCATGAAGAACGTGCCGCGTCTGGTGCCGGGATGGACCAAGCCGATCATCGTCGGCCGTCATGCTTTCGGCGACCAGTATCGCGCCACCGACTTCCGCTTCCCCGGCAAGGGCAAGCTGACCATCAAGTTCGTCGGCGAGGACGGCAAGGTGATCGAGCACGACGTATACGACGCACCCGGCGCCGGTGTTGCCATGGCGATGTACAATCTCGACGACTCCATCCGCGAATTCGCCCGCGCCTCGCTGAATTACGGCCTGCTGCGCAATTATCCGGTTTATCTCTCGACCAAGAACACCATCCTCAAAGCCTATGACGGCCGCTTCAAGGACATTTTCCAGGAGGTCTACGAGGCTGAATTCGAGGCCGAGTTCAAGGCGAAGAAGCTGTGGTACGAGCACCGGCTGATCGACGACATGGTGGCCTCCGCCCTGAAATGGTCTGGCGGCTATGTCTGGGCCTGCAAGAATTATGACGGCGACGTCCAGTCCGACACGGTGGCGCAAGGTTTTGGCTCGCTCGGCCTGATGACCTCCGTGCTGATGACGCCGGACGGCAAGACGGTGGAAGCGGAGGCCGCGCACGGCACAGTGACGCGCCACTATCGCCAGCACCAGAAGGGCGAGGAAACCTCGACCAATTCGATCGCCTCGATCTTCGCCTGGACGCGCGGCCTCGCCCACCGCGCCAAGCTCGACGATAATGCCGAGTTGAAGCGATTTGCCGACACGCTGGAGAAGGTCTGCATCCAGACGGTTGAGAGCGGCTTCATGACCAAGGACCTGTCGCTCTTGATCGGTCCCGACCAACCATGGCTGTCGACCACCGGCTTCCTCGACAAGATCGACGAGAATTTGCAGAAGGCGATGGCGTAAGCCGGCAGCCATGGCCAAGCCGGTCGTCGACGGGGCGGACTACAGCGTCTATGTGCGCATCGTCCGCCTCGTGCTGGCGGAAAAAGGCATCGACTACGACCTTGTGCCGGTCGATGTCTTTGCCGCCGAGGGCACTCCCGCCTGGTACTTCGAGCATCACCCTTTCGGCCGCATTCCGGCCGTCGAGCATGACGGGTTTCGCCTGTTCGAAACCAGCGCAATCGCCCGCTATGTCGACGAGGCGTTCGACGGCCCGGCACTGCAGCCAAAAGACGCCCGCACCCGCGCAACGATGAACCAGATCATCGGCATGCTCGACGCCTATGCCTACAGATCGATGGTCTGGGACGTCGCCGTCGAGCGGCTTGAGAAGGAAGCGCCAGACGAGGCACTGGTCGCCAACGGGCTGCGCCAGGCGGAAACGGTGCTGCGGGTGCTCACCGCACTCAAGCCTCCCGGGCCGTGGCTGCTCGGCGACCAGCTGACGCTGGTCGACCTGCATGCGGCATCCATCATCGCCTATTTCGTCAAGGTCGCCGACGGGCAAAAGCTGCTTGCGGCGTTCGCCGACATCCAGGCCTGGTGGGACGGCATCGCAAAACGTCCGAGCCTGGCGGCGGGCTGATATGGGTTCGGGCCATGGCTGACCCATCTCGCCAGGACGCGCTCACCATCGCCAAGAATTGTCAGGGTCAACCACGCCGGTGAGTTCGGTGCGATCAGGATCTATTCGGCGCAGATTCTTGTCGCCAGGCGCTTCTGGCCGGATTGCGTGCCATCCTTGTCGGAGATGCTCGGGCACGAGCGCACGCATTGCGCCGCCTTCCGTGCCGCCATGCCGGCGCGGAAGGCGCGACCGTGCCGGGTGATGCAATTCTGGAGCTGGGGTGGCTGGCTGCTGGGTTTTGTGACCGCCCTGATTGGTCCGCAAGGCATCTGGGCCTGCACGGCGGCGGTTGAAGCGGCGGTGCATCGCCATCTGGACGATCAGCTGTTTTTCCTCGCCAATCGCGACCACGACTTGCACGGCATCATCCTGGCGATCCGCGAGGAAGAGCTCGCCCATCTCCATCACGCCGAAGAGCAGCTGAAATCGCCCGGCCCGGCGCTGAACTTTTTACGGTCGCTGATTTCGATCGCCACGGACGTGCTGATCTGGCTGTCCACCTGGGGCGATTCCAGCAGAATGACGCGCGCCCTGAAGGCGGCGAAAAGAACTAGCTAGACGGACCGTCTAAGAGCTGATTGCCGGCTTGCCACTATCAGCCACAGAATGGCAAGCACGGCGGCGAAGGCCGGAAAGCCGCACACAAAACCAGATCAGGCATAGGCTGGCTTTCAGGCTGCCTCCAGCGCCGCCCTCACCGCGGCGATCGCATCATTGGCCTTCGAGGCGTCCGGGCCGCCGGCTTGCGCCATGTCGGGCCGTCCGCCACCGCCCTGCCCGCCCAATGCGGCCGAGGCAACGCGCACAAGATCGACAGCGCTGAAGCGGCCGACGAGATCGTCCGTCACGGCGACCACGACGCTTGCCTTGTTGTCTTCGCCCGCACCGACGAAGACGACGACGCCTGAGCCGAGCGAAGTCTTGCCGGCATCGGCCAGCGGCTTCAAATCCTTCGGCGACACGCCGGAAACCGCTTTGCCGAGGAAGCCGATACCGGCGACGGTTTCGGTGGTGGCCGGAGCATCGGCCGCGGCACCACCGCCCAGCGCCAGTTTCTTGCGCGCTTCGCTCAGCTCCTTCTCGAGCTTCTTGCGCTCCTCGAGCAGCGTCTCGACACGCGCCGGCACGTCGGCCGGCGAGATCTTCAGCACAGCGGCCGTCGCCTTCAGACGTCTGTCCTGCTCGTCGAGATATTTTCGTGCGGCTTCGCCGGTCAGCGCCTCGATGCGGCGCACGCCGGCGGCGACTGCGCTGTCGGAGACGACACGCACCAGGCCGATATCGCCGGTCGCCCGGACATGGGTGCCGCCACAAAGTTCTACGGAATAGGGTCTATTGGCCTTGGCGCCATGCACGCCGGTGCCCATCGAGACGACACGCACCTCGTCGCCGTATTTTTCGCCGAACAGCGCCATGGCGCCTTCGGCGATGGCGTCGTCGACCGACATCAGCCGCGTCGTCACCGGGCTGTTCTGGACGACGATTTCGTTGGCCATGCGCTCGACCTCTTCGAGATCTTCGGCCGAGATCGGCTTGTTGTGCGAGATGTCGAAGCGCAGGCGCTCGGGCGCGACCAGCGAACCTTTCTGCGCGACATGGGTGCCCAGCACCTCGCGCAGCGCCTCATGGATCAGATGCGTTGCCGAATGGTTGGCACGCAGCCGGGTGCGGCGCGCATGGTCAACTTTCAGCTCGACGGCTGCACCTGGCTTGACCGTGCCGTTCGTCACCTTGCCCAGATGCACGAACAGGCCGTCGGCCTTTTTCTGCGTGTCGGAAACCTCGATCGAGAAACCTTCACCGGAGATGATGCCGGTGTCGCCCATCTGGCCGCCCGACTCGCCATAGAACGGCGTCTGGTTGACGACCACCGCCACCACGTCGCCCTTGCCGGCGCTATCGACGGTCTTGCCGTCCTTGACCAGCGCCTGGATGAGGCCTTCCGCCTGTTCGGTCTCGTAGCCGAGGAATTCGGTGGCGCCGGCCTTCTCGCGTACAGAAAACCAGATGGTCTCGGTGGCCGCGTCGCCGGAGCCGGCCCAATGCTTGCGCGCTTCGGCCTTCTGCTGCTCCATCGCATGGGTGAATCCGGCAAGGTCGACCGAGATGTTGCGCTGGCGCAGTGCGTCCTGCGTCAGATCGAGCGGGAAGCCGTACGTGTCATAGAGCTTGAACGCCGTCTCGCCGTCCAGCATGTCACCGGCGTGCAGCGTATCCGTCGCCTCCGAGAGCAGGCCGAGGCCACGCACCAGCGTCTTGCGGAAGCGTGTCTCCTCGAGCTTCAGCGTTTCCGTGATCAACTGTTCGCCGCGCAGCAGTTCGGGATAGGCCTGGCCCATCTCGCGCACCAGCGCCGGCACCAGTTTCCACATCAACGGCTCCTTGGCGCCGAGCAACTGCGCATGGCGCATGGCGCGGCGCATGATGCGGCGCAGCACATAGCCGCGGCCTTCGTTCGACGGCAGCACGCCGTCGGCAACCAGGAAGGAGGACGAGCGCAGATGGTCGGCAATGACGCGGAAGGAGGCGACCGTCTCCTTGTCCGGGCCCTGCCCGAGCGCCGATGACGCCGCATCGATCAAGTGGCGGAACAGGTCGGTCTCGAAGACGCTCTCCACCCCTTGCAGGATGGACGCCATGCGCTCCAGGCCCATGCCGGTGTCGATCGACGGCCGCGGCAGGTCGATGCGCTCATCCTTGGTGACCTGCTCATATTGCATGAACACCAGGTTCCAGAATTCAAGGAAGCGGTCGCCGTCCTCCTCCGGGCTGCCGGGAGGGCCGCCCCAGATGTGCTCGCCACGGTCGATGAAGATTTCCGAGCATGGCCCGCACGGTCCGGTGTCGCCCATCGCCCAGAAATTGTCGGAGGTCGGGATGCGGATGATGCGGTCATCGGAGAAACCGGCGATCTTCTTCCAGAAGCCGGCCGCCTCGTCATCGGTGTGATAGACGGTCACCAGCAGCTTGTCCTTGTTCAGCCCGAACTCCTTGGTGATCAGGTTCCAGGCCAGTTCGACGGCGCGCTCCTTGAAATAGTCGCCGAAGGAGAAATTGCCGAGCATTTCGAAGAAGGTCAGATGGCGCGCGGTGTAGCCGACATTGTCGAGGTCGTTGTGCTTGCCGCCGGCGCGCACGCTTTTCTGCGCAGTGGTGGCGCGCGAATAGGACCGCTTCTCCAGGCCGGTGAAGACGTTCTTGAACTGCACCATGCCAGCATTGGTGAACATCAGCGTCGGGTCGTTGCGCGGCACCAGCGGGCTCGAGGCCACGACCTCGTGGCCCTCCTTGCGGAAATAGTCGAGGAATGTCGACCGGATCTCGTTCACGCCACTCATGACTGCTGCCTTTTCGCGAAAACCGCCGGCACGGCCGGCGGACACTGGTCTCTGCTTTTTAGAAGATTGACTTGGCCTTTTAGCGGGCACGCCCCACCCTGTCCAGAAACACGGAATTGGGCCATGCCGGCAACTGCCAAGCCGGCTTCACGCTGCCCAAAAACGAAAACCGCCGGCGCGAAGGCCGGCGGTTTGAAACGCAATACTAAAGAACTCGGTTACTTAAGCATCGGGTAATAGACCGGATTTATGGCCGTGCCCTACATGGCGCCGGATTCTTCCTCGAAGCCGTCGTCGCTTTCGCCGCGCTCGGGGCCGCCATTTTCAAGAAATTTCTCGGCGATCAGCCCGGCATTCTGCCGCAGCGCAAGTTCGATCTCGCGCGCCGTGTCGGGATTGTCGCGCAGGAACAGTTTGGCGTTTTCGCGACCTTGGCCGAGACGCTGCGAATTGTAGGAGAACCAGGCGCCGGACTTCTCGACCACGCCGGCCTTGACGCCGAGATCGACCAGTTCGCCGGTCTTGGAGACGCCCTCGCCATACATGATGTCGAACTCGACCACCTTGAAGGGCGGCGCCAGCTTGTTCTTGACCACCTTGACCCGGGTCTGGTTGCCGACGACCTCGTCGCGGTCCTTGACCGAGCCGATGCGGCGGATGTCGAGGCGCACCGAAGCGTAGAATTTCAGCGCGTTGCCGCCGGTCGTGGTTTCCGGCGAACCGAACATGACGCCGATCTTCATGCGAATCTGGTTGATGAAGATGACCATGGTGTTGGAACGCGAGATCGAGGCGGTCAGCTTGCGCAGCGCCTGGCTCATCAGACGAGCCTGGAGACCGGGCAGCGAATCGCCCATCTCGCCTTCGATTTCGGCGCGCGGCGTCAGTGCCGCCACCGAATCGACGACCAGCACGTCGATGGCGCCGGAACGCACCAGCGTGTCGCAGATTTCCAGTGCCTGCTCGCCGGTGTCCGGCTGCGAGATCAAGAGGTTTTCCAGATCGACGCCGAGCTTGCGGGCATAGACCGGATCGAGTGCGTGCTCGGCATCGACGAAGGCGCAGATACCGCCTTTCTTCTGGGCTTCGGCAACTGTGTGCAGCGCCAGTGTCGTCTTGCCCGAGCTTTCCGGCCCGTAGATCTCGACAATGCGGCCGCGCGGCAGGCCGCCGACGCCAAGCGCGATGTCGAGGCCCAGCGATCCGGTCGGCACGGTTTCGATCTCGACGACCTGCTCATTGGCGCCCAGCCGCATGATCGAGCCCTTGCCGAAGGCGCGCTCGATTTGCGACAGCGCCGCGTCCAGAGCCTTTGATTTGTCCACCGCTTTGTCCTCTACAAGCCGCAAAGAATTCTGAGCCATGATACATCACCCCTTGGTCGTCAATGAAGGCCGGACAATCCGTAATCCCTGCCCATTTTGTACTACTTTTGTTCTCGTTTGGCAAGAGGGGTCAAATATCTGAAAAGCAATCTTTATCCGGATTTGTTCTTTTTTTGTCTCATGGTTTCGTTTCCGGATGTATCCACCATTGGGCCAGACGCGCCGGCTGTTTCGATCGGCCGAATCGCCGGCTTGCCTGCGAAGCTCCGCCGCACAGCCTAGCGCTTGTCTGGTTCGAATAACAAAGGTCATATCGCCGGCATGGTGAAATCAGCAAAGATACTGGCGGTGGGCGGCGCCCATATCGATCGCCGCGGCCAGGTGTCGGGCACGTACGTGCCCGCGGCGTCCAACCCCGGCACGATGCGCGAGGATGTCGGCGGCGGCGTATTCAACGCGCTGCGCAGCCTGGTGCGGCGCGGCGTCTCGGCCTCGCTTTTGTCGGTGCGCGGCGGCGATGCCTCGGCCGAGACGGTTGCGCGCGCCATCGCCGACTCCGGCATTGCCGACCTGTCGGCGGTTTTCCTCGACCGCACGACGCCGAGCTACACGGCGCTGATCGATCGCGACGGCGAGCTGATCACCGGCTTTGCCGATATGGCGCTCTACGATTTGGCGTTCCCCAAGCAGATCCGCCGCTCCAAGGTGCGCGAGGTGGTCGCCGAGGCCGATGCGGTGCTCTGCGACGCCAATCTGCCATCAACGGCACTGGAGCGGCTGGTGGGGCTCGCCGCCGGCAAGCCGGTGTTCGCCATCGCCATTTCGCCGGCCAAGGTGGTGCGGCTGATACCGGTGCTGAAGGAACTCGCGCAGGTCTTCATGAACCGGCGCGAGGCCATGGTGCTGGCCGGCGTCGATGCCAATGCCACCGAGCGCGAGACCGTCGACGGACTGCGCTGCAGCGGCCTCACCAGTGGCGTGGTGACGGCGGGCGACGGCCCGGTGCTGGGATTCGACGAAGCCGGCGCCTTCTCTATCCTGCCGCCGGCGCCGAGAAAAGTCGCCGACGTCACCGGCGCCGGCGACGCGCTGGCCGGCGCCACCATCGCTGCCCTGCTGCGCGGCCTGGCATTGCGCCAAGCCCTCCGCGAAGGCGTTGCCGCGGCGACGCTCGCCATCGAAAGTTCGGATGCCGTGCCGGCCTTCACCGCCGCGATCTTCACCGAGGCACTGGCTCTTGTGCCCGACGCGCAGGAAATGGCATGAGGGCGGCCAATTGCCATTGCCGGAGCGCGACGTCCAAGCGGACGCGCGGATCTCCGGATCGGAGACCATCATGACACCGCAAAGCGCCCGCCCCTTTATCGACATCCACGCGCCCGTGGCCGAGGCGCTCGCCGCTGGCCGCCCGGTCGTGGCGCTGGAAAGCACCATCATCACCCATGGCATGCCTTACCCCGACAATGGCGCCATGGCCGCCAATGTCGAAAAGATCATCCTGGACAATGGCGCGGTGCCGGCGACGATCGCCGTGGTCGCCGGCCGCATCAAGATCGGACTGTCCGACGGCGAGCGCGAGTCGCTGGCCATGACCGGCGATGCCATGAAGCTGTCGCGCGCCGACCTCGGCTTTGCGGTCTCGCAAGGCCGCACCGGCGGCACCACGGTCGCCGCCACCATGATCGCCGCTGACATGGTCGGGATAAAGGTGTTCGCCACCGGCGGCATTGGCGGCGTCCACAAGGGCGCGGAAAAGAGCTTCGACATCTCGGCCGATCTCGACGAGTTGGCGCGCACGCCGGTCATCGTCGTCTCGGCCGGCGCCAAGGCGATCCTCGACATCGAAAAGACGCTTGAAGTGCTGGAGACGCGCGGCGTGCCGGTGATTGGCCATGGCTGCGAGACGATGCCGGCCTTCTGGTCGCGGCATTCGCCGTTCCGCGCGCCGCTGACCCTGCACAGACCGGAAGAGATCGCGCATTTCTACAAGACCAGGGCGGCACTTGGCCTGGTCGGCGGCATGCTGATCGCCAACCCGGTGCCGCAGGACGATGAAATTCCGGCCGACGAGATGGCCGGCTACATCGAGGCCGCGCAGAAGGCGGCGGAAGTGCAGAATGTGACCGGTAAGGCGGTGACGCCGTTCCTGTTGGGCAAAATCCTCGAACTGACCGGCGGCCGGAGCTTGAAGACCAACATCGCGCTGGTCGAGAACAATGCGCGGTTGGCGGCGAGGATTGCGAAGGCGCTGTAGGGTCGCCTACGTCGGCGGGACAGCACCCCCCTGGCCTGCCGGCCATCTCCCCCGCAAGGAGGGAGATTAACAGCTTAGCCGCAGGCTCCCATTTTCAACGTTGGTGATTGGCGAAGGCCAATGTGACAACTGATCTCCCCCCTTGCGGGGGAGATGTCCGGCAGGACAGAGGGGGGTGGGAAGAAACGCGGCGGTCCCGGTTCACTTCCCCGCCCTTCGTCCCGCCTCATACGCCCGGCGCGCCCACACCCTCATCTCGTCAGGATCATCAAACGCGTCGTCGGGAATGCTCCAGTACGGCATCGCGACCAGCTTGCCGTGGCGGGTGCCGGTATAGGTCCATTGCTTGCAGCCGGCGGCTTCGAAGTCGGGCGCGCTTTGCTCGTCAGCTTTGAGCAGCAATTCGCCGCGCAGCACGATAGCGACGATGACGCCGTCGAAATAGATACCCTTGCCGCCGAACAGTTTTCGGATACTGACCGGGCCGAGGCCTTCGAACAGTTCTTCGATGCGTTCATTGTCCATGCCGCAATCATGTCACCGGGCTTGCCATGGCTGCAATCAAAAACCATGCTGGCAAGTTGAGAGCCATCCGTCGGAGTTTTGTCATGCCGCTGCTGCTCAAGGGATCCTGCCGCTGCGATGCCGTCCATTTCGAGGTGGAGAGCAACACGCCGGTGCCGTTCATGCTGTGCTACTGCTCGATCTGCCGCAAGCAGCAGGGCGGCGGGGGCTTCGCCATCAATCTCGGCGCCGATTACAAGACGCTGAAAATCAAGGGCAAGCGCAATCTCGGCGTCTACCAGGCCGAGATCGCGGACGACGAGCATCCAAAGTGTGAGATTTCGACGGGCGAGCGCAATTTCTGCAAGAAGTGCGGTTCGGCGCTCTGGCTCTACGATCCGACATGGCCGGACCTGGTCCACCCCTTCGCCTCGGCAATCGACAGCGAGTTGCCGAAGCCGCCGGAGAAGGTGCATCTGATGTTGAAATACAAGGCGAGTTGGGTCGAGCCGGTGATCGGCAAGAAGGACAAGGTCTTCGACGTCTATCCCGAGGAATCGATCGCCGACTGGCACAAGCGGACGAAGATGTGGGTGAAGTAAGCAGGGAGGCGCGGAGCGCGACTTCCGATGGTCAGCGCTGCCCCTCATCCGGCCCTTCGGGCCGTTCGTCATTCGAAAAGCCAAGCAATTGGCTTTTCGCCCGCTGCGTGGACCATTCCTCACCTTCCCGTGAACGGGGAGAAGGAAGATCAGGCCGAAGCGCGCGCCTCAGCCAGCGCCTTCAGGTCGGCGGGCTTGAGTTCGACGGATTCGCCGCAGCCGCAGGCCGAACTCTGGTTCGGGTTGTGGAAGGTGAAGCCGGTGCGCAGCGTGGTCTGCTCGAAATCCATCTCGGTGCCGAACAGGAAAAGGGCAGCCTCGGGCGCGACATAGACATGCGCGCCGTCGCGTTCGATATGGTCGTCCTTGGTATTGGGCTCGGTCACCAGGTCGACCGTGTATTCCATGCCGGCGCAGCCGCCCTTCTTGATGCCGAGGCGAATGCCATGCGCATTGTCGCGCGTGGCGACGATCTCGCGCACCCGGTCGGCGGCCTTTTCGGTCATCGTGATGACGGCGAAGCGTCCCATTCTTTTTCCTCTTCCATTCCATGCAGGTTCAAGGCCTGCCGAATGATTCCTCACCTAAAATGGTGAAGTTTTACCACTGGTGCAAGTGCACCAACCTCAGTCAACCTAGTACCAGCCCACCGCCACCTGCGCCTCTTCCGACATGCGGTCGGGCGACCAGGGCGGGTCGAAGGTCATGTTGACCTCGACGCCGGAGACGCCTTCGACGGCGCCGACGGCGTTTTCCACCCAGCCGGGCATTTCGCCGGCCACCGGACAGCCGGGCGCGGTCAGCGTCATGTCGATCTTGACCGCGCGGTTGTCCTCGATGTCGATCTTGTAGATGAGGCCGAGCTCATAGATGTCGGCCGGTATTTCCGGGTCATAGACCGTCTTCAGCGCCGAGACGATGTCGTCGGTCAGCCGCGCCAGCTCGTCGGCGGGAATTGCCGAGGCGGAAACCACCGGATTGACGGCCGCTTCCGGCGCGGTGGTGTGGCTCGCATCATCCATGGTCGTCATCCAAAGAACCTGTCACCCGAAGAACTTGCGCGCTTTTTCCAGCGCATCGGCCAAAGCGTCGACTTCGGCCCTGGTATTATACATGCCGAACGATGCCCTGCATGTGGAGGTTACGCCAAAGCGTTTCAACAGCGGCTGGGCGCAATGGGTGCCCGCGCGGACGGCAACACCTTGCCTGTCTATCACCATCGACACGTCATGGGCATGAATGCCCTGCAATTCGAAGGAAATGATGGCGCCCTTGTCCGGCGCGTCGCCGAAGATGCGCAGCGAGTTGATGGCGCGCAGCCGCTCGTGCGCGTAGGTCTTGAGGTCGGCCTCGTGCGCGGCGATGCGCTCGCGGCCGATCTTTTCCATGTATTCCAATGCTGTACCCAGCCCGATCGCCTGGACGATCGGCGGCGTGCCGGCCTCGAAGCGGTGCGGCGGCTCGTTGTAGGTGACGACGTCTTCCGTCACTTCCTCGATCATCTCGCCGCCGCCCATGAAAGGGCGCATGGCCGAGAGAATATCCTTCTTGCCGTAAAGCACGCCGATGCCGGACGGCCCGTAAACCTTGTGACCGGTGAAGACGAAGAAATCGCAGTCGAGGTCCTGGACGTCGATCGGCATGTGCACGGCGCTCTGGCTGCCATCGACAAGTACGGGAATGCCACGCGAATGCGCGATGCGCACGATTTCCTTGATCGGCGTCACCGTGCCCAGCGCGTTCGACATATGCGTGATGGCGACGAGCCTAGTCTTGTCGGTCAGGCGCTTTTCGAATTCCTCGATGTGGAAGATGCCGAGATCGTCGACCGGCACCCAGACCAGCTTGGCGCCCTGCCGCTCCCGGATGAAATGCCACGGCACGATGTTGGAGTGGTGCTCCATGATCGACAGCACGATCTCGTCGCCCGCGCCGATATTGGGCATGCCATAGCCGTAAGCCACGGTGTTGATGGCGGCTGTCGTGTTGGAGGTGAAGACGATGTTGTCGGTGCTTGGCGCATTGAGGAAACGGCGCACCGTCTCGCGCGCCTTCTCATAGGCGTCGGTTGCGGCATTGGACAGGAAATGCAGGCCGCGATGGACGTTGGCGTATTCCTGGGAATAGGCGTGCTGGATCGTATCCAGCACCACCTGCGGCTTCTGCGCCGAGGCGCCATTGTCGAGATAGACCAGCGGTTTGCCGTAGACTTCGCGCGACAGGATCGGGAAGTCGCGGCGGATCGCCTCGACGTCGTATGGGGTTGTTTCGATCTTCTGGTCCATTACAAGCTCTCTTGAGGCACCGCCTCACTTCGTCACGCACCCCTCATCCGACCGAGCTTCGCTCGGCCACCGCCCGGGGCGAGTCACTTGCCTCGCCCGTCCTTCGGACCCCACAAGGGGAGAAGGGAAAGAGGCGCTTACCCGTGCGCCACGAACCAGTCGTCCAGCCTTGTTTCCAGGGCCTCGACGATGGTTTCGTCGTCCAGTTCCTCGATCACTTCGGCCACGAACGCCTTGACCAGCAAGCCGCGGGCGCTCTTCTCGTCGATGCCGCGAGCCATCAGGTAGAACAGATGGTTGTGGTCGATCTCGGTAACGGTCGCGCCGTGGCCGCAGATGACGTCGTCGGCGAAGATTTCCAGCTCCGGCTTGGTCGAGAACTCGCCATCATCCGACAAAAGCAGCGTGTTGCAGGCCATCTTGGCGTTGGTCTTCTGCGCGTATTGGTGGACGTTGATGCGGCCCTGGAAGACGCCGCGCGCCTTGCCGGTCACGACATTGCGGATCACTTCCGTCGATGTCGTATGCGGCACGGCATGGTCGAGCACCATGGTCACGTCGGTGTGGGTGTCGCCGGCGAGCAGGTTGATGCCGCGCAGTTTGAAGTCGGCGCCTTCGCCCGTGGTCTTCACCACGATCTCCTGGCGCACAAGCTTGCCGCCGGCATTCATGAAGAACAGCGTCAGCTTCGAATTCTTGCCGAGATGCGCCTTGAACTGCGCCAGATGGGTGGCCGTTTCCGGCTGTTCCTGGATGATCAGCCAGGTCACCTCGGCGCCCTCGCCCAACACCAGCTGGCTGACGGAGCTGGCCAGAGCCGCGCCCTCGCCCGCCTGACGCTCGACGATCGCAGCCTTGGCGCCGGCGCCGACACGCACGGGAAAGCGCACATGGGTCTGTCCGCCGGCTTGCAGGTTCTGCAATTCGATCGGCTTCTCCAGTGCTGCGCCATCGGCGATGTCGACGAAATAGCCGTCGGCGACGAAAGCAGTGTTCAGCGCGCCGATGGCGTCATCGCTGCCATAGGGGTCGAGGCCGGGCGCAATCGAGCCGTCGGTCAGCTTTTCCGACAGGCGCTGGACGGTCACGCCTTCGATGGCAGGGAATTTCGCACTCGAGACGCCGTTTAGAACTGCCAGCACGGCGGAACCTTCGACGATGGGCGCCAGCCCCTTAGCGGCGGCCGTCGGATCGAACGCCGGCACCGCAGTCAACAGCCGGCGCAGGTCAGTGTAATGCCAGGATTCGATGCGCCGCGTCGGCAGCCCGTGCTTGATTGCCTCAATGGCGTCGTCGCGCTTCAGCATCACCGCGCCGTCACCCGGCAGCAACGACAGACGCTCGCCAAAGGCGTCGATCAGCGCCGTTTCGGCCTGCGTGCGCTGGGGTTGTGTATGCATATTCATCAGTTTTGCCCCGCCTTTCAGCATAAAATGGCCTTCTGGCGTCTCACGCGGCTTCGCCGATCACGCCGGCATAGCCATTGGCTTCGAGATCGAGCGCCAGCGACTTGTCGCCGGACTTGATCACCTGGCCCTTGTATAGGACGTGCACGCTATCGGGCACGATGTGCTCGAGCAGGCGCTGGTAGTGGGTGATGACGATGATGGCACGGTCGGGCGAACGCAGCGCGTTGACGCCGTCCGAGACGATCTTCAGCGCATCGATGTCTAGGCCTGAATCGGTCTCGTCGAGCACGCAGAGCTTTGGCTCCAGCAGCTTCATCTGCAGGATCTCGGCCCGCTTCTTCTCGCCGCCGGAAAAGCCGACATTGAGCGGCCGCTTCAGCATCGCCATGTCCATCGAGAGCGAGGCTGCCGCCTCTTTCACCCGCTTCAAAAATTCCGGAATTTTTAGCGGCTCCTCGCCGCGCGCCTTGCGCTGCTCGTTCATCGCCACCTTCAGGAACTCCATGGTCGCGACACCAGGTATCTCCATCGGATACTGGAAGGCGAGGAAGATGCCCGCGGTGGCGCGCTCGGCCGGATCCATTTCGAGGATCGACTGGCCATTATAGAGGATATCGCCTTCGGTGACCTCATAGTCCTCGCGGCCGGCGAGGATATAGGACAGCGTCGATTTGCCCGAGCCGTTCGGGCCCATGATGGCGGCGACCTCGCCGTTTTTCACCGTCAGGTTCAGGCCGCGGATGATCTCGGTGCCGTCATCGACGATGCGGGCATGCAGGTTCTTGATCTCAAGCATTGTTCTTTTCTCTGAAATAATCGTCGTAGGTGACTGTGTAATCGGTGTGCCGGCGCTGCAGGGTTTTGAACCGCCAGAAGGACAGGCCGAACCCCACCGCGAAAACCGCAAGGCCGACCATCGGATGGACGAACGCCGCCAAAACGGCGCCTACCAGGGCCGAGGCTACTGCGGCCGCGGCGTATTTCATCGTGGCGATGTTGCCCTCGCGACGAACCGCCCACAGCCGCCGCCAGCGAACCGCAAACCAGATCTCGTCGCGAGACAGCGTCATGGTCATCTCTTCAGCCATCAACCAAGTGGCGCAGAAACGGCAGTATAATTGCCGAGACCAGCCCGGTCACGGCGCCCGCCGCCATCCGGCGCGGCGTCGACTGGATAGAGGGCGCGACAGCGCAGAGCGCGCCGCACACCAAAGCGTAAAAAACGATCGGAACCGTATCCATCATTTCAACTTCCTTTCAAACGTTCAGTTTCAATCCCATGCCTTGTGCACGGTCCTGAACGCTTGGCGGGTCGCTATCCTTCCAGTGTCCATCGCATTGCCTATCCGAGCGCCTACGCCCGGTTATTCTACATCTGCGTCAGGGCTTGCCAAAGTCCTCGCCAAAAGCCATCCGGCGAGTAGGCCGCGCCGAGCAGCACTATCCCTATCGCGCAAAACCAGAACGCAAGGCCCAGGCCCGCTTCCCAGTTATCCACTCGATCCCGCAGATAGACATGTTTTTCCACGGATTCGCGTTTGCGCGCCCTTGTCACCCCACGCTACCCTCAAGGCTGATGCCGATAAGCTTCTGCGCTTCGACCGCGAACTCCATCGGCAGCTGCTGGATAACATCCTTGACGAAGCCGTTGACGATCAGCGCGATCGCCTCTTCCTCGGGAATGCCGCGCTGCATGACGTAGAATTTCTGGTCCTCGGAAATCTTCGACGTCGTCGCTTCGTGCTCGAACTGCGCCGTCGAATTCTTGGCTTCCATGTAGGGCACGGTGTGGGCGCCGCACTGGTCGCCGATCAGGAGACTATCGCAATTGGTGAAGTTGCGGGCGTTGGTCGCCTTGCGGTGCGCCGAAACCTGGCCGCGATAGGTGTTCTGCGAGAAGCCGGCGGCGATGCCCTTGGAGATGATGCGGCTCGACGTGTTCTTGCCGAGATGGATCATCTTGGTGCCGCTGTCGACCTGCTGGTAGCCGTTCGACACGGCGATCGAATAGAACTCGCCGGAGGAATCGTCGCCGCGCAGGATGCAGCTGGGATATTTCCAGGTGATCGCTGAACCGGTCTCGACCTGCGTCCACGAGATCTTCGAACGGTCGCCGCGGCAGTCGCCGCGCTTGGTGACGAAATTGTAGATGCCGCCCTTGCCCTCGGCATCGCCGGGGTACCAGTTCTGCACCGTCGAATATTTGATCTCGGCATCGTCGAGCGCCACCAGTTCGACGACGGCGGCATGCAGCTGGTTCTCGTCGCGCTGCGGCGCCGTGCAGCCTTCGAGATAGGAGACGTAAGCCCCCTCCTCGGCGATGATCAGCGTGCGCTCGAACTGGCCGGTGTTCTTCTCGTTCATGCGGAAATAGGTCGACAGCTCCATCGGGCAGCGCACGCCCTTGGGCACGAAGACGAACGAGCCGTCGGTGAAGACAGCCGAATTCAGCGTGGCGTAGAAATTGTCGGAGGTCGGCACGACCGAGCCGAGATATTTCTGCACCAGCTCCGGATGCTCGCGGATGGCTTCCGAGATCGAGCAGAAGATGACGCCGGCCTGCGCCAGCTCCTTCTTGAACGTGGTGACGACGGAAACGGAATCGAACACCGCGTCGACCGCGACACGGCCCGATTTGTAGACATTGTCGCTGGGCTCCTCGAGATCGGAGACGTCGGTCTTCTGCACGCCAGCGAGGATTTCTTGTTCCCGCAGCGGAATGCCGAGCTTCTCGTAGACCTTCAACAACTCGGGATCGACGTCGCTCAGCGAGGTCGGGCCGGGCGTGCTCTTGGGCGCCGCGTAGTAATAGAGGTCCTGAAAGTCGATCTTCGGATAATGGACGCGCGCCCAGGTCGGCTCTTCCAGCGTCAGCCAGCGCCGATAGGCTTCCAGACGCCATTCCAGCATCCAGGACGGTTCATCCTTCTTGGCCGAGATAAAGCGAATAATGTCTTCGCTCAGGCCCTTGGGGGCCTTGTCCATCGCGATCTCTGTCTGGAATCCGTATTTGTACTGGTCGACGTCGATCTTTCGGACCCGATCGATCGTGTCCTGCACAGCAGGCATAAGCGTTCTCCATCCACGCCGGGGTCAAGGCCCGACAGTTTTCAAACTATGGCATCGCCGAGGGCTGCCCATGAGGCGCCGAAGGCGGCGTAAGTTTCATATAGTGCGTCTCGGCCGGGAATTCACCCGGCCAGTTGCAAACGCACGGCTCTACCAGGCCGCGAGGCCTGAATTCTTTGTAGCCTTCAGGCGGCTTGTTCCCTGCCCGCCCGGCGCTGGGCGATTTCGGCCAGCGCCGTACGAAACAGTTCGATGTCCCCGGCGCTCGTTGCGCGACCGATGGACACGCGCAAAGCCCCGAGGCTGTCACCATGACCCATGGCCATCAGCACATGGCTCGGCCCGACCTTGCCCGACGAACAGGCCGATCCCGCCGACAGCGCAACGCCAGCCAGATCGAAAGCGATCTGCGCCGTCTCGGCCTTGATGCCGGGAATAGCGAAGAATGTCGTATTGGCAAGCCTTGGCGCGCCGGTTCCGAAGATTTCTGCGTCCGGCACCAGCGTTTTGAGTGTTTTCTCGACCTCGCCGCGGCGTTGCGCGATCGCTTCGACGTCTTTCAGTCCAGCCAAAGCCTGCCGCGCCGCGGCGCCAAAGCCGGCGATGGCCGCCAGGTTTTCGGTGCCGCCGCGATGGCCCTTTTCCTGGCCGCCGCCATTGATCAGCGGCTTCGGCATCATCAGATCGGCTGCCGCAACGACGGCGCCGACACCCTTGGGGCCGCCGATCTTGTGCGAAGACAGAATCAAATAGTCGGCGTAAGCCGCTGACATATCGATGGGAACGCGGCCCGCAGCCTGCACCGCGTCGACCACCAGAATGCCGCCCGCCGCCTTGACGATTGCAGCGATTGCCTCGATCGGCTGGATGACGCCGGTCTCGTTGTTGGCCGCATGGATCGCGACCAACGGCAGGCCTTCGGCCTTGTCATGCGCGGCCAGAGCGGCTGTCAGCTGAGCGAGGTCAGCGATGCCATCGGCGTCGACGCCGATCTGCGAAACCTGTGTTGCCGGGAAGCGGCCGCCGTTCAACAGGCAAGGGTGGTCGGCCTCGCAGACATAGAGCCGGCTCATGCGCGCCGTGCCACGGCCCATCCGCCAATCCGGTGTCAGCAGCGTCGATGCGGCTTCCGTCGCGCCGGAGGTGAAGACGACATGCTCGGCCTTGGCGCCGACAAGCGCTGCCACATCGCGCCGGGCAGTGTCGATCAAGCGCCGCGCCGCGCGCCCCTCGGCATGCACCGACGACGGATTGGCGACGAGATCGAGCGCGGCAATCATCGCCTCGCGCGCCTCGGCAATGAGCGGCGCGCTGGCATTGTAGTCGAGATAGGCGCGTGCTGCGGCCATTTTCACCCAATCGATCCCGTCAAGACCCTTTCCGCAAGGATAGCGCGTTATTTCCTTGAAATTGCAAGGCAAGACGTCCTATTTACGCGGCTTGCGGCGAGGATGGCCGGGCCGTCACGGCTGGCTATCCAGTTTTGAACAATTCTAAACTAGCTTCTAAGAAGACGCTTGCCCTGCGTCAAGGCCCGGAAGGGCTGGGGCTGGAGTAAGAATTGTTCCGGGCGCCGCGCATTCGTATGCCATTTGGAGTATTTCATGCCTGAGGTCATTTTCACCGGTCCGGCCGGCCGCCTGGAGGGCCGCTACCAGCCTTCCAAGGAGAAGAGCGCGCCGATTGCCATCGTGTTGCATCCGCATCCGCAATTCGGCGGCACGATGAACAACAAGATCGTCTATGACCTCTTCTACATGTTCCAGAAGCGCGATTTCACCACGCTTCGCTTCAACTTCCGCGGCATCGGCCGCAGCCAGGGCGAATTCGACCACGGCACCGGCGAATTGTCGGATGCCGCCGCAGCGCTCGACTGGGTGCAGTCGCTGCATCCGGATTCCAAGAGCTGCTGGGTGGCCGGTTATTCCTTCGGCTCCTGGATCGGCATGCAGCTTCTGATGCGCCGGCCCGAGATCGAGGGCTTCATCTCGATCGCGCCGCAGCCCAACACCTATGATTTCTCGTTCCTGGCGCCCTGCCCGTCATCGGGTCTGATCATCCATGGCGATGCCGACAAGGTGGCGCCGCCCAAGGATGTGCAGGGCCTGGTCGACAAGCTGCACACGCAAAAGGGCATCACCATCACGCAGAAGACCTTGCCCGGCGCCAACCACTTCTTCGCCAACGACGCCGATCTGCTGCTCGAGGAATGCGCCGACTATCTCGACCGACGGCTGGCCGGCGAATTGTCCGATCCGCGGCCGAAGCGGCTGCGCTAAGAGCAATTCCAGGAAAAGTGCAAACGGGTTTTCCGTCCGGAATTGCGTCAAAACAAAAACTCCCGGTCCGATGCCGTCACAGTCGTGCCCATCATGGGCGCGACAATGCCATTTCGGCTGATCCAAACGGTGAAGCCAGCCTGACATGTGGCGCGGCTCGGCTGAACGGTGCACAATGCCGGTTCAGCCAGCGCAAGAAGGCATGACCGATCATGTACCAGCCTCCCCATTTCCAGGAAACGCGGCCGGACGTCCTGCACGGGCTGATCCGGACGCATCCGCTGGGGTTGCTGATCTCCAACGGCACCGATGGCCCGGTCGCCAATGCCATTCCTTTCCTGCTTGATGCAGAGGTTGGGCCGAATGGCCGGCTGCGCGCCCATCTGGCCAGGGCCAACCCGCAATGGCGTCAGCTGGCCGACAATCCGACATCGCCGGTGCTGGTCGTCTTCCAGGGCGCCGACGCCTATGTGACGCCGTCCTGGTACGAGACCAAGCGCGAGACCGGCAAGGTCGTGCCGACCTGGAACTACGCCATTGTCCAGGTGCGAGGAACCGTCAGAGTGATCGAGGATTCCGCCTGGATCGCACAGCAGATCACCGAGCTGACGCTGTCGCAGGAAGGCGCCCGCGAGGCACCCTGGGCGGTGACCGATGCGCCGCCGACCTTCATCCAGTCGCAAATCAAGGGCATTGTCGGGCTTGAGATCGAGATCGCCGAAATCAGCGGCAAGTGGAAAGTCAGCCAGAACCGGCCTGTCGCCGACCGCGTCGGTGTCGCCGAAGGGCTGGAGAAGGACGCCGCCGGCGCGCCTGACATGGCTCGGCTGGTGCGGAGCTGGGGTGGCATCGACAGCTAGCTGGGGTGGTCTTAGATGGTTCCAAAGGCGTCAGCAATTCAGTTGCTTGCCGGCGCTGCTCCAATGCGGAAATTCGTCTTGTCTCGGCGCATCGTTTTGGTTTGGTTTGCGAGCCCGACGGAATAGGCGGAACGTAGTTTTTGCCACCGGCAACCCCGACGCCGTGTAGCGGAAGATACATCCCAGCCGGCCAAGCACCATCGCGCAGACGATGGCAACAGCACAGCCAAGGCCGAATCCGGCGACAGTGTCGCTCGGGTAGTGCGCGCCGATAAAGATCCGGGTCGATGCGACCGACAAGGTTGCTGCCAGCAGCACCCATCTGCGCTGGGGCAACAACAGCAGTGCAATGCCGAAAATGACGCCCATGGTCGTGGCATGGCCGGACGGGAAGCTGGCAAAGCGCGCCTCCAAGGAAAAAGGATGCAGCGACAGATCGCCGAGCTTGTCGAAATTCATCGGCCTGGCTCTGCCCACGCCATATTTCAGCACGTTGACGACCATGGCCGAGAGTGCGATCGAACCCAGCACCATGAAAGCAAAGCAGGTCCAGTTGTAGAAGGTCATCCGCGCGCGCCGGGAAAGGCTGCGCCAATCCGTCAGATTCGCGGCAATCAGCACCAATACCGACGGGACAAGATACCAGCCGCCTAGGCCGAAGAAGGTAAAAAACTCGGCGATGCGGAAGACATTGGTCGAGCCGGAAGCCCACTCCCTCGCCATGGTCCCTGCAAGATGGTCGAAACGGAGCGACACCGCGATCGTCAGCAAAAGCCAGGCCACAACCCAGACCGACCACAGGATTTTCGGGTAGCGCGCCGGGCGCGTCGCCAGGCGATGCCGTACAATCCCGAAAGTATCGCGGAAATTAGCGACAGACTGCCGGAGCATGGCAGGCAAAGCGGCACGCGCCGGCGATGGCGACTTCATCAACATGCGGAGCTCGGCGCGATCATTGAAGAGCTATCAGTTCGCCACACGGTACAGGCCGAGCGACAATTTATCACCTGACGAATAGTTGATGCCGTCGATCTCGGCGACGCGGCTGGCCTTCTTGCCTTGCCCTGCCAGCAGGTCATCCAGCCGTTTTTCATCGCCGACCGGCGCCAGGCCCAGCGCGCAGGCCGGATCGCCAAGCAGATGTTGCGCAACCCCGTCGACATCGGTCAGTACCGTCTTTGTGCCCACCAGAAATACCAGGCTCGGTTCGTGATATTGCGCGGAGGCGAGCACGCTCATCTCACAGGGACGATCGGCGCGAACCGCAGCCTCGATTTCCCGGCTCATCCAAATCGGTTTCAGTGACGGCACGATGACACCGAACAGCAGGGCGTAGGTTATACCGGCGCAAACCGCAGCCCCGCCGATGCGGACCAGCGGCACCAGCGTCTGGCGCGAAACAGCGAGGTAGCCGGCGCCCAATGCTGCCGCGGCGGCCGGAACGCTCCACCATAAAAATGTCTTCATGAGATAGATCGGCGCACCGACGCAAAGCACGGCGAGACCGACTGTCACCAGAACGGTGCCGAATGCGGTCGCCCACCACAGCCATGTCTGCCAGCGCCTGAGCGGCGCATTTGCCTCTTGCGGCGTCAGCGTCAAAAGCCAGCCGATGAGCAGGGCCATGCCGGGATAGGCCGGCAGCACATAATGCGGCAGTTTCGTCGGGATCAATTCGAAGACGAGCCAGAACGGAACGTACCAGGCGAGGCAGAAACGCAGGCGCGGATCGTCGCGCAATCGGTTGAGCGCCTGCAGTCCGGCGCCGAGCGCCACAAGGCCGAACGGCCACATGAACAGGCAATAGGTCAGCACGTAGAAGCCCGGCGGAACGCCGTGCGACTCCTCGCCTTGCGCGACCTTGCCGAGCATATCCTTGCCGACGGCCTGCTGCAGGAAGGCGCCGTTGCTCTTCCAGGTGATGAGGGCGAGCCAAGGCAGCACGATCAACAGCACCAGAATCAGCCCACGCCCGGCTTTCAGCCTCGCCAGCCAGCGCCAGTCGCGCTCGAAAGCAACCAGCGTGAGCACCGTCAGCGCCGACAGCAGCGGTGCAATCGGCCCCTTGATGAGGATAGCCGCGCCCTGCGCAGCCCAGAAAATCCACGGCAGATGGCCGGCGACAGGCTCGTTGCGGCGCGATGCCAGATAAATCTGCGCCAGCGCGCCTTGCGCCAGAACGCAGCAGGCAAGCAGCATCGCGTCGGTCTTGGCGTCACGGCCTTCGAAGGCGGTGGCGAAAATCGCCGCCATGACCAGGCCGGCGGCAAGACCGGCATTGGCGCCGAACAGATTGGCCCCGGTCCAGGCGATTGCGACGACGGCGATGGCGATGCCCAGCGCCGAGATCAGCCGGTAAATCCAGATCGGCGCCTGTGCCCCCTCGCCGCTCAGCGTCACCGCCGCCGATTGCAGCCAGTAGATGCCGATCGGCTTTTGGTAGCGCGACGCGTCCTGGAAGCGGATGTCGACATAGTCGCCGGTCTCCGTCATCTGCTTGGTCGCCTGGACGAAGCGCGGCTCGTCGCGGTCGAGCGGCGGCAAAGAGGCCAGTCCCGACGCCGTCATCACCAGGCTGAACAGGAAGAGAAAGATGTAGTTCCTGCTCATTTCGACACCGGACAGACTGGTCAACACCGGACAGACTGGATTTGGCGGGACTGGTGGCTCAGTCGACCTTGGTCATCGCCGCCTTGCGCTCATTGGCGATGAGCCATAAATTTCTGACATAGATCACCATGCCCATGGCCTGGCCGGCGATGAACACCGGATCCTCACGCTGGATGGCGTAGACCAGCAGCAGCCCGCCGCCGAACAGCGAGAAGAACCAGAAAGCGATCGGCACGACGCTGCGCTTGGCCTTTTCCGAAGCGATCCACTGCACCAGGAAGCGCATGGTGAAGAAGAACTGGGCAACGAAGCCGAGCAGAACCCAGGCGTCGAACTGCTTGACGAAAACCTGGTGCAGCCAGGTCGCCAATTCCTGAAACACGTTAGCCATGCGTGATTTCCTCTACCTTTGGCATTCTGCGGCGCCGGCGCCGAAGCCACCAGACGCCGGCGAGATCGAGCGCGCCCTGCAGGCCGCGATCGAAGATGCCGTAATTCGACTTGCCGTGGCGGCGGGAGCGGTCGACGACGTCGCAATGGACGACGCGGTAGCCTTCCTGGATGACCAGCGCCGGAACGAAACGATGCGTGCCGTCGAAAAACGGCAGTTTGCGCAAAATATCGGTGTGGATGGCCTTCAGGCCGCAACCGGTGTCGCGGGTGTCGTCATGCAGGATCGCGCCGCGCAGCCAGTTGGCGAAACGCGATGCCAATTGCTTGATCTTGCTGTCGCGGCGCTTCAACCGCTGCCCCTGCGCGGCGCCGAAATCGGGCCCTGCCCGACGCAGCGCATCGACCAGCACGGGGATATATTGCGGGTCGTTCTGGCCGTCGCCGTCGATGGTGGCGATTATCGAGCCGCGCGCCGCCCAGGCGCCCGAGCGCACCGAAAGCGACTGGCCGGCGGATTTTTCGTGCCGAAGCTGCCGAAGCGGAAACGGACGTGTGGCGGCTTCAGCGGCAAGCACCGAAGCGGTGTCGTCAGTCGAACCGTCATTGACAACGATGATTTCGAAGTCGCGCCCGGTCATCGCCGCCTCGATCTCGTCGATCAGCAGCGGCAGGTTCGCCGCCTCGTTGCGGCAGGGAATGACGATGGATATCAATGCGTCCGGCATATCGCGTCGGGCTCTGTCACAAGATATGGCATTCGGTGGATGCCGTGCGGTGCCGTTCCAGCGGATCGAACCCGTTGGCGCGGCGCCTCATTACGCCAGCCGACAGGATGAAGCAAGCATGCGCGGCAGTGCAGAATAGGCTGTCCATGCCGGCGCAAAATCGGAAACCACTTTTGCTTGACGCGCTTGGATGCTAAACGCCCGCGTTCAGGCCATGCCGGGCCGTTCGGACCCGGCGCTTTCAGGAAGAAACAATGCCCGCCTTCAAGTCCGATTTCCTGCGCGTCATGAGCGAGCGCGGCTTCATCCACCAGATTTCGGATGAGGCCGGGCTGGATCAACTTTTCGCGAAGGAAATCGTGACCGCCTATGTCGGCTACGACGCCACGGCGACCAGCCTGCACATCGGCAATCTGATATCGGCGACCATGCTCTACTGGATGCAGGAGACCGGCCACCGGCCGATCGCACTGATGGGCGGCGGCACCTCGATGATCGGCGACCCTTCCTTCCGTGACGACCAGCGCAGCCTTTTGACGCCCGAGGCGATCGCCACCAACATCGAAGGCATCAAGCGAATTTTTGGCCGCATCCTGCGCTTCGGCGACACTGGCAATGACGCCATCATGGTCAACAATGCCGACTGGCTGATGAAGCTCAACTATGTCGAGTTCCTGCGCGATGTCGGCCGCCACTTTTCGGTCAACCGGATGCTGACCTTCGACAGCGTCAGGCTGCGGCTCGAGCGCGAACAGTCGCTGTCCTTCCTTGAATTCAACTACATGATCCTGCAAGGCTATGATTTCGTCGAGCTCAGCCGCCGCCACGACTGCCGGCTGCAGATGGGCGGTTCGGACCAGTGGGGCAACATCATCAACGGCGTCGATCTCGGCCACCGCATGGGCACGCCGCAGCTTTATGCGCTGACCACGCCGCTGCTGACGACATCGTCGGGCGCCAAGATGGGCAAATCGGCCAAGGGCGCGGTGTGGCTGAACGGCGACCTCTTCTCGCCCTATGATTTCTGGCAATACTGGCGCAACACCGAGGATGCCGACGTCGAGCGCTTCCTGAAGATCTTCACCCGGCTGCCGCTTTCGGAGATCGCGCGGTTGGCCGCCCTTGGCGGCTCGGAGATCAACGAGGCCAAGAAGGTGCTGGCCACCGAAACCACGGCCATCGTGCACGGCCGCGAGGCGGCGCAACAAGCCGAGGAGACCGCGCGCAAGACCTTCGAGGAAGGCGTGACGGCCGAAACGCTGCCGACCGTGGAAGTGGACGGCGCCGCGCTGGAAGCCGGCATCGGCATCCTGTCGCTGCTGGTCAGCGGGGGCCTTGCCGGGTCCAACGGCGAGGCAAGGCGTCACATACAGGGTGGCGCCGTGCGCCTCAACGACCAGCCGGTGGCGGACGACCGGCGGATGGTGACGCCTCAGGATTTGAGTCCGGAAAACGTCGCAAAGCTTTCAGTGGGCAAGAAAAAGCACGTGCTTGTGCGGCCTGCCTGAGCCGTCTTCTGGGATCCTCAGCGATACTCGAAGATCGACCGGAAAATGCCCGGCGCGATTACCGATAGCGGGTTGATGTCCAGCACCGGCTTGTTGGCGTTGCCCTTAAGCCGGTAGGTGACGCCGATCAGCCCGCGGTCGCGGCCATTGCCGAGCAGAGCGCCGACCAGCGGCAACTCGCCGAAGATGCGGTTGAGGCCATAGGCCGGCATGAAGGTTCCGGTCATGTCCATATTGTTGTTCTGGTCGTAGAGCGTGCCTTGGAAGGTGGTGCCGATGCGCGGGCCGCGCAGCACGCCATTCGCCAATTTCAAATAGCCCGACCCCTTGTCGATCTCGGTAAAGCCGCGCTCGAATTTTACCCGCGAAGTGTCGATCTTGCCCTTGACCGCTTCGTTCAAGCTGCGGCTGTCGCCGGTTGGCGTGGTCGAGACGATGGAGGCGAGCTTGGGTTCATTGACGATGAAGAAGTTGCTCGAATCGACCTGTCCCCGCATCGGGCCGTCGGCTGTGCCGCTCAGCGCCAGCGTGATCGATCCGCCTTCCATGTGCTCGTAGATGTTGAGGAAGCGCAATATGGCGCCTGCGTCGGCCGACTTCATGGTGAGCGCGCGAGCACCATTGCCTGCCGTATTGCTGATGGTGATGGCGGCGCCGGAACTTGCCGCGGCGCTGACCTTGAGCCTGTTCACCCTGGAGCCGGCGGCACTGTAGTCGAGCTTCAAATTGGACAGGACCTCGTCATGGAACCCGGTTAGCGAATTGACGTCGGCGCTGACCGAAACCGCGTCCGTGCCGGTGGTTTTGGTGGCGGTATCGACATCGGAGGTGAACTGCTTGATCAGCGAGCGGGCATCGAGCGCGTTGCCGCTGACATCGACGGCGAAGCCCTTGCCCGACCGCTTCACCGTCACGGCGACATCGTCGCCCCGGTTCAAGGCGACTTTGCTGAAGCGGGCCGACGACAGCGCGCCCTTGACCAGGACGACATCGCCTTCGACCGAAAAGCTCTTTCCGTCGAGGTCGAAGTCGGACAGCGTCGTGGTATCGCCGGACTTGCTCATGGTAAAAGTGGCATTGGCGGCAATGCCCGGCCCCTTGCTCCAGCCTGCCCAGGGAATGTCCAGCCTGGCGCTCGTCAGGTCAACGTCGACGTTCTGGCTGCCGCCTTCGCCGCTCTTGTCGATTGCCACCTTGATGGTGCCGGAAATCAGCGGCGACAGGCCAGGCATGGCGATGGCGCGCGTCTTGTCGTCGAGCACAAGCGCCACCTTGCGGCTGCGCGGCGGGCCGCCATCCCTGAGCGGCTCGACCAGATCGAGCTGGGCTGGAATGCCGTTCAGCCGCGCCTTGGCAGAGATCACCGCCTTGCCGGGCCCGACTTCGATCAAACCGTCAGCATCGGTCACCATCTGGCCTTCGAACGGCTTGGCGAGCGACAGGTCCTTGTAGTCGAGCGATACCAGCCAATCGAGCTTCGACGTGTCGACGCCGGATTGCAACGGAATGGCGGCCTTGACATGGCCGGTCACCGTGCCCGACAGGTCGTCCGGCAAGATGCCGACATGGCGCATGGCGTTGATCGGTTCGTAGGAGGCAAGTTCGGCGATGGCCGGCGCCTCGCCGGCGACGTCGATGTCGAGCGCGCCGATCACCGGCGGGTGGTTTGCCGCCTTTACCGACAGTGTGCCATTGCTTGCCGCCACGGTGCGGCCGCTCGGCATATAGATGCTGCCCGAGGACAGCGCGACGTCGACATCGTTGCCGTGGAAGGAAACGACGCCGACGGCATCGCGTATCGGCGGGATGCGGCCGGCGGTGTCGAAACGCGAGCCCTCGACCTGGAAGCGGCCGAACACCTCGTCGGCCGAAAGCGGCACGCCGTTGCCGAGACGCCCCGGCACGACCTGGAACTGCAGGCTGGCATCGACGACGCGGCCGCCAAACAGGTTCTGCAGCACCCACAGCCGCGCGTTCTTGGCGGAGAACCAGGGCCACAATTGCTTTACGTGCGAGACCGCCATGTCGTGGACGTTGAGCGACACCGAGATACCCGGCGGTCCGTTGTCGATGAAGGAAACCGCAGCGGTTCCCAGCACTTCGCTCCCCGATCCCGACCTGATACCGATCTGGTCGGCGACAAGCTTGCGGCTCTTGACCTGATAGACGCCGGCGATGCGGGCGAAGAAATTCAGCGCCGGCTCGGGCGATTCCGAAGGCGCCAGCGTCGAGCCGTCGCTGGTCAGGTCGTAACGATAGGAAGGCTCCTCGCCGGCCGCGCCGGTCGACGGCTTTGGCCCGATCGAGCCGGCGAAATTGAACGCCGAGCGCCCGGTCTTTAGAACCAGCCTGCCGACATCGATCTTGTTGGAGCCGGAGACGAGGGCGGCGTCGACATCGACATCGGCCGGCAACAGCCCGCGTGTGCCGAGGTCGAGCACCGAGCCGGTTAGCGACAGCGAGCCCGTCAGCCGCGAATCGGTCTCGCCCGAGCCTTCGGATCCGGTGAGCTTCAAAGCCATCGCGCCGGTTCGCCCGCCGGCCGCCGGCGTGGTCTCCGCGACATCCGCCATGTCGATGGCGGCGTTCAAGGCGGTGACGCGCATCGAGCTCGTATCGCGGGTGGCGGTGGCCGTGACGGTGAGCGCGCGGCCATCGACATCCGCCTCGGACGAGAACTCCATGCTGCCGGGGCCCGACTGCAGCACCGTGGCGTTGGCGATCGTGACCAGCTTGACCGATCCGGCCTCGGGCAGCTCGAACGCGACATTTTTGAGATCGATGCGGCGCATCGAATCCTCGCGCACGGCATCGAGTGCACGATTGACGTCACTGAAGACGGCGGCGGCCAGTTTTTCCGGATCGATGAGACCGTCTTGATTGCGCAGGCGCGCTGTCCAGTCGCCACCCGACGGCATTGCCGCGGTGACGATATGGGCGTCGGAAATCCTGGCGCTGGTCAGCCGAACCTCGCCCGAAAGCAGCGGGATCAACCGGATGCCGAAGCGGACGCGCCCGGCATCGGCCATCGGCTTGCCGTCGGCCGTCTCGACGCTGACATCCTTGACCTGCAGCGCAATGAAGCTCGATCCGTCAAGTGTCAGGCTGGCAGGACCGACGGCGACTTTGACGTCGAAACCGGCCAGTTTCTCGATCGCCGTTTCGGCTTCCAACCGCAGCCGTTCGTTGCCGATGCCGGTGGCGCCGATGACGTAGACGGCGGCCGCTGCCAGCAGCACAAGGGCTCCAATGCCGGCAAACAGCCGGGCAAGGATGCGAAAGCCGCGGCCGATCCGTGCCTTACCGAGCGGCGGCACGCGGCAAGCGGACGGGAAAGCCCCCAGGTCGGTGATCTCGTCACGCCTGAACCGGATTTTCTCGTGCTGCGGTTCTTCCTGATCCACGCAATTTTCCGTTGTGCGAATTCGATCGTGGACGAATCCCCGCCCGACATTATAACGACGCAGGCTAGAGCATGATGCCGAAAAGTGTGAGGCGGTTTTCGGACGACATCATGCTCTATCTCTTTGATTTAGGGCCGCGTAACCTCAAACAAGGGCATCGATATGGCTGATCTCGACGTTGGCGACGTTGCGCCGCAATTCGATCTTCCGCGCGACGGCGGCGGCTCACTCAGCCTTGCCTCGATGCGGGGGAAGCCCGTTGTACTTTATTTCTATCCGCAGGACGACACCACAAGTTGTACCAATGAGGCGATCAGCTTTTCGCAGCTGAAGCCGGAGTTCGAAAAGGCCGGCGCCGTGGTGATCGGCCTGTCGCCGGACAGCGTGAAGAAGCACGACAAGTTCAAAACCAAATACGATCTCACCGTCGACTTGGTTGCCGACGAGGAGCGCAAGGTGATCGAGGCCTACAATCTGTGGGTCGAGAAGACGATGTATGGCCGGAACTATATGGGCATCGAGCGGGCGACGTTCCTGATCGGCAAGGACGGGCGGATCGCCGGGATCTGGCGCAAGGTCCGGGTGAAAGGCCATGCCGAAGCAGTGCTGGAGGCGGTCCGCGCGCTCTGAGGCGCCACCGATCTGGCCAACGCCGCGCAGTGCATTAGGGGCATAAGACATATATGCGGTTGGCTGACACCGTTGGTCACTAGCGCGCCCGCGACGGCAAAACTTTGTTAACCCTAATAATGTGTAATCGGGCTTCGTTGGTGTCGTAACGAAAGCTTGGTCCCGTGAACCTAACCGGTCAGTCAGCGGTCTTCGGCAGGCGCAAGGAGCCGCATACGGTCATCATTGCGCGGGGCAATGAAATACGGCATTTCACCATCCGGCCGTGGCTCGTCGCCTTTCTCGGCTCGGCACTGGCGGCGATCGCCATCGGCTATCTCTTGGCGACCTCCTATCTCGTACTGCGCGACGATCTGATCGGCGCCACCACGGCCCGGCAGGCGCGCATGCAGCAGGCCTATGAAGATCGCATTTCCGCATTGCGCGCGCAGGTCGACCGCATCACCAGCCGCCAGCTTCTCGACCAAAAACTGATGGAAACCAAGGTCAGCGAATTGATCGAGCGGCAGAGCCAGCTCAGCCAGCGCCATGGCCGCCTCGGCCCGATTCTCGAGCGGGCCGAAAACGAAGTCGGGACGCTGCCAACCGCTGATGCCGCAGCGACAACAAAACCCGACGAACATGCCGAACTGACTGGCGGCGAGCCACTCGCCTATTCGGTCGCCAGCCTTGGTTCGGGCGACACCAGGCCATTCTCGCTGTGGTCGACACGTTCCGATCCGCTGCCCAGCGAAACGGCTGCGGACCGCGCCGACAAATTGTTCGTCTCGATCAATGATTCACTGAAGGCTATCGAGAGCCAGCAACTCACCCGCATCGAAACCCTGGCCGACAACGCCTACAAGAACGCCGATGCCATCACCCAGGCGCTGGAAGCGGCCGGTCTGCCGGTCGACAGTGATTTCGGCAAAAACGAAAGCGATGTCGGCGGACCGCTGATCTCGCTTGACAGCTCGATGATGTTCGACAGCAAGGTCAAGGAACTGGACGAGGCGCTGGATACGCTCGACCAGTTGAAGAAAGAGGCGCGGCGGCTGCCGCTCGCCAACCCGGCGCCGGGCCACTCCGTCACCAGCCCGTTCGGCGTGCGCACTGACCCCATCCTCGGCACCGCTGCCCTGCACTCGGGCATGGATTTCCGTGCGCCGGTCGGCATGGCAGCCAAGGTCACGGCGGCCGGAATCGTTACCAAGGCCGGCTGGAACGGCGGCTATGGCCGCATGGTCGAGGTCGATCACGGCAACGGCTTTGCCACGCGCTACGGCCATCTGAGCGAGATCGACGTTGCCGTCGGCCAAAAACTCGCAGCCGGCGACATCATCGGCAAGACCGGCAGCAGCGGCCGTTCGACCGGCCCGCACCTGCACTACGAAGTCCGCCACAATGGCGAGGCCATCGACCCGCTGCGCTTCCTGACCGTCGGCAAGAAGGTCGAGCAGTATCTGTAGGGTCAAGCCAGGCGGCTGGTTGCTGCCCGACTTCTCCGCGCCCTGCCCGCTGGTTCCGGATCCAAGGTCGCACCAAGCGCGGACCCGTGCCGACAAAACTGTCCCTGGGCTGAGACAGATGCACGGCCACTGCGAAGCCCATCGAGGCATAGGCGTCATGGCCACGGGCATGCATCACCCTTATCGCCACATTGCGATTGACGGCCTCCCGGAGCCGACAATATCGACGGCCAGGCCGTAGCGGGCGACGTCGCGGATCTGATATCCCCTGCCCGGCCAGCATCGGCCTGAGATAAGCTCGCGTGCCAATCTCGCGGTTCGATAATTCGGGATGGCGGTCAGATGACGGCGGATCTCGACCATCCGATCGAGAATTCCGGCATCGATGGCGGGGTCGCGGCACCGCCCGGTGCTGCGGGCCGGTCAGGATTTGACATGGATGTCTCGCGGGAATTTGGTTAGCGTCTCATGGCCGGTCTCGGTCACCAGAATGGTCTCGCTGATCTCGATGCCCCAGCCATCCATCCACATGCCAAGAATGGAGTGCACGACATTGCCGGGTTGCAGCGCGGTCTTGTCGCCGGGCCGCAGGCTGATCGTGTGCTCGCCCCAATCCGGGGGATAGGCGACGCCGATGGAATAGCCGATGCGCGACCCCTTCTTCAGCCCGTAGCGTTGGATAACCTTGCGCCAAGCGGCCTCGACCGCTTCGGCTGTGGTCCCCGGCCTGACCGCGTCGAGCACCGCATCCATGCCTTCGATCACCGCCTTTGCGGTGTCGGCGACACGGGCCGGCGTCTTGCCGAGCTGCATCGTTCGGGCGAGGCCTGCGGCATAGCGGCGGCAGACACCGGCAAGTTCGAGCGCAATCGTTTCGTCCTTGCCGAAGCGCCGATCGCTCCACATGATGTGCGGAGCCGATGCATTCTCGCCGCCGAGGATGGTCGGCGGCAGTGCCGTGATGTCGCCGGCGAAGTCTGGACTGCCGGCAATCTGCGCCGCCTGGATCGCGGCAATCGCATCGCATTCGCGCACGCCTGGCGCGATGACTTCGAAGGCCCGCGAAACCGCCGATTCGGCAAGTGTCGAAGCCTTGCGCAGATAAGCAATTTCGGGCGCGGATTTGACGGCGCGGATCCAGTTCACCAGCAGATCGGCGTCGTGCCATTTCGCATTGGGCAGGCCGGCGACGAGCCGGGCATGCGCCTTCGGCGAGAAATAATAGGCTTCGAGCTCGATGCCGATATGTCTCGCGCCCCAGCCCTCGGCGACGATGCAGGCCGCTATCCAGTCCATCGGATGGCGATCGGCGCGCTGCACGTGGTCCTCGGGGAAGCCGACCACATTCTCCGGCTTCATCCAGGCCGTCAGCAAGCCGCCTGCCGCATCCATGGCGCGGCCGATCCAGACCGGCTCGGCCTCGTTTTCGATCGGGACAAGCACGACCTGCGGCGTGTAGAACGACCAGCCGTCATAGCCGGTGATGTAATGCTGGTTGGCGACATCGTTGACGACCAGCAGTTCCAGCCCACGCGCCGCCATCTCGGCGCGGATCTTCTTGAGCCGCCGCTGGTACTCATCGCGCGCAAAAGGCAATTCGATCATCGGTTTTCCTGCTGGATCACTGGTCGGGCGAGCCCCGCGCCCGCCTGACGTCATTCACCATTGCGGTGGTTTCAGCCCGGCTGCAATCGGCCAGCGCGGCGCATGGGACAGGTCCTGCACCGCGTCTGGGAACCATTCCGAATTATTTTTGAATTCCATTTGACTGAATAAATTGCCTGTGCAAGTCTTAGCCTTCCTAAAGGGCGCGGGACATGGCACTGCGGGGAACCAATCAGGAGTTCGGGCGGCCTTACAACCGGCGCATCGTGCTGGAGTCCATCCGCCTTCACGGTCCCATAGCTCGCGGCGACATTGCCGGCCGCGTTGGCCTCACCGTCCAGACCGTATCGACCATCGTTCGCGAACTCGAAGAGCATGGCTATGTGCTGTCGCTGCGCGAAGAGCCGCGCGGACGCGGGTTGCCGCCGGCGACGCTCAGGATCAACCCCGAGGGCGGCTATGCCGTCGGCGTCCACCTCACCCCGCTGCGGATCGACGCGGCGCTCATCAATCTCAGCGGCGATGTCATCGAGAGCATGCATCGCGAGGCGCCGCATGCGACGCCCGACCATGCCTTCGAGCTGATCGGCGCGATGGTGCCCGAGCTGACCGCGCTGCGGCCCGGCGGACGCGTGCTCGGCATCGGCATGGCGCTGCCTGGACCGTTCGGCGTGGAGTCGATGAGCTTCGTCGGCCCGACGACCATGGCCGGCTGGAAGGATGTCGCGCTGCCGGAACGGCTGGCGGCGTCGACCGGGCTGCCGGCCTTCTTCGAAACCGACATGGCGGCGGCGGCCATGGGCGAACGGCTTTATGGTCTCGGCTCCGGTTATTCCGAATACTACTACCTCTATTTCGGCGTCGGCCTCGGCGGCGTCATCGTGCATGACGGCGCGGTGATGCGCGGCGCCTGGGGCAATGCCGGCGAAATCGGACACATCCCTGCCGTTCCCGGTGGCGAGCCTTGCCCATGCGGTAACAGCGGCTGCCTCGAACGGTATCTCTCGCTCGAAGCACGTCGCCGCCGCAACATCAGCGACGCCGCCTGGGTGGCCGAGATCGCGCCGATCTTCCGCAACGCCATCGTCACCATCGAGAATGTGTTCGACCCGGAAACCGTCATCCTCGGCGGGCTTGCGCCCACCGACCTGCTCGAAAAGCTGGTCGGCGCGGCGGGACAGCTTCCCAATTCGGTCTCGGCGCGGCGCGACCGCAAGACACCGCGCGTGACGGTGGCGACCGGCGGCAAGCATTCGGTGCTGCGCGGCGCTGCCGCATTAGCCGTTTCGGGCGTGCTGTCGCCGCGCTTCGGCCAGATGTTCATTGCCGAGCGCGAGCGCCGGTCCGACCTCATGCACAGCAAGGGAGTGGCGGCATGACCGAACCGCTGCTGGTACTCGAAAACGTCACCAAGAATTACGGCGCCATTCATGCGCTGAGGGGCATCAGCTTCTCGATCGGCAAGGGCGAAGTCGTGGCGCTGCTCGGCGACAACGGCGCCGGCAAGTCGACACTGGTCAAGATCATCGCCGGCGGCCTCGAGCCGAGCTCCGGCCGCATGCTGTTCGAGGGCAAGGAATTCCTGGCGAAAACGCCGGCCGAGGCCAAGGCTGCCGGCATCGAGACCGTCTACCAGGACCTGTCGCTCTGCACCAATGTCGACGTCGTCGCCAATTTCTTCATGGGCCGCGAAATCACCCGCAACGTTCTCGGTGTCCCCATCCTCGACGAGCGCGCCATGGAGGCCGTGGTCGGCAAGGCGCTGGCAAGTGCCGGCACCCGCATCCCGTCGCTGCGCACCAATGTCGAGCATCTCTCGGGCGGCCAACGCCAGGCCATCGAGCTCAACCGGTTCGTGCACTGGGGCGGCAAGCTGGTGCTGCTTGACGAGCCGTTCGCGGCACTCGGCGTCGAGCAGACCAGGCGCGGTCTCGAGATGATCCGCCAGGTGGCCAACCAGGGCATCGGCGTCGTCATCATCACCCACATCATGCAACAGGCTTTCCAGGTCGCCGACCGGATCGTGGTGATCCGGCAAGGCGTCGTGGCCGGCGATGTCGCGCGCAACAAAACAAGTCCCGATGCGGTGATCAACATGATCACCGGTGAGACGCTTGCCGGTGCCGGACCGGCAGGTTGAGGGACAAAGAGGGGTCCGGTATAAAAGAGGAGCGAACGACATGAAGCGAATACTGGTTCTTGTCTTCGGTATCCTGGCACTGGCTCTTGCCTCGCTCACGCCGGCAATGTCCCAGACCAAGGGCACCGTCTATTATATGGTCCCGACCCTGCTCGATGAATTCCAGACCGGCTCGGTGAGCGCGCTGGAGCTGTTCCTCAAGCAGGTCGGCTATGAGGTGAAAACACTCAACGCCGACAACAAGACCGACGCGCAGCAATCGCAGATGAACGACGTCATTGCGCTGAAGCCGGCGGCGATCATCCTGGCCGCCGTCGATTTCAACGCGCTGAAGCCGTCCATCGAAGCGGCGCGTGCGGCCGGCATCCCGGTGGTCGAGTTCGACCGCCAGATCACCTCGACCCCGTCCGATTTCACCTCGGTGGCGGGCACGGTCGAGATCGGCTACGTCGCCGCCGAGCAGGCGGAAAAGCTTCTGACCGCCAAGAACGGTTCTGTGAAGGGCAAGATCCTGCAGGTGCTCGGCGATCCCGGCGATCCCTACACGCTCGACATCCAGAAGGGTTTCGAGGAGAAGTTGAAGGCGTTTCCTGACGTCAAGATCATCTCGCTGCCGGCCATGCAATGGGAAGCCAGCAACGCCGGCACGATCGTTGCCGACCAGATGCTCGCCAACCCCGACATCGACCTGATCTTCAGCCATGCCGCGCACCTGTCGGTCGCAGCCGTCGCCTCGCTCGAGGCCGCCGGCAAGAAGCCGGGCGACGTCATGCTGATGAGCTCGAACGGCGCTCCGGTCGGTCTCGACCTGATCCGCAAGGGCTGGCTCAATGTCGAAGTCGAGCAGCCGCTCTACGCGCAGGCCGCGGCCGTGGCGATGTTCATGGACAAGATCGCCGGCAAGCAGGAAATCAAGCCTGGCGAGTATGACGTGCTCGGCTTGAAGTCGACCGTGACCAAGGAGAGCTGGGGCCCCAACATCAAGATCCCGGGCGCCGCCATCACCAAGGAAAACGTCGACAATCCGGCCTTCTGGGGCAACCAGAAGCCGCCGACGGACACGATCAAGTCTGTCGAATAGTCGCCTAGCGAAGCGCTCCGGGCCATTGCGGCCCGGAGCCTGCCCATTCACGACGCCGCGTCCCAGGACACCGTGGCGAACCTAAACCCGCGCCTGAACACGACGAAATCGAGTTGATTTCTCGGCCTGATTTTCTCGGGGGCGCCAACCGGATCAGCCCATGAACCCGCGCAGCCGCAAAGCCCTGGAGTTCGTCCTCGACAACCTCGTCTGGTTCATGCTGATCTTTGTGCTGGTTGTCTTTTCCGTCTTCGTCCCCAACTACTTCCAGCTCGGCATCTTTGCCAACATCATCGAAGCCTCGAGCGTTCTCGGCGTGATGTCGATCGGCCTGTCGCTGGTCATCATTGCCGGCCATATGGACCTGTCGGTGGAATCGGTGGCCGCACTCAGCGCCATGACGGTCGGCATCCTGTTCTGCTCGTCGGGTATCGGCATGGGCATACAGCTCAATCCGCAGTGGCTGATGGTTCCGGTTTCGCTGCTCGTTGCGCTCGCCTTCGGCGGCCTCATCGGCGCCTTCAACGGCTATCTCGTGGTCAAGGTGAAGATGAGCGCCTTCATCATCACGCTGGCGTCCTACATCTGGGTGCGCGGCCTGGTTCTGGTGATTTCCGGCGGCCGCTCGGCACAGGATCTGGCGCCGGCCATCCGCTGGTTCGGCATCCAGCGGCTGGCCGGCCTACCGCTGACCGCCTGGATCGCCGTCGCCTGTTTCGTCCTGTTCTCGCTGATCATGGCCAAGACGCCGTTCGGCCGCCACCTCGTAATGATCGGCGGCAATGAGACAGCGACCTTCCGCGCCGGCATCCGCGTCAACCGCAACCTGATCATCGCCTTCGTGCTGGCCGGCGCCATTGCCGGCCTCGCCGGCTGGCTGCTCGCCATCCGCACCTCGGGCGCCACCGCCAATCTCGGGACCGGGCTGTTGTTCAACGCCTTTGCCGCCGTCGTCATCGGCGGCGTCAGCCTGAAAGGCGGTGTCGGCACCTTGCCCGGCGTCTATGCCGGCGTGCTTTTGCTCTCCTCCATCAACACGGCGATCAACCTGATGGGCCTGCCGGCCAATTTCACCCAGGTGATCCACGGCCTTTTGGTGCTCGCCGCCGTGCTGCTCGACGCCTTCAAGCAAACCATTCGCCAAAGACTGGCATGAGAGGACGGCTCGCATGACCGGACGGCTTGAGAACAAGGTCGCGCTTATCGTCGGCAGCGCACGCGGCATCGGCAAGGGCATTGCGCTGCGCTTTGCCGAGGAAGGCGCAAGGCTGGTCCTGGCCGACAGCGAGGCCGAAGCCGGCCAGGCGACCGCGGACGAGCTCGGCGCGGATTTCATTCGCACCGACATCTCGCAAATGGCCGATGCAGAAGCTGCGGTGGCGCTGGCGCTGAGCCGCCATGGCCGCCTCGACATCGTCGTGCAGAATGCCGGCATCTATCCCTGGCAGCTGATCGAAAACACCAGCCCGGACGACTGGGACCGGGTGATGGCGGTCAATCTGCGCGGCACGTTCAACGCCACGCTGGCGGCGCTGGCGCCGATGAAGGTGCAAGGTTACGGGCGCATGCTCTACACCTCGTCGATCACCGGTCCGCACGTCACCAGCCCCGGCCACGGCCACTATGCCGCCAGCAAGGCCGGCATCAACGGCTTCATCCGCTCGGCGGCGCTGGAATTTTCGGGCTACGGCATCACCGTCAACGGCGTCGAGCCCGGCAACATCCTGACCGAAGCGATCGAGCTGCATCGCGGCGCCGCCTACATCAAGAACATGGAGGATTCGATCCCGCTCGGACGCCTCGGCAGCCCGCGCGACGTCGCCAACGCCTTCCTGTTCCTCGCCTCGGACGATGCCAGCTACATCACCGGCACGACCATCGTCGTCGACGGCGGCCAGTTGCTGCCCGAAGGCAAGGATTTCCGGCTGCTGCCGCCGTGATCAGCCGGATTTCTTGTACAGCAGCAACTCAGGCCGGTACTCGAAGTGCATGGTGTCGTAGTGATACCAGCGCCCGCCCCAGATGAAGCCGTTTTTCTCGAACAATTCCACGATTTCCAGCGGAATCCGGTTCTTGAAGGGAATGTGGGCCTTCGGGTTGGTTTTGTTCCTGTTGTTGTACCAATAGTCGGAGAAGCCGACATTGATATCGAAGGCCGCTCCGAACGAGTGAACGCTCAACCGGTCGGTGCCGGCGATCGGCCGCCAGACAAAGCCGCCGCCGGGCTTGAGCCCGTAACGGCTCAGCTCCGCGGGCATCGCCTCAAGCGCAGCGGAGACCTTGCCCAGCCGGTCGTTGATGCCGAAAATCCTGGTGACCTGCACGGTCTTCTTGCCGAGCTTCGGCAACCATTTGACGTTGGCGATGTGCTTGCCCACCTCGGCGGCACTTGCCCCGTAGAGCTTCTCGAAGAAAGGTTCATTGCGGATACGGCCGGGATCGAAATCCTCCGCCGGGACCAGCGCGCCCTCGGCTGCTCTGGGATAGACGTAGCGAAACATGTCTTCGATGTCGGGGCTCTCCAGCAGCGCCTCGGCGTCGCGCGCCTTGCCGTCGTCCCACACCATCGTGGTGCCGTCGGTCCAGGTCAGCACATTGCCCTTAATGGCGAAAAGTCCGGGATAGGCCTTGAGCAAGGCGGCCTTGGCGGCCGGCTGGTCGACGCCGTCGCCGGCATTCCCTGCATAGGAGGAGCGTCCAGTGCCGACGATTGCCAATGCGAACAGCAACCGCAGCATCAGGCGCCCTGGATGATCCATCATTGTGCTGCCGTCCCGGAGGGCTTTCGTTCATCGTGCATTTAACAAGGCTGCTGTACCATGCTGGTCGAATCGAACGGGAGACAAATTGTGTCAAAAACCTTCAATGCTTTGATCCGGATGACGTTTACATTCATCTGCCTGGTCGGCCTGGCCTCGTCCGTGTCTATTCTTTTTCCAGCCACCGCATCCGCCCAGCGGATGCAGCGATGCGCCGACGAAGGCGAAATCTGCCGCCTGCCCTACCCCTCGGAAGTGGTCTACGGCGCGCGCGGGCAGACCACTTCGCGCTTCATCGATCGTCGTGCCGTGCCGTGTACGAATCGAGTCTTTGGCGACCCGGCGCCCGGCCGCGACAAGGCTTGCTATATCGTGAAGCGCGGGGGCGGTAACGACTATGGCGACAATGACGACGACGGCGACAATTACGGCGATGATGATTACGGCCAGGGCCGCGGCAGATGGGTGGCCTGCGCCCGAGAGAATCAGTTCTGTGATTTCCGTGGCCGCCAAGTGGTCAGATACGGAGCGCGCGGTCGGTTCACGCAAGGCGTTTTCAGGAACGGCGTGCGCTGCGGCAACGATGCCTTTGACGAGGATCCCGCTCCCCGTGCGAAGAAGACCTGCTACATCAGGAAGTAGACTGGTGCCGGCATGAAAGGGGTGCGGCTCTTTGAGGCCGCGCCCGGAATCCGGGATCTTGGTGGGCGATGACGGGCTCGAACCGCCGACATCTTCGGTGTAAACGAAGCGCTCTACCAACTGAGCTAATCGCCCGCTCCGGCCGGACCTTTAAGCGGTCGCAACCGGCTTCGCAAGGCCAAATGAACAGCTGCGAGCTTAGCCGCACAGTGGTTTTCGCGGGCAAAGTGCCGCCCATCAAAAAACCTTCTCCTGTTTGCGTTTATGCTGTCCAGCTGCGCTTGACACCCGGTGGCGAACCCCTTATCCACCGCCCCAACGACGAACACGGCTGACACGTGCTCGTCCAATGCGCGGGTGTAGCTCAGTTGGTTAGAGTGCCGGCCTGTCACGCCGGAGGTCGCGGGTTCGAGCCCCGTCACTCGCGCCATTAATTTCAAGGGGTTAGCTACCGCCCCTTGAAAAGTTTCAACTCTCATTCTGCGGAGAGTTTCAACTTTCTGTATTCGTTCCGTTCCAGGCCAAGCAGCTTTCTGCCCTTGCGGCGGCTGGCGTCAGCTGAGCGGACGGCGGCCAGATTGACCGGCATATAGGTCTTCTGCAGCGCCTTGTTCCCGTCGATCGAATTGCCCATCTTGGCCGAGATTGCCTCGACCGACGCGCCTCCGGCATTTGCCTCGACCGCGCCGGAACGCCGCATGTCCATCAGCCGCCGCTTCTCCGATGTCCCGAACACCAGCGTGCGCAGATCGGCAAAGTCGTCGACCAGAGAATCCTTGGTGTAAGGCACGCCCGCGCGCGGCCGGCCGCCCTTCGGGCCCGGCGCGAAACCGCGCGAGCGAAAGATCGGCGCATCGTCAAGCAGGGTGACGCCTAGTGATTCGACATAGGCCAGCACCAGGCGCTGCGTGCGTGACGACAGCGTGCCGAAAGCCGCCTCGCCACTCTTGCTGCGTGCAATCAGAAAACCCCATTCCTGTGCTGTCTGCATTGCCTGCGCCGGTGTGAGCGTGCGCACGTCGACGGGTGAGAAGCTCGTGTCCCACGCAACGGCGATGACGCAGGCCAGTCCGCGGTAGCCGGCGCGCCAGGCGCCCTTGACCATGCGCACCGCCTCGCCTGCCGTCCAGGTCTGGTGGCGCGGTGGTGGCGTCTGGCGGCGGATCGCCTGCGATGGGTCGGAGCCGGGCGGGCATAGCTTCATGCCGGCCATGACATTATAGAGCGAACGCCACGTCTTTACGGCACGGTAGGCGATGTCGACACCTTTGACCCGGAGCAGACGGCCATACCAGTCGTCGAGCAGCTCGAGGGTGATGTCGGCTGGCGGCAGGTCGGCGAAGTACGGCTCGATGAAGGTCCAGCCGCGTTCCCAATCCTCGCGGGTGCGCGGTGGCTTGCGCTTCCATGCATCCATGCGGCGATAGCGTGCAAAGGCGTCTCCGATGGAATCCTTTGGCCATACATGCAGGCGCGACGGCTCCCTGCCCTTGCGGAGTTCCTGCCAGCGGTCTTCCCACTCCCTGGCTATCGTCCAAGCCTCAGGCCCGTCGATTCCACAGGAAATGCATCTGAAGCCAGCTTCGACCATCTTCGGCGTCGGCAGCCAGTAGCCGTACCTGCCCTTACGGATGACGTAGTGCTTCAACTTGATCTTACCCAAGGGTCGCCAGCCTCGCTCTTGCAATGTCAATGCTAGACTGCCCGCCGGATCCCGATCCTGCAAGACCCGAGCGTCGATCGAGCCAGGAGTCGATCGCAACCATGTCGTAGTTGCCGGTGATTGGGCAGGCCTTGGGAAAGCCTTGATCCTGCAACGCGGGCAGCAATTCCATGAATTCCCGCAGCGTCAGGTGGAGATAACGCGCCGCCTTGACCGCCGGCACGAGCCGCGGCTGTACCGGGAAGCGGATAGATGACGGTTGTAATGTGTGGGTTTGGCTCATGGCACCAAAACTCTATCCACCGTCCATCGGGACAGCGGATGGGCGCTTGTCGTTGAGCGGGTGTGAATTTCGCCCGTGTCAGCACCTCCGCCGCACAGCATGCGATTTTCCTACTCCGTGATCTCGTTATTCCTGCATCGAGGGTGAATGAGGCTTAGAATAACGGCCTTTTTCCCCCATGCCTATTCGTCCAATCCTTAATTCGCAGAATCGGCGGCCACAGGGCGAGAATACTTATAATCGGCGGCTTCAAAGCCGCTACGCCCGGGCAACCCGGATACCCTCGGCGATGTTGACGCCACTACCTATCAGGTCGCCATCGTGCTCCTGCACGACGTCACCCAGGTGAATGCCAATCCGGAACTCAATGCGACGATCATCGGGCACCCCGGCATTGTGCTTAGCAATAGCGTTTTGACGCGCGCAGCGGACTGCTTCCACAACGCTGCTGAACTCGACGAGGCTCCCATCGCCGCGATAGACAGACGCGAGTGTTGCCTGCCGGTCGCCTGGACTGCCCCCCGCGCTCCCGCCCCACACAGGATGCCGGCAAGCAGACGCTGAGCCAGGCGCCTCCTCTCGGCTCGGGTGGAAATTGGCTACAGTGACAGGACACAAGCCTGCTCCGCCACTTACTCGACGCTGCTGAGGAAGGCAGCTTTGCCGCTGTCGCACGAGACTGCGAAGTTGTTTCCCCCTTCGTCGCCCGACGCGTCGCTGCTCTCATAATATCCTCTTGAAAGGCCCCGATATTCCCGAACTGGACGGCCGATGTTGCGGGCCAAAGAGCGTTAAAAAAACGAGGCGCCCGGACCAATCACATTGCCGAGACAGAAATTGCGCTGTCCGGGAATAAAACGCCGCTTGCCGTGGTCCTCCATGCATAAGCTGCTGATTGACCTTGAAGGAACACCACACTGCAAACCTACACATTGACGAGCACGACGGGGTCGGTCGGCGCATTCCAGGACCTCTGGAAGGCGAGCGGTCGGCCGCCTGCGGCCGGCTGACTCACCTGTCTACCGCAAGGTGCTGCCGCGGTCGGGATCGAACTCATGCGCTGCGGATGCGATATGGTCGTGAAATTGCTGCATTTCGAAAAGGATCTCGCCAAAGCGGGCGACATGTTCGTCCTGGCCCTAGCCGGCGCCGGCGCGATATCTCTCGACAGGGTGCTGAACGGCCTCGTGAAGCGCCGGCAACAGGACAGAGAGACGGTTGCGGCGCTCATAGCGGCCGGTAGGCCTCTCTCGGTCGGCGAAATCAAGCTTCCATTCTAAACCGGCCAATACGCCGGGCATCATACAACCCGCCCGCCCAATCGGCACCCAGCACACTGCCTTGTGACCTCACCTCAGGGCATACCTTGATGTTATCAGCGATTACCCGTCGGCCAAGGCACCGGTTTTGAAATTCGCTTGATGGCGTCCCTGCCCTTGCCGTTCGACTCCGTCGAGTCCTTGTGTGTCAATTTGTTGCGACGAGAGCTAGTCCCTGTCGTGCTGGTCCGTCTCGTCTCATCCCGTGGCTCTGCAAAAACCGTAGCAGCATGTTCGCAACCTGTTCACCCATGTTGATTTCACGAGTTTCCGACTGTCGGCATATAAGAGGGAGAGGTCCGATGGATTTCATGTTGATGGTGAACATTGCCGGCGGCATCCTTCTGGCCATCGCAATCCTCTCGGTGTGTCTCGTCGGATGGCTGTTTTACCGTTCGGGATCGACAATTGAGAGGCGAAAGCTGTGACAATGAAAAGTCCGCCACCGTGAGCCAGACCAGAAAACTCATATTTTAGCACCTGCGAAACAAAGCTCGCTATTCCGCGTTGAGGCTCGTCGAACAACGGAGCTTCACGAATGGATCCGGCAACTGCAGCTGTGATGATTTTGCTTTCTTGCAGTCCCGCCCAGGGAGTCTGCAAGCCACTCGATACATCACCGTCCATGTTCGGATCCCTTGAGACATGCCAGTTAGCGTTAGCCGTGAGGCTCGAGGGCGCTCCCAACGGGGAGATCGTGGGGCGATGCAGTTCGATTGATCCCTCCGCTACAGGTTCCCTTCCAGCCGGGTATAGCACGATTGTCGTCACGCGGGGCACAGGGGCGGGTGCGGTGAGCAGTCGCTACATCGTGCCACACAAAAACTGAAGCCAGCCACCGTGAGGCAGCACCGGCCCGTTCTCAGCACGTCAGCCGGAACGGGCCATGAGCAGAAGCAGCCGACTAGCTAAAATCGCAAGACGACCGAAGGACCACGTCGGCGATAGCACCGGACCCGACGGCGCCCGTGTCGCCAGTAACTACGGCAGACTCTTCTCCAGCCGCGCCGGCGGCGGCGGCGCCGGTAGTAGTAATCTGGGTCGTAGTCTGGGTCGTAATCTTGGTCGTAGTAGCGCCGATGGTTGACCGGCTCCACTTCCGCGTGAGTACCTTCGTTGTCGAAGGCGTCTGGCGCGTCGAGTTCTTCGAGAATGCCGCTTTTTGCCGCTGGAACACCGGCCAATGCGTTGATAGGCCGGACCGCGCCTGCAAAGGCTGCTGCCCCTGCAACCCCAAATATCGCTGTCAAAAAGGATCGCCGATCCATAGTAAACCTCCCAAGTTACATGAGCTGAACGAAGCGCCCCGCCTGCTGAAGGAGCAGGCCCAGCGCACGGTAAAATAGAGGATTTGCCAGCCGCTCAAGCAACTCGCGAATCCTATCAGCGCAGGAAGGGACCTGGCTGCGCCGATCCAAGACATGTCAGCTAAGGACGACCGCCATTACCAGAAAGGTAACGGCTGTTGCAAAAATCGGTGCGAGCAACCATCGCGCCTGGCCAACACTTTGATCCATTTGTTCTCTCCCGTTGTGGAGAAACAACAAGCTGAAGCCCAATCCGTTCCGCCTAGTCCAAAGGTAAGACCATTGCGTTGTACGGTCGGACTTTAGACCAATCGGATTAGACAAAGGTGCGTAGGCGGGAACGTTTACCCCGGTTCAAAGTTGGTTGCCGGGCAGTGCGGGACGATGGTCGTCGTGTGCCGGTCCTTGCAGGAGAGAAGATATGAAGATGCACTTTGTGAACACCGCCGCAGCCATGTTGCTCTTGGCGGGGATCGGCTCCGCCGCCGCTGACGACATTATCATCCAGCCGGAACAGGACACGGTCATCCGTGAGTATGTTAAGAAGCAGCCCTTGGCTTCGGTGAACCTTCCCGGCGTGGAATTGAACGTCGGGACAGCTCTGCCGGAAACTGTGGAGATCCACGAGGTCCCGAACGTCAAATACCGTTACGTGGTGGTCGACAACCGCACGGTCCTGGTCGATCCGGGTACCCGCAAGATCGTGAAAGTTTACGACTGAGATTTCGAACGAACCCACGCTCGCCACCCTTGGGTGGCGAGTGTGTGCATTCAAACGATACTCAGCCGGACAAATCGAATTGCCACTCAGCTGGACAATGAACATGACGAACCCTGAACTCGAGAGGACGCAAGCCCTGGTTGCCCGCTTGGCTGATCTCCAAGCAAGAATGCAGGCAGCACGTCTTGTTGGTGCCGAGGTAACAACCGTCCGAAAGGTTGCAGCCACAATCGATGACGGCTTGCGACAGGCCGGCCTCACACCGTTAGAAATCGCAGAAGGTCAAGGGGAACAGTTTAGCGATACTAAATGTTCGACTGGCTGTGGACAGCCGAACCGTACTCTCAGCAGATCAAGTCAGAGCAGCACGAGCCCTACTGAACTGGCCGCGTGTGCGACTTGCCGCCAAGGCCAATCTTAGCGAGATGGTGATCAGCGCTTTTGAGAACGGATACAGGAAACCGCGTCCCCACAACATCGCCGCCATCCGCAAAGCGTTTGAGGATGCCGGAATCGTTTTCACCGTCCAAGGCACTCCATCGCTAGCCCGCTCAGAAGGTGATAGCGGCCTAGCCGCCGATAATAGACGGTGGCGGGGCCGGGAGAAAAAAGGATAGCGGGGAAAAGCCCGTGTACCCACTGCACCCGATCTCTAAAGCGGCCGCTAACAAGGGCGGTTGTTCACTGACTTTGTGCTGGCGCTCACCTTTCTAAGGTGCCGCTCGAATATGGCCAGCTTCTCTTCGTAGCCGATCCGCACTCTGGACCTGCAACTATCGCATTTGAAACCGGCAATCGTTTTCAGCCAGGATCCCCTTCTCACCATACGGCGTGAACAGGAGGGGCATTGGAATTCTAAAGGTACGTCGCGCAGTTCATCCAGTGGAATGGGACAGGACCGGCAAAGCCTCGCGACCGAACTTCTCGAGATTAGACGGATCCGTTGGCCTTCCGCAGAGGCCATGGCATAAGATTCGAGCTCGATCAGCTGTCTTCCTTGCCCTTCTCTATAACGCGGACCAGCCGTTCTCAGCAGGCTTCGGCCACTCCACACTGTCTGAGTTTGTGTTCTGAACTGTGCCGCCCATCGCAGTTCCCTCCACCTCCAACAGGCTAATTACGGATTATAAGACCTGGGGAATCGATCTTTCAAGGTGGAATCCGCATTAGCGCTGGATGTTGCATCGCGGCGCGGAGGGGTTTTATTAGCTCCCCCTCATCTTGACGCTGGCGCCGGCTGCTCCAAAGTCTTGGGCATGGCTCGGGGAACTATCAAAGTTGGCGACGAGGTCGCAGTCACGGCGATTGTGCGCGGCCGCGTGACGCCCGATCGCATAAGCGTGACGATCCCCTCCTACGACTTCCCGCATTCTGTTGTCGATTCGACTTCGAAGGCTGTAATTGGCCAGCATATGGAATTGATCGGCCCTGTCACACGCATCGACGGGGACAAGGTAACCGTCAGCCTCCGGCCATTGGTGACTGTCGACGCCGAGCACGTGCGCCTGGTCGAAAGCCACGTGGCGCTTCCGCGAGCGCGAAAAAGGCCGCTCGTTGACAAAGTTTAACTTGCCTGCCCACCCAAGGAACGGCCAGTGAAACTTTACCCATCACATCGGCTCTGGTCGCCTCCCGCTAGCTGCCGGCGCGTTGCGATATCGGCGCAGTAGACGGGTTGGCATTTTCCGAACTTTCCGCCATGTCGTCGCGATGACGTTGGCGAAGGCGCTTCAGCAGATCGCGTGAGGCTTGTATCGCCCTGCGCGATTGATCCATGTTCTGGCGAAACGTGGCGCGTTCCTCCATGGATTTCTGCCACTTCAGCAAGGTGGCCGTAGTCGCAGTAGCGGCTTGAGCGATTTCTATGGGCGTTGCAACCATCGCATCCTCCCAAAAAGGCAATGGTAAACGCAATCTCTATAGGCCCAACGAAGCCCTTTCTCCAATTAAAAACGACCATACAGCATACGGCAAAATGGCTATTCGGCGGGCCGCTCGACGGCGGCTTCGTCGACCTCGGCTTCCATCTCGTCTTTGACGGTCTTGGTCTTACCAAAACCAGCCATCGCCACACCGTCAAAGCCCTGCAGCCACGCATCGGCATGTTCCTGCCAGTAAGCTGGCGCCTCACGCTCCTTGCCATCCTTGCGCGCTTGGGCGCCGTACATCCAGGCGTAGGTGGCGCGCTATTTCTTAGGCACGGCCATTTCCATCATCCTCCCAGAATTCCAGCAGCCTTGCGTGCCGCAGCTTCTCATCGCCTTTTCCTAAGAAAGGAGAGGGTCTGTGGACAGCTGTGGCTCTATCCGGCTGTAAGTTGCCAGACCGCTACGCTGGCGAGGGCAAGGCCCGCTGCGCCTTCGATTGCTCGCGATATGGTATCGAACAGCCGTGGCCTGCTGTCGAAAAAATGCACCAGGTGCTCCCGAAACAAGATCGACAGTACCGCCACGCTGGACAGCGTTAGGGCCACGCCCACCATCATGGTGATTGCGAACAGAATTCCAGCTCCCGGCACCCCTCTGGAAATCGCGAAGGTCATGACAAAAAGGGTCAGCGGGCACGGAATCAAACCGGCCATGACTCCAACGGCCTCGCCCTCATGCTTGTGATGGTGGCCGTGGCTCACCGAACGCCAAAGCATCCAGACGCCGATCAGCCCGAGCAGACCGCGACTCACACCCTCAAGCAGTGGTGCGCGTCCAACGCTGCCCAATGCAATCGAGACGAGCGGCAGGGAGAATACGGCGATCAGCACCGCTGTCGCCACGTGAGTGAAGGACAGCGTAATCGACACCAGGAGGCCGCGCGAAACCTTCGCATCCGAACCTGCAAGGTAAGTCGCCAAGACAGCCTTACTGTGGCCGGGCGTCAGAGCATGTGCCGCACCGAACAGGAGGCCCATCGGCAGAAAGGCAAGGAACGCAAGCCAATCACCGCCAACTGACAGCAGCTTTATCTGATCTGCGAGCGCCAGGTATATGGAGCGCTGAAATTCGACAAGCGCCTGGAACATCAGCCGAGACCGGCAAAAGCGAGTGGTTTCCGGCAGTTGTCAGTGCTGGTGGCCGTGATGTTCGCCCTGATCATGAGAGTGCGGATGCTCGTGCTCACCTTGGTCGGTCGAAAACCGGATGTTGGCAGCTGCGAGCGCCGGCATGTGTTCGAACAGTTCGTTCTCCAGCGCCGCCGTGATCTTGTTTGCCTCTGAGAGAGGCAAGGTTCCGTCGGCTGCAATAGCGATGTCGGCATGCAACTTGTGGCCAATCCAGCGGGCCTTGGCGTCGACAACGCGAGCACCCTGCACATGCGCAGCGGCATGCTGAATTTCGGCCATCACGCCCGGCTCGACGCCGTCGAGCATGCGGGTGAGCACTGAGCGCGCCGATTGCCAGACGATACCGAATATAGCGACCGTGATGAGAAGCCCGATGATCGGATCGGCCAGTGGAAATCCGAGCCAGACGCCCATGGCGCCGATGACCACTGCAAGGCTGGTAAGCCCGTCGGTGCGGGCATGGTAGCCGTCGGCGACGAGCGCCGCACTGTTGATTTCCCTGCCGATACGGATGCGAAACACCGCGACGGCCTCATTCCCGAGGAAGCCGACAATGCCCGCCGCGGTCAGCCAACCGAGATGAGTCACTGCCTGCGGACTGACCAGGCGCTCGATAGCCTGGTACCCGGCGACGATGGCGCTGAACAGAATGATCAGCACGATAATGATACCGGCCAGATCCTCTACCCTGCCAAGGCCGTAGCTGAAGGTCCGTGACGGCTTGCGTCGTGCCAGCATGAATGCGATCCAGAGCGGAATGGCGGTTGTGGCGTCGCCTATGTTGTGGATCGTATCGGCCAACAGCGCCACGCTGCGTGACACCAACACCACGGCCATCTGCAATGCCGCCGTCATGGCCAAGATGACGAACGACCATTTGATGGCCCAGATGCCGCGGTCAGTGGTTGCAATCGTTGCGTCGATGACCCCGTGCGTATGGCCGTGCGAGCCATCGTCATGAGCATGCGCGTCATGATCATGTGACCCGAAGCCGAACCAATCCAAGACGCGTGCGCCGATACTGGTCATAGGTATTTCGCCAGTTGCTTGAGCTCTGCCAGCGAGTTGCCTCCCGCTTCCGTGTCGATCAGACAATGTTCGATATGATCGTGGATCAGTTCTCGCTTTGCGCTGCTGATGGCGCTCTCCACTGCATGGAGTTGCTGCGCCAGGTCCAGGCAGGATCGCTGCGCCTCGAACATGCCAAGCACGGATGCAAGATGCCCCTGTGCGCGCTTTAAGCGCTTCACGATAGCCGGATGAGAACTATGGATGCCTTCGGACATGCCCACCGGTATCCCCCCGGGGAGGATGCGTCAAGTATGATGTGAGCGCAGATCGGCTCTTGATCAGCCACCCCGCAGAGCGTGTATCCATGGCGCTGAATGGTTCCGGAAATTGGAATCTAGGCTTGAAAGGGCTGGCCCCTGTGCAATACAGGAACCAGCCATTAAACCTACCAACTCAATGAACCGTCCAACTTTATGGGGTCAGTTCACGACCGGGCCTTTCTTTGCGTGGTGAAACTGAAGAAGCCCGTCGGTCGGATCAGCGGGCTTTGTGATGGATGGCCCGCGCCTGCTTCCGAGGCTGCGCGGGCCGACCATGACGAGTGAGGGACGCATCTTGGTCACCGGCCGGACCGCTGAAGAACGAGCCGGGTGTGACCGAACTGCCTTGGAGCGGGAATGTTCCCGGCTGACGCAAAAAGCCCGCCAGCATGAGCCGGCGGGCAATCGATCTGGAGTAGCTGGACTCATCCAGCATAGTTCAACGACGGCGGAAGGTTCGGTAGCAACCCGCGCTCGTCGCTCCCCAAGGATCCAGGGAGCGGCGAGTTGTTGCCCAGCGAGCGCGACACAGAAACTTCGCCGCGCCATGAAAGGACGGCGTGGAGCGCGCAAGCTCTGCAACAAGCTGCCGGCGCTCTGGGAGGTCTGTCCGCTTTTCGGATTGCCAGTGCCAGTCCAGACGAGCACCCTGCCTGGTGAGAGTAATCCCGCAATTGCCTGCGCTTAAGGCGGCGTAGGGCCGCCCATTGGGCGAGACTGGACTTCTAGACTGGAAGCCACCAATTCCTGCACCGCTTCGGGAACGGCCAACGGCACCATCTGCGCCGGATAGGGGCCGTCGATCCAGCCGTTCGCGGAGCGCTCGCTATCAGTTTGGCCGTTCAGGCTAGCCATTCGCGCCACTTCGCAGAAAGCCTCCCGGTTGGGCCTTATGCGGCACGTCCCAACCGAAATAAACCATGGCCGGCTAGGACGACGTCTGGAGAAACTGTTGCTCTCTCGTCGGCGTCTTCGAAAACGCTGTGATTATCGCCTCGAGCGATACATTCAAGGCGTTGGAAAAGGTCCTGCCCCTCTGCCAAATCGCCACGTAGTGATAGAGCGCGGACGGTTCCACTGGCCTTACTCCCAACTGAAACGCCGCGTACTCACGTGCGATGATCTCGTTTGTGATCGAAATGCCCAGGCCAGCCGAAACGTATCCGGCTTCGTGACCGTTGCAATCGAATTCCACCAGTATGTCCGGCTCAACGCCGGCGAAGCGCAAGGCATTGAAGTTCATCTGGTGGGCGGCAAACTGGGGATCGATATCGACGATCGTTTCGCCTGCCAGGTCTTGCGCCTCGATGCAGGTCTGTTTTGAAAAGCGGTGGTCGGGATGAAAAATGCATACGTTTCGTGCCGACCCAAGCGGCGCCCATTCAAACAAGCCTGGATCCAGAGGCAGTCTCGAAATTCCAAGATCGGCGCGGCCGGCCAGGATGTGTTCGCCGATCTGCTCGTAGCTTCCAGAAATCGACCGGACATTCGAAGCGGTCTGTGAGCGGATAATCGCCACGACCTTGGGCAAGGTCACGAAACCGAAAACAGAGGGCGCGGCAATCGCAATCCGCTGCTTTTCCTCGTTCTTCATAGCGAAGATCGACGCGTCCAGGCGATCCAGCGACGTCAGGGCCAGTTCTACGTTTCGCAGGAGTTCCCAGGCTTCCTGCAAGGGGACGATGCGGTTGGCTGATCTCTTGAAGAGTGTGATGCCGAGCGTGGTCTCAAGCTGCTTCACATGTTGACTGACGGCCGGCTGGCTTATCCCGAGCGCAACCGCCGCCCGCCTAGTCGAACCGGCCCGCAACACTTCCCGGAAGACCTTCAGCTGACGGAGCTTGAGGTCGCTCTGCAATAACTCCATTCCCTGCGCGCCTTTCCCTGATAACCACCCGGCGGCAGACAACGCCAACCTGGGGAGCAACGAACTGCCTCAGTATATAACGACGCGTTATAGATAAAATAATAAAAGTTATAGATTGAGTGTGTAATTTCAAGCGTTAGAATTGGCCAGTATCTCAAATTAACTGCACATTAGAAATATAACAACTCGCAACCTTGGGTTATATGGCTTGGTCTCGGCAATAAAGACCGGCGTATCCTGCGGCAATTGCGAGCCGAGGAAAGCGCCCCATGGGTGGTTTTACTACTCAGTTTGTTGTCGCACTTACCGTGACCATAAGCCTGGCTCTTGTCAGCGGCTGCCTGGGTACGGCATTCGGGCTGTTTTTGGCGATTTCGAAGGGCACGGCAAAGCCGCGCCTCAACGCGGTCGTGGCCGCCTACACCACAGTCGTCCGTGGTGTACCAGAACTTCTCGTTATCCTGCTCATCTACTTCGGCGGAACCACGCTCGCCAGCAAGATCGCCGGCCGGTATGTCGAGGTGAACGCATTCACCGCAGGGGTTATCGCGCTCTCGGTCATTTTCAGCGGTTATGCGACCGAAGTGTTTCGCGGCGCGATTGCGGCAGTGCCAGCGGGCCAAACCGAAGCGGCAAAGTCGCTTGGGCTGAACGCCTGGCAGCGCTGGATGTTCGTCATCGGTCCGCAGATGCTGCGGCTGGCGCTGCCTGCCTATGGCAATCTCTGGATTTCGCTCTTCAAGGATACCGCACTGGTCTCGATCGTCGGCCTGACCGACATCATGCGCGTTGCGTATGTGGGGGCCGGATCCTTGCGCGCACCATTGACTTTCTACCTTGCGGCCTCCGCTCTCTATCTCTCGCTGACCACCGTCACGTTGCTGTCGATCCGGCTGACTGAGCGGCGCTATCCGGCTCTCGGCCGGTAGGAGGGAAGGCCCATGAACCTCGGCTTGATATTTGACGCAGTGGTTGTCTTGCCTTCGGGCGTTGGTCTCACTTTGACCCTGACGGTCTTGTCGCTGACGGCCGGATTTCTTCTTTCCGTGCCGCTGGCCTTCATCCGCGCGTTCGGACGTCCCGGCTTCTCGCTCGCGGTGCTCGCATACACCTATGTGATCCGCGGAACGCCGATGCTGGTTCAGCTCTTTCTGCTCTACTACGGCCTCGCTCAGATCGAGGCGGTGCGAACAAGCATCTTCTGGGTGATCCTGCGCGACCCCTTCTGGTGTGCCCTTCTGACATTTTCGCTGAACAGCGCGGCACACACCACCGAGATCCTGTGCCGTGGTCTCCAGTCCGTGCCTAAGGGTGTCACCGAGGCGGCCACTTCTCTCGGCTTGAAACGCTTCCAGATCGCTCGCCTGGTCACCTTCCCGATCGCTTTCAGGATATCGCTCCCGGCCTACGGCAACGAGATCGTCGGGATGATCAAGGGCTCGTCGCTCGCGAGCACCGTGACGCTGCTTGAGATCACCGGCATGGCGAGACAGATGGTGTCGACCACGTTCGCGCCGTACGAAATCTTCATCGTCGCCGGAGCGATCTACCTATCGCTCACCTCGATCGCGGTGAAAGCGATCCAGTTGCTGGAGCGATGGCTGTCGACCGACGGCCATCCGGTTCGCCGACGAAAGGCGCGATTGCGCCCCGCCCTACCTGACCCAGAGATCACGACGCCCCTGCCCTGACGCCCAGGTTCTGGGCTCCCCTTTCCATCCAACCAACGAAGAGGTGCATCATGCGCATACCCCTGGCTATTGCTGTTTCTATCGTATCCCTGATGTCGGCAGTCCCGGCGAGCGCGCAAAGCGAGCGCGTCATATCGATTGCCGCTGAAGGCGCCTCGCCGCCCTGGGACGGCACCGACGCGAACGGTCAACTTTACGGTTACGATATCGATGTTGGACAGGAGCTGTGTCGTCGCATCGAGATCAAATGTACCTTTGTCCCGCAGGATTGGGACGGGATCATCCCGGCACTGCTTGTCGGCAAGTTCGACGTGATCATGTCTGGCATGGCGATCACGGAAAAACGCAAGCAGTCGATCGCGTTCTCGATCCCCTACGCCACCGGCTTCAACCAGTTCGTGGTGCGCAAGGACCTGGGTCTCGTCGCCGGCGACACCAAGGAAAAGGTCAACCTTTCGACCATCGGCGACAAGGAAAAGGCGACCATCGAACGCCTCAGATCGACACTCGCCGGCAGGGCGATCGGGGCCCTGCGCTCGTCGAATTCGGAAGCAGTCGTGAAGGAAATGCTGGGCGATGTCGTGACCATTCGAAGTTATGACAGCCAGGACAACATGAAGCTCGATCTTGCCGCGGGTCGCATCGACGGCGGCCTCGCCGACTATTTCACCTGGCGCGATTTTCTGGAGACGCCTTCCGGTTCGGATGTGGTGTTTTTCGGCCCTGAACTTAATGGCGGGCTCTGGGGGCCGGGCGTCGGCGCCGGCTTGCGCAAGGACGATACGGAGTTGCTCGCCAAGTTCAACGCCGCCATCGACGCGGCCACGAAGGATGGAACGATCAAGGCGCTGAGCCTGAAATGGTTCAAAAGCGATATCTCGCCAGCCATCTCGCAATAGAGGCAACCGACTTCGACATTGACGAGGTGCCGGCCGGAACGCCAGCGCCCTCCCCTCCTTCAAGGCGAGCTCCATGAAAGACCAGTTCTGCGCGGTCGTTACCGGCCAATCCCTGATCAAGCACGACATCCGTGACCTCAAAGACGAACGCTTCATCGCGGTTACGGATTTCCTGCGCCAAGGCGACGTCGTCTTTACCAACTTCGAGTCGACGATCCTGGGCAAGCACGGCGGGTGGCCGACCAAGGGCAAATACTTCGGATATTCCAGGGCTGAAGTGCTCGACGCATTGCAGGCCATCGGTTTCAACGCGCTTGCTCTGGCAAACAACCACGCCTTCGATCTCGGCGCCGGCGGTATCCTCTCGACCCTGGAGGAAGTGGAAGCACGCGGTTTCCTGCATGCCGGCATCGGAGCCGACGAGACTGACGCCAGGAAACCGGGTCGCCGCCGGCTGGGCGCGCGCGAGGTCGCGCTTCTTGCGATGGATGCAGGCCCCGGCCCGACCAGCATGTATGCCGAAGACCGAACGGCCTTCCGGCCGGCTCGGCCCGGCGTCAATCGCCTGAACACCGTTCGCAAGATAGGGGTGCCTGACGGACATTTCCGGCGACTGGCAAGGCTGGGCGCTCATTTGCAAAGCTCCCCGTTTGAATTGGCCAACTATGCGCAACCGGAGGACCCGATGGAGGTGGCGGCCGGCAAGGAGATCAATTTCTACGGCACCGTGTTCACGCAAGCCGCCGATTTCGGCCGGCTGATCGAAGTCGATCAGTGGAGCGCGAGTGTCCATTTGTCCGCCATCCGGCACGCGGCGGCACAAGGCTATTTCGTCATTGCCTATCTGCACCACCATCATTGGGAACCAGGTTGGCAGGACGTGCCCCGCTGGGTGCAGACCTTTGCGCGGATGTGCATCGACGCCGGCGCGAACCTGCTCGTCAGCCACGGCGCTCCGGTGCTGCAGGCCGTGGAAATCTACAATGGCTCCCCGATCTTTTACGGCCTCGGAAACTTCCTATTCCACGTCCACCCCGACGAAACCGAATGGAACCCACCGGAAGTCTGGCAAAGCATCGTCGCCGCGTGCCGCTATGATGCGGGCGGAAACCTCGCAGGCATAGATCTCTTGCCCGTCGCGATCGGTTCGGACCCTCAGTCTCTCGGATCGGCAACAGGCAGACTGGTGCCCGTCGCCGTGACGGGAAGCGCGGCGAGAGAGGTCCTCGAGGGATTCGCGACCCGCTCGCGGGCGTTCGGGGTCGAAATCGAAGTGTCCTCGGCTTGCGGCCGCATCGCCGTGCCCGCTGCACGAAAATTCGGCTGACAAGCCGCCTGCCCTCAGGGCGTCTTTAATTCAGCCGGCGCGGATTCGCCGGCTGTCTCGCTATCCGCCTTTGTGTCCATCACGGCCAGTTCTTCTCCTAACGCTGTGATTAGGGACGAGACGCGACCGCGCACACGCGGCGGAAGTTTGACAAGCCCCTCGATCAGGCGCCGGCCCTCCGCGCTGGCAATGAAATCCAGGCGCTCATCGACCGGGAGGGGCCGCGCCTCGACGCGGGTCTCATCGTTTCCCGGCAGGCCTTCGAAGAAGCGGCTGACAGGAACGCCGAGCGAGCTGGCGATCTCGTAGAGCATCGAAGCGCTCACGCGATTCCGCGCGTTCTCATATTTCTGGAGCTGCTGGAAGCTGATGCCTATCGATCGGGCAAGCTGGGCTTGCGATACGTCAGACTGGACGCGAACGGTCGCAATCTGCCTGCCGACATGCTGATCGGCGAGATGAGGGTCTCTGTCGATATTTGGCTTCGGCCCCGTCCGAAGGAGGACGGAGCGTTGCTGTTTCAACAAGGCCTTTCGATCCTCCACTAGTCAGCCGAACAGAGAGTCTGTCGCTACGCGCCGGGCTCTTCGCACCGATGTGATCTGCAGGTCGAATCGCCACTAAAAATACCTTATAGGGTTCAAAATTACCCTATTGGTGGCAAAGAAAATCTGCCTGCCGATTGTGGACTTATGGTCAGTCCACGACAGATTCGAGCCGCACGGGCTTTGCTTGGTTGGTCGCAGCAGGAGCTTGCCGACCAAGTCAATTGTGTCTTTGAATGCGTTGGTCCGGTTGGAAAACGGCACGGTAGATTCCCGGATCAGCACTTTGCAGGCCATTGAGGCGGCTCTGATAAAAGCAGGTGTCGAATTCTTGTCCGCTGGTCAAAAGGGTGAAGGTGTTCGGCTCTTAGATCCTCAGGTTTGAATGTCCCGTTGGCGGAAGGACAGGTCTCGTAGCTGCAACCGCCACAACTACCCCCCGGCGGGTGACGAGAGGCAAAGTCGTGATATTGTCGGAATCAGCCATGATCCGAGTTTCCTGAAGCTTGGTTGTGGTCAGGCTGGGATGCCCCCCCGACGCACGTCCCTCAGCCGAGTCCAAATGTGAGCCCCTGCTCCTATGAAACTTTGGAAGCAGAAAAACTATGTGAGCGATTTCATATCACATGAGCCATAAGTGATCAACTTGAAATTAGATGATATGAAAGAAATTATGGGCGCCCAGATCAGAGGAGCGCGAGGATTAATACGTTGGAGTGCCGAAGATTTGGCCGATGCGGCGAGCGTGGGAGTAGCCACAGTTAGGCGCGCAGAAGCTGCGGATGGCGTCCCTCCAATCACAATAGCAAATCGGAATGCGATCCGTGGTGCCCTGGAAAGGGCGGGCATCGAGTTCATTTCGGAAAACGGCGGTGGCGCTGGCGTGCGCTTGGCGAAACGGCAATAGCGAACAAGGCGCAGCTTCGAGCGATCGTCTAAATCTCATCGCCGACGTCCGCTTGCTTTTTGCACTAGGTGCGGCCATCCGCACAGGTGACATTGAACGACTGAAAAGGGGCCGGAGAACGAACATGACGTAATCGCGGGAGCGGTGGCCACCTTCGATGTGGCGGCGATGTTCGAACCTCTAGCCGGCTGGCTGTCCCCCGATAGGATGAAGAACGGGCTCACGATCGACACCGGGCCCAGGCATCGAACGGAGGACAGCCATGGAACAGTATATCGGTCTCGACGTATCCATGAAAGAGACGGCAATATCGATCCGGCAGGGCGGCAAGAGGATTTGGCGGGGCAAGTGCGCGTCCGACCCGCAACTGCTCGCGGCGGTGATCCGCAAGCGCGCACCGTATGCCCGGCGGATCGTGTTCGAGACGGGGCCGCTGATGGGGCAATCCTCATTGGCTCGTCCAAGGCGCGCCTGTCAGGCCCAATCCAAAAGTATAGGCTATACCAACGTGCAATGGCACTTCGTTCTTTGAACGGGCATCTGTCTGGGCATCATAAGCAAATGAAAAGGAGAGAGGTCATGATAAGGATTGCCATCTCAAAGCTTGGCATTCGGCGAGCAGGCATCGGGATGTTTGCAGCAGCCACGCTCCTGGCTGCCGCCGGCGGTTCGACACCGGGGCTGGCGCAGACTGCCCCGACAACAGTCGTTCTTGTCCATGGCGCATTCGCCGACGGCTCGTCTTGGGACAAAGTCATTCCACTGCTTCAGGCAAAGGGCCTGAACGTTGTCGCGGTTCAAAATCCGCTGACCTCGCTTGCCGACGACGTGGCCGCCACGCAGCGCGCCATCGCGCAGCAAAAAGGCCCTGTCATTCTGGTCGGCCATTCCTGGGCAGGGACCGTTATTACCCAGGCCGGCAATGACGACCACGTCAAGGCGTTGGTCTATGTCGCCGCTTTCTCTCCTGGCGATGGGCAGTCGACGTCCGATCTCAACAAAAATTACCCGACCCCGCCCGGATTGGCGCACCCGCAGGTTGATGCCGGGGGCTTTCTGACGCTGTCGCACGACGATATCGCCAAATACTTCGCTCCGGATGTTCCGAAGGCGGAGTCCAATCTGATCGCGGTCACACAAGGCCCAGTGCGCGGTGGGAACTTCGACGAGAAGGTGACGACGGCGGCTTGGAAGTCGAAACCGAGCTGGGCAGTGGTCACCAAGAATGACCAGATGATCGATCCCAAGCTGCTTGCAGACAGCGCGAAGACCATGAACGCCCATGTCAAAACCATTGCGTCCAGCCATGTCCCGATGCTGTCGCACCCAAAAGAAGTAGCCGCGGTCATTCTGGAAGCGGTCGAAGCCGCCAAATGACATCTGGCAGCGGGGGCAGGTAGGGCGCTTCCTCCCGGCCAACAGGAACCTGCCGAGGCGTCAGGCAGATCGTCGCGATCATAGCGCGACCTGGCATTGCAGAACTGAAAGCGCAGCGGGCGCCTCGACACCCGCTGCGCTGACGTCACGTCGCGAAACCGAATTCTAAAGGCCAGACATCTGCGCGCGGGGTGTGGCCCGGCTCCAGCGCCGACACCCGCACATTGCGTTTCGCAATCAGGCGTCGAACCAATCCAAAAGTATGACCGATACCTGGTGCAATAGCTGGTGACCGGCGCGCCGAAGCGCCGATCGCCCGCAACTGAAATGTGCGAGGCATTCGTCATGAACCCGGACAAGACTCGGTAGTGTGCTGAGAGTTCTGCAAATTCGCTGAGAGAGGGCGGTCATGGCAGGCTGGTGATGTTCAACGTCACCGATTCCCTGGAAGGAACGCCACCATGACCAAGAC
>NZ_JAMYLX010000008.1:0-304323 GCF_040318265.1 Mesorhizobium sp. M1252 | reverse complement strand
GAGAAGCGGCTACGTTTCATGTCCTGGTCCTCTCGATGGGCCAGAACGAACTTCAAACCGGATTAGATCAGAGGGGCAAGGTCACAATCCCTCGATCAGCATGCTGCTGGGCTCTATATTTTCCTACATTCTCGTCGATGAATTTCAGGACACAAAGGAGATCCAGTACGCGATCATCGCCGCAATTCTTAGGGCGGGCAAAGGCAAGGTCAGAACATTCATCGTCGGCGATCCCAACCAGGCGATTTATGACTCGCTCGGCGGTTACGCGATCACAGCAAACGAGACACGAAAATTGGCAGGGATCGAGCTCAAGGAGCTGGAGCTGTCTGAAAATTTTCGCTCATCGTCCAGAATTGTCAGCTACTTCGACAACTATAAGGTCTTTCCGTCAAAGATCGTCGCTGTCGGGAAAAATAGGGATTATCCGAGCCTAATATCGTTCAATTCTACCATTGAACGAGACGACCTTATTGAAGAGTTGGTCAGGCTGATAAAGTACAATGTTGAGACGATTGGCGTCCTTCCCCAGGAGGTCTGCATCGTCGCCCCATGGTGGATGCACCTGGCGAGTATGACCCGAAAGCTCGTGGCTGCGCTGCCAACCTATAGTTTCGATGGCCCTGGTTTGGTCCCGTTCGGCCGAGACCTCGACAACTTCTGGTACAAGCTATCGAGGATCGTTCTGACGGAAGCCTCGCCGCAAATGTATATGCGCTTGCGATGGGCTGGGGAAATTTTGTCCGCTTTGCAAGATGCCGGCATCGATACGAGCAACCTCTCGAAAAAATCGCTGCTCAGAGAGTGCAACTCCGTTTCGATTTTAGAAGAAGATGGGCTGAAATTTCTCGCTCGGTTTTTTGATGCCCTCTTTACGCGGCTCGGAATTGATTTCCGAGCTGTACCTGTATTGGTCGAACATCACGCCGCATTTTTCGAAAGCTCGAAGGAGCGTATCGACAAGCTTGCGAAGGAGGGAGCCGAATTCATCGGCGACATAGGCTCGTTTCGCAAGGTATTCGAGAACAGGTTTGGGATCACTGTTTCAACGATCCATGGCGTGAAGGGCGCTGAGTATGATTCAGTAATCGCCTATGCGCTGCTTGAGGGCATGGTGCCCCACTTCGCAGACCCGAACGGTGAGGATAGCGCCAAGAAGCTACTGTATGTAGTCAGTTCGCGCGCTCGCAAGAACCTCCATCTTATCTCCGAACGGGGACGCATAGATGGCAAAGGGGACGAGTACCAACCGACCGACGTGTTGCGAGACTACAACTTCACCTACGACACGATCCCTTAGGACACGGCGATCTGGACTTCGTGACCGTAGGGTTGCGGCTTCATAGCCTAGGTATGTACCGCTCTTGACTGCCTGATCGCGCCGGATAAATTCCATGCCGTGCCTTGAGAGAAGCGGCCCTGGGCATCTTGGCTAAGCCGCGTGATAGCGGGGTTGGCGCCGACCTTATCCACTGCTAGTGCGTGCGGCGGTAACGGACGAAGTAACCCTCTTTTTCGAGATCAATACTCGTCAACCTATCGACCAACGAACGGAATCGATTGTCCGTTTCTCGGCCCTCTAGGGACGTTTTCTTCTCGATCAGCGCGGTGAGCAACTCTGCCAACTCATTCCGCAAGACAAGCTCCTCCTCGAAACCGGGCTCCGGCAATTTTGGCTCAGTGCAAAGCATTTCATATAGCTTTTGCCGTCTCCATGGCAGGTTCCATTCCCGGAGCGCTGGAGAGGTGTTCCCATTTTCGTCGATATGAACGAAACCGAGGCTGTTGGGCCAGTTAATCTCCCTACCGGCGACGTGCCCCACGGTCTTGCCGTTCGAGAACTCATGGCAACCCCCGCATGTAATCGCTCCCGCCCTTGCCAGGGCCTCGTTTGACGAGACGCCTTTCGATAAGAGGTCCAACTGGGAAAGTGCTGCAACAATTCTCGGCTTGAGCCCTGAGGCTTCCAACTCAGGATCGTCCTCAGAGTTCGAAGATATGTTCTGAAATTCGTTGAACCGATTTTCGATGGCGGCACCGAAATCGTTCAACAGACTGAGCATGTAGGCCGCTATCGCTGGATCGTCGCGTGGCGCAGGCCCTGATGTAAGCTCGGGACTGAAAAGTTGAGGCAGGTACTGATCAACAAAGGCCTGCTGATAGGCTATCCGTTGCTGCCTCTGCGCTTTCCCGTCTCTCGCGCCTTTACTGTCGTCGCGGTAAAATTCTGCCAAGGCATTGTTCTTCACGGTCTCGATTCGGAAGGCCACGCCAGAGGTCTTGGAAGGAGGCACAAGCTTCCATTCACGCAACTGCCAGTGCTCTGGGCCGTTAAGCGTAGCATTGCCGCGAACTTGCCCGTCCGGTATACCGTAGTTCTTGGCCAGCACCGTTGCGACAAAGCCTGAACCTAAGCCATCGTAGTAAAATGTTTCAAGTTCCGCCGCCATTTGCTCTTCGGCTTTCCCAGACAGACCGCTCCAGAATTCAGCAACCGGCATACAGCCGGCGATCCCGCGCTCGCGGTCAGGATTGGGTAGCACTGCCTCAAAGTTGAGGAAGAAGCGCCCCCACCCCCCTGTCTGCAACCGGTACTTCATCGCGTACACGATCCGGTATTCGCCGCAGTTAGCCCCGTCGCGCGGGGCGCGGTCGAGGCGATTGACCAGAGCAACGGGTCGTAGTCCGGTATCGGCATCCAAGAGTATGTCAGCGCTCGGGATATTGTTATCCCGCTGCTTCTCGATCGACATGGGCAGCATACTGTCGGGGTTGTTCTGCCGGTCAATGTCGTAAGCGTCGAGGAGAGTTTGCACGAAGCCGATGCGATTGGCATCTGGGTCAACTTTGAGGCTCGCTAGAATGGCATCGATGGTGCGCGCGAAACTAAAATGTGCCTTAGAGAAGAAGTTTGGCCAATCTTCCAATGTCACGATCAACGATTGTTTGGTAACGATTTGATCGAGGCTCGCAGGGCATTGTCTTGGGCGAGCAACCGTTTCAGAAGAGACACTACCGACCAAAAGCGCCGCCAATGCGCCGGCAATACTACACCGCCTTCTCATCGCCCCGCCTTCAAAGACTCTGCAACGGCGGAAGTTGCATCAGTGTGTCGCTTACAGCGCCGGCGCACGTGCTATCTGCAACGTGTGAGAAGCATCAGCCCGAAAAGGAAGTTTCTTGCCTTGACTGGATCTTTCTCGTCCTTCGCGATCTCAACAATCGCAGTGACATATTTATCCAAATACGCGATGTCCGGCACCTCATTCCCGCTTGTCCATTGCTTGGGCAGTGAAATGTTGTGCTTCGACTTTGAACTTTTCTTCTGCAAATCTTCTTTTATCTCAACCAGACAATTCCCATGGTTAATGGGTTCCTCGCCTCCATCAATCAATAGGTGAGTAACATCGCATTTTCGACCCATCGAATCTGTGCCCGCATGCTGCTGCACCAGATCAGCCCGGTCGTCGTCGTGAGCGCCGACGAACGCCTTAAAATTGTCATTGTTTAAGATCGCCTTCAGGGCGAAATTGGAATATCCATCTTTGCTCGGGCGCGTTGGATCATCGTTGTCCTTAATGTATAGCCGTGCCATAAACGTGCCTCCCAGCTTAGCCTCTCATTCTATGCGCCCGATCAACGGATCTCGCAAGTGAGACGATGTGGAGTGAACCACTTTGGCTGGACCTCGAGGACCTAAAAAACGATACGCTCGATGGGCAGCTATCCGCTAAACGCGTTCTGATAGCGGACCGACCGCTCACGGCCCAAACCCCGCCATTCGACGCTGCACCAAGCAAGCTCTCCACCGGGATGCATGATGAACCGATCGGTCCGGCCGATCCGGGTCGCGACAATCTTTCCACTACTACCTCTCGCTTGCCAGCCCTTCGACGTCTTTGGTCCGCTCACTTAGAAATAAGAAAGGGCCGGACCGGCCGGACCGCCCTTGGCAGGCTGGGCTCCAGCCCCGGATGACTGCGCAACCCTGGTTGCCGACCACCATGCGCCTGGCGCGATCATGCCGGTACCGGCCAATCGCCGAAACAGGCTCAATGCGAGCGCCTTAGAGGCAAACCTGTCTGGACAGTCGCGCTAACGCTGCCCAGAGTTTTTTTGAACGCGGGGAGCGCCATCGCCGCCGAAAAAGCGCTGCCGCTCCCCCACGTTCGCCCGAGACCGCACCAGCGCTTACAAGACGCCAGGACCACAGGCTTTGCGGTCGACCACTTAACCTTCGATAAGTATGCCGCTGCCCTGGTCCGCTGCCGAGAACTTCTATGTAAATCTGTCCCCCTGGTCAGTCAGGAACCGCTCTTCGCGGGCGACTTGGGCGGATGCCCCTGGAACTTAGTATCGCCATCATGGGCAGCGCCCTCTCGTCAACACGCGTGTTGATGAAAATCTGTGGGAACAGCACGATCAGCTCATGCCGCTGAGACACTAAATCAAAAGCAGCGGCTGGTCCGCTGGCGAAGCGGCGTCGTAGCTTAAATCGCGGCCATCGGGAGCAAGGAGACGGGCTCTTGCGAACCGTGGTTTGTAGTGACAAAGGCGGGTCGATAAAGCGCGAAACACCGGAATGCCGATTTCCGGGCGGGTCATTTCGGCAAACCACAAATCGATTCCCCTGTGCGCCAAGGCGTCGAGCACGTCCGGCAGGTCGCTTTCAATCGCGCGATGAGGTAGACTTGGCGCGACGTGTTGGACCGGCGCCATATCCAGCGGCCGGGTTTCCATTGAGACTTTCTCTCGCCATCGTGACCAAGTGCCAGCTTTGTCTCCAAGCGCTGGGGAAGCCCCGAGCGAAATCTCCATTTGAAGCATCTCGGTCAAGGCGGCTGTCGCGGCGGACTGCAGGCTTGTGCCCGCGGCAAAGCCTAGCGTGACATCCTTGCCGTCCGGTTCTGCTGAAGCGGCAGCCACCACCGGGATATCGATATCTGAGGTAATATTGAAGAGCCAAGTTCGACGTTCGCGATCCAACAGCCAGTCCACAAGCGTTTCGATGCCCAAAAGGCAGGACAAATCAATAGTTTGGCGCTGCCTTCTGCCATACCACCACCTGCCGGTCGCATCCCTCTCGACTAGTTCCAAGATAGCCGCAAGCTTCGCAGCGTCTGCGGTAGTCCCTGCTGCGCAACCACTGCTATCGCCGATGGCGATCGCGTCCTCATCGCAAGCCTCTCGACGTCCTATAAAAGCGAAGTCTGCCGGTATGAACGCGGCATCCCCTCCAAATGCATCTTCAACCCTCAGCCAGTTCAGCGCGGCTGATTCATCCCTGATCGGCGGTCGCCAATCGAAGCCGGTGTTTTCCTTGTTCCACACGGCGCGGGCGGCGAGTTGATCGGGACTGAAGCCGTTCAAGCTTTCAGGAGAGATTGCCGCCGATCCGATCTCGTCGACCGTAGCGGTGACCAACGGCTCGTCACCCCACGAGCAGCAACTGAAGAGCTCGGCTGCCTCGCCAAGGCAACTCGCTCGGCAATCGTTGATGCTCAATCCTCGGCCGCTCGCCAGCCTCCCCGTTTCGGGCATTGCTGCGCGCGGCGCTGACGGCATCCGCAACAGAGCATCGCTAGGGATTGCGACAGCGAAATGAGCCGGAACATCCATCACCGGCAGGTCAATCACGTCGAACAATTCGCCGACCCTGATAAGGTCGCTAAAACCGTCCATGAAAGCATTTGGCATCAGATCGTTGTACCGTCGACTAAACCTGTGTTGGGGAGCACAATAACATAATCGACGGGGCATTGGGCGGCGACCATGGGAGCGAGATTGGAGCGAGCGACCCTCAAGTCGATCCTGTTTGCGGACCTGGCTCAGTATAGCCGGCTAACCGCGGCCGACGAACTTGGGACCCTGGATCTCGTTTCGCAGTGTTTCCAACTCTTCCAAACCCATTGCGAGGAATTCGGCGCCGAGTTCATCAAGACGACAGGCGACGGGGTCCTGATACTGTTCGAGGGTGTATCGAACGCCATCGACTACGCCATTTTCATGCAGGATAGCCTGGCTGAGCTCCTGGACAGGAGAGCGTTTTACAGTCGGTTCCGGATCGGATTGCATATTGGAGAGGTTCATCGCCGTGACGGCGACGTATTCGGGCATGCGATAAACGTGGCTGCCCGAGTGCAGGCTATGGCTGAGCCAGGCGGTGTGTGTGTGACCCAAGACGTCTATTGGGCGGCCCGCAACACCGGGCGGTGGCGTTTTCGGTTCGCCGGGCGGCCCGCATTAAAAAACATGCCTGAGCCGCTGACGCTCTACAACGTGGTTGCCTCCAATGTCGCTGATGTCCCGGATAACGGGCATCAGCAACTGATTTCGGTCATCGATGGGCTTGGCCTTTACAGGGAAGATGGCGAAGCAATCGCACTGCGTTCCCTGAAAGCGCAGGCCCTGATCGGATATCTCGCACTTTCCAGTAATTTTCAGGACGTGCATGACCGGGTGGCTACCTTGATCTGGCCAGAACGAAGCCCGGTAGCTGCTCGGCGTGCAATGGCGAACTGCCTGCAGATCGCCGAAAGATCAATTGCGGGCAACTCGGCGGCAGGAATTCTCAGGCGCGGGAATATTATCGGGTTGAGCCCTTCGCGCATCACCGTCGATGTCGTTCGCATATTGAAGGATCTTGGAGAGGGCAAGATTGACGACCTGCTGCTCAGACGATCGGATTGGTCCGACGCGATCCTATTCGGCCTGGAAGACACCAGCGACCTGTTCAGCGCGTGGCTGAGCGTGACCAGACACAACTGGCGTGACCACGCATTGGAGGCCTTGGAGGCCATGCTGGAACGGTTCGAGATATCCGAACCTGCAATGCGCAGGGCAGCTAATGCCCTCCTGGTGCTTGAGCCCAGCCATGAGCGCGCTGCGCGCTGTCTCATCCGTCACCATGCGGAACTGCAGAATGTCGCCGCCGCAATGCGCGTCTACGAAAATCTGCGCGACCTTCTGAGCGAACGATATCAATTGCTGCCTAGCATGGAAACGACGGCTTTGGCCGAGGCGCTTAAGGGTCCGGAGCCCCTATTGTTCAACAAAAAGAAATCACTGCGGCCGAGCGGACCCGCGCCAACGCTCGCGGTCGCAAAGTTTGAGGCTCGAACAAAGAAAATTTCTCTTTTGGTCTGGGGATTCCGCTCCGAATTAATCGCCAATCTATCCAAATTTCGCGAGTTCACAGTCATCGAGTTGAAAGATGCCGCAACCGAAAGTCCCGGCACGGACTATCTGCTGACGGCCCATTGCGTGGACAACCAAGACGACATGCAGTTGATCGTCTCGGTAAGCGATCCCGGCACGAACCAGGTCATTTGGAGCGATTCGTTTAGATTTTCGCTTGGAAGCTGGCTCGCCTTGCAGAGGCAGCTGGTCGGAAGGATTGCTTCCACTTTGGAGGTTTACCTTTCGCATGACAGGCTGTCGCGCCAGGTCAGGGGCCTCCCGCAAAATCTCAATATCTATGATGCCTGGTTGCGCGGCGAGGACTTGCTGACTCGCTGGACGCCAGATGCCGAAGACGAGGCCGAACGGCTGTTCGAAGGCGCGATCGCTGCCGACCCGAACTTCGCTCCTGCCTACGCCAGTTTGGCCAGCATCCACAATTCGCGACAATTTATCCGGCCGGGAATTGCTGCCGATCCTTCGATAACGGAGAGGGCTGCCGAGCTCGCCCAACGCGCCGTGGCGCTCGATCCCCTGGATGCACGCAATCATTTGGTCGTCGCCTGGTCGACAGCCATGGCCCGACACTTCGAACAGTCGGAAGTGCACTACGAACTGGCCGCCGAACTCAACCCCAACAGTCCCAAGACACTGGTGTCGGCTGCTTTGGGCATGGCGTTCATGGGCCGCGTCGATTCTGCGTCGCGTCTGCTGGGGCGTGCGATGGATCTGACATCGATGTTTTTGGACTATCAGTGGTCACACATCGCGGTAATCCGCTATTTTGCCGGAGATTTCGAAGCCGCAATCGCGGCGGCCGATCGGTCCAAGAACGCAATCGTCGACACTGCCGGTTGGAAAACGGCTGCCCTGCGCAAGCTAGGCAGGACGGACGAAGCTCGTGCGGCGCTGATGCAATTGCACACGTCCATTGCCGCAGCCTGGGCAGGACCGGCCGCGCCGACGCCTAAGGACATCCTGGACTGGTTTCTAGGCGCTTTCCCGATCAAGCGGGACGAGGATAGGCGCGACCTGGCACGGCTATGCCAAGTAGATGTGCACGTGCACAAGCTCCCTTGATCCATCGGCCGCACTAGGCGTCGAAACCGGTGGGAGCGTTTTGTCCTGGGATGGGGAAGGCCACTGTCGGAACGAGCAGCCTATGCTCTGAGCTCTCGAGAAGAGCGCGTAGTTCCGCGCATTAGGGTCTAAACGGTTATCGGCCGATCACACGAGGGCCCAAACTTGGCCGGCGCTCCCCTGCGCTCCCCAGAGCGGCTTTCGGCCAACGGCAAAGGGCCTACCGCGCGAGTGCCACATCGGAAACGCCGAGCTCCTTTGCGACAGCCTTTCCCAGACCAACGCGAAGAGTTCCTCTCGGAATAAATCTCGGCGCCGCATGACGTTCATGCTCCATTCGACCTTAGCGTGTTGGTGGGAACAGTTCTTGTCCCGACCTCGATGCGCCTGAGTTCACTGCGATCTCGTCTGAAGAAAACCATCCGGATGAGGCCTGATTTGAGATTGAACTCAACTGCCATCCAGAACGCCTCCGGTTCGCCTTTCTCCAAGAAATTCGGGGAGCTTTTCGTCGGGATCGACATCGGTCCGCTGGTGTCCCAGCCACCGAGATCACGGTGCGAAGCGAAGTTTTACGGTGCTGGCGAGAATGACCCCCAGCAGGCACAACGAAGTCGTGGCAAGCGTGATGATGAGGGTGTTCCAGCCGAAGAGCACGTAGAATGCGCCAGCGCCGAGCGCACAAGCGCCAATGATCGCGAACTCAAGCAGTTCGTTGAACCCCTGCGCCGTCGCCCGCTCCTCAGAATCCGGAATGCTGGCGAGAATCTCCGTGGCGCTCACATACACGAAGTTCCAACCCGCGCCGACCAGGAATAGTCCCATCGCGAACGGGATGAACGCCTTTGCGCCAAACAGGCTTCCCAATCCGGCGATCATGATGACGCCGCCAGCGCTCAAGAGTTGACGCGCCGAAAACTTTGTCACGAGCCGGGAAGCAAACATCGACGGGATGAACATGCCGATCAGATGCAGCTGTATGATGCCTCCGGTCGCCCCGACACTGAGGCCACAACCTACAGCGGCGACCGGCAATGCCGTCATGGCCGTTACCATCACGCCAAACGCGACCGCCGAGGCCACCAGCGCCAATCCGACGGCGGGCCGCCTAAGGGCCGCACCCAGGCTCCGGCCGACGTGCGCCACCGGAACACGTGACCGCCTGTCCTCAATGCCGAATGCAAGGATGGCCGATGCGATCGAGAACGCCGCGACAGCGGCGTAGCTGCCCAGGAACATCGGTGGCGCGAGGACCGCATCGAGGACCGCGCCAAGCTGCGGGCCGACAAGCACTCCGACCAGACTTAGTCCGATCGTCCAGGCGACCGCCTGGCGAATTGCACGTTCGGCCACCGATTCGGCGGCGGCGAAGCGATAGTATTCCGAAGTTGCTTGAAACACTCCAAACAAGGCGCTTCCAGCGCACAGGAGCGGAAATGACTGCACGACAATCGCTGTCATGCAGAGGATTGCGGCAGCCACCCCTGCCAGCGAGCCGAAGATAAAGCACGTCTTTCTCCCCAGGCGATGCATCAGCAGCGAAAGGGGGAAGGTGACCAGGGCGGTCGCTACATGGATCAGGGCGAATGGCAATGTGGCCAGTATCTTGTGATCGGCCAGATAAAAGCCTGCGAGGCCACTCACCACTAAGCAAACCGAGCCAGCGGCCGTGTAAGCCATCTGGCAGCTCACCAGGCAAAGCAGGTTGCGTGACCAGAAGATTCGTGGGGACAGCTGGAGTTCGTTTGTCATCAGGCCATCATCCTTCCCCTGCCCGCTGGAAACGCGTCAGCAGCACATTCAATGCCTCACCAGCGCAGCCGATTTCGGCAGGTTCGTTATAGAAATGTGCAGATAGCCGCAGGGTGCCTCCCGAAAGGCCCAAACCCTCATGGAGCGGATAAGCACAGTGGAACCCTGCCCGGGCCATCACCCCGAACTCATCGCTGAGCGCGGATGCAATTGTTTCGATCCGAACGACAGCGTCGGGCGCAAACAGGCTGACGATCGGCACTGTCGACTCGTCCCGGCAATAAAGTCCGCGGCAGGCAGGCAATTTGCTCACCACGTCCTTCAGACACGCAGCGAGCGTCCGGTTGCGGTTCTGGATCTGTTCCCAGCCAATCTTGACGATGTAGTCGGCGGCGGCGGCGAGTCCCAGTACACCGCTGATGTTCGGAGTGCCCGGCTCTAGGCGGCCGGGCAAAGCCTTCAGCGAGTAACAATGCCGGGTCACCGAGGTGACGCAGCCGCCGCCTAGAGCCGTCGCTTCGATCATCTCGAGGGCATCGCGCCTTCCGGTTAGGACGCCAATGCCGGGAGGGCCCAGCATTTTGTGGCCGCTGAAAACCAAGAAATCACAGCCGATCTCCTGGATGTCCACCGGGAAATGGGAGATCGCCTGTGCCGCGTCCACGCAGCTAAGCGCGCCGGCTTCGCGTGCAAGCTGGCAGATCTCCCTGGCAGGCTGCACCACGCCGAAGACATTTGAGACATGTGCAAACGCCAGCAGGCGGGGGCGATACTTCGCCAAAGCGTCTGCCACCAAGTCGAGGCCGACCGCCTTGTCGGGTGGTACATCCAGCCAGACGACCTGCCCCGCCCGCATCCAGGGGAGGATGTTGGAATGATGTTCGGAGCTGAATACCAGGATCCTGTCCGACCTTGCAAGACCCAACCCGGACGCCACCACGTTGATCGCACCCGTCGCATTCTGGACAAAAATCACATCGGCAGGGGCGACGTTGAGGAATTCTCCCATCGTCCATCTGGCGGCCTCGTGCAATTCCGAGGCTTCTTCCGAAAGAGCATGGTTGCCTCTGTGGACATTGGCGGTTACCTCAGTCGCGTGCCTGCGCTCAGCCTCGATTACCGTGCGGGGCTTGAGCGCAGTAGCCGCCGAATCCAGGTAAATAACCTGACGCTCCGCCACCCGGCGTTCAAGCATCGGGAAGTCAGATCGAAGGCCGGATGGCATGATGGGAAACGCCTCTCTACGCCGCCGGACGCACCAGCGGGTACTTTAAGGAGGGCAGCGGCCGCAGCGCGCGGACTTCTCTGACATTGAGGGAGCGTATGTCAAACTTATCGAAAAAGGCCTCCCGCAGCTCGCTTGCCTTGAAGCCTCCAGATTCGGACGGAATGACGTCTGCGCAAAATCCACCATCTTGGGCATACACCTGCGCAAACGCAATACCGGCGACCTCAGCGACCGCACTGTCGACCTGCCGCGTCGTGACGCGGCGGCGGCCCGCTAGAAGTGTTTCCTGAGAGCGTCCGTGGAAGATCAAAGTGCGCCAGTCGCTGAGCGGGCATTCGCAATCGACCTCAGACCAGGCTGCCAGGTCGCCGATCTCGTATCTGAGGAGAGGCATGACCTCACTGGCGTGAGTGGTTATCAGCACATCGCCGACCCCAGGCGGCAAGCCAGCAGTCTTGCAGGCTTCTATCTCGACGAAACTGTGGTCTTCGAACACGTGCCAGTGCCCACATCGGCAGCCGACTGCCACCTCCAGGCCGCCGCATTCAGTGGCCGAATAAATGTCATAAACGGGAGCTTTCCAGGCTGCTTCGATCGCGCGGCGCTGCAGCGTAGGAGTGTACTGGTAAGTTACGAGTACTAGGGAAACCGAGGGTAAATGCAAGCCAAGTCCCCTTGCCCGGGCAGTAAGCCAGTTGAGATAGACCGGATTCGCAACCAGAATGTCGGGGCGGAAACTCTCAAGATCCTCTGCAAACTGTCGGACGAGACTGTCGTCCGCGTGAAAAATGTCATGATTTCCAGCAATATGAAGCGTCGTTCGTTCGATCAGGCGATCCTCTCGCGCCGCCGATGCCAGGCCGCAATATCTGACTACGCAGTTGGGGCTTGTGATCACTGCTGCCCGCACGGCGTCAGGTAGCGGCGCAATACCCCAGACCTGTTCCGGGTAAGGCGGCAAGTGGTCGGAACGGAGCTGGGCGATGACCTGCAGCCGCTCGCCTGATGAGCCGCTCGTCTGGGCGATTTCGAGCGATCCATCGGTCAGCCCGCCTGCTATGCTGACTTGGGGATCCAGCATGTCAGCCCAATGCTCGCGGAGATCGGCTTTTGACAGCCGAGGAGCTTGGGGCAGTCCAACGAAGCCTGATTTCGCCTCCAGTTCGCGACTATTCTCGCGATAGTAAGGAACACTTTCCCGCAGTCTCTGAACAAAGGCTGACAGAACCGCGTTCCTGTGCAGGTCCGCAAGCTGCTTGCGCCAAGGGCGCTGCTTGGCCCGTAGACTGCCAAGGGGAATGTCTTCATCCAGGAACCCGAGAGGTTCAACGAAATTGGCCACAACCTCCGGCAGAAGCGCGGTCTGCTGCAAGACCTCGTCAATGCCCGCTATTTCAACGTGAAACTGGGTTCTGGTATCAAGAAGGCGCACGGACTCGCCCGCTTGTTCGCAAACAACACTCCTACACAGTGTCCGGCGCACCAAGCCCTCTCCCTGGAATGGTCATGAAGAGGCGAAGCTTACCCCCGCCGCCTTGGCTGCAGCCTCAAAACACGGTCTGGAGCTATCGCGTGTTGCCCGGTCATCGGCAGCACAAGCTTTAACGCTATGCACCCCGCCTTCGTCGTTTTGTTAGGGCTGGACGCGCGAAGAGCCTCCAGCCCTTGACGGCCTAGCGTTACTTGCTAGCCCGCAATATGCACGTTTTAGAGGCGTTGCCGGACTTTTTTACCGACAGTGGCACAAGTTTGACTTTCACCTGCTCCTCCTTTTGCTACGCAAAGTGCTTTAGCATACCGAGCTTGCATCGACAAGTAGTATCGAATGATGATCTTCCCCAACTCGCTAGCGAATTAATAATCCACGATCGACGATTGTGCCTAGTTGAACCCTTCTATAAACTGACGCACATATCGGAAGTCTCCGACTGCCGCGGACTTGAGTGCGAAGAGAACTAGTCCATCGGGGATCGGTTCAGACGTCTCGGGATGGAGACGCATGTCGCTGATCATTCTCGCGATCGCGGCAAGGGCATCACCTTCGGCGAGAACCTCAAGTGCGTCCTGCTTGCACCAAGCGATATGTTCCTCTCGGGTCATGGGCATTTGAGAGAACTCTGCTGAGGCGGAAAGACCATATCGGGTCTGTGGCTGTTCGACAAGGTTGAGGACGAAGCGGCGCTACGCGACGCGCTGCTGTTGACCCGTCCCGGCGACGACGTCGGGTCGGCCGCATGCTGCGTGCGAACGCTGGCGTCGCGCCTAGTCGAGATCTTGCTGGCCGAAACTGCGCTCGTCGATATCAGTGCCAATTTAGGGAGCGTGGTCGAAGGGCAGGCGATGGGCGATACTTCGCCTTCCATTTGTAGATGCTGGCGTCGCTGACCCCGTGCTTGCGGCACAGATCGGCCACCGAGACTCCGGCCTCGTGTTCCTTCAAAATTCCGATGATCTGCTCTTCAGAGAAGCGGCTACGTTTCATGTCCTGGTCCTCTCGATGGGCCAGAACGAACTTCAAACCGGATTAGATCAGAGGGGCAAGGTCAACCCGCCTCCCTTTGGCCTCCCGTTGCCGACGCGGGGCTTGTCCGCTGGTGACGGCTTGATCCCGAAGCGCAACTCCTTGATCCGAGCCTCTTTAGACGCTTGCAGGTGTTTACCGACATGCTCGTGACCTATACCTTAGCCACCGAAACAGGCGGGACTCTGGCCGCCGCAGGATGGAAGGTTGTCGCTCAGGTGCGGGGAAGGCCGTAGTCTTGCCCGTCTAAACCACGAGTGGACACGACGCGCCAGCAGATAAGTTGCGCTTCGAGAAGGAGGCGGCCTGACCATTTACGGTGGAGGAGTTCGAGAGCTCCACAGACTCGGAGCGCGTCACTGGCTCTGGATGTGGGTGTGGTCAGACATCCGCTCAGCCAGCCTAGCCCCATATGAAATCAGAGAACCGCTAAGCCCGAGAACTGCCAGTAAACAGAATAACTCGATGGCGAGTCGTGCTGGATGCCAACGCTTCACGCCACCAGGGACCCGCGCAAACTGCGAGTTTGTATACTCGGTCAACTTCGCTCCTATGACAGCCCCCACCATCAGCGTCAGCTTGATAGAAATTCCGCTGATGGCCAGCAATGCGCACCATCGGGTCACGACTGAGAAGCTGAAGCCAGTGCCTAGGTCGCTCGCCACGAAAGTGCCCAACAGTACTAGAAAGGCCAAGCGGGTGAGCATGCCTACGAAGTCGGAAAGCTTTTTGGTGCGGTCATAAGCCGTGTCAAATCGCTTTTTTGCTGCTGCCGCAACCACCGCGTGGTCGATGTCTGACATTGATCGTCCCCCTCATTTGGCGCTCGCCAAGCTTAAGACATACTATTCGCGCCCGTGCTTCGCACCCCCACTCGGACCTGGGAGCGTCGAGTTCATCCGGCCAAGATTCTGCACTTGGAGCCGATATTATTGGGTTACGCGCCAGTTACGCCCCAGTGGTAGTTTTCAGAGGTTTTGGCTGAGGCCGTTTCATCCAACCTTTCGAAGGGGTTGGATGGTGGGCGATGCAGGGATTGAACCTGCGACAACCCCACCCGTGTGAAGGGTGCGCTGTCTCGTCGGCGCGAGATCACATGTGCCGAACGTCCCCGTCAATGTGAAAGACCAATTTCGCACTGAACAGTTGTGACCAGGTGGACGGCTTCGGCTCGCCCTGTTCGGCGACCATCGCTACGTTCGCCGGCCCATCTGCCTATCAAGTCCTTCACCATCGAACGCCTTCATACCCTTCGCAGTCCATAGGTTTCGCGCATGTTCGCCTTCATCGCTTTGCAGCTTGGCGGCAATCCAGATCAGCGCGCCGTAGATGGTAGCGCGATCATCGGCAGTCAGCTCGACGATGCCTGCCTTGACGACAAGGCCACCGAGTTCGATCAGATGTCGGGTACGCTTGCGGCGCTCGACCTGCCACGTGCGCATGTCATTGCGAGCCTGTGCCGCCTGCCGGCGATTGTGTGCTGCCCGGTTGCGCTGGAGCGCCGCGAGGGTTGCGCTGAGATGCCGGAGCAGTTCGCCGGGACCTGCTTTCGAAAAACATCACCCCACGCTTGGCCCATGCCTCACGATTTGAGGTGTCTACCGTTTCGGCGATTGCGACCAATGCACCGGCCAGTTCATCGGTACTGAGCTGGTCGGCGCCGGTGGCGATCACCAGTTCGCCAAGTTGCTGCACCTTCCGCGTTTTTAGCTCTCGCGCTTTGTCTTCCAGCGCCTTCAGTTCGGCGTCGAAGTCTCGTGGCTTACGCATGGCCGTCTCCATTGATTGTCGATGCGGCAATGATAGGGGATGGCCTGCCGGAAGGCTGCAGAGTTGCCGAGACACCCCGGGACGGGCTGGTCCATCCCGAGAATTTTTCGAGGGAGGGCGCGCTTATACGTCGTGCCGACGTGCGGTTTGACGTGCAAATGATCTGGTCGCGATGGCGATCTATCATCTTCACGTCAAGGTCATTGGCCGCAAGGCTGGCTCGAGTGCTGTGGCATCGGCTGCCTACCGCTCGGCTGCGCGGCTGCGCGATGAGCGGATTGATAGGAGCCATGACTTCTCGGCCAAGCGCGGTGTCGTCCATTCCGAGGTGATGCTGCCGGAGAATGCGCCGGAAGCCTGGAACGACCGCGAACGGCTCTGGAACGATGTCGAGGCTTTCGAGGTACGCAAGGATGCCCAGCTCGCCCGCGAGGTGGAGTTCGCCCTCCCGCGTGAATTGAGCCAGGCACAAGGCATCGAGCTGGCGCGCGACTTCGTGCAGGCCGAGTTTGTCAGCCAGGGCATGGTCGCGGACCTCAATGTGCATTGGGACAGGGCGGAGAATGGCAGTCCCAAGCCGCATGCTCATGTTATGCTCACCATGCGTTCAGTCGATGAGAACGGTTTCGGGGCGAAGGTTCGAGACTGGAATGCTACCCAGATGGTCGAGCGCTGGCGCGAGCGATGGGCGGAACTTGCCAATGAACGCCTAGCTGAACTCGATATCGACGTCCGCATCGATCATCGCAGTCTGGAAGCGCAGGGCATTTCGTTGGAGCCGCAAACCAAGATCGGTGCGCCGGCTCAGCGCATTGAGGGCAGTGGCCTCGACGCTGACGGCATTGAAGCAGATCGCGCCGAACTGCATCGTGAGATCGCGCGCAACAATGGCGCGCGCATCATTGCCGATCCATCCGTGGCGCTGGATGCCATCACGCATCAGCAATCGACTTTTACTCGAAAGGACATGGCGAAGTTCGCGCATCGGCACAGCGATGGCATCGAACAGTTCAACCAGGTGATGGGCGCGATCGGCAACGCGCCCGATCTGGTCGAACTGGGCAAGGACGGCCGTGGAGTCGATCGGTTCACCACCCAGAATATGATCGAGACCGAACAGCGGCTGCATCGCGCGGCGGAACGCATGGCCGGAGAGGAACGTCATGCGGTGAGTGATCGGGATCGTGTGACTGCTTTGGCGGATGCCAATCGTCATGGCCTTGTTCTGTCAGGCGAGCAGAGCGATGCACTGGATCACATCACGGACGGTCGCGATCTTGGTGTCGTTGTCGGTTTTGCCGGCACCGGCAAGAGCGCGATGCTTGGCGTGGCGCGCCAGGCATGGCAGCAGCCGGCTACGAGGTTCGAGGCGCTGCACTCTCCGGCATTGCGGCCGAGAATCTTGAAAGCGGTTCCGGCATCTCGTCTCGAACCATCGCCAGCATGGAACATAGCTGGGGGCAGGGCCGCGACCTGCTCACCGCGCGTGATGTTTTGGTGATCGACGAGGCAGGCATGGTCGGCACTCGCCAGTTGGAGCGCGTGCTCTCCCATGCGGCGGGCGTAGGCGCAAAAGTCGTGCTGGTCGGCGATCCGCAGCAGCTGCAGGCGATCGAAGCGGGTGCTGCATTCCGTTCCATCCACGAACGTCACGGCGGCGTCGAGATGGGCCAGGTGCGCCGGCAGCGCGAGGATTGGCAGCGTGACGCAACGCGCGATCTTGCAACCGGCAGGATCGGCGCCGCGATCGGCGCCTATGACGTAAAAAGCATGGTGCACCAGGCTGCCTCACGCGATGAGGTGCGCAGCGATCTTGTCGAGCGCTGGGATCACGACAGGCAGGCAGAGCCTGACACAAGCCGGATCATTCTCACTCACACAAACGACGAGGTGCGCGCGCTCAACCAGGCAGCGCGCGACCGCATGCGTGCTGCCGGCGATCTAGGCGACGAAGTTCAGGTGGATGTCGAACGCGGTGCAAGGAACTTCGCCAGCGGTGACCGGGTCATGTTTCTGCGCAACGAGCGCGGGCTTGGCGTCAAGAACGGCACGCTCGGCGTGATCGAAGAGGTCAGCGCGCAAACCATGACGGTTCAAACCGACGATGGCAGGTCTGTGCGCTTTGACTTCAAGGACTACGCCCACATCGACCACGGCTATGCTGCGACCATTCACAAGGCCCAGGGCATGACCGTCGACCGCACGCATGTGCTGGCGACGCCAGGAATGGATGCCCATGGCAGCTACGTTGCCCTGTCGCGGCATCGCGACAGGATGGACCTGCATTACGGTCGTGATGACTTCGCGACGCGCGAACGGCTCGTCCGGACGCTGTCACGCGACCGCGCCAAGGATATGGCGTCGGATTACGACCAGATCGACCCGGCGCAGAGCTATGCCGAGCGGCGCGGGATTAGCTTTCGCGAGCGTGTCGCAGAGATCGTACGCAAGGTCGTGCCTGAAAGGCTACGCAACATGTTCGACGGCCGGCGCCCTTCGGCAGATGGCGCGCCCGACTTCGACGCCATGCGCAGGCCGGAAAGAGAGGAAGTGCGCCTCGAACCCGCCGCGCCCGCCAGAGAGATCGCCGAGGACGGGCAAGCGGCGTTGCGGAAAACCCGAACCGATGCGCTCGTGCGTCATGCCCGCGCTGTGGACGCCATATTCAGCGCCGCGGATGCCCGTAGCAGGGCCAGCCCGGCGCTGTTGCGCGAACTGGCTGACGCCCGCAAGGCCTTCCAGGAGGTGCGGCCCAATGGCTGGCGCGATGCCGAGGCCGCTTACATCAAGGACGCGGGCCTTGCTCGCGAGGCCGGCGGTGGCAAGGTCAATCGCGCCATCCGCGCCCTGCAGCTTGAAACCGAAATCCGCACCGATCGGAGCCGCCGTGCCGACCGCTTCGTACAACGCTGGCACAAACTGGACCGGACCAGCCAGCACCAGTATCAGGCGGGCGACATGTCCGGCTACAAAGCCACGCGATCGGCGATGGGTGACATGGCCAAAAGCCTCGAACGCGATCCGCAGCTTGAATCCATCCTCGCCAACCGCAAGGGGGATCTCGGCATCACCTTCGAATCAGGCCGTCGTCTCGGGTTGGAACTCGCCTTCAATCACGGCATCGACCTCGGCCGAGGCCGGGGCATTGGACTCTAGACCCGTCCGATTTGCCGCCGTCTCTACGCCGGGGCACGACGACCCGGAAAACCCTCTTGCGAGCCCGTAAGTGTCTGTCCTCTCTGGATCAGGAGCAGTCAGAACCAGCCAGCGAGAGGCAGCGCGACCATGCCTGAAGCAGACCGGATCATCCGCCTGAAAACCGTCCTTTTCCGGACCGGTTTGTCTCGGTCCACGATCTATCGCAAGATCGCCGAAGGCACCTTCCCACGCCAGATCCAGATCAGTATCCACGGTGCAGGCTGGCATGAATCCGACATCAGTCGCTGGATCACCAATCCCGTTTCGTGGCGTCCGCAAGACGAGGGCGACAAGTTGTGATGAGGGTGATGCACACTGCGCAGAAAGCTGGCCTTCATCGAGACGCAGCGGTCACGGCGGCGGAACTGTTGCTTGAGCCCATGTCCATTAGGAGCGCCGGCGAGGCGAGCGAACACGGCAAACCAGAAACGATAGTCGGCTTGGCGCCCAACAAGATGGGTTGCTCAGCCAAGGCAACTTTGGAGCAAAGCGGCCGTGACGGGCTGCCTCCGATCCGGCTTTCTTCTAAGCAGGCTGCATCCTCACCGCCTATAAGGTCCGTCGGCTAACGATTGCCCGATCGATCGCGATCATCGCCGGATCGATGTTTATGGTGGCGGACGAGGTCATCCAGCACAGATCGGATATGCGGCCAGGGGAAATCGTCAGGATGTTCCCAGTGCTCACCGTCACGCAGAATGACCGTGAGCTTGGCCAAAATGCCTTCGATGGACGTGGCCGGTGTCTGCGGTAGATCATCCAGAAGTGCGCTTTCGGCTGTTTCCGATTGCCTGATCAGTTCGTCTGTTCTCGAATAGCCGATCTCATCATCAGCAGCATCCCAACGCGCCTGGTGTGCCGCGAAATCTGCAAACGCCCTATCCCATTCGATTTCATTTTCCGGAGAGTAGACATCGTTGAGGCTCTCGATGGAATGGAGCGTCACGTCCCTACCATCGGCAAGACGCACTTTGGCGCAGGGAAAGCCGACCGTCCTCGCGAGGTGTGTCTCCAACCGCTGCTGTTCGCGGCACAGCGCCAGTGTCTCATCATGGATCTTTTGCCAGTTGCCACACAGACAGAGAGCAGGATCGGCCGCGCTGCGGCCGTCCTTCAGTTCGGCAGCCCGCGACTTTACCTGGAAGGGCCATGCCACGGCGGCCGTGGCCGTACCCGCCAGCAGGCGCCGCCGGGTGACGAAAGACAAACTCATGCTATTGTCGGAATCATCCATGATCCGAGCTCCATGAAAGCTGGGGTTGTGGTTAGGTTGGACAGGTGTGACCGCACCTGTCCAACCGCTCAAGATGCTTGTCGGCATCAACGGTAGTATCAGTGTTACTATCTATGGCGAGCAAATGCAACAATTTAGTAACAGGGTTACTACGGATGGCAATAACTTCGGCCCAGTGTCGGATGGCGCGGGCAGCTCTCCATCTAGGCATTCGGGAGCTTGCTGCCCTCGCAAAGGTCTCTCCCAACACTATCGCGCGATTGGAGCGCGGCGAGGTTTTGTTCGACAACACACTGCAGGCGGTACAGGGCGCCCTGGAGAACGCTGGCATCGAATTCATTCCAGAGAATGGTGGTGGGCCCGGCGTGCGCTTAGCCAGGCGAAATTAGAGGTGGCGTCATGCAGCGCCAGTCGAACTGAGCGGAAACATCTCAGCGCCACCGCTGATAATTCCGGTTCGCCCGATGCGATCAGCGATCGATGTTGCTGAACAGCTTAGCGTTCCGTTTTGCTCGCGAGCTTATCGCCTTCGGCCAGCGTTGCCGAGGCTCATGTTTTAGTGCTTTGGTCAGTTCCCACCGCGCAAAAACTTAGCCCAATCGCTCATCATGGCGCGGCGCTTCTCAATCATGGTTTCGCGCCGGTATGCGGCCTCAACGTCGCTGTTGATGGCGTGGGCAAGCGCAAATTCCCGCATGTCTCGGGGATAGTCGGACAACTCCCCTGCCCAATCAGAAAACGTTGACCGCAGCCCATGGGGCACGGCTGGGCGCTTTGAGTTCTTGTCCAGCCAGCCCGTGCGGCCCGCCTCGATCTCGCTTTCGTGCATGCGCTTCATGGTAGCACTCAACGTCATATCGGACAGCATGCCGCCACGGATCGCGGGAAACACATATTCTGTGTCGGCGGCCGCGGCTTCTCTCATCGCAGTTAGGATTGTCATTGCCGCATCGGATAGCGCCACAACGTGCGGCCGCCTCATTTTCATTCGCGATGCCGGCACCGTCCACAATTTGGCGTGCCAATCGATTTCAGGCCATTCCATGCCGCGCACTTCCCCCGATCGCGCAGCGGTCAATGTCGCGAATTCCAATGCCCGTGCACCCGTGCCTTCGCGTTTGCGCAATGCTGCGAACCACGTGGGCGCGTCCTTCAACTGAACGGCGGGCTGATTATCGACTGTCGCAACCTTGCTTGGCTTGGACAACATGGCATTGAGATTGCCCTTCCACTCTGCCGGATTGTCGCCCTCGCGGTGTCCGTGTGCCTTTGCCCAATCAAGCACGCGTTCGCAACGTTGCCGCAAACGCGTGGCCGTCTCCGTCTTGGTCGTCCAGATCGGCTTAAGGATTTCGACCATGTGATGTTTGGTGACTTCGGAAACGGCAAGATTGCCGATGACGGGCATTGCATACGTGTCCAGCGTGGATTGCCATTGCTTCCGATGCTTTTCGTTTCTGAATTCCGCCAGTGTGTCGGCAAGGAATTTGTCAACGGCATCGCGGAATGTGAGATGGCGCTTTGCGGCTTCAATCGCGGCTTTGCGACGGTCGCGCTTCTCTTGTAGCGGATTTATGCCGCTGCGGATTTTGTCTTTGGTTGCCCTCGCCCGCTCGCGGGCTTCGCCCAATGATACGTCATGCCCGCCAAGACCCATTTCGCAACGCCGGCCATTCACGTTTGTTGTGCGCAATAGCCACGATCGGCCGCCGCCCGGCGTGATTTGGAGCATGAGCCCGGCAACACCACCGACAGCAAATACAGCGTTGCCGGGTGTGGTCGATCCGGGGTGTTTCAAGTTCTTGACGGCTAGTGCTGAAAGTTCCTTCGCGATCTTCGGCATTTCTCTATCCCATCATCTTACCCGCCAAAAATAATGGCATTGGATGATGCGGATTGCAACGGCGCGAGACAGCCATTTTAGATTAAATCATTGATATTACCTTATGATTTGCATTGATTGAGACGATATGAGACAGCAATATGGCTGTCGCTCTCTCCGCCACTATCAAGCCCTTGAAACCGCCTGCGATTTCCCATCCCAGCGGGTGCGGCTGACTTTACTTCACATGCTCGCCCTGGGTTCATGGCGGATTGCCGGCTTGCTCGCCAAGCCAGGCTCAGAAATGCCGCGGAGCGATCCGGCGGTCGCCGTCACCTGTTCAACCGCCAGAGTTTCAAAGCCGGACCTCTGTCTTCACTCTTCGTGCCCCATCTGTCACCGTCGCAACCAACGCGTTAGTGCCGCCTGGTGCGGTCTCAGGTCGCAGATGAGGTAATTCCATGAATTATAACGATATCGACCTCAATCTATTGCGGGTCTTTGACGTGATGATGCGGGAAAGGAGCGTGACGCGGGCGGCTACCGAATTGGGCAGAACACAATCAGCTGTAAGCCACTCCCTGTCGAAGCTTCGGTATCTATTGCAGGATGAATTGTTCACCAGAGATGGCGGCGAGATGCGGCCAACTCCCCGGGCAGTTGAGCTGCTGTCGAATATTTCCGCCGCACTCGCAACGATCCGCGCATCGATCGACCGGCATCAGATCTTCAATCCAGCAACGACGCGACGCAACTTTCGCGTTGGACTTACAGATTATCATGCCATGGTTTTCATCCCGGGCCTCATTCGAGAATTTTCCAGGCAAGCTCCTGGCGCGACGCTGAACGTCATTCCCGCAAACGGACCCGAAATCGGGTCATCGGTCTATCTGAGACAAGTTGACTGCGCGCTGACGGGAGCAGCGATACGCGACGACCCAGGTCTCTTGAAGGTGGAGCTTGGCCAGGACCGATTGTTTTGCGCGGTGTGGAGTGGAAGCAAGATCGCCAGAAGCGCAATGACGCTGGAAACCTATCTGGCCAGTTCTCACCTCCAGATTTCCGCAGATGGCCTGGCGGAAGGCCTCGCGGATGCCGCCCTCAAACAGATGGGTCTTCGCCGCAATGTCGTTGCGACCATCTCGAACTATCCGGTGCTGCCCTGGGCGCTTCGCGGCACTGAACTGATTACCCATTGCGGTGATGCCATCCTGCAAATGCTGGATGAGAGGAGTGAGGTGACGTTGGTCCCGCCACCCCTTCCGATATCGAATGTGAATGCCTGGCTTATTGTTCATCGCCAGATGGCGAATGACCCGGGAACCAGGTGGCTCCGGGAAATCATCGTGGGAATCTACAACGAATCGCGGAGCAAGAGACACCAAGACACCGTCGGAGCACCGGGGTCGGCCGTAAAATAGGTCGCGCGCGCTGCTTCACCACTCAACCGCTTTTCAGCTGCGAGTGCTTCGCAACTATGAGCAGCGCTCATTTTCACCATGAGAACAATCGATTTGACGAATACTTGGGCTGGAGAGCACATTCCCTTCAACAATAACAGGGGAATGCCGAAATGAGATCAACGTTCAAGGGCCTTCTTGCCCTCGCCATCGCGTGCACCGCCTCCTCGGCGTGGTCCGCAACCCTCGACAATGTCAAGAAAAATGGCGTGCTGACCTGTGGCACAAATTCGGCCACGGCTGGCTTCAGCCTTCCCGACAATGAAGGCAAATGGACCGGATTTGTCGTCGATTATTGTCGCGCCGTGGCCGCTGCCGTGCTCGGGGATGCGCAAAAGGTCAAGTTCATCCCATTGACGCCAAAGGATCGCTTCACCGCCTTGCAGTCGGGAGAGATCGACATTCTCGCCCACAACGCAACCTGGACATCGTCCCGCGATACGTCGCTAGGCATACTGTTTGCCGGCACGTATTTCTATGACGGCCAGGGGTTCATGGTGCGCAAGGCGGACAATATCACGTCAGCCAAGGGACTTGACGGCGCATCGATATGCGTCACCCAGGGCACCACGACCGAGTTGAACCTTGCCGACTATTTTCGCTCGCAGTCGATCAAGTACACGACGGTTGGTTTCGCGGACGAGGAAGCTGTAGTGAAGGCTTATGAGGAGGGACGTTGCGACGTCTTGTCCGCAGACACCTCCACCTTGAACGCGTCGCGGCTTCGCATGGCCAAGCCGGACGACAGCATTGTTCTTCCCGAGCTGATCTCCAAGGAGCCGCTTGGTCCGGCCGTGCGGCAGGGTGACGACCAGTGGCTCAATGTGGCGAAGTGGACGCTCTACGTCATGGTTGCCGCGGAGGAATACGGGGTCACCTCCAAGAACGTCGATGCCATGAAATCGTCGGACAATCCCAGCATCCGCCGCTTGCTTGGCGTGGACGGCAGCATAGGCAAGGACATCGGGCTCGGCGATAACTGGCCGGTCGAGGTGATCAAGCAGGTCGGCAATTACGGCGAAGTGTTTGATCGCAATGTCGGCAAGGATTCGCCGCTGAAAATGGAGCGCGGCATGAACGCGCTCTGGAACCAAGGCGGCGTTCAATACGCTCCGCCGATCCGCTAACGCATGTCGCTCAAAAATGGCCCCGGTTTTGAGACAACGACATGCATAAAAACAAAGACCCTAAAGCGCGTCGCCTGAGTCCGTTCAAACGCGACGCGCTTTAAGCAAAGCACGGTTGCAAGGCGCTGGCGTGGTACCGTCAGCGCCTTGCACGGACCCGATAGGAACAGCCCATGTCCCATTTGTCGCTTCCCGCGCCGTCGCGCAGGAGGTTGTCGCTGCACGATACGAAGGTGCGGGGCATCTTCTACCAGCTCTTGCTCGCCGGCTGCCTGCTGGCCTTGGCCCTGGGCATCGGCATGCAGACTGCATCGAATATGCGGGTCCGGGGGATTCCGCTCTCATTCGACTTTTGGAATGAGTCTGCCGGCTTCGACATCAATCAAACCCTGATACCGTACGATGCATTGTCCAGCTACGGTCAGGCGTTCTGGGTGGGAGTGGCCAACACCCTCTACGTCAGTCTCCTCGCAATCCTGTTCGCGACCTTGCTTGGCTTCGTCATCGGCGTTGCCCGCCTGTCGCCGAACTGGATCGTTTCGAAGGTGGCGACCGCCTATGTCGAGCTTGTGCGCAATGTTCCGTTGTTGCTGCAGCTGCTGTTCTGGTACAACGCCGTCCTCAAGCCGTTGCCCTCGCCGAAGGCGTCCATCGCCATTCCCGGCGGCATCTACCTCAACAATCGCGGCCTCATCGTTCCGGAGATTCATTTGCATCCGGGAGCGGGTCTGGTGGGCCTGGCATTCGTTGCGGCCATTTCCTGCTGCGTTGCGTTCTGGTTTCGCGCCAGGAGCATCCAGAGACGGACGGGCAGGCAGCTGCCGGTGCTTCTGGTCAGTCTGGCGACCTTGATAGGACTTCCGCTGGTCCTGTTCCTGGCGGCTGGCGAGCCGGTCTCGTTCGTCGCCCCGCAGCTACGGGGTTTCAATTTTCAAGGCGGGCATCAGCTCTATCCGGAGTTTGCCGCTCTCCTGATCGGTCTGTCGGTCTACACCGGTTCATACATCGCCGAGATCGTGCGAGGTGGAATCCAGGCAGTGCCAAAGGGCCAGACCGAGGCTGCGCATGCGCTGGGGCTGGCGCCGGGCAACACGCTTCGTCTGGTCGTCGTTCCCCAGGCGCTGCGCATCATCATTCCCCCTTTGACAAGCCAGTATCTCAATCTCATCAAGAACTCGTCGCTTGCCGTGTTCATCGGCTATCCCGACCTCGTTCAGATCTTTGCAGGCACGGTGCTCAACCAGACCGGAGCCGCCGTCCAGGTCATGGCGATTACCCTGTCGGTCTATCTCGTTATCTCCCTTGCCACGTCATTGGCCATGAACGCGTGTAACCGACATTTTGCAATCGTTGAAAGGTGACGGATGAGCGATCAGTCCATGCGTTCGCCAGTTGACGTCAGCGCGCTCATACCAGCCATGGCGCCTCCCGCGGACGTTCGACCGGGTCCAGTGAGCTGGATGAAAAAGAACCTGTTTTCGACGCCGTCTTCAGGCGCGCTGACGGTATGCTTTGTCCTCCTCGCCGCGTGGCTGCTGCATCACTTCCTGAGCTTTGCGATCTTCAATGCGGTCTGGAGCGGCGGCCACGAAGCTTGCCGTGCGAACAGCCAGGGGGCTTGCTGGCCTTTCATCGCCGAGAAGTTCGACTACCTGCGATACGGCGCGTATCCGGTTTCCGAGCGGTGGCGGGTGGACCTTGCGCAGGCGATCGGCGCCATCCTCATCGTTTGGCTCCTGTGGACGAAGGCTCCGCGGCGCAAAGTGGCGGCGTTGCTGTTCTTCCTCGTCTACCCCGTGGCCGCGTTCGTTCTCGTGCGCGGCGTTGCCTGGCTTCATTTGCCTGTCATCGATACGACGCTCTGGGGCGGTCTCTTGATCACGTTGCTGATGTCGATCGTGGGTATCGTCTTCTCGCTTCCGATCGGGGTTATCCTGGCGCTTGGACGCAGGTCGGAACTCCCTTTCGTCAAGACGGTTTGCGTCACGTTCATCGAAGTCGTCCGCGGCGTGCCGTTTATCACAGTGTTGTTCATGGCGAACTTCATGATGCCGCTCTTCGTCCCGGATTATCTGACGCCTGATCGACTGTTGCGCCCGCTCATCGCGATAGCGTTGTTCTCGTCCGCCTATATGGCCGAGGTCGTGAGAGCCGGCCTTCAGGCGATCCCGAAGGGCCAGTACGAAGCGGCCAAGGCGCTCGGGATCGGCTACTTCGACATGATGCGCCTGATCGTCCTCCCTCAGGCGTTGACGATCGTCATACCGAGCATCGTCTCGACCTTCATCGGTCTGTTCAAAGACACGACTCTGGTCGCCATCGTCGGCATCGCGGATTTCCTGAAGGCCGTCGAAACGGCGCGCGTCGATCCGAACTGGGCAGGCCCGACGATCTCATCAACCGGCTACCTCTTTGCGGGGTTGGTCTACTGGAGCTTTTGCTTCGGCATGTCGCGTTACTCGCAATCTATGGAGCGCCAATTGGCGCGTGGCCACAAATCCTAGGAGGCGATGATGATGCCACAAGCAATGCCCGCGGCAAGGTGACTATCAAATGGCTTGTGCAGACACGCCCGCATCGGCGCATGGGCAGCGACATATCGCGGGAATAGATTTCGACCAGATCCACGACCGTCAGCAGTTCGGATCCGTCAAATGGGCCAACCAGTGGGACGAGTTCTCTCCCCAGGTCGAGGGCCAGGACCTGCTGTCGCTGTGGACGGCGGATATGGACTTCCGCGCTCCGGAAACCGTCATCGCGCGACTGCGCGAGGCCGCGGAGCATGGCATTTACGGCTACACACGCCGCGATCCGCGCCACTATGAGATCGTGCAATCGTGGTTCGCGCACCGGCACAACTGGTCGCCGAAACTGGAGACCTTGCTTCCCGCGCCGGCGATCATGCCGTCGGTGGCTGCGATACTGCGAACCTTCACCAAGCCCGGTGACTGCGTCATTGTGCAGTCGCCCGTGTACTCGCCCTATTTCGAAGTTGTTCAGGGAAACGGGCGGGTTCTGCTTACGAACCGGCTGAGGCTGCAGAACAACAGATATGAACTCGATCTCGAGGATTTCGAGAAACTGGCGGCCGGCGGTGCCAAGGCATTCCTGCTGTGCAATCCTCACAACCCTGCCGGAATGGCCTGGACACGCGAAGAATTGGCGGCGCTCAACGACATCTGCGAGCGCCATGGGATCCTGGTCATATCCGACGACATTCACTGCGACATAAGGTTGTCGGATCGCCCCCACATCGTCTTCTCCTCCATCTCGGAAGATGCTGCCGAGAAATCGTTCATCTGCACCGCTCCAACGAAGACTTTCAATCTTGCCGGGGTTCCTTCGGCAACCATTTCGGTAGCCAGCAAAAAGCGCCGCGAGGCGCTTCTTGCCGCAATGCAGGCGTCATTCATGGTGAATGCGAACTTTTTCGGCCGCCTGGCCCTGGAGGTTGCTTACAGCAGCGGCGCGCCGTGGCTCGACCAACTCACGCGCTACATCGCCGGCAACATCGATCTGGTTTGCGAGTTCGCCGGTGAACACCTTCCAGGCATCACGCCCATGCGGCCCGACGCATCGTTTCTGGTGTGGTTGGATGCGTGCGCGCTCGATCGCCGAGTGGGTGGAATTCAGAAATTCTTTGTCGATCGGGCCGGGGTTAATCTCTATGACGGCCGCGTCTATGGGCCTGGCGGCGAAGGCTTCATTCGCCTGAATGTCGGCTGCCCGCGTGCTCTGTTGCGCCAAGGACTGGAGCGCATGTCCAGCGCGCTGGCATCCCTGTGATCGACCGCCAGGGTGCTTCGGATGCGAGCCTGGTACTTGATGCCGGCAGCCGGTAAGGAAACGTCCGAGGGCGACGAGCCGGGTGGCCCGCAAGTCCGGATTCCATAGCCGTGCCGGACACGACCCTCAAGCCAAAGTCGACATGTCCAGCTTGATCGACGCTACCATTTCACAGCGAACCCGAGCTTGGCGCCCAGGGCGTGGCTATCGCCAAAATCCTTGAGGCTTGTCCGCGCTGTCCCTTCTCCGAAGACTGCGTAGCGGCCGTCCGCCCAGCTCAACGAGCCACCAAGGCCGACACCGCCCCATAGCGCCTGATTTTCGCTGACCAGCTTCGTGCCAGACACATCGACATCATTTCCGTCGAGGAAGTCGTAGTAAAGGTTGCCGAGCCCGTAAATGTGGGTGCGGCTGACTTGCCCCGCATCGTCCACCCACTGGTCTTCATAGTCCGCGGAGAGGCCGAGCCGACCGACGAGACTGTTGCTGCTGCCGGGCGACACGACGGCGCCAAACGGGTCGGTGAACGCGTCGAAGTCGACCGAGGAATAGGCAAGCTGGGCTTGGGGCGTCAGCGACCAGTTGCCGTTGAGGGCGATCTTCTGTCCGGTCTCCACGCTCAGCCCGTAGCCGAAACCGTTGTTGCCGTCCGCAAGCGTGGTGCCCAGCGTGGCCGACCGGATGTCACTGTCGTACCATGTCGCCTCGGCCTGCGCGTCGACGTAGAAGCCACCGCTGCCGAACCAGGTGAGCGTGCTGCCGACGCCGTAGCCGGTGGCAGCGATCGACCCTGCCCCGAAGATCGAGGACACGTCCGACGACGCGGTTCCGTAGTGGGCCGTAATCCCTCCGATCAGGGTACCGGCGTCGCTTTCGTGCAGCAGGCCATCGACGCCGGCCTGCAGCTTCCAGGTGGTCACGTCATAGTTCGTGCCGGAGGTCGACGTCTCCGGCTTGATCTCGGCATGGGCAGCTTCGATGCGCGCCCATATCGCCTTGCCGTCGACCGAGCCCTGGCCTGGCAGGTCCGCACCTTGCGGCGTAGCACCCTCGCCCCACGACCGATTGCCAATGCGTTGCTGCATGGTGCCCAGTTCATTGAAGGCCTGCAGCACCCCTTCATAGGCCTCGTACAGAGGCACGCCGGGCGAATAGAGCGGCTGCGGATCGGGATCGCCGTTGACCAGGGCCGAGCGCAGATACCAGTCGCCATCGGCCGGTGTGCTGACGCCGTTCTTGTAGAGCCTGTATGCGTAGGCCCCACCGACCACGGCCTGGTCGCCCTGGAAGACATAGTCGCCAACCAGGCTGAACGTGCCGTTGGAGGCCCCGCCGATGTCGACCACCTTGATGCCTTCGACAGTCTGCGCCCCGCCGCCGCCCAGGTTGACGACCTTCAGATCGGTGGCGCCCGACGTATTGCCGGTGACCACGAGCTTGTCGGTGGGTGAAGCATCACCGCCGAGCACAGTCTCGATCTCCAGCACGCCGCCATTGCCGACATAGTTGCCGGCTACCGTCAGCGTGCCAGGCACGCCGGGATTGCCGGCCGCGATAACGCCGCCGGCGAAGTTGTTGGTGTCACAGACAGTGCCGGTGCCCTGGAGACGGCCGCCCGCGTTCACATTGACGATGCCGCACAGGCTGCCCGAGACGGCGAGCGTACCAGCATCGATCGAGGTCGTGCCGGCAAAGCCCGAGCTGTCCGAGGCGATGGCCATCGTCCCCGTGCCGCTCTTGGTCAGGGTGCCGGCGCCGGCCAGGGTCCCGTCCCAGGTCAGCGTCGTGCCGGCGTCGGTGAGCACCGTGCCTTGGCCGAGAAGGTTCATCGCGCGGCCACTGTTGAAGCTCGCCGTCGTGTGCAGCGTGCCGCCGTTGAAAGCGAGAGCGCCGGCCGCATCGCCGAGATTGCCGTCGGCGGAGACTTGCAGCGTGCCGCCATTGATGGCCGTGCCGCCGGTGTAGCTGTTGGTGCCGGTCAGCACCAGCGTCCCGAGATCGGTCTTCACCAGCTGGGTGTTGCCGATCAGCTGCGCGGCGATGGTGGCCGTGATGCCGGCTCCGGCCGCCGTGCCGTCGCCGACACGGATGGTCGATGTCGGTCCGCCGGCCAACGCGACGGGACCGCCCTGGATGACATAGCCGTCGGTCAGGAACTGCATGCCGGAAGCCGCGACCTGGCCGAGGCCGTTGTCCACCGTTACCGTGCCTGCCGCGCCCGCGAAGATCGCGAATGCGCTGTCCGTGAAGGGGGCATTGACCGCGCCTGTGCTGTCTGCCCAATTGTCGTTGCCGGTCGAGTTCTGCCACACACCGTCGCCGCCATCGATGACGCCGTTGAACTTCGGACCAGCAGCGCCGTCCCAGTAATTCAGTGTCAGCCCTTCAGTGTTGACGAGGTTCACCTGGTTGGCGATTGCCGTCTGCACGAAATAATCCGTCGACGGGATCGACCCGACCGACAGCCCGTTATTGGTCAGGGTACCGTTGTAGTTGAACACCCGGTAGACGCCGGGGCCGAACGTGCCGCCTGGCGAAACCGAGACGTTGAGCGTGCCGTCAAGCACCAGATTGCCGCCGACCGTGGTCAGGTCGTTGAGCGCGCCGCCTGCGACATTCGCCTGACCGAAGCTGTAGTTCAGGATCGAGCCGCCGGAGAGCGACAGATTGCCGGCTATGGCGAGCGTGCCTGGAGTGCCGTCGGCCGCACCGGGAGACAGCGTGGCGCCGTCGGCGATTGTAACGTCGCCGCCGAGCGTGCCGGTGCCACCGAGCGTGGCGCTGCTCTGGACCGAGGTGAGCCCGGTTGCCCCGCTTTGGTTGCCATTGACGAACAGGCTGCCGGCCGAGACCGTGGTCGGGCCGGTGTAGCTGTTGGCGCCGGTGAGGGTAAGCGCGCCGCCGCCGGTCTTGGTGAGGCCGCCCGCGCCGCCAATCAGGCCCGACAGTGTCAGACCGGCATTGGTCTCGAAGGTGCCGCCGCCGGCATTGAGCGTCACGTCGCGGGCGGAACTGAAGGCCGCGGTGTTGCGCAGCGTGCCGCCATCGAAGCTGAGCGCTCCGGCCGCGGCACCCAGGTTGCCGTCGTCCGATACCTGCAGCGTACCGCCGTTTATGGCCGTGCCGCCGGTGTAGCTGTTGGTCCCGGCCAGAAGCAACGTGCCGAGATCGGTCTTCACCAGTTGGGTGTTGCCGGTCAGGTTCGAACTGATCGTCGCGCTGTACGCCGCGCTCGCAGCAGTGCCGTCGCCGACGCGGATGATCGACTGCGGGCCGACCAGCGCGACATCCTGCCCTTGGATCACATAGCCCCCCGTGGCGAACTGCATTCCGGAAGCGCTGACGCCGCCCAGGCTGTTGTCCACTGATACGGTTCCAGCCGCGCCGGCAAAGATGGCAAACGCGCTGTCGGTGAAGGGAGCGTTGACGATACCGGCGCTGTCGGTCCAGTTGTCGTTGCCGGCCGAAGCTTGCCAGAGCCCGTCCCCGCCATTGACGAAACCGTCGTTCTTCGGTCCGGCCGCGCCGTCCCAGTAGTTCAACGTAAGTCCGGCCGTGTTGACCAGATTGACCTGATGATCGATTGATGTCTGCACAAAGAAGTCAGGCGAAGGGATGGTGCCGATATTCAGGCCATGGTCGAACAGGGCGCCGTCATAGCTGATCACCCGATAGATGCCGGGGCCAAAGGTTCCCCCGGGAGAAACGGCGACATTGAGCGTGCCGTCGAGGATGAGATCGCCGCCGACTTCAGTCAGGTCGTTGAAGGCGCCGCCGGGTACGTTCGCCTGGCCGAAATTGTAGTTGAGGGTCGAGCCGTTAAGCAAACTCAGACCGCCGTTGATGGTGAGCGTTCCTGGTGTGGCCCCGACATCACCTGGGTTCAATGCGCCGTCATTGAAGACAAAGACATTACTGCCGATGATGCCCGTACCGCCCAGCGTACCACCTGCATTGACGGCTGTCAGGCCTGTGGCCGCCGACTGGTCGCCATCGACCAGAAGCGTGCCCCCGTCGATCACGGTCGCGCCCGTATAGATGTTGTTTGCGGTCAGGATGGTCGTGCCGCTGCCGACCTGCCTCAAGCCGCCTGTGCCGCTGATCGTGCCGCCGAAGGTGAAATTATCCGAGCGGTTGAACGCCAGCGTGCCATTGTCCGTCACATCGCCGGTGAACGAGCCCGCAGAGCCGCCATTGCCGAGCTGCAGCGTGCCAGCCGAGATCGTCGTGCCGCCGCTGTAGCTGCTGTTGGCCGTCAGCACCGTGGTGCCGGTTCCGATCTGCCGTACGGCGCCCGTGCCGGTGATCGCGCCACCAAAGGTCAGGCTGTCCGAACGATTGAAGGCCAGGACAGCGTTGTTGGTCACGTTGCCGGCCAGCGTGCCGGCCGTCGCCCCGTTGCCGACCTGCAGGATGCCCGCCGTGACGGTCGTGCCGCCCGAATGCGTGGCATCGCCGGCAACCACCAGCGTGCCGGCGCCGTCCTTGGTCAGCCCGCCTGCCCCGGTGATGCCTCCGGTCAATGTGGTCGTCGTGCCGCCATTGGTCAGGAACGTGCCGGCGCCGGCGAGCGTAACGGCACGCCCGCTCGTGATGTCGGCAATCGTGTTCAGCGTGCCGCCGCTGAACGACAGGCCGCCCGCTGCGTTGCCGAGATTGGCGTCCTGCGAGATCCGGACTGTTCCGCCATTGATGCTCGTGCCGCCGGTATAGCTGTTGGTCCCCGAGAGAACCAGCGTGCCGAGATCGGTCTTCACCAGCTGGCTGTTGCCGGTCAGGCTCGAATTGATCGTCGCGACGTAGGCTGCACCGGCGCCCGTGCCGTCGCCGACGCGGATGATGCTCGCGCCGCCGACCAGCTCGATCGGGCCGCCCTGGACCAGATAGCCATTGGTGGCAAACTGCATCCCCGCGGCCTGTACCTGGCCGTTGGTGTTGTCGACGGTCACCGTGCCCGCGGCGCCCTGGAAAATCGCGAAGCTGGCATTGGCGAAGGGAGCGGCGAAAAGGCCGGTGGAGTCGGTCCAGTTCTGGTCGCCGGCGGCGCGCCATGTGCCATTGCCGCCATTGACGATGCTGTTGGAATGCGGACCGGCATCGCCGTCCCAGTAGCTGAGTTGTAGCCCCGCCGAATTGACCAGGTTGACCTGGTTGGCGACCGAGGTCTGCACGACATAATTTGGGTCGGTGACGTTGAGGCCATTGTTCGTCAACGTGCCGCCATAGTTGATGACACGGTAGACGCCAGGGCCGAACGTGCCACCGGGGCTCTGTGTCACGTTCAGCGTCCCGTCCAGCGTCAGATTGCCGCCGACATTGACAAGGTCGTTGAACGCGCCGCCGGCCACGTTCGCCTGGCCGAAATTGTAGTTGAGAGCCGCGCCGCTGGTGAGGCCCAGATTGCCGTTGATCGTCAGGGTTCCGGCGGCGTTGCCGGGAGCACCTGGGGCAAGCGCGCCGGAGACGTTGACGCTGCCGCCTATCGTTCCCTTGCCACCCAAGGTTCCGCTGGCGCCAACAATGGTGACTCCGGTCGCGCCAGACTGGTTGCCGTCGACGATGAGTGTTCCGACAAGGACATTTGTCGAACCAGCGTAGCTATTGTCCGCGGTGAGCGTGGTCGTGCCGAGATTGGTCTTCGACACTTTTCCCGAGCCGGTGATCGTTCCGGCGAAGGTATAGTCGTTGTTCAGCGCGAAAATGAGAGCGCCATTGTTGACGACAGTTGGCGTGTTCAGCGTGGCCGCCGTTGGTCCGTTGCCAACCTGCAGCACCCCGCCCTGGATGGTCGTCCCGCCGCTGTAGCTATGGTCACCATAAAGCGTAAGCGTTCCGATGCCCTGCTTGTCCAGGCTCTCGAACCCGCTGACGCTGGCGCCCTGCAGCGTGCGATTTATCGCGGTGACCACCCGAAGCGTGTCGCCTGCACCACTCTCGCCGCCAGTGCCGGCGTTGACGCCAACACCGCTGATCGCGGCGGCATCGTTGAGAACCAGCGTGTCGTTTCCGGCGCCAAGGTTGAGCGCGGCGGCGCCCGTATTGAGCGTGCCGCTGACACTCACCGTGTCGTTGCCGCCGCCTAGGTCGCCATTGGCCAGCAAGGTGCCGCCCAAATTGACGTTGATCGTGCTCGCCCCGGCATCGCCGGTCACCGTCGAGGGCGTGGCGCCGGGACCCTGCACGGTGCCGTTCACGGTCAGCGTGCCGGCCCCGTTCATGGCGATCGTCGCCGTGGAGAGGACGCCGTTCACCTGCAGCGTGCCGGCGTTGACACTGGTCGCGCCGATGACGTTGCCGACCGAGGTCAGCACCGTGGTGCCGGTGCCGATCTGCGCCAGGCTGCCGGGGCCGCTCAGCGTCCCCGTAAAGTTGAACGTGTCGCTGCGGTTGATCGACAGCGTCGAGGTCGGGGCATTGACGATGACGTTGCCGGCGCCGGCATTGCCGGTGGTGCCGCCATTGCCGATCATCAAATTGCCGTCATTGATGACGGTGTTGCCGGTAAAAGTGTTATTGCCGGTCAGAGCCCAGGTGCCGCTGTCGTTCTTGGCCAGCGTGGTGACGCCGCCGGGGCCGTTGGCTATGGCGCCGCCCATCGTGTTGAGGCCGGTGTTGGTGCCGCCGAGCGCGATCGTGCGGTCACCATTGCCGGTTTGCGTCACCGCGGCCGTGTTGCTGAAGACGACCGCGCCGGTGCCGGACGACTCGATGAAGCTGCTGCCGGTCGACAGTGTGAACAGGCGGTCGGTGGTGTCGCCGGCGCCGGTATAGCGCAGGGTCGAGCCGGTGCCGATCACCAGGTTCGACGCCAGGCTGGATGACTGGCCGATGCTGCTTGCCTGGCCGCCATTGGCCAGCTTGTCGACACCGAGCACGCCGCCATTGATGGTGGTGACGCCGGTATAGGTGCTGGCGGAGTTCTTCAGGATCCAGGTGCCGGAGCCGGACTTGGTCAGCGAGGTCGTGCCCAAGCCATTGTTGGTGATCTGCGCAGCGAGGCTGTTGTTGGCGGTGCTGATACCGGTCAGCGTCACCGTCTGCGAGGTGTTGACGCCGCTAAAGGCGATCGCCCCGGTATTGGTGAAATTGACCGCGCCGGTGCCCGACGCATCGAGCGCGCTGGTGGCGGAGGGGCCAAGCGTGAACAGGCGGTTGGTGCTGCTCCCCGCGCCGACATATTGCAGGGTGCCGCCATTGATCACGAGATTGCTTGCGGCCGCGCTGGAAGCGCCGATCGAGCTGTTCGTGCCGCCGTCAGCCAGGCAGCTCACCGCCAGCGTGCCGGCATTGACCGTGGTTGTACCGGTGTAGGAGCTGTTGCAACCGGAAAGCGTCTGCGCACCGTTGCCGTTCTTGACGAGGCCGCCGGTACCGCTGATGGCGCCGGCGTAATTTTGACCGGAAGGATTGGCGATCGTCAGCGTCCCGCTGCCCAGGGTGACATTGCCGCCGGTCGTGCCCCCGCCGGCGAGCGAGGTTACGCTGACGGTCTGGTTGTTCACATCCAGCGTCACACCGGCGGTGTTGTTCAGCACCACGGCGGCAGTGCCGAAGGCGGCGCTGGAGCCTGCCCGCACGATGCCTGCTCCAACCGTAATTGTGCCGCTATAGGTGTTGGCGCCCGACAGCATCAGCGTGCCGGCGCCGCCTTTGACGATCGAGCCGCTGCCGGCGAAGACGCCGGTAAATTCGAGCGTGGCGTTTGGATCGGTGATGTTGAAGGCGCTGTTGGCTCCGCCTCCGCCTGTCGCGGTGAAGCCGCGATCGGTCGTGACGCTACCGCCGGTATAGGAGAACGTTGCATTCACGATCACAAGATTGCCGGAAGCCGCGCCCGAAGCGCCGATGCCGCTCGCCTGACCGCCATTGGCCAGGCAGTCCACGCTCAAGGTGCCGCCGATGACGCTGGTGACGCCGGTGTAGGTGTTGTTGCAGCCGCTCATCCCCTGCGCGCCGCCGCCCGATCTGACCAGTCCGCCGGTGCCGCTGATGGTGCCGCTGAACGTGCCGCTGTTTCCACCCACCGTCAGCGTGGCCGAGCCCATGGTCACATTGCCGCCGCCGACAAGTGCGCCGACGGCCATGCCGGCGATATTGTTGAGGTCAAGGGTGGCGCCCGTATTCACGGTCATCACGGCAGTGGTGCTGCCGAACGCCTTTGCCGAGCCGGCGCGCAGGACGCCGGCGTTGACGGTGGTCCCGCCGGTGTAGGTGTTGATGCCGGACAGCACCAGCGTCCCGGCCCCGTTCTTGTTCAGGGTGCCGGCGCCGGCAGCCACGCCGCTTGCCGTCAGCGTGGTCGCAGCGGCGCTCACGTCGATGGCGCCGACGCCGCTGCCAAGGGTGAAACCGCGGTCGGTGCTGACCGTGGCGCCGGTATATTGCAGCGTCCCGCCCGTGCTCAGAACCAGGTTCGCCGAGGCGCTCGAAGAGGCGCCGATGCCGCTGACCACACCGCCATTGGCGAGCGTGTTGACCGACAGGGTGCCGCCGGTGACCGTGGTAACCCCGACATAGTCGTTGGCGGCGTTCGCCAGCGTCAGCGTGCCTGCGCCCGCTTTTGTGAGGCCGGCATCGTCGGGGCTGGTGACAAGTCCGGTGAACGTCAGATTGGCTGCGGCGTTGGTGACGTCGATTGTCCTCGCCGGGCCGCCATTGACAAGCGTGAAGCCGCGGTCGCTGGTGGCCGAGGCGCCGGTGTAGCGCAGCGTGCCGTTCTCGATCACCAGATTGGACGACGCCGCCGACGAGGCGCCGATCGCGCTCGCGGCGCCGCCATTGCCGATGCTGTTGACGTTGAGGATGCCGGAACTCAGCGTCGTGGCGCCGGTATAGGTGTTGGCGCCGTTCAGCGTGACCTGCCCAGCCCCGCTTCCGCCACTGACGAAGGTTGTGGCGCCGCCATTGTCGACTATTGTGGAGTTGATGATGAAGCTGCCGCCGCCGTTCTGCAGCACGCCCAGCACGCTGCCGCCCGCGCCTCCGGTCAGATTGCCGCCGGTAATGGTCTGGGTTCCTGACGCTGACGATACGATGATCGCGCCGTCCACGCCCAGCGTGTTGCCGGCGCCGACGGTCACCGTCGAGTTTGCCGCCGCCGTGTATTTCAGGCCGCCAAGTTGTTTGCTGCCGCTGACCGTACCGAAATAAGCCGTGTTCGCGGCGCCGGCCGTGTCGCTGACGACATCACCGTTCAGCCACAAGGCTGCGTTGTCCTTGTTCGCGTAGGCGGTGAAGGCGACGATGTTGTTGCTTCCGTCCACCGCGGCGTAGTCGGTGCCGTTGACGGTGGCCCAGCCGCCCAGGGTCGCCGAGCTGGTCTTGATGTTGCCATTGACCGGCAGTGCGAAATCGATCAGGCCGCCGGTGCGGTTGACGGCGCCGAGATTGACGGTGATGCTGCCGCCGCTGGCGCCGGATGTTGCGGTCACCTTGTTGCTGCCTGCGGTGACATTCAGGCCATTGAAGGTCTGGGTGTTGGCCTCGCCCGCGGCGCCGGTCACGACCAGCTTTCCGCCCGCCATGTTCAAGGTCGAGGCGCCCGAGACGATGTTGCCGGCCGGTCCGCCGGCTCCGGCGAAGTTCAGGGCCAGCGTGCCGCCGCCGACCGTGGTGTTGCCTGTATAGCTGTTTGCGCCGGTCAGTGTCAGCGTGCTTGTGCCGAGCTTGGTGAGGCCGCCGGAGCCGGTGACATCGCCGCCAAAGCTGGTGCTGGCCGTACCGTTCACCGTCAGTTGCGTGCCGGTCGTTTGCACCTGACCGCCGGAGCCGGCCGCCGACGCGAGCGACGTGAAGGTGATGTCGTTGCCGCCGAGATCCAGCACGCCGCCATTGACGATGGCCGCGTTGGGGGCGCCGAAGGCCTGGCTGCTGCCGGCGCGAAGCGTCCCGTTCTGCACTGTGACGCTGCCGGTGTAGGTATTGGCGCCGGCGAGCACCCAGGTGCCGGCGCCGTCCATGATCACGTTACCCGAACTGGAAATCACGCCGGAGACCGTGTTCACGCCGGCAAAACTGCCACCGAGGGTCAGAAGATCTTGGCCGAGCCCGCCATCGAACGCCACGCCTCCGCTCAGCGTCAGCGCCCCGGTGCCGTCATTGCGGATGTTGCCGGCGGTCGTGACAAGCCACGTGCGATTGGTGCTGGCGCCGGCGCCGAAATAGCTTAGCGCGCCGCTGGTGAAAGCGATTAGTGAATTGGTGCTGCCCGTCCCGAAGCCGCTGTTGGTGCCTGAATTTGCCAGCGAATTGGTACGCACCGTCACGGCGTTGATGTTGGTCTGGCCGGCATAGGTGTTGGCGCCGGTGACGGTGATGGTGCGGGCGAGTCCGCCACCTTCGAAGGTCACTTGCTGCGCGTTTACGGCAGTGCTGATCACGCCCGACAGCGCAAGGTCATTTGTCAGCGCGGAAAGGATGGCCTGGTTTCCGCCACTGCCGGCGATGTTGCCGGTCAGGGTCAGAAGGCCCGTACCGTTGTTCCGAATGTACGCGGGGCCAAAAGTACTCGTATTGAGCTGCCAGTTGCGGTTGGAGCTGTCGCCGTCGCCGGTATAGTTGGCTACGCCGGCGGCGTTTCCGGCGGTTCCCACCGTGATCGTGCCGTTGGCGACCGTCACCGGCGCGCCCAGCGAACTCGCCACGCCGAGATCGGCGATGGAGGAGAAGGAGTAGGTGCTGGTGCTGAAGTTGGTGGCCGTAAACACCGTCGTGCCGGTGTAGTCGTTGGCATCATTGGTCATCTTGACGTTGGAGCCGACGTTCAGCCCGCCGGTGCCGGTGAAACGAGCCGAGCCGACGCCGGTCGTGCCCGCCCCGGTATCGACCAGGCTGACCTGGCCGCTCACTGTGACCACTCGGGTAGCGCCGAGCGCCCCGGTGCTGGCCAAAGCGGTTCCGGTCGCCATCGTGACACCATTCGCGGCACTGCCGAGCGCCGCATCGCCATTCACGGTCAGCCTGCCGCCACTGAGGGTGATGCCCCCGCTGAAGGTGTTGGCGCCGTTGAGCGTCAAGAAGCCGCCGCCGGTCTTGGTCAGCCCCGCCGTGCCGGCGATGACCGAGTTGATGGTGACAATGTCGGACGAGTTGCCGATCACATTGATCGTCGGGGTCACGCCGCCGAGCGTCAGGGTGCTGCCATTGATCGAGTACGCGGTCTGGACGAAGGGCGCTACGGTGTCGTCTTCGAATGTCATGTTGTGCACGGTGATGGGCACGCCCAGCGTCACCGTGCCGGCAAATCCCGAGCCGGTGACGGCATCGCCGAAGATCGCATCGTCGAGCGCGCCATTGCTCCAGAAAGTATATGGCCCGCTGGTGCCGTCATTGTTCGGGCTCCAGAAAAGCCCCGTCGTGTTCCAGGCACCCGTGCCGCCTCGGCCCGCGGCCGTGCCGTTGGGGTCCCAGTATCTGTCGGCGCTGCTGGCCGAACCCGCGGCAAGCCCCATCAGCAGCGCCGCCGGCAAAAGCCGGACGCCCCACGCGCGAACGGTGGCTCTGACCAGCTGCGCCATCGACGGCGCATAGCTGGCAGCTTCGCCGTTGCACTTGGTCATGCGGCCACCGCGCAACACCCGCGAATCGAAAGCTGCACCTCGCAGGTTTCCGGATACGCCGAAGCAAGACTGACCAGCGCCGTCGCGGGACCGGGACAGCAACTGGGCCGCCTCGCCACCGAGCAATTCCGACATGCAGCCTCCCCCGCCCTATATCATGGATGGCTAATGTGCACATCCATTCTCCTCGACTCAGACACATACTTGAGAAGAAACCTAGAGTTGAGCATTACCTCGCAATATTGTTGAGAGCATCTTAATTTTTCGGCGCTCTGTCACATCCATGCCACGTTTTCGCCACTTGTCGAAGACTGCCTCGCAGCCTGCTTACTCGATCCCCCAGATCTGGCCTCCCGAACCGCGCTGAGTTCACTGTCTCAGCCCGTCTTCAGGACCCGGTTAGCGACGTCAAGCAGGGGTAACCCCCCTGAAGTGCGAGCTGCGAGGCCGGTGGCGTGCGCCTATCCGCTGCTTGATGATTGCCACAGCGGCGGCCATCCGGTTCTGGAGCGAAGTGGGGAGAAAGACGCCGTTTCACTGCCTGTGGCCGAATCCCCCGGAACACGGGCGATCCTCAGCGGAAACGGGGTTTTCGCTCGGCAAAGGCCGCATCAAGGGCTTCCAATTGACCAATGCTCGTCGCAGGGCTGCTTCGTGCTTCTAAGCTTCATGGACGGCAGAAGCTGCCACGGAAGCCAAAGGCGCTTCCAAGCTCCATGTTATGCCATGCGCACCGTGTTCGAGATTTCCCTGCCCACTGACCGCTGCGGGCGCAACCCTCTTCAGCACAACGGTTCCAAAGCCACCTTGTCCGACAGTCTGAACCTGCGGCCCATCGGTTTCGACCCATGTGAGGTGAAAGAGCCTCGAAGCACCGGAACCGGTGATGCCCCATGTGACCGAGATCCGGCCCTTGTCCCCTGAGAGAACCCCGTATTTGGCCGAGTTGGTCGCCAGTTCGTGGAAGGCAATCCCGAGATACTGAACTGCGTTGGGACTGAGCACCAATGATGGGCCCGACATTTCGATCACATCCCCCCGCGGGAAAGGCTCGACCTGGGCCGCCAAGAGGTCGCTGATCGTGGCACCCTTCCAATCCGCCGATACAAGCAGGTCGTGAGATCGTGACAACGCCATGATGCGCTCGCGCACCTGGGTTTCAAATTGTTTTGGCGTCTCCGATCGCTTGTTGGTCTCCCGGATCATCGACAGGATGACAGAATACTGGTTTTTCACCCGGTGGTTGACCTCGCGCATCAGCATGCGGATGCGGTATTCATTCTCCTTCGCCGACGTGATGTCTCGCGCTATCTTCGATGCGCCGGTGATCTGCCCAGTTGCGTTACGCACGGGCGATATCGTCAGCGAAACCGGAACCAGGCTGCCATCCTTGCGCAGGCGGGTCGTTTCGAATGGTTCGACGCGCTCGCCGCGGCGAATGCGTTGGAGGATGCGGGGTTCCTCGTCCTGATGGTCTTCGGGGATCAGCATGGTCACCGACCGGCCAATCGCTTCGTCGGCGGTATAGCCGAAAAGCCGTTCGGCGCCGTGGTTCCAGCTTTTTATGATGGTGTTGAGATCCTTGCTGACGATAGCGTCAAATGAGGATTCCACGATCGCTGACAGGTGCTGCCTGGTTTCTTCGGCACGCTGGCGGTCCGTCAGGTCCAGCAGCATGTTGACGGCGCCAATCAGAGCGCCGTGCTCGTCCCGCAGCGGTGTCGGGTAGGGCAGGAACGGAAAAAACGATCCATCGGGACGCTGCGCAACAGCTTGCTGATTGCGGACCGGCCTGTTCTCCTTGAGCGCGATGGCCATCGGGCATTCATCGTGCGGCAATTCCTTGCCGTCGGCAGTGAACAGCTTGAACGTCACACACCATTTATCCTTGCCGATTTCAGGCTCCCTGCCTGCCAGATCGGCCGCGGCGCGGTTGTAGTAGGTGATCGTCCCATCCTGATCGGTCGTGTAGATGGCGACGGGTAGGCCGTCGAGTATCTGGTGATAGGTACTGTCATGCTGCCTGAGCTCCGAGCGGGTGTGTACCAAGTCGGTTACATCGACCGTGAAGCACCGGGTGTTGATCAGCTTGCCGTCCCGGAAATGTCCGCTTGACGTGACTTCGACGTGCTTGATCGATCCATCGCTGGCCCTCAATCGCGCCGGATATCTTACGATCTTCTCGCCATTGGCAAGGCGAACCAAAATGTCCTCTATGACGTCCCGGTCGGGATAGAACTCGGCGATGTGGCAACCGAGGTAGTCCTCCGCAGGATAACCGAGAAGGTCGAGCTCAGCCTGATTGGCATGCACGATCAAGCCGTCTGCGTTCACCAGATGCAGGGCAACGGCGCCGTTTTCGAAGAAATCCTTGTAATCGAAATCCAGACCGTCATTGCTGGACACTCCCGGGTTTTCGAAGGCGACAACATTCGCCTGTGTTGCTTCATGCATCCCAAACACCTTTTTCAGTCCAACCAAATACAATGCGGCTTGGATCAGTTGGTTCCCATTGCTCGGGATCTCGACCTGCGGCGTACGGGAACCGGACCCTAAAAAGGGACGTAGCCTCGACTCGTCTTCCATCTACAAACGTGCGATCATCCGCGCATGGGCAAACCCTTGGTCCTTGTCGTCGACGACGAAGCCTTGATAGCACTGGATATGGAGTCCACTCTTTCGGAGGCGGGCTTTGCCGTGGCATTGGCGGCGACATGTTACCAGGCGAAACGTTTTCTTGCGAACCATACCCCCGCCGCAGCGATCCTGGACGTCAGGCTGTCGGACGGCGAGGCTGTTGACGCGGCAAAAACCTTGGCAGGGCGGGCGGTTCCTTTCATCGTCTATTCCGGCTTGGGGCTCGAGGAAACCCCCGAAGCGTTCTCGTCCGGCGTAAGAGTGATGAAACCCGCCGGACCTGCAGAGGTGGTTCGGGCTCTCAAAGCGATGACCGCCGGGCAGCAGAAGGCGACGGGATAGCCGTGCTCTGAGCACCTTCGGTCTAAACTAACCAGGCGCTGCCGGAGCAGCTGCCGCGCCTCACGGAGCAGCGAATTGCGGCCGGTGCCGATCAGGCGAACAAGTTCGCGCCCGTGATCCTCGGTGATGCCGGTCTCCCTGGCAATTGACAGCACCAGTGCTTCTTCCCTTCCACTTTCTTAGGGTCGTGCGTTGCCCGTGCTGATCATGCCTTCTCCATCGGCTCAACGCCAAGATCTGAGAGAGACTCATTCCTCGACGCACGGTCAACCTCGTTGTGCCGCGTTTGAACGGCAGAGATAGCGGCTCAATTATTGCGTTGCCAGGATCGATCCTGGCACAGCCAAGTGGCCGATCCATTCGCACGATAATGCGCCCCGCGCAGGGACGGCGCCAGCACGGGCCAGATCGACCGGACAGATTGAGCAGTCCTATGCCTCTCCGAACTCGGCTTCGTTTCTCGACTTCGGGTGCCGCTGGTAGTCAACGGGCGGCGGCAGGAGCATGATTTCGGTCTCCTTGCGGCCGAACTCTCGGCCGATCTGGAACGCCGCGTAGATCGCGCCGAGGCGGATAAGGAATCTGAGCATGGGGTTCTCCTTCGGTGTTAGGAACCGCATGGCCGCGAGATTGTTCCATGGCTTGCGAGTGGGGGACGATCTTGCCGTCTCACCAGGCATTCCAGCGCCGGCGCGGCAATCTGAGACATGGCGGTGCGGCTAGGCTGTTGCGGCCGTTGCCTGGGCCGGGATCCGTTTTCGAGGGGCCGGACGCCGTCGATCGCGGCGTTTCGAAACGACTTTGAGGGGAACGGCCGGCGCTGGAGAAAGTGCGCCAAGCACAGCGTTGACCATGCCGTGGGCTACGAAATCGGCGCTGATGTCGGCGGCCAAAGCTTGCCTTTCTTGCCCGACATCGCCCTGCTCCGCGTCTGACCAGAACACAATCCCAATTCTCAAACCTGCCTTGGCGCGCTTCAGTCTGCGGACCAGAAAGCGGGCATGCTTGAGCGAATCCCGGTTCAGGAAACCGACCACGACGGTGTCGATCGCCTCTAGTTCGAGACGACGAATACCTGCCGGCTCCATATCGACAAAACTGGCCTTCGCCACCGTAGCACCTTGCACCTCCAGCACCTGAGCGAGCATGGCGGCAGCGGCATCGTCGAGTTCGCCGCGACGGCCGGCACAAAGCACCGACATGTCCTTGCCGTCGGGCAGCTCGATCTCTTCCTCTTCGACGCCATCTGTTTCCCTGCTCGCGCTCCCTTCCGCGGTGGTTGCCGGCGCATCTTCCTCGCTTGCCTCTTCCTGTGCATCGTCGGCAAGATTTGCCACAAGAATTTGGGCGCTCGCCGCCACCTGCCTTCGCTGTTGATCGCCCATCACGCCTCGCATGCGGTCCTGCTCGCCCAACAGGAGAGCAGGAATGGCGACCGTGTCGTAGAAATCGATCAGGTACTTCTCCTCGAGGATCTCCTCGGCATGGTCAGTTGCCTCGTCGGGATCGCCGGCCAGGAGCCGTTGATAGAGCCGGGCGTGAGGTTCAAGGACGGGCTCGTTGCCAAACAGGACGTCGAGAAATTCGAACTGCGGAACATGTCGCCCGAGGACGACGAGGCAAACTGTCAGCGGCGTCGAAAGGACCAGGCCGAGCGGCCCCCACAACCATGTCCAGAAAATTGCCGCAACGATGATTGCCAAAGGAGAAAGTCCCGTGCGCGAGCCATAGAGCCACGGTTCGATGACGTTGCCGGTTACCAATTCCATGACGACAAACAGTGCGGCGGTCCACAGCACCAGCGACCAGCCGGGCGCAACCGCCAAGGCCAGAAACAAGGGCAGCAGCATGCCGATAACAGGGCCGATATAGGGAACGAAGCGCAGCGCCAGTGCCAGCAACCCCCACAGCAGCGCGTTGGGAATGCCGAGCACCCAAAGGCCAATTGCGATTGGTATCGCGTAGACGATATTGACCACCAATTGCATGATCAGATAGCGGCCAACCCGTTTGCCGGCATCCTGCAATGCCTGCGTTGTGCGATGGAGGTCGCCATAGCCGACGAGGCGGATAAACCGGTCGCGCAGATCCTCGCGCTCAAGCAACATGAAGATGACGACGATGATGATCAGGCCAGCTGATGCCAGCGGGCTGATCAACGGTCCGATGATGTTCTGCAATACCTCCAGAGGTCTCTCGCGGGCGACGATCTCGACGGGAACAGGCTCGCGCCGGGGCTTGTCGGCCGCAGGCGGCGCCACATCCTGCTTGTCGATCTCCTGACCGACACGCTCGATCACCCCGCTCAGCCTGGCAATTATGCCGCCACCAACCCCCGTCTCCTTGAGGGAACGCACCTTGGTCAGAATGTTTGTCTGGTAGACGGAAATGTTCTGAGCAAGCTCGCTTACCTGGGTCGCAACAATGAAGCTGAACAGGCCCAGGGCCGCGAATGCGCCAATGACGCTCAGAAGCACGGCGGGCAGCCGAGGCAAGCCGACACGCTTCAGTGCGGAGACCATCGGCACCAGCGCAAAGGTCAAAAGCAGCGCGATGGCAATGGGAAGGAACACCTCACGACCGAAATACAGCGCAGCTACCGTCGTGACGATGGTTGCGACGGTAGGCAGAGCTGTGCGCGGATGGGCATTGCCTGCCGCAAGAATCCGTCCTAGCCCCCGCTCGGACGATGAGATGTCGTTTCGACGATTGGCAGCCACGTGATTCCCCCCGTTTCCTAACGATAGTTAGACCCATTCGCCTGCCGGGCAATGTTTAGCAGGGCCGAATACATACGTTTTGCGGTTTTGCGCCCTGGGCGCTGTGCTCTGACGGTTCAGTCGATATCGTCGGAGCCGCAAATCTGTGGTAAAGCCGCCGCCCAACCAACCAAAGGACGACATCTGTGAGCGAACCGACTGTGGCCGAAGCGACCGAAAGTATCTATGCCTCGCTGCGGGCGGACAATGCCGACATCGACGCCCATATCGCGACGCTCAAGGCTGCGCTGACACGAGAGGGCGCAAAACAGGCGGTGTTCGATCCGGCCAAATTGGCCCAGAACAACCGCTCGGGCCGTAAGTTGATGCAGGCTTATTTTCGCCAGCGCGGCGTGAGCGTGAAGTTTTCGGACCAGTAGCGCGCGGCAGCTTCGGAGAAACCGCGTCTCGACGGACGGTCCGTATCTCGCCCGCTCCGCCCTGCGGTGGGCTTTCGTCAATCCTAGGCGAATGGCCGCCTTGCCCTGCCCAGGTCGGTGTCACCCCCCTGCCCCTGCAGCTCTTGACGGAAACCGGTGCCTCCTGTTTGAGGGTGACCAGGACGTTTGCTGCATAGGGAGATGGGCAAGGGTGGGCAAACAGTGAAGCGCGTTCTTCGGATGCTTGCCGCGGCGATCATCGCGTCCGGGGCGACCGGCTGCACGAGCATTTCCTACTACGCACAGTCGTTGCAGGGTCACGCGCAGATCATGGCCGCCCGCAAAAATATTGGAAAACTCATCCGTGATCCTTCGACGCCTGAGGCATTGCGCGCGAAATTGGCGTCGGCCAGCGCGATAAGACGGTTTGCGACGGATGAACTGGCATTGCCCGAGAACAGCAGCTACCGCAGCTATGTCGACATCCATCGCGACGCCGTGACCTGGGCCGTTTTTGCCGCGCCGCAATTCTCGCTGGCGCCACGAACATGGTGCTTTCCGGTTTTCGGCTGCGTTCCATACCGGGGTTATTTCTCCCGGAAATCCGCGGCTGAAAGCGCTGTCGAGCTTCAAAGACAAGGCCTCGACGTCTATGTCTCGGGCGTCACCGCCTATTCCACGCTTGGCTGGTCGAGTGACCCGCTGCTGAGCACCATGCTGCGTCAGGACGACACCTATCTCGCAAGCCTTGTTTTTCATGAACTGGCGCATCAGCGGCTTTATGTGGATGGCGATTCCGCATTCAACGAGGCATTCGCCGTTGCCGTCGAAACCAGCGGCGTCAGGAAATGGCTGCGCGCCGCCGGCGACGGGGCCGGATTGCGCCGATACGAAGCCGACCGCAAACGCAGCGCCGATTTTCTCGGACTGGTGGCGAGGACGCGCGACGAGTTAAGGCAGGTCTATGGTAGTCCCCGTACCCCGGAGCAGATGGCGACTGCCAAGGCAGCCGCGATCGAGAGGATGCGGGCGCGCTATCGGCGGATGCGCGACAGGCACTGGGCGGGATACCGGGGATACGACGCCTGGTTCGCTGCCCCGATCAACAACGCCAAGCTCGCCGCAACTTCTGTCTACGGTGAACAGGTTCCGGCCTTTCTTCGCTTGTTCGACCTGTGTTCCGGCGACTATCCGAGGTTTTACGCTTCTGTCCGGCGGATCGCGGATTTGCCCAAATCGTCCCGCGCCGAAGCGCTCAAGGCTGCGGGCACATGCAATTGACTTGAACAAGCACAGGCAGGTCCTGACGATCACCCCAGCGACAGTTCCTTCGTCTGGTGTCTCAAAACGAGGCCGACCGCGCCCAGCAAGGCATCGTTCTCGGTGTGCTTGCCAACGATGATGCGCGTGCGCAGGGCGGGAGCGATATCGCGGGACTTGATCAGCGTATGGCGTTCATAGGACGCGATCAGCGGCGTCAACAGAATGTCCCCTGCCAAAGCCATGTGGCCGCCGATGATGATAAGCGGCGGATTGAGCACCGAGCCGATCAGGCCGAGACCCCGGCCGGCGATCTCGGCGGTATCCTCGATCATCCGCAACGCCCTGACGTCGCCCTGCTCGGCCATGGCGATGACATCGTCCATGGTGACTTGCCGCCCAACGACACGCGAAATCTGTTCCAGCGGCCGGGTAAAACTCGCGTAGAGCTCCAGGCATCCGCGATTGCCGCAGCGGCAAAGGTCGCCGCCGGGATCGATGCTGATGTGCCCGAATTCGCCGGCGCCGCCGGCGACGCCCGTCACCAGCCGGCCATGCTGGACAATGGCGCCGCCGACACCCAGATCGATCTTGAACAGCACGAAATCGTCCTGGCCGACGGCCGCACCCCACATCAGCTCGGCAATGGCCGCGCAGTTGCTCTCATTGTCGGCGAAGATCGGCTGTTCCAGGACGGGTCCGAACACATCTCGTATGTTGACGCCGGCCCATGTTGGAACCATGCTTGCGCGCAGCACCACTCCATCGCGGCTGACAGGGCCGGAGACGGAGACACCAACCCCCAGGAGCCCCGCCATCGGCAGACCATTTTCCCTGTAGGATTGGGCAATCGCCGATTTGACCGCCTGGGCCGCCTGTTGCGGCTGGTAGTCCAGCGCCATTGGAATATTTTGTTCGGCAATGACGGAATGCGAGACATCGGCGACGATGAGCCGTATCTGCTGAAGAGCCAGGTGAATGCCGACGCAGGTGCCCGCTGTCGGATTGAGCGTCACCGCCGCGGCTGGCCTGCCGATGCCTCTGATGCCGTCGCGGCTGGTCGGGGCTTCGATCACCATTCCAGACCTTTTCAAGCCGTTAAGCGCGGTTGACACCGTCGAGCGCGCCAGACCGGTGGCGCGTGCGATCTGCAACGCGGAGAGTGCGCCGCGCTCGCTCAGGCAGCGCACGATCATGCTCTCCGGCGACGCGGAGGGTCTGTCGATCAGCCAGGTTCTAAGCGAAGGTTTTGTCATGGCTCAACATAAACATCGTTGACTGATAGCTCCAATATGTCATCTTGGAAAGAACTCGAGATTGACGCATCTCGCCGGCGGCGGCTTCAAACCGCGGCCATAAGCGGTCGAGACGAACCGTGCAACACGATATGGGAGTGAAACGATGAAGTCCGTCATGACCGCGCTTGCGGCCGCTGCTGCGTGCACATTTTTCGCCGGGGCAGCCTTCGCCGAACCCAAGACGAACCTTTTGCACCAGTGGGCGACCGGATCGGACGCCCAGGCGATCGCCAAGCTCGGCGAGATGTTCACCGCCAAGGGCGGCAAATGGGAACAGACCTCGATCGCCGGCCACACCGCCAATACGCTGGCCAAGCTGCGCGCCGACGTGATCGCCGGCAATGCCCCGCCTGCCGTGCAGCTCAAGGGCCCTGAGATCGCCGAATGGAACGAGACCGGCATGACCGCCGATCTCGACGAGTTGGCGGCCTCGGAAGGGTGGGAGAAAGTGGTGGCGCCGGAATTGCTTCCGGTGATGAAGCCGACCGGCAAATGGGTCGCCGCGCCCATGAACATCCACCGCATCAACTGGCTCTGGGCCTCGCCCAAGGTCATGCAGGCGGCCGGCGTGGCGGAAATGCCGAAGACCTGGGCCGAGTTCAATGCGGCCTGCGACAAGATCGTCGCCACAGGCAAGATCTGCATCTCGCATTCGACCGCCGACTGGACGGATTCGACGGTGTTCGAGGTCGTGCTCTACGGCCAGGACATCGATCTCTACCGCAAGGCCTTCGTCGAAGGCGATGTCGAGTCCATGCGCAGCCCGGGGATGGTCAAGGCCTTCACGCAGATGCGCCTGATGACGAGCAGGTACATGGATCCGGGCATGGTCGGCCGCGACTGGGATTCGATGTCGGCGCTCGTCGGCAAGGGCGACGCGGCGTTCCACATCATGGGCGACTGGACGATCGGCCTTTTGACCGCCGCCGGCTTCAAGGAAGGCACCGACTATGCCTGCGCCCAGGCGCCGACCGATTGGGGCAAACCCGGCTTCATCCTCAACTCGGACTCGGTCGTGTTCTTCAAGCAGAAGGACCAGGATTACATCGACGGCCAGAAGCTGCTGGCCAGCCTGATCCTGTCGCCCGACTTCCAGACGGTCTTCAACCAGGCCAAGGGCTCGATCCCCGCACGCCTGGATATCGATCTGTCGAAGGGCTTCAATCCGTGCCAGCAGCTCTCGCAGAAGGATCTGCAGGCTTCGATCAAGGAGGGCACGCTGGTCCGCTCGATGGCGCACAATATGACCATCCCGCAGAAGATGCGCGGCGCGATCATGGACTCCATTACCGAGTTCGTGGCGACGCCGGACATGTCGCCGGAGGATGGCGCCAACGCGATGGCCGACGCGGCGGAAGCACAGAAATAGATGGCAATGGCCGGGCGCCATCCGCACCCGGCCATCCGCCATCCCGGTCCCGCGCTCCGCCAGTCCTGTGCTCTGCCAATCTCCGTGCTCTGAATGTCAAATCACGACCTGATCCTGTCGGTACCGGCGCCCGCCCGCCCCTGGCGCGAGCGGCTGGGCTCCGCGATGCCCTTGCTGGTGCTCGGCCCCTCTCTCGTGGCGAGCTTCGTCTACATCTTCGTGTTCACCGGCTGGACGCTCTATATCTCGCTGTCCAACTCCTCGCTGCTGCCGACCTACGGCTTCGTCGGCCTGGACAACTACGCGTCGCTGTGGGCGAACCGGCGCTGGAACATCGCCTACAACAACCTGTTTTTCTTCAGCGCTTTCTACATCGTCGGCTCGATGGCGGTGGGACTGCTGCTGGCGATCCTGATCGACCAGCGCGTGCGCGGCGAAGCGGCCTGGCGCACGATCTTCCTCTATCCGCTGGCCGTCTCCTTCATCGTCACCGGCACGGTCTGGAGCTGGCTCTACAATCCGACCGACGGCATCCAGGCCATGGTGCGCGGTTTCGGCTGGACGAGCTTCAGTTTCGCACTGGCCAGCGACCGGCACTATACGATCTACGCGGTGATCATCACCGGCGTCTGGCAGGCCTCGGGCTTTGCCATGGCGCTGTTCCTGGCCGGCCTGCGCTCGGTAGATTCCGACCTCGTCAAGGCCGCGCAGATCGACGGCGCATCGACGTTCCGCATCTATCGCAAGGTGCTTCTGCCAACCATTGCGCCTATCTTCCTGGCGGTCGCCGTCATCCAGATCCAGTTCGCCATCAAGACCTTCGACCTCGTGGCGGCCCTCACCAAAGGCGGCCCGGGGATCTCGACCACCTTCCCCGCCATCTACGTCTATGACCTGATGTTCCAACGCGGCCAGATCGGCGAAGGTGCGGCCGCCGCCATCATGATGCTTGCCGCTGTTGCCGTGGTGCTGGTGCCCTATTCATTCTGGGTGGTCTGGCGCCGGCGCAAGGAAGCCGGCCATGGCTGACGTCTCCCTGGACCAGTCGCTCGACCGTCGCGCTGCCGCAGTCGCGTCGCGCCGGCATTTTCTCACCCGCTTCGCCATCTATGGGCTGCTGGTCGTCTTCGCGGCGATCTACCTGGTCCCGTTGCTGGTGGTGGTGCTGAATTCATTCCGCGACCAGCAGGAGATCGCGCGCAACGGGTTGATCTCGCTGCCGCGCAGCTTCCGCCTCGATGCCTGGGGCCAGGCCTGGAGCACCTATTGCATCGGCGGCACCTGCGAGGGCATGCAGCGCAACTTCTACAACTCCCTGAAGATGACGATCCCGGCCACGATCATCTCGACGGCGGTCGGCGCGATGAACGGTTACATCCTGTCGAAATGGCGCTTCAGAGGTTCGGAAGCTTTGTTCACCTGCATGCTGCTCGGCGTCTTCATTCCGGGCCAGATTTCGTTGATGCCGTGGGCGTTCATCCTCGGCAATCTCGGCCTCAGCAATTCGGTCTACGGGCTCGTCCTCATCCACGTTATCCAGGGCATTTCGTTCACCACTTTGTTTTGCCGCAACTACTACGTCAGCATCCCCGACGACCTGATCAAGGCGGCGCGCATCGACGGCGCCGGCTTCTGGCGCATCTTCCGCAAGATCATTCTGCCGCTCTCCTCGCCGATCCTGATCGTCACGGTGATCTGGCAGTTCACCGGCATCTGGAACGAATATCTGTTCGGCGTCGTCTTCACCTCCGGGCAGCAACAGCCGATCACGGCAGCGCTCGTCGCGCTGACGGCAAGCGGCACCAATGTGCGCGCCTACGATGTCATGAGCGCCGCCGTGCTGATCGGCGCGCTGCCGCCGCTGCTGATCTATCTCTTCGGCGGCAAGTATTTCGTTCGTGGCCTGACCCAAGGGGCGATCAAGTGAGGCGCCGTCAAGTGAGGCGCGATCCAGTGAGCGGAGCCTGTCTCCTGTCGCCGATCGTCCCGTCCGCCAAGAAGGGCATCGCATGTCGACATTGACCATCCGATCGCTGCGCAAGAACTTCGGCGCGGTCGAAGTGCTGAAGGGCATCGATCTCGAAGCGCGGAACGGCGAGTTCATCGCGCTGGTCGGACCGTCCGGCTGCGGCAAGTCCACTCTGCTGGCGATGATCGCCGGGCTCGAATCTGTTACCTCCGGCGAGATCCGCATCGACGGAAGGCTGGTCAATTCGGTGCCGCCGAAGGACCGCGACATCGCCATGGTGTTCCAGTCCTACGCGCTCTACCCGACGATGACGGTGCGCGAGAACATCACCTTCGGCATGGAAAGCCGCCGCGTCCCGAAGCCGCAGCAGGACGAGGCCGTCAAGCGGGTTGCCGCTTTCCTTCAGATCGAACCGCTGCTTGGCCGCAAGCCCGGACAGCTCTCGGGCGGCCAGCGCCAGCGCGTCGCCATGGGCCGGGCGCTGGTTCGCGATCCCAAACTGTTCCTGTTCGACGAGCCGCTCTCCAATCTCGATGCCAAGCTGCGCGTCGACATGCGCACCGAAATCAAGAAGCTGCATCACCGCGTCGGCAAGACCACGGTTTACGTGACCCACGACCAGGTCGAGGCGATGACGCTGGCGTCGCGCATCGCCGTGATGCACCAGGGCGAGGTCCAGCAATTCGACGATCCCGCCACGATCTACAACCGTCCGGCCAACATGTTCGTCGCCGGCTTCATGGGCTCGCCGGCGATGAATTTTTTGGCCGCGGAACTGAGCCAGGAAGGCGGTCACGCCACTGTTGTGTTGCAGGCCGCCGATGGCAAGACGGCCAGCCTGCCGATCGTCCAGGCGCTCCCATCCGATACGCCGCGACAAATCATTCTCGGCATCCGGCCGGAGCACATCTACCGCTTCGATCCGGATCTTGCGCGCCGCAAGCCGGGTATCGCGCAAATCGATGCCGTGGTCGAACTGGTCGAGCCGACAGGTGCGGAGACCATGGCCGTCCTGCGCCTGGGCGGCAAGGAGATCACCGGCCGTTTCGACCCCGACGGCACGCCGCTTATGGGCGAGACGGTGACGCTCGGCATCGACATGGCGCGGGCGTGCCTGTTCGACCCGACGACCCAACGCCTGATCTGACTGAAGCTTGATCTGAAAAGAGTTCCGCCTTGTCCTTCGCCACCTATCCGAGCCTGTCCGAGCGTGTCGTGCTGATCACCGGCGGCGCGTCGGGCATCGGCGCCGACACGGTCCGCGCCTTCTGCGCCAATGGCGCGCGCGTCGCGTTTCTCGATCTGCAGCAGGAGGCCGGCGAGCAGCTTGCCCGCGACCTCGCCGGCACGGCAGCGCATCCGCCCCTGTTCCTGCGCTGCGACGTGACCGATATCCCTGCCCTGCAGGCCGCGATCGGCACGGTGCGCGACCGCCTGGGGCCTGTCTCGGTGCTGGTCAACAACGCCGCCGATGACAATCGCCAGCCGGTCGCCGACGTGACCCAGGCGACATGGGACCATGCCCAGGATGTGAACCTCAGGCACCACTTCTTTGCCGCTCAGGCCGTGCATCCGCACATGAAGGAAGTGGGCTTTGGTTCGATCGTCAATTTTTCCTCGATCTCCTGGCGTTTCGGCGCGTCAGAGATGGCGCCCTATGCGGCGGCCAAGGCTGCGGTGGTCGGGCTGACCTTCGCGCTGGCGCGGGCGTTTGGCCCCGACAACATCCGCGTCAACGCCATCGAGCCGGGCGCCGTCATCACCGACCGGCAGCGGGAGCTTTGGTACAAGACCCAAGGTTCGGTCGACCAGGTCGTGCAGCGCCAGGTGATCCGCAAGGTTCTGCTCGGCGAGGAGATCGCGCGCACGGTGCTGTTCCTCGCCGCCGACGACAGCCGCATGATCACCAAGCAGTCGATCACCGTGGATGCCGGCCTGAGATGACCACACCTGACTCAAAGGATCGCTTCATGCTCGAGGTCGGCCTGAACCCCTACGGCCTGACCTATCATCTCGGCCTCCAGGGCCGCGGCACGCCACGCGCCAATCCTAGACCTGCGGGGCTCGAAGGTTTCATCGCGCTCGCGACCGAACTCGGCGCGCGCGTGCTGGAGATCTGGGTGCCATGGCTGACCGAGCTTTCCGACGACGCGGTGATCGCGCTGCGCGAACGGCTCGCCGGCCTTCGCATCGCGCCGGTCGTCAGCGGCGGCCTGCTGGTGGGCGAACCGCTCGACGATGCCTTTCGGGCCGCGCGCCTGCTCAAGGCCAAAATCATCCGCACGGCGCTGACGCCCATTCTCTGCGGCGACCGCAACGCCGCCGGCGAAAAATGGAGCGAGTACGCCGGCATTATTCGGGGGCGATTGGTGGAGTGGGGTCCCCGCGCGAATGCCGAAGGGTATGTCCTTGCGATCGAAAACCACCAGGACTTTACCAGCCGGGAACTCGTCGATTTCTGCGCCCTCGGTGGTGACAGTGTGGGCGTCACCTTCGACACCGGCAACACGTTCCCGGTCGGCGAAGCGCCGCTCGATTTCACGCGCGCGATCGCCCCCCATGTCCGCCATGTCCACCTCAAGGATTACCGCGTGCAGTTCACGACCGAAGGTTACCGGCTGATCCGCTGCGCCATCGGTGACGGTGCTGTGCCGTTCGCCGAGCTGTTTGCAATTCTTGCCCAGCACCATGATCGCCTGACCGCCGTCCTCGAACCGGGCGCATTGGAGGCGCGGCATGTCCGCTATCTCAGCAACGACTGGTGGCGCGGCTATCCCCCGAAGACGGCACGCGAATTTGCCGCCTGCCTGGCGGCCGCGCAGCGCAACCGGCTGCCCGACGATGCCGACTACCGCACGCCTTGGGAGCGCGAGGACGACGTCTCACTGGTTTCCTATGAGCTCGACATGATCCGGCGCAGCGCCGCCAACATGCGCAAATTTGGTTTGATGGAGAAAATCCGATGACGGCACGTGAACTCGATGGATTGACCGCCTTCGTAACCGGCTCCGGCCGAGGCCTCGGCCGCGTGATGGCCGAGCGCCTGGCCGAACTCGGCGCCAATGTCGCGATCCACGACATGAACGAGGAAGCGCCGGCCAAATATGGCGAGTTCGCCAATCTGAGCGAAGTGGTCGAGCGCCTGAAGCGGCACGGCACGGAGGTGACGTCGGTGACCGGCAACATTGGCGACCAGAAGGCGGTGGCCGCGATGAAGCGCAAGATCGAGGCCGATCTCGGTGACGTGCATGTGCTGGTCAATTGCGCCGGCGGCGACATCGGCGCCAAGGGCGGCAAGCCGAACCCGAACAACGCCCTCGACATCGAACTGGACGACATCCGCGTGCTCACCGAGAACAATCTGATCGGCACGATGCTGGTCTGCCAGGCCTTCGTGCCGCCGATGAAGCAGCGCGGCGGCGGCTCCGTCATCAACATCGCGTCGGCGGCGGCACATCTCGGCTGCTCGCCCGAGGTCGTTTACTCCACCTTGAAGGCCGCGGTCGTGCATTACACGCGCTGTCTCGCCAAGGAACTGATCGACGACGGCGTGCGCATCAATGCGGTCAGCCCCGGCGCCACCAAGACGGCACGCTTCCAGGCGACCCGCACGGTCGATCCGGAGCGCATGGATTCGAGCAAGAAGTCGCTGAACCGCTATGCCGAGCCGGAGGAGATCGCCGAGGCGGTGGCCTTTCTAGCCGGCCCCCGCGCACGATTTATCAATGGGCAGGTGCTCCGCGTCGATGGCGGGTTTACGATCTTTCCGGGGTGATGGGGGAGGCCTCGAATTTCAATTTCGGGGCCGAAAGCGGAAGGTCCGTTTTCGGGATTCCTGGGTTAAATTGCCCCCTCACGCCTCGATCTTTTCGCAGCGTCAAAACGGCTGTGGAGGGATTGGCAGGCTATACCGCTGACGAAGCGCACATGTGACGCACCGAGGATAAGTAACCCCGCTTGGTCACGAGGGCGCTGCCGACCGGTTGGTCGAAACTGGCGCTGGCACTCGCTATTCACGAAATTGCCGATCACCCTGACGAGGTCCACTAAGCAATGGTGAACGTCATTTCTGAAGTCGCAAGCAACTCGGCCGCCCTACTCCATTGAGGTCAGCCATGCCTTCGCGGAGCCGACGCAATCTCTGCTGGAGCCTGCATGCTTCTTCAGGCGCGAGCGCTGTGTCTCAGTGCGGCATGAATCCTTTTCTCAGCCAAGCCAATATCTTGCTCCCATTGAGGACCCTGCGGACACGCCCGGCGGCCCAGCCAGCCTGCATGGTGGCGCCGGTGTGGCAACTGCAGACGATCTCATGCAACTGCCAATCGGAGAGTTCGAAGAAGCGTCTGGCTTCCCCGTAGGTATCCGATTGCATGCCCGACGCACGCAGCAGTGGATCGTCAAAGGCGACACTGATCGCCGATCCGACCGCGCGCGCTTCTCCGCGGACAGAGGGATGCAGATGCTCAGTCCCGGTGAGAGCCACAAGGGAGCGCGTCGGATTTCGATAGAGCAGTTCCGCCCACCGCTCTATCCGTTGCGTCCTTGTAGCCAGCAGAGCCGGCGATAGTGGACTGATGTCCGCGACTGACTGGAGTTGATCGAGTGTCTGGTGCTTCATGACTGCCTCCTGTTGGTCGTTCCAATCCCTAGGCCTTTGCTGCAGGATTGGCTCACACGCTAAGCCGCCTCGTAAAGGAGCGGCGGCCGATCAGGTGTTGCCACCAATCGCCCACAGGCACCACGCGGCGGCATCTGCAGCGACACCAACTGCATTCCTTCGCCAATGTTCCAGCGGGATGAAAAAAACTGTGCGGCCGGCCGACCCGACGGACCCGGCTGGCGCACGCAGGATCCTGAACTGCTGGACGATGATGACGCAGGCCTGGAAAGGCGGCTAGGTTGGACCTTGCTTTTCAGGCTTGACCATGATGTTTCACTACCCGCTCGGTCATCGCGGGAAGGCCAGGAGCAGAGCCGCTGGCGGCAACGATGAGTTGCGGACGAGGTCGGGCGGTGGAGGACGACGCCCTTGGGCCGCCAGGTCACTGAAGGACCAACCGAAGCGGCGCTTCGGGCGTAAAAGCGATGTCCTTGTAGGTCTGCAATGTCTGCTTATGGAGGAACGGCGGCAAGGCCTGTTTGACCGCATGGGGCGCATTGCTGACCGGCAGATTTTCGGCCGACAGCAGACCCTCTGCTGCTTGGGTACCCAGCACGCAAGCTGACATGTGAGACCTCGGTGCGAAGGCCGGGACCAGGCCCACTGCGAACGTACGTGTTGGTTCGCATGTTGGCGCTGAAGCGCCTCATCGTTCAGCCTCGCGGCACATAGATCATATGAACCGTATCGTCATCGATCAATGTGCTCGACACCAGTTGCAGCGGAGGCCTTGCCTCGTGGAAGAAAGGCTTGCCCTTGCCGAGCACGAACGGCCTCACGTGCAGGTGATATTCCTCAATCAGGCCCAGCCCGGTCATAAGACCGGCCAGTTCCGGACCGGAAACGCTCAGGATACCCTCCGTGCGGGCCGCGATCTCGCGAATCTGCGTTTCAATATCGCCGGAGATGAGGGTGGCGTTCGGGCCGACCCGTGAAAGTGTGCGCGAAACGACCCATTTGGGCAGCTCGCGCCAGAGTGTCGCGAACTGGCGAAGCGAAGCATCCCATTCCGCGTGATCATCGTCCCAATAGCGCATGACCTCGTACATCCGGCGGCCATACACAGCGCCGGCATGGTTGCGAATCGTCTCGATCCAGTACTCGAAGTGCTTCTGGCTTGGTGCGCCCATGACCAGATTTCCGGCAAGGTCATCGACATAGCCATCGATGGAAACGTTCATTCCCAAGATAAGTTTGCCCAAAAGCAGCGCCTTCGCATAGTGGGTCCACGGACCAACCGCTTGTAATGCAAGCGGTCAGAGGCTATCGCAACTGATTGCAAATCGCAAGCAGCATGGAAGGAAGCGTTCGTGCCGCAAACGAGCCCTGCCTTGTCCCATCAACCCTGCACTTGAACAGCTGGGTGATCCGTCCCGGCTACCGCCATCTACGCCTGCCGTCCCGAATCGAGTTGCACCCCAAGTCGCTCGTTCCGTCTCCACCGCACCACGGCGCGATAGCTGGTATGATCGACCGGCACGTGAAGCACGAAACGGTCGGGGATTGCGATATCGGCCTTCACCCGCAGCTCCGCACCGTGGGCGTGCTGGTTACAAACCAGACAATTGATACTGGCGTCGCCAACGCGGATTGTCGCTTCCTTCAGAACAAGATCACGGATATGCGACCGTCGCTCTATCGGTGGGTCAGTCGGCATTGCCTTATCCCTCTGATTTGACGACCTGAAACTCTTCTGAACCCGGAATGGAAAGCGCACTACCGGCCCAGCGGTTGCCTCGAAAGACTGACGAGCTCGGCTTCGTCGACCACGCCGGCCATATAGTTCGCGATAATCCGGGATGCGATGGCGTCGCGTGCTTCGGGCGACTGACCGTCGCGCTTAAGCTGCTCGAATACACGGCCCAACAGCTCGAGTTCGGATGGCTGCAAAACGCCGGCCTCGGTGGCTTTGCGTCGAATGGGCATTTGTGATCCTCCACTACGGTCAACAACATACGACCGCGGCAGGGAAACTCAACTCACCTGTCGAGGGCGCCGCGCGGGCGGCGCCGACCACAAATCCCGTTTACCCGAGCGGGGAGTTTTTGACTCAAAGCCACAGTGATCTGGCGTCCATACAAAGCCCGCCAGCAAAGCCGGCGGGCGCAATAGTCATAAGATACGCCGCTAGAACCAGCTTCGGTCGCGTTCCTGGCTTTGCCCGAGCAGCATGCCGATCAACAACCCGGCAATGCCGCCAAGCACGAAAGCGCTGCTGATGGTGCCGGGATTTTGCTGGACGGCTTCGGACACCGTCTGCGCCTGCGATCTCAGCTGCTGCGTTGCCCGTGCCGCGCGCTCGGTCGCGCTGCCGTACCAGCCGCCGGCTTCGCCGACGGCATCTTCTGCGCGCTCGGCAAGCGTCCGGTTGATCTTGCTGATCTCGCGCTTCAGCGATGCGACCTGCTTCTCCAGGGCCTCCTGGGCATCTCGGGCGGAAATCTTCGGGGTGTCCTTCGGGGTGTCCTTCGGGGTGTCGTTCTCGGCCATGGCTGTTCCTTTCGTTGAGGCAGGGGGAACGGCCAACGGACAAGGATGGTTCCGCTGCCTGCGCTCACAGTCATTCGCCGGGCCGGCCGCCAACTTTGGGAACACTCTCCCGATCCAACGGTTGTGGCTGATGGAGGGCACGCATTTGTCGAATCGATCGAGCCATGCTGAAACGCTGCGGACGGTCTCCGACCTGCTCCACCGGGCCCGCCGTGTCATTCGCGACGGCGGCCATGCGGCGGCGATGTTCGAAATAGACACGCTGCTGCAGGTCGCACAAACAGAGGTTGCGCGCCGCCTCGAACGCAACGATCGCTGAACCTCGATAGGCCACCGCGGGCGGTGTTCATTTGCCGGCGGCGAAGGCCTCGTTTCCCTTTGCGATGGACTTGCAAGGCGCCCATCGAGCGGGTCGCCGTCCGCGCCACGCGTCGACATCGCAAAGGCGCAAAAGCCGAGGATGAGGGGCCATCATCGCGGCATCGACCCTCCCGGTTATAACGCTTGGGCGGCGGAACAAAGCTTGGCCGCACTGGTTAGGCTCACAGCACGATGTGTGCCCCAACGAGGATCTCTGTCCATGAAAACACGTGTTCTTCTAGCTTCGCTGGCCACCGCCACAGCCATGGTCTTTGCCCTGCCCGCCTTCGCCGCCGACAGTGCTCAGGACTTTGTCGACAAGGCTGCCATCGGCGGCCTGTTCGAGGTGGACTCCAGCAAGATCGCAGAAGGCAAGGCCCAGGATCAAAGCGTCAAGGATTTCGCCAAGAAGATGATCGACGATCACGGCGCCGCCAACGCCAAGCTTGCGACCATCGCCGGCGAACAGAAGCTGAAAGTGCCGACGGAGCTGGACGCCAAGCACAAGGCCGATCTGGAGGCTCTGCAGAATGCCAACGATGCCGTCGACAAGCCCTATGTCCAGATGCAGCGCGATGCGCATTCGGAGGCGGTCACGCTGTTCGAGAGCTATGCCAAGGACGGCGACAACGCGCAGTTGAAGACCTTCGCCTCCGAGACCTTGCCGACGCTCAAAATGCATCAGGAAATGGTCGAGAAGATCGCTTCCGCCGACAATGCATCGTCGACCACCAGCTCCACCACCCCGGCCGTGAGCACGACCGACACCACCAATCCGGCCGCCCCGGTCCCGGGTGCCAACAGCTTCACCGAGGATCAGGCGAAGAGCCGCATTCAGGATGCCGGCTTCTCCGGCGTGTCCAAGCTGACCAAAGACGAGCAGGGCATCTGGCGCGGTCAGGCCACCAAGGATGGCAAGACCACGACCGTGGCGCTCGATTATCAGGGCAACGTCGTTGCCGGCGCCAACTGAACCCTCTGAACCAGAACGAGGAGATCAAGACCATGAAAACCGTAACCGGACTTTTCGACAACTACGATGATGCCTCCGATGCCGTCGGCGAGCTGGAGGCAATCGGAGTGCCGCAGGCCGACATCAGCATCGTCGCCAACAATTCGGATGACTGGTACGACGACGGCGACACTTCCAACGCCGCCGAGGATGCAGCCGGCGGCGCCGGTCTTGGAGCCGTCATTGGCGGCGCCGGCGGGCTTCTGACAGGGCTCGGCATCATGGCCATTCCGGGCGTCGGTCCTGTCGTGGCCGCAGGATGGCTGGCCGCCACCGCGGTCGGCGCCGTTGGCGGCGCGGTCGTCGGTGGCGCTGCCGGCGGCATCGTCGGGGCGCTGACCGAGTCAGGCGTCCCCGAAAGGGATGCGCATGTCTATGCCGAGGGCGTTCGCCGCGGTGGCACGATGGTGACCGCCAGGGTCAGTGACGAACTCGCCGATGAGGCCGAGCGTATTCTTGGCGAGTCCAACTCGGTCGATCTGCAAGACCGCCGACGCGCCTATGAAGCCGGTGGCTGGACCGGCTTCGATGCCAATGCCGACCCCTACACCGACATCGAGGCCGAACGCGACAAAACGCGCAACGCCAGCCCACTCTGATCATCGAGCCCCGCCGCCGTACAGCGGCGGGGCCAAGGGTGCTGTCGGTGCGCTGCAAGCGGCGTTCAGATTCGGCCATAAGGGGCGGGTTCTCATCGGACCTGCCCCTTTTCGCTGTTACCTTGGCTTGACCGGCTCTTGCCGTGTTAGCATCGAGCCAACGAAACCAGCCCAAGGAAAGCATGAGCCCGTCCCCGCAACTGATTGCCGAATGGCCGCTGTCGCCGTCAGCGACACTCGGGTCCGCCGTGCGCTCCAAGGGGATCGAACGTGAAGTCAGAGCCCGGCTGCCATGGGCAGTCAGGAAGCACGTCAAGGCCGAGACGGGCCGCATCGCATTGCGAATGTCGAGATCCGAAGCGGAAGCGTTCAAGGCCGCCTCTGCCAGTATCTCCAAAACACTGGAGGGAGTGGAAACGCTGCCTGTGCTTCCACGCGAGGTCGAGGATATTCTTACGATCTCTTCGCGCGAGCGCCACAAATGGCTCAAGGACGGTCGGCTGCAAAGCACCGGCACACGTACCGTCAAGATGCGTGGGCGATCAAAGTCTGTCACCTTCCACGTTTTCGACGCGCACCACATCGAAGACGTCCTGGACCGCGATCTGGCAACCGTGTGGAGAGAGCAGGATGTCCAGGCGGTCGCCGAGAACAGGCGGCGCGGCGCGGGCAAGGCCGCGCTGACGCGCGCGGGAAAGGGCACCGGCCAAGCGCGCACTGCGAGGAACGCCCGGGACACGGAGGGCCCGCCGCCCGGACTGAAGGGCTGGGATGCGTTCGAGGACGAAGGCCTGCTGCGATAATGATGCTGGTGCTTGCCCTTGTCCTTCGTGCGGGGCGAGCCTCCGCCTCAGCGCATCAATCCCGCTGCCCGCAGCGCGTCCTCGATGACCTTGGTAATCCCGCCCGCCGGACCGCCTGGCGGATTGACAGGCTCCGGGGCCGGATCGACACGGACAGCTCGCGGTTTTTCCTTCGGCGAGAAAGGCTGCAATGCAGTGCCTGAAGCGGCCTCGGCTTTCGCCGTGCGTCGTACCTCTGGCTTCGTCAGCCCCCAGAAACGGGCGATGTGGCGCGTCGAGGAAATCCCGACATCCAGCATGAACGGCCCTGCTTTGCCGAGAGCATTGTCGCCGCTCGCCTGCAATGGTGTGCCATGGCCCATGCCGGCAATGCTGTATGCCTCGACCACGTCGCGGCCTTTGCCATCGGACCAGACTTTTCGGCTCTGACCGTCGACCTTTTCCTTGCGTGTCGGGGCTTGAGCGAGGCCGTGCACGCCATGCCATTGCGCCAGCACCGCGTCGGCATTGGAAGGCACCACGGTCGTGTCGGCCGAGCCCTGCCAGATCGAAATCCTCGGCCACGGCCCCTTGTGCGGCGAAGCCTCCCGCAACAGACGCTGCAGGTCGGTTCTGGACGGGCCGCCATGGCCACGCATGCGGTCGAAGGCTTCGGGGATGGTCGAGGCGCTGCCATAGGCAAGCCCGGCAATGATCGCGCCGCCGGCAAACACGTCCGGGTAGGTCGCCAGCATCACCGCCGCCATGGCGCCGCCGGCGGAAAGACCGGTGACGAAGATCCGCTTGCGGTCGAGACCGTGGGTGACCACCGCCGCCTCGATCATCTGGCGGATGGACAGCGCCTCGCCGCTGTCGCGGCTTACATCGCCCGGCACGAACCAGTTGAAGCAAAGATTGGCGTTGTTGGCGCGCTGCTGCTCGGGGAGAAGCACGGCAAAACCCTGCTCGTCGGCAAGTTCGGTCCAGCCGGAACCATGATCGTAAGCGGCTGCATTCTGGGTACAGCCATGCAGCACCACGACCAGCGCTGCCTCCTTCGGCAGGTTTTCAGGGAGATAAAACCGCGCGCGCAAGGCGCCGGGATTGGACCCGAACCCTGTCATCTCGGACAGGTGATCGTCCTTGCTCTGTCCTGCACCGGCTGGCCGGCCGCGCATCGCGCTCAGCCGGGCGATCGTATCGGATATGTCTCGCAAATCGGTATCCTTGCGCGCCGGAATGGGCAGACTCGTGCACACAACGCACACGCAGCAATATCGTTGCTGCACTGCACAATAACAAGCGGCGCGGCCGATTAAATGACCCGGTGGATCATAGAATCCGCTGCACGGCTTGTGACGGACGAACGCAATTTGGCCCGGCTGACCTCTGGTCAGTCAGCCGGTCGAGGCCGGCAGGCGCCGGGTTACCAGCGCTGATGCACGTAGGGCTTGATGTTCTCGTCGTAGACCGCCTTCACCTTGGCCATCGACTCGGAGGACAACGGCGCAAGCTCCGCCGCTTCCGCATTGGAAACCGCCTGCGCCGGATTGCGGGCGCCGGGAATGACAACCGTCACAGCGTCGAACATCAGGATCCAGCGCAGAGCGAATTTCGCCATGGTGGTGTCGCCTGACACCAGCGGCCGCACCTTCTCGACCGCCGCTAGGCCGACCTCATAGGGCACGCCCGAAAACGTCTCGCCGACATCGAAGGCTTCGCCTTTCCTGTTGAACAGGCGATGGTCGGTGGTCTCGAACTTGGTGTCCGCCCTGAACTTGCCGGACAACAGGCCGCTGGCCAGCGGCACGCGGGCGATGACGGCGACATCGTTCTTTTTCGCCTGGTCGAAGAACAGCTCGGCCGGGCGCTGGCGGAAGGCGTTGAAGATGATCTGCACGCTGACGACGCCGGGATATTGCATCGCCTTCAGCGCCTCTTCGACACGCTCGACGCTGACGCCGTAATTGCGGATCTTGCCCTGCTCGGTGAGCTTGTCGAGACGCTCGAACACCTCCGGATGATAGTAGAGATCGGTCGGCGGGCAATGCAGCTGCACCAGGTCGAGCGTGTCGGTCTCGAGGTATTTCAGGCTGCGGTCGATCCAGCCGGTGAGGTTCTCGACGCTGTAGCCCTCGACCGTCTGCTTCGGCAGCCGCCGTCCGGCCTTGGTGGCGATGAACGGGCGCGCGCCACCGCGTTCCTTCATCACCCGTGCGATCAGCTTTTCCGAACGGCCGTCGCCATAGACGTCGGCGGTGTCGAGGAAGCTGACGCCGGCATCGAGCGCGGCATGCAGGGCGGCGACCGCATCGTCGTCATTGACCTCGCCCCAGGCGGCGCCGATCGCCCAGGCGCCGAAGCCGATCTCGCTGACTGATCTGCCGGTACGGCCAAATTTCCGTGACTGCATTTTGCTTCCTGACTTGCGGCTTTGATGACGGTTCTGATTTCGGGAGCCTCATACCGCATGGCAACGCGATTGACATCCCTCTTCCTGGGATTTACCAGACTACAGGGTTGTATGACAACCCGGCAAGATTGCAACAATTTGGAGCCGGGAGGAACATGTCGCTGATGCGCCAACTTTATCTCGGCGGGGTCGCCGGATGAGCAGTCGGTCAACCGTGGTTGGCTCCCTAATCGTGAACAGCCTTGTCGCGCAGATCCTCGAAGCGGGCATAGCTTTTGGTCAGATGGCTGCGCATGGCGCGGCGCGCGGCGTTGACGTCCCTGGCTTCGATGGCCCCGAGAATGGCGCGATGCTCGCGCTGCATGCGGTCGAGATATTTTTCCCGCTCATCCTCGGTCATGCGGTCGAGCCGCGTCCAATGGCGCGGTACCATGGCGCTGCCGAACGTGTCGAACAACCGGGTGAAATTCGGGTTCTGCGTCGCCGCCAGAATGGCGCGGTGGAAACCAAAATCCTCTTCCGAGCCGGAGCCGCCGGCGCGCACCGCCGCGTCCAGCGCGTCGAGCCGCGCGCTCATCTGTTGAAGCGCCGCCTCGCTGCGCCGTTGGGCCGCAAGGCCGGTCGCTTCCACCTCGATGCCCATGCGCAGTTCGAGCACGCGCAGCACCTCGTCGATCGATTCGAGATCGTCGGGCAGCACGGAAAACGTCTTCGGCGGCGGATCCTTGGCGACGAAGGCGCCGAGCCCCTGGCGCGTGGTGATCAGCCCGCGCGCACGCAGCGCCGCCAGCGCCTCGCGCACCACGGTGCGGCTGACGCCTGTGGCAGCAACAATCTCCTGCTCGGTCGGCAGCCGCTGCCCCGGCGCAAGGTCACCGGATTCGATCTGCGCAATCAGCGTGTTGACCAGACCCGTCCGCAGGTTGGGCGCCTGCGGTATGGCGTCGAAAGTCATGGGCTCCGCCATCAGCGCGACTCCGGTTCGATTCTTGTTCAAAGGATTGCATCGACAGGTGCTCGCCGCAAGGTGACGAAAGGTGAGCCCGCCGGTGTGGGTCCAAGGAGAATTACATGAAAAAACCCGAGGATTGCATGAAAGAACGCATCGGCTTCATCGGCCTGGGCAGTATGGGCGCCGGCATGGCCGACAATCTGCTGCGCAAGGGCTGGCCGCTGACGGTGCATGTCCACCGCAGCCGCACGGCCGCCGACCGGCTGATCGCCGCCGGCGCCACCGAAGCGCCAAGCCCGCGCGCGCTCGCCACCGCGAGCGACATCGTCATCCTGTGCGTCACCGGTTCGCGCGAGGTCGAAGCGCTGGTCAAGGGCGCAGACGGGCTTGCTGCGGCCAAGACGCCGCTGCTGATCATCGACTGCTCGACCTCCAATCCGTCATCGACGACAGCGCTTGCCGCCGACGTCGCGGAGCAGGGGATGACGCTGATGGACGCGCCGCTGGCGCGCACGCCCAAGGAAGCCACCGAGGGCAAGCTCGACGTCATGGTCGGCGGTGCGGCCGAGGTCGTCGCCCGAGCGCGGCCGGTGCTCGAAGCCTTCGCCGCGCGTGTCGTCCACACCGGCCCGACCGGCAGCGGCCACACCATGAAGCTGCTCAACAATTTCGTCTCGATGGGTTATTCCGCGATCTATTCCGAAGCGCTGAGCTTGGGTGCCAAGGCCGGGCTGACGCCCCAGGTCTTCAACAGCGTCATTTCCGGCAGCCGCATGGATTGCGGCTTCTACCAGGCCTTCATCGACTTCGTCCTCAACCGCAACGAAAACGCCCAACGCTTCGCCATCGCCAACGCGCTGAAGGACATGACCTACCTCGCCTCCTTCGCCCAGGCCGCCGGCATCGCCAACCCGATCGGCGCCGCGGTGCGGAATGGATTTGCGATGGCCGTCACGACGGGTCATGGCGAGAAGTTCGTGCCGGCGCTGTCGGATATTGTTGCGGGGTTGAACGGGGTGTCGTTGGTGGAGGCGGCCGGGGGGGGTGTGACCGGGACGGACGGATAAGGCGTAGGGCGGCGGTATCATGGCGCAAAACGCCACGACGCCTCACCGTCGCATAGTGGCCCCGCTTCCTATACGCTTAGCGGGAAGCATCGGGGCAACGCGAGATGGAACCTTTGGAAAAAAGATTCGCTACCAGCGCTGAATTCATGCGCTGGGCAAAACTTGCCGTGAAGTTGCCGCGCTACGATCGCGTACCAGTGGGCAACCAGGTTTGGACGTATGGCGACGGTCATCAGGTCGAGACAAAATTGGGCAAGAGGGGAGGGACGCTGAATGCGAACCTAAGGTTTTTGCTCAAGACGGGAATTGGCGATCTGGAACATTCGAGTGATGCTCGGCTTGTCAGCGACATCGACTCTCGAGGTGGCGCGGTGCTCAGGGTGAGCTGGGGCGACGAATAGCGACGCCAACCGGACCTAATGCCAGAAGCGCCCCACCACGTGGTCGGCCAGTTTGAGCTTGACCATGTTAATTTTCTCTGCCACAAATGAGGCCGAAGAAATTAACATGAGGTTCGGACATGACCGCTACCCGGATTGTTTCTCAGGACTATGAAGTTGGTGCGCGCCTCGCCGATTGGGATTTGACCGCAAAGGAAATGATCGAAGTTGTTCGCCACGCTGTGGCGGCCAAGGCTAGCTACGTGTTGAACTTTCCACTGAACGCCGCGGGCCAGCTCTCATACATTCACGGCACTGGCGCCTTGCGGGACATTCTACGCCTTAAAGGCTGGGAAATTGATCGCACCGGAAATATCGAGGCGACCTACAACCCAAAGACCGGGATGAAGATCGTCTTCCAAAATTCGGATTCGGCCTGCGAAGACGACCGCGATCCGAAAGCTATTTCTGACAAAGGCCCTGCCGCCGCGAGGGCTGTCGATCTTGGGCAGATGAGTTTGTTTCCGGAGTTCGAAATAGAAGCGCAGCAACAGAAGGCGCGCGAGAACGCTTCGCTTTGGTATCTCTGCGTTTACATAAACGGCGACGACGTGCGGGCAGAACTCTCATTTCCGCAGAGCATCGAAGAAAAACAGTTCAAAAACTTCAATGAGCGCATCTATATCATCAGGCCAGGCGAATGGGCGAGCATTATGCCCAAACAGGATGATGACGAGACGCCGTCTCGGGATTTCGAAATCAACGTTACGCGCAAAAAATAGCCCCGATGTTCAACGGACAGAGACTAAGCCTCGCCAGGAAACGGCGCAGGCTCACCAGCAGAGGATTCGCTCAGCTTATCGGCATGTCGCCGGTCACCGTGACGCGCCTCGAAAAAGAGAACAACGAGCCCGAGTCAGAAACTGTCGACATCATTGCACGCACTCTTGGGTTTCCGCGCGAGTTCTTTTTCGGCGACGACATTGACGAGGTCAGCAAGGACGCCGCCAGCTTCCGCAGCCTAACCACGATGACGGCCAAAGAACGGGATGCAGCACTTGCATCCGGCTCGGTCGCTTATCTTATTTCCGACTACATCTCTGAAAGATTTAACCTGCCAGAACCAAATCTGGTCGACCTTTCACACGAGCGGGATCCGGCCACAGCTGCGCGAACAATCCGGGAGGTATGGAGCTTAGGCGAGCAACCCATCAGTAGCATGATCAAGCTCATGGAATCGAAAGGTGTGCGCGTATTCTCTCTTGCCGAAAATACCAAGAATGTAGACGCCTTCTCATGTTGGCGAGATGATGTCCCTTACATCTTTCTGAATACGTTCAAGTCTGCCGACCGAAGCCGTCTAGATGCCGCGCATGAACTGGCGCACCTAGTTCTGCATCGACATGGCGGACCACGGCAGGGGCGAGAGGCCGAGGTCGAAGCCAACAGTTTCGCATCTACCTTCTTGATGCCAACCGCTGATATCAAATCGCGTATCCCATTTGTTAGTAGATTGGACGATTTGGTCGCGGCAAAGAGGCGTTGGGGCGTGTCGACGGCGGCACTAGCTTACCGCCTTCATAAGCTAGGCATATTGAGCGATTGGCAGTATCGAATGTTCTGCATTCAGATGAATGAAAGGGGATATCGGAACAACGAACCGAATGGTGTTCCCCGAGAAGAGTCAGTGGTTTGGAAGACCGTTTTTACCACGCTGTGGAGCGAAAAAATCCCGAAAAGCAAAATTGCCTCCGATCTCAATTTGCCACCTGAAGAGCTCGAAAACCTCGTATTTGGCCTAACTGGCGACCCAGCGCCACCAATCAGGGCAACTGGGCGACCGGAACTTAAAAAGGTTTGATGAACCTCATGGCTAAGACCAAGTTAGCCTGGGCAAGCGCGGACCTTGCAAAAGGACCTGAGCCGATATGACGTCTCGGGAAAGCGAACACGTCATTAAATTGCTGGTCTCTCGAAATAGGTCCAACTCGCTCGTCACCTTGACTAATGGCACCACACATCGAGTACTCAACATCGTGTATGGCCGGGATTTGGGTGAGCAGTTCGACCACATTTCAACGAATGTCACGCCGCCTCAAGACGGCTTGGAAAGCGACTTCTTCTACGCATCGGAAGTGCAAGAGATTGCTGCCGAGGATGGGGCAGTGCTGTTTCGTTCGACCACCCACCAAAATTCAAACTGAGCTACTGCCTATCTCGCTCCCTTCCGCGACCTCGAATGCCGCGCCAGAGATGCAGCATCCTGCGCTGGCGATGCCGGCTCCGTCACCGCATCACTCTCGGTCAGGTCAGGCGCGCCAAGCACACTGGCGCCTACCAGCCCATCCATGTCAAACCGCAAGATCGGTCGAGCGCGACATGTCCGGAACCGCCTATCTGGTGTCGCCACGCAGGACGAGACGTTTGATGACGCCACTTGAAAACTACCATGCCCGGATGCAGCGGGTGCTGGACCACATCGACCAGCATCTGGACGGCGATCTGGGCCTGGAGGCGCTAAGCGGCGTCGCGGCGTTTTCGAAATTCCATTTCCACCGGCAGTTCACGTCCACCTTCGGGGTGTCCGTGCATCGCTATGTCCAGCTCGCCCGCCTGAAGCGCGCTTCGTACCGGCTTGCCGAGAGCGACGCCCAAAGCGTCACCGACATAGCGATGGATGCCGGTTACGACGCACCGGATGCCTTCGCCCGCGCCTTTCGGCAACGGTTCGGACAATCGCCTTCGTCGTTCCGGAAGTCTCCCGACTGGGGTGCGTGGCTCATGGCCTTCGGGCCGCTCGACAAAGCAAGGACCACGCTCATGCAGATAATCTTCGAACCCAGCGACGTGAAGATCCGCGATGTGCCGCCGACGCCGGTGGCGATCATGGAGCATCGCGGCGACCGGGCGACGCTCCAGGACACCATCCAGCGCTTCATCGCCTGGCGCAAGGCGGCCGGCCTCTCGCCCGAGACAAGCCCGACCTTCAACATCTTCCGTTCCGAAAGGGAGCCGGCGAACCCGGCCGATTACAGCATGGATATTTGTGCCGGAACCGACCTGCCGGTAGAAGGCGGGCCGATCGAGGACGCGCAGATGAAGGCCGGCGTGATCCCCGGCGGACGCTGCGCGGTGCTGCGCTATCCCGGCAACACCAACAATCTCGAGCCGGCAGCGCTCTACCTGTACCGCGAATGGCTTCCGGCCAGCGGCGAGGAGGCGCGCGACTTTCCGATCTATTGCCAACGGCACTTTTCGTCGAACGGACCGGTGCGCGAGGTGGTGCTTGAGCTGTTTCTGCCGCTGAAATAGCGCGGTGGGGTGGCGGCCTATCTCCGCCCCTGAGCTGGTTGAGCCGACGACCGAGTGAAATCTGATATGGCGCTCCCCACTCCGTCTCGGCTTCGCCGAGCCACCTCTACCCCCACATTCGTGGGGGAGAGGAAACCCAAGCTTTTGAAGGGCTGCGATCTCGGAGATTGGCATTTCCTCATACCCCATGAAATGGGGGGTCCGAAGGACGGGCGAGACCCGTGGCTCGCCCCGGCAAGGTGGCTCGGCGAAGCCGAGACGGAGTGGGGGTCAGCGCTGCCATAGGCGATTGGCCCAGCGCGCGGATAAGGCAAGGCTATCCCTAAGCCTGCCCGCGCACAGCCTTCCGCAATCTCGAATGCCGCACCGGCGATGCCACCTCCGGCGCCGGCACTGCCTCCGCAGCTTCCCCCTCATGCAACCCCACCCGCAGCGCAGCGCCCGCCAGGTGGTCGCGCATGGCGGCTTGTGCTCCTTCGGCGTCGCCGGCACGGATCGCTCTCAGGATGCGCTCATGTTCGCCGAGCGTGATGCGGGCCATGTCGTCCGACTTTTGCTGGTTGCCGGCGGCGAGAATGCTTTCGCGCACCCGCTCGGACACGAAGACCAGGAACTGGCCCATGTAGGAATTGCGCGTCGCCTCGGCGACGGTGCGGTGGAATTCGAGGTCGCTGCGCAGCCAGGCGACGCTGCCATACGGCGCGGCGCGCATGCCGGACAGCGCATCGCCCATGGCTTTGAGATCGGCGTCGCTGCGCCGCTTGGCGGCAAGGGCCGCCGCCTGCACTTCGAGGATGCCGCGCAGTTCGAACAGATTGCGAAACGAGTCGGCGCGCTGCAGCGTCTCATGGTCGATGGTCAGCACCGTCGGGTTGTTGCTCTCGACCACGAAGGCGCCGCGCCCCTGCTGCGACCAGATTCGGCCTTCCGAGCGCAGCCGCGCGATCGCCTCGCGCACCACGTTGCGGCTGACCCCGAAAGTGGTTGCCAGCGCCGCCTCGGTCGGCAGCTGGTCACCCGGCTTCAGCCGGCCTTGCGCGATCTCGCGCGAGATGGAACTGGCCACCAGAGTGGAGAGGTGTGGGCCGCGATTGACCTTGTCGAGTTTCAGCGTCATCGCTCACTTATAGTCGACGGCGGGTGCGGACGCCAGAATGCGGCCGTTGCTGAGAATGTGGCGCGGGTCGAATGCGTCCTTGATGCCGGCGGCGAGGTCGAGCGTCACCGGATCGATGCGTTCGAGGAACGCCTTCTGCTTGACCCGGCCGATGCCGTGCTCGGCGCTGATAGAGCCGCCATAGCGATCGACGACGGTGAAGATCTCGGCTTCCGCCTGCTCGAACAGATGCTCCATCGCCTCGGTGCCCATGCCTTCCGGCGGCACGACGTTGAGGTGGATGTTGCCGTCGCCGACATGGCCGTAGGTGACGGCCAGCGCATCAGGCCGCGCCTTCTCCAAGGCGGCCAGCGCATCGGTGACGAAATCGGCAAGCCGCGAGATCGGCACCGAGACATCGGTGCGCAAATAGCGGCCGCCCCTGCCCTGCCGCTCGACCATGATCTCGCGGTAGAGCCACAACCGCTCACCTTGAGCCCTGGTCGAAGCGATGACGCCGTCCTCGACGATGTCCTCGACGCTGCCGAGAAACCCCAGCAGCATATTGGAGAGGTCGATCAGCCCGCCCGACGACACCTCGATCAGCACATAGACGGGATAGGGCTGGCTGAGCGGATCGGGAAAATCCTGGCCTTCGCGCATGGTGATCTCGATGCCGCCGCGCAGGATCAGTTCGAAGGCGGTGAGCAAATCGCTGCAATCGCGCCGCGCCCTTGCATAGAGTGCCATCGCGTCCTCGACGGAACGCAGGCCAACCAGCGCGGTTTCGATCTGCGTCGGCTTGGGGAATAGTTTCAGCGCCGCCGCGGTGACGATGCCGAGCGTGCCCTCCGAGCCGATGAAGATCTGCTTCAGATCATAGCCGCGGTTGTCCTTGCGCAGCACTTTCAGCCCGTTCCAGATGCGGCCGTCGGCCAGCACCACTTCGAGGCCAAGCACCAGGTCGCGCGTCATGCCGTAGCGCAGCACGTTGAAGCCGCCGGCATTGGTGGCGACATTGCCGCCGATGCGGCAGCTGCCTTGCGCGCCGAAGGTGATCGGCAGCAGGCAGTCGCTCGCTTCAGCCTCGCGCTTGGCGTCCTCGAGGATGCAGCCGGCCTCGACCACCATGGCAAAGTCGATCGGGCTGATCGAACGGATACGGTTCATGCGCTCCAGCGAGATGACGATCTCGCCGCCATCCGCCGCCACTGCGGCGCCCACGAGCCCGGTCAGGCCGCCTTGCGGCACCATCGGAATGCGCTCGGCATGGCAGAACCGCATCAGCGCCGACATTTCCTCAACCGAAGAGGGCCGCGCCACCGCCAGCGGCCGGCCGAAATGATCGCCCGACCAATCTCGGCTGTAGCGCGCCAGATCCACTTCCTCGGTCAGCAGCCCGCCATTCGGCAGCAAGCCGGCCAGGGCTGCGATCTGCGATGCGGAGGGTGGCGGCACGGCATTCATGGATTGGCTCTGGGCCCCTCGGCAAAACGGCTGGACAAATACCGGCGTTGTCGTGTTATCATACAACCCTGATTGAGAACATCAAGCAAGGCTTGCCGCCAAGCGTGCGATGTGGATGATCAGACCCGCAAATCACAGAATTCGGAGGACTCCCCCAATGAGCGACGCCCCGGGATTTCGCTATATGCACACCATGATCAGGGTGCTCGACCTCGACAAGTCGATCGCCTTCTACACCGAGGTGCTCGGCATGACCCTGCTGCGCCGCGACGACTACCCCGGCGGCAAGTTCACCAACGCCTTTGTCGGCTACGGCCCCGAGGACAAGGAAGCCGTCGTCGAGCTGACGCTGAACTGGGGCCGCGAGGAGCCCTACGAGATCGGCACCGGCTTCGGCCATCTGGCGCTCGGCGTCAACGACATCTACGCCGTCTGCGCCGAACTGGAAAAGCGCGGCGCCAAGATCCCGCGCAAGCCTGGCCCGATGCAGCACGGCACCACCCACATCGCTTTCGTCGAAGACCCCGACGGCTACAAGATCGAGCTGATCGGCCTCGACACAATGTGATCCGATCGGGCCGGACCGCATCGGCCTCGCGCCGATGCGGTCCCGTCCTGTCCGCGCTTGCCCGGGAGGCGGGATCACTTGATGACCGCGATCTTGCTGCGGTCGATGGTAATGGCGACGGCAGCGATCAGCACCGCGCCGAACACCATATTTTCCAGGAAAATGTTGACGCCGACAAAGGTCATGCCGATGCGCACGATCGAGATGATCAGCGCGCCGACCGCCGTGCGGGCAACGCCGCCGAGCCCGCCGGTGATCGCCGTGCCGCCGACGATGACGGCGGCGATGGCCGGCAGCAGCAGCTGGTTGGCCAGCACTGGCGAGCCGCTCGACAGCCTGGCCGCCAGCACGACGCCGGCGATGGCCGCGAGCATACCCGACGCGGCAAAGGCGATGATCTTGGTGCGGTTGACATTGATGCCCGCCGCCCACGCCGCCGGTTCGCCGGCGCCGACCGCGATCGCCTGGCGGCCGAAGCGCGTGTAGCGCAGCGCCAGAAAGGCGGCGATGCCGATCACCGTCGAAATCAGCACCACCACGGGAATGCCGGCGACAGTGGCGTTGATCCAGGCGGTGTTTTCGCGACCAGCCTCCTCGATGGTGATGGCGCGGCCATTGGAGACCCAGAGCGCCAGGCCGGTGACCACGCCGCCGGTGGCGAGTGTCGCGACGAAGGACGGCACGCGCAGCTTGACGTGGACGACACCGCTCAGGATGCCGAAGGCAAGCCCCGACAGGATCGCCACCGGAAAGGCGGCAAGGCCGAGCGACGGCAGCAATTGCGCCAGGATGACGCTGGCTAGTGACGCCACCGCCTGGATCGACAAATCGATGCCGCCGAGCAGAATGGCGAAGGTGACGCCGGTCGCCAGGATGAACAGCACGGCGGTGTTGGCAAACAAAAGCGCCACGGTTTCGCCGGTGAGGAAGCCGGGCGCGGCGATCTCGATGATCAGCAGCAGGCCGACCAGCAGGATCAGCGGAATGGCGCCTTGCGTCCACTTGCCCTCGAAAACCTGCCTGATGGAGAACGCCTCATTCATCGGTTCACACCATTGCCCTGAGAAGATCGACCTGGTTCGGCTTGTTGCCCGGACTGGCATCGAAGCGCGCGGTGATTGCACCGTCGCGCATCACCAGCACCTGGTGCGACAGACCGATCGTTTCCTCCAGCGTGTCGGAAATCAAAAGGATCGCCACGCCTTGCGCCGAGAGATCGCGCACCAATTCGTAGACCTCCTCCTTGGCGCCGACATCGAGGCCGCGTGTGGGATGGTCGAGCACCAGGATGCGCGAGCCCGCCGTCATCCAGCGCGCCAGCACCACCTTCTGCTGGTTGCCGCCGCTGAGCTTGCGGCAGGCGGCATCGGGACCGGGCGCCTTGATGCGCAGCCGCTTGATCCAGTCGGCGGCAAGCCGGCGCTCCTTGCCATAGTCGATGGCGCCATGGCGCATGACGCTGGAGAGATCGGCCAGCGAAATGTTCTCCGCGATCGACAGGAACATCACCAGCCCTTCGAGCCGGCGCTCGCGCGGGACATAGCCGATGCCCTTGCGCACAGCCGGCTCCGGCGAGGAGAAGCGCACGGCATCGCCGGCGATTTTCATCTCGCCGGCATCATGCTGGACGAAGCCGCCAACGGTGCGCGTCACCTCCTCGCGGCCGGAGCCGACGACGCCGGCAATGCCGACAATCTCGCCGGCCCGGATCGAGAGATCGACGCCGTGATAGTAACCGTTGGCGCCAAGCCCCTTGGCCTCGACCATCACGATATCGCGCGGCGCGAGCTGGCGGGCCTCGCGGTAATATTCGGCCTGCAGGCCGCGCCCGACCATGATCTCGTGCAGCTCCGGCGCGGTGACTTCAGCTGCGCGGTGCTCGGCGACGACCGCGCCGTCCTTCATCGTGTAGACACGGTCGGAGATGTTGAGCACCTCGTCGAGGCGGTGCGAGACGAACACAAAACTGGCGCGGGATTTAAGCGAGCGCACCCGCGCGAACAGCACCTCGATGTCAGCGGCGTTGAGCACCGAGGTCGGCTCGTCGAGCAGGATGAGCAACTGCCGCTCGACCACTTCCTCCAAGGTCAGCGCCTTGGCGAGCTCGACCATCTGGCGTGCGGCGAAGGTGAGTTCGGAGGTGCGCGCGGTGACGTCGATGTCGATGCCGATCTTGGCCAGTTGCCGCCGCGCCGCCGCGTTCATGGCGCGCCAATTGACGAGGCCGAAGCGGGTGAAGCGGTCCTCTTCGCCGAGATAGATGTTTTCGGCAACCGTCAGGTTCAGCACCAGCGACTGCTCCTGGAACACCATGCCGATGCCATGCCTGGCCGCATCACGGGCGTTGCGCATGCGCAGCTGTTCGCCATCCAGCGTGAGCGAGCCGCCATCCGGCCGGTAGCCGCCGGCCAGCACCCGCATCAGCGTCGACTTGCCGGCGCCGTTCTCGCCGATCAGCCCGACAACTTCATTGGGCCGCACCTCGATGGAGACGTCGCGCAGCGCCTGGACGCCGGGGAAATTCTTGATGATGTTGGACGCCTGCAGCATGGCGTTCACTTGACGATTTTCAGGCGGACACGGTCGAGCGACAGCGCCACCGCGGCGATGATCATCAGACCCTGCACCGTCTGCTGGATGTAGGGCGAGATGCCGAGCAGGATCATGCCATTGGCAAGGACGGTGACGATCAGCACACCGATCAGCGTGTTGACGACGCCGCCCTCGCCGCCGGTCAAAGCGGTGCCGCCGACGACCACTGCGGTGACCGCTGCAAACAGCCTGCCGTCGCCGATGACGGCGTGCGACTGGCCGAGCTGTGCCGCGGCCAGCACGCCGGCAATGCCGAAGAAGAACCCTGCCAGCGCAAAAGCGGTGATGCGCACGCGCACGACATTGACGCCGGAGAGCTTGGCGACATCCTCATCGCCGCCGATCGCCAATATGTGGCGGCCGAGCTTGGTGTGATACTGGATGACAGTGGCGAGCAGGAAGGCGCCGAACGCGACCCAGACCGCCACCGGCAGGCCGAGGAAACGGTGCAAGGCCAGGTCGCGGATCGAGGCGTCGTTCAGCTTGATGGCCGTGCCGCCCAGCATATAGACCGACAGGCCAAGGCCGATGAACCACATGCCGAGCGTGCCCATGAAGGACGGGATGCGCAGCATGGTCTGGACGAGACCGCTGACGAAGCCCATGGCGGTGCCGGCGGCGATGGCAGCGAGCACCGCCCACCACCCATAGTCGTTGCCGTTGCCGTCATTGGCGGCGAGCAGCACAAGCACCATTGCCGCCACCGAAAGCGTGCCTTCGACTGCAAGGTCGATGCTGCCCATCAGGATGATGAAGGTCAGCCCCATCGCCAGCGTCAGCGGCACGGCGGCGGAATTCGCAAGCCGCACCAGATTGCGCAGCTCGATGAAATTGGGGTTGGCAATGGCGATGAGTACGCAGAGTACAATCAGCACCGCCAGCGGCGCCAGGCTGCGCCAGCGCCTGCCGCCCAGGAATGTGGCGATGCGGCCGGGGAACGATGCCATGGGCGTCGTCCGCTCTATGTCCGAAACGGACTTCAGGGGTTCTGTATGGATTGTCAAGAAACCGCTTCCCGTCTGCTGGTGACAGCCGTCGCGACAAGGGGATCGCGACGGCTGCGGGAGGAAGCGGGCCGCCAGGGAGTTGCAGCCCACTCCGATGGATCAGGTGCGGATTGCTCCGGTGACCCGGCCCCACAGATCGTTCCAGTCGATCTCGGGCTTCGCATCGACATTGGTCTTGTAATATTCCTCGACATTGTCGTGCGAGATCAGCACCGCCTTGCCGTAGAACTCACGGTGCTCCGGGGGCTCCTTGGTCGGGTCGAACTTGCCGATCTTGGCGTTGTAGCCGATGGCCAGACCCATGCCGCCCTGCCAGAACGGATCCGAAGTGACGGTGCAGGCGAACTCGCCGGTGCGCACCGCATCGACCGCCGTCTTGATGCCGTCGACCCCGACGATCGGCACCTTGCCGGCGAGATTTTCGGCACGCAGCGCTTCCAGAGCGCCCGAGCCCATATCGTCATTGGCCGCCCAGATGCCCTTGATGTCGTCGCCGAAGCGGGTGAGCAGATTGCCCATCAGGTCGAAGGCTTCGGTCGACTTCCAGTTGGCGACCTGGAAGTCGAGCAGCTTGATGTCCGGGTTGGCGGCAAGGGCTGCGTCGAGGCCCTTCTTGCGCTCGATCGCCGCCGTGGTCGAGATCAGGCCGCCGAGCGCTACGATGCCGCCCTTGCCGCCAATGGTCTTGAACAGGATCTCGGCGATGGTCTTGCCGCTGTCGATGCCGTCGAACTCGATATGCGAGACATAGTTCGGGTTGAAATCCTTCGGGTGCAGATCCCCAGGCTTGTTCCACTGCGTCACCACATAGGCGCCGGCCTTGGCGCAGGCCTCGACGATCGGGCGCGCATCGGGCGTGTCGTTGGGATCGGAATTCAGCACCATGTTGCCGCCGGTCTTGGCCAGCATCGCCTTGATGTCGGCAATGCCCTTCTCGCTGTTGCCTTCCGAAACCAGCGTGACGTGCTCCAGCCCGGCCCATTTGGCATACGCTTCGGCGCCGGTCTTCCACACCGCGTGATAGGGGTTGGACAGCGAGCGGATCGACGTCACCAGCGTCGGCTTGTCCTGCGCGCGCAGCACGCTCGGCATGGCGAGTGCCGCCACGCCGGCGGTGGCGCCCATCATCAGCGTGCGCCGGTTGACCGCAAAATTCTTCGTGTCGTTCATACCTCGAAACCTCCCGATTGAATTCTGTTCCGCCCGGCATCTTGCGCAGGGAGCGCGGCCGGGACCTCCTGGTGAGGATCGTCAAGCTCCTCCACTTGTACGACAACCCTTCAACACGATAACCATACCCTTTCTCTTGACGTGGCACAAGCGACTTGAGATCGTCGCGCGCAAGAGGAAGGGGCGGTGATTTTCATCGCCCGCCGGAGCATGATCCCTAGAAGTGGGAACCGGTTTTCTCGGACAAATCGAGAAACCGTTTTGTCCGGAGATCATGCTCCAACAAAGAGAACCCGGGAGTGGAAATGACGGATTACATCATTGTCGGCGGCGGTTCGGCTGGCTGCATTCTGGCCGCCCGGCTGAGCGAGGACCCGGACGTGTCCGTCATGCTGCTCGAGGCCGGTCCGCCCGACACCGATCGCTACATCCATCTGCCGGTCGGCTTCTTCAAGATGACGTCGGGGCCGCTGATCTGGGGCTATGACACCGCGCCCGGCAAGGAAATCGACGGCCGCACCATGGTCTATCCGCAGGCCCGCGTGCTGGGCGGGGGCTCCTCGATCAACGCCCAGGTGTTCACCCGCGGTTGCCCGCAGGACTACGATGGCTGGGCGGCTGACGCCGGCTGTGCCGGATGGAGCTATGCCGACGTGCTGCCCTACTTCGTCCGCTCCGAGGGCAACGACACGTTTGCCGATGCGCAGCATGGCATTGACGGCCCGCTCGGCGTCTCCAGCGGTGCGCCGCATCCGCTGACCCGCATCTTTGTCAAGGCGGCGCAGCAGGCCGGCCTGCCCTTCCGCGCCGACTTCAATGCCGGTGAGCAGGCGGGCGCCGGCTTCTACCAGACGACGACGCGTCGGGGGAAACGATCGAGCACGGCGGTCGCCTATCTGAAGCCGGCGCTCGGCCGCAAGAATCTGACGCTACGCACCGACGCCTCCGTCAGCCGCATCGTGGTCGAGAACGGCCGCGCCATCGGTGTCGAGATCATCGTCAATGGCCGCACCGAACTGCTCCGCGCCGAGCGCGAAGTCATCGTCGCCGCCGGCGCCATCGGCTCGCCGAAATTGCTGATGCTGTCCGGCATCGGCCCGGCCGTGCATCTCGGCCAGCACGGCATCAAGGTGGTCCACGATTCCAAAAACGTCGGCCAGAATCTGCACGATCACATGGACGTCGATGTCGTCGCCGAGCTCAACGGACCGCACGGCATCGACCGTTACAAGAAGAAGCGCTGGCAAGCGGTCGCCGGTCTTGAATATGCGCTGTTCGGCAAGGGGCCGGTGGCCTCCAACATTGTAGAGGCCGGCGGCTTCTGGTGGGGCGACCGCGCGGAGAAGACGCCGGACATCCAGTTCCATTTCCTGCCCGGCGCCGGCGTTGAGGAAGGCATCGGCTCGGTTCCCGGCGGCAATGGCTGCACGCTGAACTCCTACCATGTGCGCCCGCGTTCGCGCGGCAGCGTCACGCTCAAGTCCGCGGACCTGCGCGATGCGCCCATCATCGACCCCAACCCGTTCGCCGAGCGCTATGATCTCGAACGCGCCATCGACGGCATCGAGATCAGCCGCGAAATCCTGTCGCAGCCAGCCTTCGCCAGATACATCAGCCGTGAGCATCTGCCCGGCAAGGCGATGCAGGGGCGCTCAGCACTCGAAGCCTTCGCCCGAGAACATGGCCGCAGCGCCTATCACCCAGTCGGCACCTGCCGGATGGGCGGCGATGCCGACAGCGTCGTCGACCCCGAGCTTCGCGTGCGCGGGCTGCAAGGCCTGCGCGTCTGCGACAGCTCGGTCATGCCGAGCATCGTGTCGTCCAACACCAATGCGGCAGTGGTCATGATCGCCGAGAAGGCGGCGGATCTGATTGCGTGGCGGATGCTGCCGGTGGCGTTAGCAGGACAATCGCATGTGGTGGCGCCATGCGATTGCCCTGCCTTGAGCACCTGTCGCTGAGCGCATAGCACTCCAACCCCACTAAAAACGACAGCCTCCCGCAGCGCCTTCAACCGACGCTTGCGCAACCCACGAACCGACCGGAAACCCCCGGTTGCGGGCTCGTTGCCGACGCCTGCGCGGGGATATGAAAGCGCTTTTGCGCCAGTCCGCGATCACACCATATGAACCGATCCAAGCTCTGCTAGCTTGTGGGCGTGGGACTTGTCCCGCTTTGGCCGGTGCTTCAGGCAACCCCATCCCAACCCCCCGCCCCCTGTGGCGCCGGCCATCCCCCTCCCTTCTACCAGGCTTCCCGACCTGCCATCCTCAGCCGTCCTTGCCAACTTCGAGGTCGACGACGAGGCCTGATGCCTTGCATGCAAATCCAAACCATCGGGCAGCGTATCGAGGAATTTCACATCGGCTGTCTGGACGACCTCTTGAAAGGCGACCAGATCCGGGTCGAGCCGCCCCAGCTCCCGGTTGATGGCCGCCAGGCGCTCCGGTTCGCCTTCCGTGTTGCAGACATTGAGAGTAACGAGACGTAAGCGCATAGGACTTTTCCTCAATGTTGAACGACCCTCGACGCACGCGACGTGGATAGGTGCCACGGTAGGTTTCCGTGTCTGGTGACGTTCAGCGAACCACCGCCTCGATGCGTTCCAAGCGGTGCGCGAAACGGCTTGGCCATCGGCGCGGTTCGGCTTGCCAAATGCCGCCATGCCGCCCATACACGGCTTGAACAACCGCCCCGAGGGTCCGCGCCCATTTTGCCAAAGGATACTCTCCGATGTCTGTGACGCCGTCGCCGTGGTCAAAACCGTGACGGCTTCCCTCGCAAGCCTGGGCTGGACGGATTTCTTCGGCGACCAGCTTGAAGCCGATGAGGCAGACCTGGTGCCGACGCGCATTGCTTCGGTGCACCGCGACCGTCTGGCCGGTCTGTCTCTGTCAGGGCCAGTGGATCTGACGCTGCCGGCCAATGCCAACACCGGCGACTATGCCGTCGGCGACTGGGTGCTGGTCGAGCCTCACACGCATCTGCTGCGCCGCCGCCTGACCCGCAAGACGGTGCTGGAGCGCCGCACACAGGGCGGCAGGGTGCCGCAGCTGGCCGCGGCCAATGTCGACACGCTGTTCATCGTGACGTCCTGCAATGCCGATTTCAACATCGCCCGGCTCGAGCGCTATCTCGCGCTGGCCAACGAGGCCGGAACGACGCCGGTGATCCTGCTGACCAAGGCCGACACCGCTGACGATGCCGAGGCTTACCAAGGCCAGGCCGCCGCCCTGCAGCGTGGGCTGGCCGTGGTGGTGCTGAACCCGCGCGTCGCCGATGCCGCAGCGGCGCTTGCTCCCTGGTGTGGCGCAGGGCAGACGGTGGCGCTGGTCGGCTCCTCCGGCGTCGGCAAATCGACGCTGGTCAACACGCTGGCCGGAGCGGCGCAGCAATCGCCGCAACAGACTGCGGGCATTCGCGAGCACGATGCCAAGGGTCGCCACACCACCACGGCGCGGTCGCTGCACCCCATCGCCGGTGGCGGCTGGGTAATCGACACGCCGGGCATGCGCACGCTGCATGTCAGCGACGTCGCATCCGGCATCGACACGCTGTTTGCCGAAATCACCGAGCTCGCACCGCTGTGCAAGTTCCGCGACTGCACCCATGTCCACGAACCGGGCTGCGCGGTGCAGGCTGCGTTGAAGGCGGGTACGCTCGACCCTGAGCGCCTTGCCCGCTGGCGCAAGCTGTCGGAGGAAAACCAGGGCAACACGCCGGTTCAGAGCGGCCCGCGCGGCAACAAATCGCCTGCCGGGCGCCCGAAGCGGCGTTGAGAGGATAGGAATTGTGGAACGAGACGTCGGAGGCCCGGCATGTGCCGGGCCTCCCTTTTTTCACTCTCCGCGCATCGTTGCCTGGAAGGTCGGCAGGTGCTTCTGCTGCGCCTCCAGCATACGCTCGCGGTAGACGCCATAGATGACGTCGGTGTCGTGCAACGTCACGCCGGCAATGGTCGGCGAGGCGAAGACCGGCAGTTCGATGCCGCGCTTGGCGAGCTGCTCGGCGGTGCGCGCGATCAGCTCATGCGCCAGGATCATGGCAAGCACCGTCGATGAGCCCGACACCGGCCGGCTCCAGCCCTCGACCGGCACGATGGCGTCCTCGATCGGCGAACAGGTGTCGATGACGAGGTCGGCGGCATCCGCCAGCCGCTTGCCGGACGAGTGCGTCGCCGGCTTGTCGAGATTGTTCTTGCTGGTGACAGCGACGACGAAGATGCCGCGCTTCCTGGCATAGAGCGCGGTGTCGATACCGGACGAGTTGCGGCCGCTATGGCCGAAGATGATGATCGAATCGCCCTTGTTGAGCGGCTGGTGGTCGAGGAATTTTTCGGCGTATTTTTCCGTACGCTCCAGCCACAAAAGCTCGCGGACGCCGCCGGCGCCGAGCACATTGTGCCACATCACGCGCGGGTCGGTCAGCGGGTTGAAGCCGACATAGCTGCCATAGCGCGGAAACACTTCCTGCACCGGCAGCACCGAATGGCCGGAGCCATAGAGATGCACCAGCCCGCCGCCCTCGAGCGAGTCGGCACAGCGGCTGGCGGCCTGGCCAAAGGCCTCTTCATTGACTTTCGCAGCCTGGTCGATGAGGGCGGCGAGACGGTGGATGTAGAGATCGGACACGTGGGTACTCCTGTTTGCTGTGTCGGTCTGGAATGGATCAGCTTCTCGGGTTCAGCGGCACGCGTCCGGCGCGCAGCGTCGAGCGGATTTCGTAGCGGTCGCCGCGCATGATCGAGACCGTGAATTCGAACGGGCCGCGCTCGTCGGTGGTGATGCGTTCGACGACGAAGGCCGGGCTGCCGACAGCGAGGTCGAGCAGTTCGGCGTCCGCCGCGCCGACCGCGCCGACCCGGTAGTTCTCCCGCGCGGCCACCGGCACGATGCCGTAATGGCGCTCCAGCGCCTCGTAGAGCGAGCCCTGCAGCAGGCCGGCATCGAGGAAGCCCGGCACGCGCACGGCCGACAGCTGCGCCGTCTGGATGCCGATCGGCTCGTTGTTGCCGAGCCGCAGCCTGCGAATGCGCACCACCGGATCGCCCTCTTCGATCTCCAGCGCGCCGGCAGCCGCCGCGTTGGCGGTGGTCAGGCTGCAGTCGAGCAGACGCGAGCCCGCGACCACGCCCATATTGCCCATCTCCTGGGTAAAGCTGGTCAGCTCACGCGTGCCGGCGACCAGCGTGGTCGAGCGCACGAACGTGCCGCGGCCATGTTCGCGCCTGAGCAGCCCGGCCTCCTCGAGATTGCGCAGCGCGTGGCGCAGCGTGATACGGCTGACGCCGAACAGGGCGCACAGCCTGTCCTCCGCCGGGATCTGGTCGCCCGTTGCCCATTCGCCGCTCTTGACGATGGCGCGGATCGCCTCTTCGACCTGATACCAGAGCGGCTCCGGCCGTCTGCGGTCCGGCTGCTGAAAGCTTGCTTCGCTCATCGCACCTGCCTCCACCCTTGCCCAACGGCGCCGGCCAGCGCCGCGCCGACGAGGCCGGCGCGGGGACCAAATTTTCCGGGCTTGACGTCGATGCCGCGCAGATGCGGCGGCAGTTGGCGTCGCAGCGCTGCAAGCAGCGGCGGCCGGATCACATCCAGCGCCTCCGCCAAACCACCCGAAATCAGAACCGCTTGCGGATCGAGCAGCGCGACAGCGCCTGCAAGCGCGGTGCCGAGCTGTCGCGCCGGCAGTTCAAGCAAGGTGAGTGCGGCCAGTTCGCCGGCCTGGGCAGCGGCGATCAGCTGGCGGCCGTCGGCAAGGCCGATCTGTCCGGCAAGGGCATCAAGCGCCCGGCCCGACGCGACGCGCTCCAGCCAGCCGCTGCGCTCCTCGCCAGGATCTTTGACGTCGGCGCAGGCCCAGCCGAACGAGCAGGCGCCGCCATGCGCGCCGGCAACGATGCGGCCATTGGCCAGCACCGCCGAACCGATGCCGGTGCCGATGGCGAGCAGGATCGCATCCGACATGTTTTTCGCACTGCCTTCGACAGCCTCCGCCAGCAGCGCAATCTGCGCGTCATTGCCGAGCGCTACGCGCAGTTTGGGAAACAGCGGCTGGATATCGACGCCGTCGAGGAACGGCAAGTTGGGGATCCAGCGGCAGACCGAGCCCTCGACCAGTCCCGGCACCGCGATGCCAAGCGCTTCGGCCGACCCGGCCTCGGCGCACAGCGCGTCGATGCGCGCAACGAAGGCATCAAGGGTTGCCGGCGCCGGCTCGCTGCCCAGCGCCTCCAACGCACCGACATCGCCCGTAGACACGGCAGCGCGCAGATTGGTGCCGCCGAGGTCGATGGCGAGTACCCGCCTCATCGACCGGACCCTTTGCCGAAGGGGAGCGAGAACAGGCCGCTGCCGGCATTCCACGAATGCGACGCCGCCGCGAAGGCCTGCGCATGGCGCGTGCCGCGCAGGCAGCCGCGCAGCCGGTAGAGCGAACTGTAATAGTCGACATAGGGGAAGCTGCTCAGGCCGCGCGCCAGCTCATACTCCATGACCGCGTCGCGCCAGGCCTCGAACCCGTCGCTGACATCGACGAGATGCTCGGGCCGGAAGCCGTCATCGTCCTCCCAGTTCTCGCCGAACAGCAGCAGTTGCGGCGTGTGCGCCGGATGGTCGCTGGCAACGGTCGGCAGTCCGGCGAAGAAGATACCGGTCTTCGTCAAATGCGCGGCGGCGCGATGGTCCTTGTGCCAGCTGCCATGCCAATGCGTGATGACGATCTCGGGTTTCAGCTCGCGAATGATGTCGCCCACTTCGAGCGCCGTCTGATCGTCTGTGGGCAGGAAGCCGTCGCGCAGGCCAAAGCCACGCATGGTGACGCCGAGCCGCTCCGCCGCGCTGCCCGCTTCCTCTTCCTTCTGCACGCAATAATGCGCGGGAACCAGGTACGGATGGCCCTGCTCACCCATGGTCAGATGCAGGAAGGTCACCGTGGCGCCGCGCTTGACGGCAGCGGCCGCCAGCGGCCCAGCCATCACCTCGGCATCGAGGGCGTGTGCGCCGACCACCAGGATGGATTTCGCCGCATAAATCCTGTCTTCGATCATTTCATGCCCCCTCCGGTACCGACGCCTTCGCGAATCTGGCGCGCCAGCAGACAATACATGATCAGGATGGGCGCCATGGAGATCGCCAGCGAGGCGAACACCAGGCCCCAGTCGGTACGGAACTGGCCGACGAAGACGCTGATCGCCAGCGGCACCGTCTTGTAGCGGTCGTCGAAGATGAAGATCAGCGGGAAGAAGAAATCGTTCCACACCGCGATCGCGGTGAAGATGGCCACGATCGACACCGCCGGCTTGACCATCGGCAGGATGATCTGGAACAGGATGCGCACCTCGCCGGCGCCGTCCATGCGCGCCGCCTCGTCCAACTCGGAGGGTAAGACGCGCATGAAATTGGCGAAGATGAACACGGCGAAGGGAATGCGGATCGCCGAATAGACCAGGATCAGCCCGGTCAGCGAATCCAGCAGGCCAAGATTGCGCATCAGCGTGAACAGTTCGACCGAGGCGAGCCGGATCGGCAGCATGATGCCGGACAGGAACAGGCCGAGCATGATGGCATTCCAGCCAAGCTTGTAGCGGCTGAGCGGATAGGCGGCCATCGCCGAGACGACGATGGTGAGGATGACCGCGCCGCCCGTGACGATCAGGCTGTTGATGAAATTCTGGCCGAGATCGGCGCGCGTCCAGGCGTTGATGAAATTGTCGAAGGCAAAGCCTTGCGGCAGGCCGAGCCTGTTGTCGTAGATCTCGGCCGTGGTCTTGAAACAGGAGACGACAAGGATGTAGAGCGGCAACAGCACAGCCGCCGTCCATGCGATCAGCACCGTCCAGCCGGGCAGCCGCGCCAGCTGCCGAGAGATGGCCGGTCTTTGCGAAATCGCCAGCGCGCTCATAGCTGCACCGTGCGGCGGTCGAAGAAGCGCAGCATCATGAGCGTGCCGATGCTGAGGATCAAAAACAGCACGGTGCCGAGCGCCAAAGCCAGACCGATATCGGTGATGCCGACAGCGCCTTCCGCGCCGAAGGCCAGCCGGTAGAAGTAGGTCACCAGCGTGTCGGTCGAATAGCTCGGATTGCCCTGCACGCCCTGCATGACATAGACGATGTCGAACTGGTTGAAGGTGTTGATGAACGACAGCGTCGTCAGCGTGCCCAGCGCCGGCATCAGCAGCGGCAGCGCGATCGAGAACAGCATGCGCGCATTGCCGGCGCCGTCAAGTTTTGCCGCCTCGAAAATCTGGCCGGAAATCTGCCGCAGACCTGCCGTGTAGATCAGCACCGGCAGGCCCATCCAGTTCCAGGCATCGACGGCGATCAGCATGGCGAGCGCGGTGTGGCTGTTGCCGAGCACAGTCAGGCTGCCCTGGTGCAGGCCAAGCCCGTTCAGCGCCCATTCGACGACGCCGCCCGGTGCCAAAAGCAACCGCCACAGCGCGCCGACGATGACCGGGCTCAGCACCGCCGGAAAGAAGAACACCGACTGGAAGAACGCAGCACCCCTGTCGCGCAGGAACAGCAGCCAGGCGAACAAAAGCCCGATTCCGTTCTGGAACAGCATGATGCCGAAGAACCAGGCGGTGTTGTGCCACAGCGCGCCGTAGATCCGCGCGCCGCTGGGGAAAACGAACAGCCTTGAGAAATTCGACAGGCCGGCGAACTCGACCATGCGCAGCCCCTTCCAGACGAAGAAGCTGCCCCACAGCGACATCCCCAGGGGATAGAGGACGAACAGCGCATAGACCGCCAGCGCCGGCAGGATGAACAGCACGGCCATGCGCTGCTGCGTGCGGCGAAGGCTGCTGGTGCGGCGAAGGGTGCTCATGCGCTTTTCTGGTCCGTGAGAGGCCGGCCGCTTTTGCGACCGGCCGCGCCTACTGCTTCGGCTTGAACCAGGTGGCGACCGCGGCCTGCATGTCGGCCGCCAGCTTCTCCGGCGCGATGTTGCCTTCGACCATGTCGATGATCTCCGACTGCAGCACCGAAGACGCCGTCGGCGACTGCCAGCGGAAGCCGACCAGCGTCAGATAGGGCGTCGAATTCTTCGCCATCTCCATCATCGCGGCCAGCACTGGATCCTTCACCGTCACATCCGTGCGGGCCGGCGGCCAGCCGAGCTCGTCGGCGAACATCTGCGCGAACTCTGCCGAAGCCATGAAGCCCAGCACCTTGGTCGCGGCTTCCTTGTTTTGGCTCTCGGAGACCAGGCCATAGGAGCCGTCGGAGAAGGCCGAGGTGTAGAGCTTTGCCCCGGCATCGTCGGCGGGGAACGGGAAGATCGAGAATTTCAGTTTCGGGTTCTGCGCCTTGAAGCTGCCGTTCTCGAACGAACCGCCGAGGAACATCGCCGCCTTGCCGCCGATGAACTGCTGCGTGGCGGTGGTGTAGTCGATGCCGGCGAAACCATCGGGGAAATACGGCTTCAGCTCGGCAAAGCGCTTCAGCGCCGCGACATAGCGCGGATCCTCGAAGGTCGCCTTGCCGCTCATCATCTCGTCGTAGAAGCCGGGACCATAGACGGTCGGGCCGACGACGTCGACGGCGATCTCCAGCTCCCAGGCCGAGCCGTTGGCGCCGCCGGTGGCGATCGGCGTGATGCCGGCCGCCTTCAGCTTCTCGCAGACAGCGGTGAAATCCTTGTAGGTCTTGGGGATCTCGATGCCTTGGGCGGCGAAAATATCCTGGTTGTAGAAGACGCCCATCATCGGCACCGAGTAGGGCACGCCATAGAGCTTGCCGTCGCTGCGGCCGCGCGCGCCGCCAAGCGCCGCGTCCTCCATGTTCTTCAGCTCCGGCACGCTGTCGTCCAGCGCGTCGAGATAGCCGGCCTCGACGAAGGGCTGCAATTCGCCATAGGCCTTGAGCTGCGCGATGTCGGGCCCGCGCCCGCCGCGCAGCGCCGTGCTCAGCCGGTTCTGGTAGTCGGCATCCGGCGTGAACTGGATGGCGACCTTGATGCCGGGATTCTTCGCCTCGAAGGCATCGAAGATGCGGCGCATCGCCGCCTCGTCCTCGGTGCGCCAGCTCCACAGCGTCACCGTGCTGTCGGCGGCTCGCGCCGGCAATGAGGCAAAGACGCCGGCGCAGGCGGCGGCAAGGCCGCCGATCAGCCTAAGCGCTGCGCGCCGGTGAAGTGAAAGCATGCTCATTGCCAGTCTCCCATTGTTCTCTGTGCTTGGCGTCCCGCGGCGTTCCCGTGCCGTGAGAAGTCATTGGTTCGGCAAAAGTCATTATAACGACATAGCGGTATTCGCAAGAGGTCTGCTGCGCCTCAGGAATGGCGGCGTTGGCCCCCTCACGACATTGCAGTACCTGCATCCATTTGTTACCTAACGATAAATATCCACATTCAAGCGCCGCAAAGAAATCTGTGACCGTACCATGTGAGACTTTTTCGCCAGCAAGCCCTTGCGTCGCCGCGCTGACTTGTCATAACGTCATTGTGAACCGATAGGAGGATGAGGAATGTCGTTTGCCTGGACGTCGAAACTGGCACTGGCCGCAGGCCTCGCCATCCTGCCCACCACCGGCTGGGCGCAATCGGTCAACATCTCCTATCTCACCCACTGGTCGCCGGAGACGGTCGCGCTGCTGGAAGCGGCGGCCAAGGATTATGCCAAGACCAATCCGGATGTCAGCGTCACCGTGCGCGCCGTCCCCTTCGGCGACCTCCTGACCACGCTGCGCTCGCAAGGCGGCGGCGCGGACGGCCCGACGATCGGCGGCATCTACGATCTCTGGTTGCCGGAACTGGCGCGCGACAAGCTGGTCGCGCCCGCCCCCGATGCGGTGGCCAGCGAGGTCAAGGCCGCATGGCCGGCGGGCATCACCAGCGCCGCCTCGGTCGGCGGCACGCTCTACGGCATCCCCAACGAAATCGACGTCTATGCGCTGAACTACAACAAGGCGCTGTTCAAGCAGGCCGGCATCGCGGCGCCACCCAAGACCTGGGACGAGTTCAAGGATGCGGCCAAGAAGCTGACCAACCAGGATGCGGGACAGCAAGGCTTCGGCATGATCAACTCCTGGGCGGCCGGCGTCGTCCACCCCTTCGCCTCGCTGCTGGTCTCCAATGGCGGCGACCTGGTCAAGGACGGCAAGCCGGTGCTCGACAGCCCGCAGGCCGCGGAGACTTTCCAGCTCTATGAAGACCTGATCAAGTCGGGCGCCAGCGTGCCGTCGATGGCGACAGCCGACGCCAACACCACCGGCCCCTTCCTCGACAATTTCGTCTCCGGCAAGACCGGCATGATCATCATGGCCAATTGGTGGGAGAGCGCGCTGAAGGCCGGCATGGGCGACAGATTCGCCGACATTGCAACGGCGCCGATTCCCGTCGGCCCGAGCGGCGACAAGCCGCATTCGATCTCCTACTCCTGGATGACCGTGGTCAACGCCAATGCAGGTGCCGCCGAGCAGAAGGCGGCGTGGGACTTCCTCGCCTGGCTGAACAATCCAAAGTCCGGCAAGAACGGCGCTTCCGCGATGTCGGATATCCTCATGTCGATGGGCATCCTGCCCTCACGCCTCTCCGACATCGAGGCGCACAAGGACAAGCTCGGCTCGGAATTCCTCTCCGGCTATGTCAGCGTGCTCACCGACGCCAAGCCGTTCCCGGTGGTGCCGGGCGGCCAGGAATTCTCGGAATCGCTGCAGCAGACGCTCGAGGCGTTGCAGTATGGCCAGGTCTCGGCCAAGGATGCGCAGGCGACGGCGCAGGCCGACGCCATTTCGATCCTGGAGCGCGCCGCCAAATAATGATTCAGAGGTACCGTGCCTCGGCGGGCATCATGCTGGCGCCCGCCGTGACGCTGATCGGCATCTTCGTCCTGTTGCCAATGCTGCTCACCGTCTGGCTGTCGTTCCAGGACTGGTCGACGCAGACACCGTTTTCCAGCGCCGGCTTCGTCGGCGTCGACAATTTCCGCGAGATTTTTGGGGTCTCCTCGGTCGGCCGCGATTTCAAGGCCGCGCTCGCCAACACAGCCGTCTACACCGCGCTCTCCGTCGTCCTCATCCTGCCTCTGTCGGTGGCCTTCGGCCTGATGGTTTACCAGCGCGACGTCGCCGGCGGCACGGCGCTGCGCACGGTGCTGTTTGCCACCTACATGGTGCCGATGATCGCTGTCGCGCTGGTGTGGTCGAAACTCTATTCGCCGAGCGAAGGCCCTCTCAACCAGATGCTCGGCCTTATCGGCATCGGCCCGCAGCCTTTCCTGTCGTCGCCGCGCTCGGCGCTGATCTCGATCGTCTTCCTCAATGTCTGGCAGCAGGTCGGCTATTTCACCGTGCTGGCGATCGCCGGACTGACGCAAATCCCCGGCAGCCTGTATGAAGCAGCAAAGCTCGACGGCGCCAACCGTTTCGAGCAGTTCCGCTTCATCACCCTGCCGCTGATACGGCGCACGCTTCTGTTCAGCGCCGTCATCGCCATCATTAACGCCGTGCAGGTGTTCGAGCCGGTTGCCCTGATCACGCAGGGCGGGCCGGTCGGCTCGACCAATGTGCTGACCTACCACATCCGCCGCGTCGGCATCGAGCGTGCGCAGGGTGGACTGGGTTCGGCCATGGCGGTGATGCTGATGCTTTCGCTGATTGTCGTCGTCTGCGCGCTGTTTGCCTTCGCCAACCGGAAGAACGACGAATGAGCGCGGGATCGTCGAGCCGGCTGTCGCGCCGGCGCCCGTCGGGCCGCAAGGCGCTGCTGGCGACGCTGATGCTGCTGGTCGCCGTCGCCTCGGCCTTCCCGCTGGTATGGATGGTGCTGTCGAGCCTCAAGACGCCGGCCGAGAGCATGCAGGTGCCGCCGGTGTGGATCCCCCTTACGCCGAGCTTCGACGCCTATGAGAAGGTGTCGGGCGTGGTCAATGTCGGCCGCTCGATGTGGAATTCCCTGGTCATCGCCTCGATCACCACCGCCGGCATCCTGCTGACCAGCATGATGGCCGGCTACGCCTTCGCCAAATACCACTTCCCCGCCAAGTCGCTGCTGTTCTCTGTGCTGATCGCCACCATGTTCCTGCCGCCGATCGTGACGCTGATCCCGCTCTATCGCCTGGTCGGCTCGATCGGCCTCAACGCCAGCCTCGCCGGCATCATCGTGCCCAATCTCGCCAATGCTTTCGGCATCTTCCTGATGCGCCAGTTCATCTCCGGCGTTCCCGACGAGCTCATCGACGCCGCGCGCATGGACGGCGCCTCGGAGTTCTTGATCCTCTACAAGATCGTCGCGCCCAGCATCGCCCCCGCAATCGCGGCTCTGGCCCTCTTCGCCTTCGTCTACCACTGGAACAGCTATCTGTGGCCGCTGACCGTGCTGCAGGGCAATGCCGACGCCTATCCGATCGTCATCAGCCTGAGCCGCCTGCTCAGCTACAACAGAGGTGCGGTCAACACCGGCCTGGTGATGGCCGGCGCGACGCTGGCCGTGCTGCCGCCGCTCATCCTGTTCGTCTTCCTGCAGCGCTTCTTCGTCGATTCCATCGTCGGCTCGGCGATCAAGGGATAGCTCGCCTCACCCGAACCTTGCCGCCGTCCAAGCCCCACCCGCAGCATTCGACTCCACCGCCGCCGCCACAAACTTCACCCCGCGCGCGCCATCGACGACATCGGGCACCTGTGCCGCGCGCGCCGGATCAACCGTCCCGCCCGAACGGTGCGCGCGAATGATATCGGCGGCGTCGCGGTAGAAATTGGCGAAGGCCTCGATATAGCCTTCCGGATGCGCCGCCGGCATGCGCGACACGCGTTGGCTTTCCGCCGTCGAGCCATGGCCGCCGCGCACCAAAGTGCGGGTTTCCTCGCCATGGATGGAGAAGCGCAGTTCCTCCGGCCGCCCGCCCGACCATTCGAGCCCGGCTTTGTCGCCATAGATGCGCACGGAGAGATCATTGTAGTGGCCGGGCGAGGTCTGGCTGGCCAGGATCGTGCCGCGCGCGCCGCCGGTCCAGCGCAGCAGCACATGTGCATTGTCGTCGAGCCGACGTCCCGGCACGGCGGTGAACAGATCCGCCGACACCGCCTCGGCCTCGCAGCCGGAGATATAGCTCGCCAGGTTGAAGGCGTGCACGCCGATATCGGCCAGCACCGCCGACTGCCCGGCGCGCGCCGGATCGGTGCGCCACTCCGCCTGCTTCTGGCCGTCGGCGTCGATCGGTTTGGTCAGCCAGTCCTGGATGTAGGCGCCGTGCACGGAAACGATCCGCCCAAGCGCACCCGCCGCCACCATCTCGCGCGCCTGGCGGACCATGGCGTAGCCGGTGTTGTTGAGGGTGACGACAAAGCGGCGCTTCTTCGCCTTCGCCAGCGCCACCAGCGCCTCAGCGTCGGCCAGCGTCGTCGACAGCGGCTTGTCGCAGATCACGTCGATGCCGGCCTCGAGAAAGGCCGTGGCAATCGGCGCGTGCAGATGGTTGGGCGTGACGATGACAACCGCCTCGATACCATCCGGCCGCGCGGCTTCGGCCTGCGCCATCTCGCGATAGTCGGCGTAGCTGCGCTCGGGCGCGATGCCGATCTCGGCGGCCGAGGCGGCGGCGTTCTCCGGGTCCGACGACAGCGCGCCGGCGACCAGTACGATCTGGTCGTCCAGGCGCATGGCGAGCCGATGCACGGCGCCGATAAAGGCATTGCGCCCGCCGCCGACCATGCCGACCCTGAGCCGCTTGCCCGCCGATCCGTCCGATGTTGCGTAGACCATTTCAAACTCCTCCACCTGTGGCTTCGTCATCCTGGGGCGTAGCAAGGAGCGCAGCGACGCAGCGCAGACCCCAGGATCCATGCCGTGACATCAGAGCGATGCTACGGTGCAGAACCTTCTCGTCCGCTGCATTCCTCGACCATCGTCACGGCATGGATCCTAGGGTCTCCGCGACGGAGCTTCGCTCCTGCTTCGCCCTAGGATGACGACGTTGGGAAACCGCACCCCTTTCGAACGCGATTTCCAATTTTCATATTGTAAAACGATCGTACCGCGCTAGCCTGAAATCATGAGTGGGGCAAGCAAGGCATCCGGGCGATCGAGCACCGACGAGGCGGCGACGCGCAAGCGCGGGCGCTCTCTGGCGGCGCTCGGCTACATCCAGCCGCAGACCTACGAGGAGCTGCGCGCCGTGCTGTCGTCGGGCACGGTGCATTTCCCCAAGCGGCTGCGCCAGGTGGCGATCTTCCTGTGGCAGCATCCGAGCGATGTCGCGCTCGGCACCATCGCGCAGGTGGCGGCACAGGCCGGCGTGCAGCCCTCGACGCTGGTACGCTTTGCGCAGATCTTCGGCTATTCCGGCTTTTCCGATTTCCAGGGCCTGTTCAAGGAGCACATCAAGGGATCGTGGCCGGAAGGGCGCGGCGAGCCGCGCACCGAGACGGAGCCCAATCTGCATTTCCTGCACGGCATGGTCGGGGCATCGCAGGCCTCGCTTGGCCGCATCGAAGCCGGCTTCGACGTCGCGAGTTTCGACAAGATGGTAACGCTGCTGGCGGCCGCCGAGCTGATCTATGTCATCGGCTCCAAGCGCGCCTTTCCGGTCACCGCCTATCTGTCGCTGACACTGTCGCAGCAAGGCGTGCGCAACGTGCTGGTCGACAATGTCGGCTCCTCCGCACTCGACCAGATCGGCTGCATCGGCGCACGGGACGCCGTGCTTGCGGTCTCCTTCAGCCCCTACAATTCGATCACGCCCGATCTCGTCGCGGTGGCGCATGAGCGCAAGGCCCGCATCGTCACCGTCACCGACAGCACTTTCAGCCCGCTGGTTCGGCTCTCGGACGCTTGGCTGGAAGTGGTGGAATCCGACTTTGCCGGCTTCCGCTCGCTGGCGGCGTCACTCGCTGTCGGCATGGCGCTGGTCCATGGGGTGGCGGCGCGGCGCGGCGAATGAGCCGCCGCTGGCACAATTGACTATCCAGAATTGCCGTTCCATATTTAAAAAAATAGAAACTTTATTCCCGGGAGGAGGAATGGAGATCCGGCTTGACGGCAAGGTGGCTCTGGTCACCGGGTCGACGCAAGGCATTGGCCGCGCCATTGCCGAGACGCTGGCGCGTTCCGGTGCCGCCGGGCTGCTGGTCACCGGGCGCGAGAGGGCGCGTGGCGAGGCCGTGGCGGCCGAGCTTTCGCAATTGGGCACGCCGACCATCTTCGTCGCCGCCGACCTTGCCGATGCTGACGCCCCCACCCTTCTGGCGCAGGCCTGCATCGAGCGCTTCGGCCGCATCGATGCGCTGGTCAACGCCGCCGGCCTGACCGATCGCGCCTCTTTCCTCGACGCCAGCCTCGACGATTGGGCGGCGCTGTTTGCCGTCAATGCGCGCGCGCCGTTCTTCCTGATGCAGGCGGCGATTGCCGACATGAAGCAGCGCGGCCAAGGTGGCGCCATTCTCAACATCCTGTCGATCAATGCCCATTGCGGCTCGCCGGAGCTTGCCGTCTATTCCGCCACCAAGGGCGCGCTGGCGACGCTGACCAGGAACGCCGCCAACGCCCACCGTTTCGACCGCATCCGCGTCAACGGCATCAATGTCGGTTGGACGGACACGCCGGCCGAACGCATCATGCAGGCGGAGACTTTGGGCAACGGCCCTGGCTGGCTTGAGAAGGCCAATGCCGCGCAGCCTTTCGGCCGGTTGCTGACGCCGGACGACATCGCCAGCCTCGCCGTCTTCCTGCTGTCCGACGCCGCCGGCCCGATGACCGGCGCGGTCATCGACCAGGAGCAGGCGGTGATCGGGGCGAACCGGTGAGCGCCTCCACCGAAACGCTTGGGCCGGCGCTGCTCGACCGCTTGCCGGCCTCGGTCCAGACACCGTCCTATGACCGTATGCTCCTGGCGCCCGGCATGGCGCATCTCGGCGTCGGCGCTTTCCATCGCTGCCATCAGGCCGAATACACCGACGATCTCATCTCGCTGCGCTTCGACCGCTGGGGCATCGTCGGCATCAACATCCGTCCGCCCAGCCTTGCCGACACGCTGGGACGGCAGGGCGGGCTCTACACAAGGCTGATCCGCGAGAACAGCCACATCGAGGCGCGCGTCATCGGCAGCATCGTCCGGGTGGTCGACAGCCAGGAGAGTGCGGCACCGGCGCTCGGCGTGCTGATCTCACCCGATATCGAGCTGGTGACGATGACGGTGACCGAAAAAGGCTATTGCCACATCCCGTCCAGCGGCGAACTCGACCTCGGCCACCCTGATATCGTCCATGACCTCGCCAACCCCGAGACGCCGCGCAGCGTGCCCGGCCTGTTGGTGCGGGCGCTGGAGCAGCGCCGGGCCACGCATGGGCGGCCGCTGACGCTGCTGTCCTGCGACAACATTCCGGCCAATGGCGTCATCCTCGGCAACGTCGTGCGCAGCTTTGCCGAACCGCGCGGCAATGGGCTGGCCGATTGGATCGCGGCCAACGTCGCATTCCCCTCGGCCATGGTCGACCGCATTGCGCCGGCGGTGACGCAGGATGACCTCGATAGTGTCGAACAATGGTTCGGCTACCACGATGCCGCCGTCGCTGTCGGTGAGCCGTTCCGGCAGTGGGTGATCGAGGAAAAATTCGCCGGCCGCATGCCGCGCTGGGATCTGGTCGGCGCCACCTTCGTCGACGACGTCACGCCGTTCGAGCATCTCAAGATGCGGGTGCTGAACGGCGCCCAGACGACACTGGCTACGCTCGGCGTGCTGGCCGGGCTCGAGCACACATCGGATGCCATAGCCAACCCGCTGCTGTCGGACTTCATCAGGCGCATGCTGGTCGAGGAGACTGTGCCGACGCTGATGCCGGTATCCGGCGTCCTGCCGCTCGCCTATGTCGAGCAGAGCCTTGCCCGGCTGAAGAACACCGCGATCCGCCACCGCAACCACCAGGTCGCGACCGACGGTTCGCAGAAGATCGTCCAGCGCCTGCTCAACCCGATCCGCGACCGGCTGAGCCAGGGCCAAAGCATCGGGCTGCTGTCGGTGCCGGTCGCCGGCTGGATGGCCTATCTGATCCAGGCCTCGGGACGTTTCGGCAGACGCTGGCCGGTGTCGGACCCCTATGCCGGCAAGGTCGCCGCAATCGCCGACGCGACCGGTCACGATGCCAGCGCGCTGGTGTCCGCCATCCTTGCCATCGACGGGATATTCGGCCCCGGCCTTGCCGCCGACGATACGTTCCGCGCGGCCGTGATATCGGCGCTGGGCGACCTGCTGTCGGACGATCCGATGGCGGCTGTCCGGCACAGTCTCGAACAAGATGAGGTCGCGAGGTTGAAGCGATCCAAACAATCGGCATTATAGTCGTCGGTCTAGGGAGGCAGAATGAAACTTGGAGTGCTTACAGCACCGTTTGCGGAGACGCCGCTTGGCGAGGTCGCCGACTGGGCGCACTCGGCCGGCTTCGAGGCGCTGGAAATCGCCTGCTGGCCGAAGACATCCGGCGCGACGCGACGCTATGCCGGCACCAGCCATATCGATGCCGCTTCCACCTCGCCCGCGCAGGCCAAGGAGATCGTCGCTTCGCTGACGGAGAAGAAGCTGACGGTCTCCGGCCTCGGCTACTATCCCAACCCACTGCATCCGGACCCCGCCCATCGCGAGGCCGTCATCGGCCATCTGAAGAAGGTCATCGTGCTGGCCGCCAATATGGGCGTGCCGGTGGTCAACACCTTCTGCGGTGGCGATGCCTCGAAGACCGTGGACGTCAACTGGCAGGACGCGCTGAAAGTCTGGCCCGAGACCGTCGCCTATGCGCGCGATCACGGGGTAAAACTCGCCTTCGAGAACTGCCCGATGATCTTCAGCTATGACGAATGGCCGGGTGGGCACAACATCGCCTATTCGCCGCTGGTCTGGCGGCGCATCCTCGAAACCTGGGGCGGCGAGGTCGGCATGAATTTCGACCCCTCGCACCTGGTCTGGCAAATGATCGACCAGGGCCGCTTCATCAAGGAGTTCGGCCCCTACATGCTGCATGTCCACGCCAAGGATTTGATGATCGATCATGATGGTTTGTATGAGCGCGGGATTCTTTCCGCCGGGATAGGCTGGCAGGTGCCGCGCATGCCGGGATTGGGCGATGTCGACTGGAGCGGCTTCTTCTCCGGCCTCTACCGCGCCGGCTATGACGGCTCGGTCATCATCGAACATGAGGACAGGCGGTTTGAAGGCAACGACGATGCGGTGAAGCGGGGCTTCCTGCTCGCCCGCGACGTGCTGCGCCCCTTCGTCAAATGACGAGGTGAATGACTTGGTCCGATCCTGCCGAAGGGTCTGGCCCTGAGACGAAAAACAACAATGTGGAGGAGTACTGACATGAAGAAAATACTGACCATGGTCCCGTTGCTTGCGGGCGCTGCCTTGCTGGCATCGATGGGCGTGTCGTCGGCCGAAGCCAAATATACGATCGGCATTTCCAACACCGTGCAGGGCAATGGCTGGCGCGAGGAAATGGTCTGCGCCATGAAGGCGCAGGCGCTGGCTTCGGGCGAAGTGACGAAGCTCAACATCGCCCACCGCAACACCGATGCCGCCGGCCAGCTCGAAGACATCCGCAATCTGATCAGCGCCAAGGTCGACGCCATCGTCGTCAACCCCGCTGATCCCGCCGGCATCAAGGCGGGCCTGGAAGAAGCCACCAAGGCCGGCATCGTCGTCGTTGCCGTCGACCAGGCGGTGACCGAACCGTCGGCCTACATCATCTCCAACAACCAGGAACAGTATGCCTATCTCGGCGCCAAATGGCTGTTCGGCCAGATGGGCGGCAAGGGCGAGGTGTTCTACATGCGCGGCGCAGCGGGTGCCTCGGCGGACTCGGATCGCGACAAAGGCTTCAAGAAGGCGCTGGCTGAAAACCCCGGCGTGAAGGTGGCTCAGGAAGTCTTCACCGGCTGGCAGCAGGATCAGGCCAAGCAGCAGATGCTGTCGTTCCTGGCCACCGGCACGCCGTTCAACGGTGTGTGGACCTCCGGCATCGACAACGTCATCGTCGACGCGCTGGTCGAATCGCAGGCGCCGCTGGTGCCGGTGGTCGGCGCCGACAATGCCGGCTTCGTCGGCCAGCTGAGCTCGGTGAAAGGTCTCGTCGGTGCAGCCGTCACCAACCCCGGCTCGATCGGCGGCGCGGGCGTGACGCTGGCGCTGCAGATCCTCGACGGCAAGAAGCCGGCGCAGCAGACCGTGCTGGTCGACCCGCAGCTGTGGGACAACGCCACCGACGAAGGCAAGGCCAAGCTGAAGGCAGCCGCCGACCCGTCGCTCAGCCCGGAATGGCCGGTCTCGATCTCGATCCCGGAGTGGACGACCTACACGAAGGAGCAGATCGTGGCCTGCAAGGGGCCGGGGGAGTAAGCCTGGTTTGAATGAACTGGCGAGGATGGCGAACGGCCGTCCTCGCCACACAGACTAGCGCTCTACCGCGCCCCCTCTGTCCTGCCGGACATCTCCCCCACAGGTGGGGAGATTGGCTGTCATCTCGGCTTTCGCTAATTTTCTACGTCGCAAGACGAGGGGCGGCGCCGGAACTGCCAATCTCCCGCCTTGTGGGGGAGATGTCCGGCAGGACAGAGGGGGGCGCCGTAGAGCGCCGACAAGAGAATTTCTGAGCGGACATCGATTTGACCACCAGCCCCCTCCTCGACGCCACCGGCGTCGCCAAGAACTACGGCGCGGTTGCAGCACTTCGTAACGCGTCGCTCTCCGTGCTGCCGGGCGAGGTCCACGCGCTGATGGGCGCCAACGGCGCCGGCAAGTCGACGCTGGTGAAGATCCTCACCGGCGCCATTCCGGCGAACGCCGGCCGCATCCTGATCCGCGGCGAAGCGCGCGACATTCGCTCGCCGGCCGCCGCGCGCCGCGCCGGGCTGCTGCCCGTCTACCAGGAGCCGTCGCTGATCCCCGATCTCGACGTGCTGTCCAATCTCAGGCTCACCGGCACGCCGGTCGAGCCGTTCCGCGCCTGGGTGCGCGAGCTCGGCATTGCCGACCTCGATCTGCGCGACACCGCGCGCGACATCCCGCTCGCCGTGCTGCGCGTGCTCGACCTGGCGCGGGCGCTCGCCGTCGAGCCCGACGTGCTGCTGCTTGACGAGATGACGGCGGCCCTGCCCGCCAACCTTGCCGAAAAGGTGCTGGAAGTGGTGCGCCGCCAAGGCGATTCGGGCCGCGCCGTGATCTTCATCTCGCACCGCTTCGTCGAAATCTCGGCGCTGTGCGACCGCGCCACCGTGCTGCGGGACGGCGAGACCGTCGGCGTCGTCGACATCGTGCCGGGCGTGGAAGAAAAGATCGTCGAGCTGATGCTCGGCACCCGCATCGTCAAAACCCATGTCGCGGCCCGCAGCGCTGCCGAGAAGGCCGCGCCCGCGACCACCCGGCCGCGCATTTCGGTGCGAAACCTGCGCGTCGGCGCCAAGCTCAGCGATGTCTCCTTCGATCTCGCCGACGGCGAAGTCGCCGGCGTCGTCGCGCTCGAAGGCCAGGGCCAGGACGAGTTGTTCGGCGCCCTTGCCGGCTCGATCCGGCCCTCCGGCGGCACGATCGAAGTCGATGGCCAGCCGGTGAAATTCTCGCATCCGATCGACGCCATCCGCGCCGGCATTGCCTATGTGCCGGGCGACCGCTCGGAAGCGCTCGCCATGCAGCGCTCGGTGCGCGAAAACATCGCGCTGCCTTTCAGCGCTGCCTTGCGCAACTGGGGTCCGATCAACATGCGCCGCGAACGCGCGACCGTGCTCAGCGCCATCGAGCGGCTGCAGATCGACACCCGCGCGCAAGGCGAGGTGCAGCGCCTGTCCGGCGGCAACCAGCAGAAGGTGACCATCGCCCGCTGGATCGCGGCGGATGCCCGCACCATCCTGTGCTTCGACCCGACGCGCGGCATCGATGTCGGCACCAAGCAGGAGATCTACAAGCTGCTGCGCGAACTCGCCGGCAACGGTAAGTCGGTGCTGTTCTACACCTCGGAACTCGAAGAGGTGCAGCGCGTCTGCGACCGCGTCATCGTCATCTTCGGCGGCCGCCTCGTCGACATCTTGCCCGTCGAGGAGGCCGACGAGCCGGCGCTGATGCGCGCCGCCTACGGCCTGCCGCGCGGTGCCAAGGCCGACATCGGCATATTGGCTGATCCGACCGCGAACACTTCGGCTTCGCCGGAGGCCGCGCCATGAGCCATTTCCTGCGCCGCCAAGGCTGGGTCGTCGGCCTGTTCGCCCTGCTCATCGTCCTGTTCATCGCCACCAGGATCATCCAGCCGGCCTATGGCAGCAATGATTTCGGCTCGCTCGCCCGAGCCGTTCTGCCCTATGCCTTCGCAGTCGCCGCGCAGACCGTCGTCGTCATCGCCGGCGGCATCGATCTATCGGTCGCCGCCATGATGGCGCTGACCAGCGTCACCGCGGCGTCGATGATGAATGGCGCGAGCGAGGAATACGCGCTGTTCGTGGTGCCCTTCGTGCTCGCCATGGGTTTTGCGCTCGGCGCGCTCAACGGCCTGCTCATCGTCGTCACCCGCGTGCCCGACATTGTCGTCACCCTCGCCATGCTGTTCGTGCTGCAGGGCGCCGCCCTGCTGGTGCTCGACGCGCCGGGTGGCGGCATCGCCGAATGGCTGAAGGCGCTGATCTCCGGCACGGTACCGATCCCCGGCCTGCCCGACGCCGTCGATGCCTGGGTCCCGAAGGCGCTGCTGGTGCTGATCGTGTGCCTCTGCGTCATCTGGATACCGCTGCGGCGCTCGCGCCTCGGCCTCTCCATCTACGCCATCGGCTCCAGCGAACTGGCGGCGTTCCGCTCCGGCGTGCCGGTCAAGCGCACTCGCATCATCGCCTATGCGCTGTCCGGCCTGTTCGCCGCCTTTGGCGGCCTGGCGCTGACCATGAGCACCGGCATCGGCGCCCCCATCCCCGGCCCCTATCTGCTCGCCAGCGTCGCCGCCGTGGTGCTGGGCGGCGTCGCGCTCGGCGGCGGCAAGGGCGGCCTGCTCGGCCCGATCGTCGCCGTCTTCGTGTTGCGCCTGGTGCGCACGGATTTGACGCTGCTTGCCATCGACCCGAATGTCACCGCCATCATCGAGGGGCTGATCATGGTGGCGGTGGTGATGTTCGGCGCGTTTATCACGATGCGGGGGCGGCAATGATGGGAGGGCTGTCGCAGAGAGACGTCGGCGTTCCTTCGCGCCCCCCTCTGTCCTGCCGGACATCTCCCCCACAAGGGGGGAGATTGGATGTCGCGACGACCTTCGCCAATCTCCAACCTTGCAAGAATGAGCGAGGCGCTGGAGCTGCCAATCTCCCCACAAGTGGGGGAGATGGCCGGCAGGCCAGAGGGGGGCGCCGTAGAGCACTGTCCTCGCCAACTTGCCGCACCTTGCAAACCTCATCGCGAGCAAGAGCCGCCCCATGAGCACCACCGCCATCACCCCGGTCCCCTTCGGCCGCCGCATAAAGCGCTTCATGGCCGATCGCCCGCTCATCCCGCTGATCGTCCTGCTCGCCATCCTGGTTATAATCCTGCAGATCCTGCGCCCCGGCATCGTCAACGAGCGCTGGATCGCCAACACTATTAAATTCGCCATACCGCTGGCGATCCTGGCGGGATGCCAGACCATGACCATGCTGACCGGCGGCATCGACCTGTCGGTCGGCACGGTGGCAACGATGAGCGCCTTCATCATGGCGACGCAAGTGGTCAACCAGGACCCGGCGGTGGCGTTCCTCCTGGCGATGATGCCGGCGGTGCTGATCGGCCTCGTTAACGGCATCGGCGTCGGCGTCTTCCGCGTCCACCCGCTGATCATGACGCTGGGCACCAGCCTGATCGGCACCGGCTGCCTGCAGGTCTACCAGCGCACGGTGATCGCGTCGGGCGCAAAAATCCCCGACTTCCTGGCTTGGCTCGGCACCGGCGTGACATGGGGCTTCCCCAACGCGCTGCTTTTGTTCGTGCCGCTCGCCGCCCTCATCGTCTTCACGCTCGCCCGCACCGGCTTCGGCCGCCTGCTCTACGCCGTCGGCGACAATGAGCGCGCGACCCGCCTGTCGGGCGTGCAATACTGGCAGGTCATCACCGCGCTCTACGTCACCTCCAGCGTGCTCGCCGGCATCACCGGCCTGCTCTATATCGGCCTGATCAAGGCCCCCTCGCTGTCGCTCGCCGAACCGCTGGTGCTGCCCTCGGTCGCCGCCGCCGTCATCGGCGGCACCTCCATCTTCGGCGGCCGCGGCGGCTACACCGGCACCATCATCGGCGCCCTGATCCTGACCGTGCTGACAACACTGCTGACCATCCTGCAGATGCCGGAGGGGGCACGGCGGATCTTGTTCGGGCTGATCGTGCTGTTCGTGACGGCGGCGTATTTGCGGATTGTGGAGGAGCGGTAGGGGGCTGGCGCCCGACGCTGCATTGGGCGAAGCTTTCCCATCCAAGGTTCAGGCCAAGCGCACGGGAGCAAGTTCCCCCTCACCCGGATTGCCAACCGAATTGCGAAGGGCAATTCGGGGCAATCCGACCTCTCCCCGAGGGGAGAGGAGGGCGCCAGCGTCAACGCCAGCCTCTTCTCCCCAGCGGGGAGAAGGTGGCCGCGAAGCGGCCGGATGAGGGGGCTGGCGCAGCCATAGGCGATTATCATCGCCCCAGACGAGCTTACCCCACCGAGAACGCGAGGGAGCGCCCCTTACTTCAACGAAATCGCCATCCCGCTCAGATCCGCATTCACCTGCAGCCCCACCTGCCGGCCCGTAAGCTCGAGCTGGGCGCCCTTGTCGTTGGTCATGACGATCACCTGCGCGCCCTTGCCGAGCGCGCCGCCACCGCCGGCCGCGCCATAAACCCCGGTCGCATCGCGGACCCTGCGGATGTGCCGCACGGTGCCCCGGAAATACGTCTTGGAAACGCCAAAGGCGAGGCCGCCCGAGACGCCGCCGATCGAGATCGGATAGGTGCGGCCATGGAAGGTAAGCGTGCCCTCGCCGCCCGAGCCGCCGACGAAGAAGGCCGCCTTGTAGACGGCAAAGCGGATCGTGCCGCTATCGGCATGCGCGGCACTGGCCGCCCCGACGGCAACAGTGGCGATGGCCGCAACCGCAAGCGAATGAAAGCTGGACGAGATGGTCATGATGGGAGCTCCTCAAGTGCGCCGCTTGCCCAACCGGCAGGGCTCGTCGGCGTCGTAACCAACTTGAACAATCTAGCCCGTGATTTGGTTCCAGGCAGGCTGTGACAAGATCCGACGAAACGTGACGTGGTGTACTTTCGGGTTGCGGAGGAGGCGGCGGCTATTTCCTCTTCCTGAGCACTTTTCGCAGCGTTAACTTCAACCGCCTCATCTGGTAATGGCGCCGCAACTTGGCCAGCGCCGACTGGTGGGCGGTGTCGATTGCAGCCAGCGAGTCCGCCTCGGTAGCCTGCGGCAGCGCGAGCAGCGCGTCGGCCTGAAGATCGGCAAAGGGCTTGGGGTCATAGATGGCGAACGGCGTCGGCGGGTCGCTGAGCACGGTGGGGTTGCTGTTGATCTCGAACACTACAAGCCTGCCGTCCACGAAAGTGTAGTCGATGCGGCCATACTGCATGCGGGCTTTTTCGAAGACCTGCATGACCGCATTGGCGTCAGGATTCGTATCGACATAGGTCCTGATTTCTTCGATATGCGCCGGCAGCAATTGCTCGGGCGAATTCTTGACGAACCACGATTTCGACATGGCGCAATGCTGGCCGTAGATCGTATCGCCGACCCGAAACGCCGCGTACTTCCTGAAATAACCGTCCATTCCGGGGGTGCCGATCATCTCCACCACCATCGGCCGCACCAGATCGCTACCGTCCAGCCGGGCGATCGCGGCGTCCAGCGCCGGCCGGTCGTGCAGCAGCGGCGGCTCCCTGTAGAGTGCGCCCGTCTCGTCGCGGATGAAAACGGGATAGCGTATCGCCTCTTCCAGCTCGTCCGGCCTGAACACACGAAAAGCGTTGCTGCCGTCGGCATGAAGCAGGCGCAGCAGGTCGAAGCGCTGCAGGCTGGCGGTCGGGTGATTGAGCTGCGTCAGGCCGGTGTTGTCAGCCAGTTCGGCGCTGATGCCGGCCGCGCGGCTCAATTCGTCCGATGTCAGCCGGTCCATGTCGGACCAGATGACCACCCCGGCGCGAACGCCGCGCAGCAGCCCGGCATCCTCGTAGCGCACCAGCCGGAACCACGCCTCCAGGTCAGTCCGGTGATACAGAAGCACCACCGCCTGCGTGTAGGCGTGCTCCCGGTGCGCGACGTAAAATATCATGCGTTTCCGTTGTCCGTATGTAATTGCAAAGGGGAACCATGATAATTAGACAGGCTTGTGAAAGCCGTGAAATGGTTCTCGATCCGGCATGCGTCAAACAGGAGATAGAACAGGTTGACGTTTCCGTGAAGCTGCAAACCGCATTGGCAAGAAACTGCCATGCGCCATCAACGCGTTAGAAGTCGAGGCAGCCGACACATGAATTTAGACGATGTTGCGATACCCATCCGCCGGTTAGACCTGGAAGACATCCCTTTGCTGATGGAGCTTGAGGCTGCCGCCTGGGCCGCACCGCTGCAGGCGAGCGAAACGACCATCCGCCACCGGCTGGCACTTGGACACACCATGTTCGGCGCGATCGATGGCGATCTGCTTGCTGGCACCATCTGCTTTACCGAGACCAGCCAGGATCCGCTGGTGCGCGCCGATTTCCCCAGGAATTTCGATGCCTATGCATCGCTGCCGCGCAGCGAGCCGGTTTACGCACTTTACGCCTACAATCTCTGCGTCCGGCCGAGCCATCGCGGCTCCAACACGGCGGTGCGGCTCTTGAAGGAGATGGAGAGCCACGGCCGCCGCCTGGGCGCCAGCTGGCTGATCGGCGATGGCCGCTGCTCGTCCTATGCCGGCTCCTCGGGCGAAGAGTATGATCATGTCAAGGCCGATGCGCGGTTCCGCGCCACCATCGACCGCTGGAACCAGACCGGCACAAGACCGCCGCTGGAAGAGATCATCCGCGATCCGCTGCTGCGCATGCACTACCGCGTCTACGGATGCGAGTTCCTCTACGTCATGCCGGACTTCTTCCCGCAGGACGCCACGTCAGGCGGCTTCAGGGTCATTTCAGCCAAGAATCTCAAGGCATGAGATTCGAGCCGTCATGACAGCTCCGCATTTCGATCCGTTCGCGCTCGGCGACGACCCGTTTCCGCATTTCGCCCGCATGCGCGCCGCCGGCGGCATTGCGCGCGGCGTCGCGCCCTATCCCGAGCTGGCCGACGCGCATTATGTGTTCAGCCATGAGCTGGTGTCGGGCGCGCTGAAGCATCCCGCTCTTCTTCAGGCGCCGCCGGGTACATATGAAGAGGTCCGCCGCAAGCTCGTCGACCATGCGCCCATGGCTCTGCTCAGCCGCTCGGTGCTGCTCGCCGATCCGCCTCAGCATGGCGCCTTGCGCCGGCCGGTCGCTGGCTTTTTCTCACGGCCGGCCATCGAAGCTCTGACGCAAGGTCTTCGCGCGCTGAGCCACGAGCTGGTCGAGCGTGCGCTGGCGGATGGCCGCGTCGACGCCGTCGCCGGGCTCGCCGTGCCGGTGTCCTTCTGGCTGCTGCAGGAAATCCTCGGCATCGAGATCGAGGACCCTTGGGCGTTGAAATCGGTGACCCGCCGCATGGCCAGCGCATTCGACCTGCGAAGAGCGCAGCCGCCGGCAGCAAGCGCCGAGGCTTATCGCGAATGCCAGGCTTTTGTCGAGGAGCGGCTGGCTCGACAGGCCTACCGGCCGGACGGAATGGTTGCCGGCATGGTGCGGGAGGTTGCGCAAGGCCGCTGGTCGCGCGGGGACATGGTGGCCAACATCGTCTTCATGCTGTTTGCCGGACAGGAGACTGTCGTCGACGCTCTCGGCAACGCAATTGTTGCGCTGGATCGCTTTCCCGAACAGCGCGCGCTGCTCGAGCGCGGCGCTGTCGACTGGAGCAGCGCGGCGGCCGAACTGCTGCGCTATGGCGCCTCGGTGCAATACGCCGTCGCCCGCATCGCGGCGCAGGACATCGACCTCGGCGACGTCAGGATTGCGGCTGGCGAAGCGGTCGTGCCGGTGCTCGGCAGCGGCAATCGCGACGATGCCGTCTTCGCCGATGGCGACCGGCTGGACCTCACGCGCCCGCCAACCATGTCGATGACCTTCGGCACCGGCCTGCATGTCTGCCTCGGGCAGCATGTCGCCCGTATCGAGATCGCGGCGATGATAGAAGCCCTGTTCACCCGTGCGCCCGGATGGCGGCTCGATGCCGCAAATGCCGAGCGCCGCGCCTCGATGTCGTTTCATGGCATGGCTACCGCGCCGCTGATCCTCAACCCCGCTGCGTGAAAAGCGGCCGCGTCTGGGGGATGACCGCCGGGTCGAGCGACCTGACGATTTCCGAAACCTTTGCCCGCAAGGCGCCCACCGTCGCATCGTCGAGCGGATCGAGAATATCGTTCTGATCTCTCGATACCCGGTACTCGTCCAGCGACGGCGCCTCGCTCGACGGCGTGAAGCCGCCGCCGCGGGCATGCTTGTCGGCCAGTTCCTGCCTCGATTTCACGGCATAGTGGCGGATCCAGCCGATCTTCCATTCCATCGGCATGGCCGCCGGGTGCTTGTCGAGCGTCATGCCGTCGACCAGCGTCCTGCGCAGCGAGATGCGGAAACCGTGCGGGTGCGGCATGAACTGCCCGGGATCCCGCAGCGCCTTGCGCAGCACCGAGGACACGCGGGCAAACGACTTCTTCCAGCGCGCGGTCGGGGCGTCATGCGTGCCGCGCCTTTGAAACCGCACCGTCACCAGTTCGTCGTCATAGGCCTCTTTGCCGTCGCTGCCGAAATTCACCCAGCGAAAGGCGACGCTGCGCACGCCCGGGCGGCTCAAAAGCGAGCGGACCAGTTCGGCTCCGCTCCAGGGCGGCGCGTCGAGCGGCTCGAGGAACTCGTCGGCGTCCATGAAGCCCAGATAGCGATAGCCGTGGAGCAATGCCTGCCAGTAAAGATAGGAATAGGCCCGCCGCTGCGGCAGCACCGTGTCGTGTCGCCAGTCGACCAGCCGAATCCAGCCGGCATCGCGCAACGCCTGGAGCACCGCCGTCTGCGGTCCGGCGCTGCAGTTGTCGGCGATCATCAGGTCGAAGCCATGCAGCTTGTGCCAGGCGACCCACTCGATCACATAGGGCTGCTCCAGCTTCATGATCGCGCAGATCACCGGCCTGTTGACGGAAAACGGAATTCTCATCGCAACGCTTTCCCCGCGCCACCCGCTGCTGCTTGAGGCTCGACCTGCCGGAACGGGATCGCATCGCCATAAAATGCCGCAAGCTGCTCCGAAGAGCCCGTCCAGTCGCCCATGTCGAACTGGTGGAACCGATAGCGTGGGTCGTCAAGGGGCAGCAGGTCGATATCCGGCCTGATGCACCGGTCGAATATGCCGGCCACCGGCAGATGGATCGTCCGCGCCGAAGACAACCAACCGGCCAGCCAGGAGAAGCTGCTCACCCCCGTGACGAGATGGCTCGCCCGGCGCAGCGTCTCGAAATCGGTCAATGGCGACGCCTTCGGCGCGAAGACAGCATCGGGAAAACGCTGACGCAGGCGCCGGCAATAATCGTTGTCGTCATGGGTCTGGCCGACGAAGACCGGCTTGCGGCCGCTATCCTTGATGAGCGTCTCGAAGAAGCCGAATGGCATCGGGCAATAGTTGCGGTGGAAGCCGTCGAGGATGTCGCCGGCCCGCACATGGATGACGAGAAAATCGTCGCCATGGGTCGGCGCGGCGACGGCACGCCCGTCGAACAGCCCGGAGACCTCGTCCCGGTCATAATAACCCAGCCGCTGCGCGAAGCCCTTGAAGCGGATGCTCCGCGCCCGCCTGTCGCGGAACGCGGCTATGATCCCGTCGAGGTCGTAGCGGTGATAGCCGTCGACCCGAAGCAGCCGGTATTTCCAGAACAAAGGCGGCCGCACCCTGGCAATGGACCATTCCGGCAGGTCGGCGTCGCAGACATAGCCACCGGGGATACGCTTCGCCAGCACATGGCAAAACATGTACTGGAACATCTTGTTCGCCATGCCGCCAAACGGCTGCATCACGATGGGCACTTGCCGCATTGGACCCCTTTCGCCAAAGACGGTCATTGTTACCCGAGCTGCGCGGGCCGGTCGACTGGCCTCTGACGCCAAGGGCGCATCATGATCGCCGCCGGCAAGCCACCCTCAGGGGTAATGCGTCGGCTTTGGCGCGTAGATCTTTGGATCGAAGTCCAGATCCCTCGGCAAGGGCAGGCTTGAGCACTGCAAATGCACCTCGCGTGCGAGCAGCCTTCGCTGCTTCTGCTCGTTCTCCTTGATGGCCGCCACGAGGCCCATGCTGTAGGGCCCCAGCACGACGCCGGCGGCCCATCCCGGATGCTCCTTCTCGCGCGCGTCGTAATTCATGGCATCGGTGCGGGCCTGCTGGCATTCCGGCGTCGCCCATTTCGGGTCTTGGGTCGAGAGCGAGGCTCCATACTGGACCGGAGACGATACGCACCCTGCCACTGTCGCAGTCAACGCGACGACCATTGCAATTCTCATCCGCAAGCCCCTCCTAATGTAGGAGGCGACTACAAGACGATTCCAGCGGGAAAAAGGCAGCTCCAGGATGCGGATTTTGCAGGGCCGCTCACCCCAGCAGGTTGCGCGCCGTGCGCATGAAGATCTTCGAACCGATCGGGATCAGATCGTCGGGAAAATCATAATCGGGATTGTGCAATGACGGGGTGCGCTCGCCCGCGCCGAGGAAGAACATCGCCGACCTCGCCTTGTGGCCGAAGATGCCAAAATCTTCCGAAGCGCGCATCGGCAAGGCTTCCTCGCTGCGCGCGACGCCCTCTTCGTCCAGCGCGCGGTTGAGATGTTCCACCGCGTCTGGAGCGTTGACGCTGGCGACGAAGATCTCGTGATAGTCGCAGCGCACGGAAAGGTGGTGCTCGGCCGCGATCCTGGTGGCCAACGCTTCCGCCGCCGCGACCAGTTCCGCCATGCGCTCGTCGCGCCTTGTACGCAGCGTCGCCCACACCTCGGCGTAGCCGGGCGCGATGCCGAACACGGCCTCGCCCATCGTCGCATGGGTGACGGTGACCATGCTGAAATCATCGTCGGCAAAGGTGCCGCGCCCCAGTGCCGGAAGCGTCGGCATCAGCTGGCTGATCGCCGGCATCGGCGACACGCCGGTTTCGGGCATGGAGGAATGCGCGGTCTTGCCCTCCAGCACGATGCGGATGCCGCGCGAGGCGCAGTTGACCACGCCGGGCTTGAGCCGCACCTCGCCGAACGGCACGCCCGGCAGATTGTGCAGCGAGAAGGCGAAGTCCGGCGCGATCTCGCCAAAGCGTGGATCGGCGACGACGCCGGCGGCACCATTGCCGGTCTCCTCCGCCGGCTGGAACATCAAGACGACGCGGCCGCGCGCCGGCCGTTCTCGTCCGAGCTGACGGCCAAGTGCGGCCAGGATCGCGGTGTGGCCGTCATGGCCGCACATATGCGATTTTCCCGGCACCTGCGAGGCATGCTCGACGCCCGAAAGCTCCTCGATCGGCAGCGCATCGATCTCCGAGCGGAACAGCACCGTCGGTCCCGCCTGGCCGCTGTCATAGACCGCCGCCACGCCATGACCGCCGAGGCCGGTCAGTACCTTGTCCGGCCCTGTATCGGCGAGGAAGCTGACGACTTCCTTGGCGGTCTGTTCTTCCTCGTTGGAGATCTCCGGGTTTTGGTGCAGCTTGCGGCGCCATGCCGTCAGCTCGATGATATCGCGATTGGTGAGGGTCATGGCTTGGGCTCCGCTTTGGTGCTGCAGGTTACACAAACACGATAGGGTTTTTCTCACGCCGTGCCATGCTGATCAATTCCACTGGTCCATCTGCCTGTCTTGTGTGAGCGTAGATGACGACATCCCATGACCACCACACAACCCAGAGAATTTCCAGCTCCGCACTGAGGCCGTCGATCTCATCTCCGACATCCGGTGGCTTCTCCTGAAAAGCGCCGCGTGCTCGCCTGTGCGACATCTTTGCTTCCATCCACCCGAAGGAACGTTTCGGAGCAACAATGGCCAGGCGGTTTGCGTTTCTCTTGGTTCGCGACTTCACGCTGTCGCCGCTGTCGCTGTTCATCGACACGCTGCGGCTGGCCGGCGATGAGGGCGACCGCAGCCGCCGGATCGAGTTCGACTGGGAGATCGTTGGCGAGCGTGGCCTGCCGATCCGGGCGAGTTGCGGTGTCGAGTTGCTGCCGACCAAGGCGATCGGCAATCCGCAGGAGTTCGACAATGTCGTCGTGGTCGGCGGCCTGCTCGACACCAACCGCAGCCTCAGCTCCGAAAAGGAGGCCTTCCTGTTGCGGGCGGCCGAAAAGGGCGTGCCGCTGACGGCGCTTTGCACCGGCAGCTTCGTGCTCGCGCGCTACGGTCTGCTCGATGGCTACAGTGCCGCCGTCAGCTGGTTTCACATCAAGGATTTCCGCAGCCAATTCCCTGATGTGAACGCCCATGCCGACAGCCTGTTTTCCGTCGATAGGGGCCGCTCGACCTGCGCCGGAGGCACGGGTGCGGCCGACCTTGCCGGCCATTTCGTGTCGCAGTTCATCGGCCGCAAGGCTGCGGAAAAAGCCGCCAAGATCCTCGTGCTCGACCGCATCCGCTCGAGCCTGGATGTGCAGCCCGTCGGCGATCTCTTTCCGGCCGCGTCGAGCCGAGCGGTGAAGCGGGCGCTGCTTCTGATGGAAAGCAATCTCCAGGAGACGCTGTCGGTCGCCGAGATCGCGGGCCGGTTGCATTTATCCCGGCGGCAGCTTGAGCGGCTGTTCGGCGCCGAGCTCGGCATCGGCCCGATGGCCGCCTATCTTGCGCTGCGCGTACATCAGGCCAAGTCGCTGCTGGAGGGGAGCGACTTGGCAATCGGCGACATCGCCTACCGCTGCGGTTTTCCCAATGCCGGCCATTTCAGCCGTGTCTTCCGCCATCAGACCGGTATCACGCCGACCCATCTCAGGCATCCGAACCGAATGTCGGGCGGGGCGCCCTCGCCTATCGCTCCGTGAACGCCCGCGCGAACGAGTCCAGCATCGGCCGCGCCAGATATTCGAGGAAGGTTCGGTCGCCGGTACTGATAAACGCCTCGACCGGCGTTCCCGGGTAAAGCTGCTCGGCTTTCACGCCCTGCGGCAGCGTGTCGGTGATCTTCAGCCTGGCGCGGAAATACGCCTCATGCGTGGTTTCATCGATCAGCCGGTCGGCGGAAATTTGCGTCACCGTAGCCGGGACCTCAGGGGTGAGGCGCGCGTTCAGGGCGGACAGCCTGAGCTTCGCCGGCTGGCCGACGCGAACCAGGTCCACGTCTTTCGGCCGCAGCTTCGCGTCGACGATGAGGCCCGACGCGGTCGGCAGGATCTCCATGATCTTCTGCCCCGGCGCAATCACGCTGCCTTTGGAGTTGTAGATCGAGGATACCACGATGCCGGCTGCCGGCGCCTTGATCGTCGTGCGCCCCAGCACCGCCTCGGCTGCGGTGATCTGTTCGCCGATGTCGGCCAGGCTGGTGCGAACCTCGTCGAGCTTGGTCAGCGCGTCCTCGACGCGCTGCGTGGTCGCGCGCTCGACCTGCGCCTGGGCTTCGACGATCTGCGTCTTGGTCGCTGCGATATCCGCCTCCAGCGCGCCGGCCTGGCCGACCAGATCGGCCTCGCTGCGCAGAAGCTGCGAATATTCGCTGCGGTTGGTGAGACCCTTGTCGAGCAGGCCGGTCTTGATGCCGAGTTCCTTCTTCACGATCTCGGCCTGTTGCTGGATGGCGAGTTTCTGCGCCTCCAGTCCCAGCGCCGACTCACGATGCATGGCGACGCGCTGCGCCAGGATCGACTGCTCGGAGCGGAACCGGGCGAGCCTGGCCTCGAACTCCTTCTGCTGTTCGTGCACCAGATTGTCGAAATCGCGCTGGAACGGCGCGGGTGCTGCTTCGGCGATCGGCGCCAGCCTGTCCGATCCGTCGCGCTCGGCCTCAAGTCGCGCGGCACTTGCCCTGAGCGCGATCGTCTGTCTGGTCAGCCGGTTGAGGTCGGTCTCGGCCGCCCTGCGGTCGAGCAGGACCAGCGGTTCGCCTTGTTGCACGCGGTCGCCTTCATGCACCAGCAACTGCTCGATGATGCCGCCCTCGGGGTGCTGGATTAGGATGTTGCCGCCCGTCGCCGAGATCGTGCCGGAGGTGATCACCGCGCCGGAGAGCGGCGCGTTCGCCGCCCAATAGCCGAAGCAGCCGACGAAGAGCGCTATGGCCACGTAGCCGACGACGGCCATGCGGCGGAAGTCGGTGCGCGGTCGACCTTCGAAGGCGAGGCTCTGCTGCATCATCGTCTATGACCCGAAGCGCACGCTGTGCGGGCGCACGGTCGGCACGAACGAGCCTGTCACCACCGCGCTCCCGGCCTTGCCGGCCGCCGGTTGCCTCAGCACCTCGCTCGCAGGGCCGAAAGCTTCGACCATGCCGTTGCGCAGGACCATGACACGGTCGCAGGCCGCGGCGATCGAAGGGCGATGCGTGATGACGACTGTCGTGACGCTTACACTTCGCGCGGCCGAAAGCATCCCTTCGAGCGCCGCCTCCCCACTGCCGTCGAGATGGGCGTTGGGCTCGTCCAGCACCAGCATGCGTGGCTTGCCGTAGAAGGCGCGCGCCAGCCCTATCCGCTGGCGCTCGCCGCCCGACAGCACGGTATGCGACGGGCCTATCATGGTCTGATAGCCGTCGCGCAGCGTGAGAATCAGCTCATGCGCCTCGGCGCGCCTGGCCGCTTCGACGATCGCGGCGTCATCGGCGTCGGGTTCGAAGCGGGCGACATTTTGCGCGATCGATCCCGGGAAAAGCTCCACCTCCTGCGCGAGATAGCCGATATGCCTGCCAAGCTGGGTTTCGTCCCAGCTCCTCAGGTCGGCGCCGTCGACCCTGACCGCGCCGCCGGTCGGCTGCAGCGCGCCCACAAGCAATTTCGCCAGCGTCGATTTGCCGGCCCCGCTCGGGCCGACGATCGCCACCGCTTCGCCGGCGCCGATGGCAAAATTCAACCGCTTGAGGATGGGCTCCGTGCCGAAAGCCGCAGTCGGCGCGATGAAGAACAGATCCTGCACCGAAATCGCGCCCAATGGATCGGGCAGTGCGAGCTTGCGCCCCTGCGCTGGTTGCGCCGCAAGGGCGGTGTCCAGCCGCTTCCAGCATCGCTTGGCGTCGACGATCTGCCGCCAGGATCCGATCAGCTGGTCGAGCGGCTGCAGCGCGCGCGAGGACACCAGCGACGAAGCGAAGATCATGCCGGCGGTCATCTGCCCCTGCAGCACCAGCCACGCGCCGGCGCCGAGGATCGCCAGTTGCAGCATCATGCGCAGCGCCCGCGACGTCGCGCTGAAGATCGCATTGGCGCTTCCGGAACGGTCATGCAGGGTCAGCGCCTCAGTGACGTGCTGTCCCCAGACCGCGGCGGCATTTTGCACCATGCCCATGGCGCGCAGCGTGTCGGTGTTGCGGGCAAAGGCCTGCTCCGCCTGGCTGGCCACCGCCGAGCGTTCCGCCGACATGGCATCGTTCCTGCCGATGGCAAGCTGGTTAGCCACAACCAGGAGAAACAGCAGCACGGCGCCGGCGAGCGTCAGCCAGAACAGGACGGGATGGATGAAATAGAGCAAGGCCAGGAAGACGGGCGCAAACGGCAGGTCGAACAACACCGCCACGCCGCGCGACCTGATGAAGGCGCAAGTCGTGGCAAGGTCGTTCAGCGGCGACAGCCCGCTGCCGGCATGTCTGGCGCCAAGCGAGGCGACGAATGTCCGCGCGCCCAGTTTCAGGTCGACGGTGGCCGCAACACGTTGCGCGTAGATGGCGCGGACCGCGTCCAGCAGGCCGAGGAAGGCGAGCGCGAGGACCGCCATGGCCGAGAGATAAAGCAGCGTCTCGACGCTGGAGGACGGCAACACCCGGTCATAGACCTGCAGCAGATAGAGCGGGATCACCAGGAGCAGGATGTTGATCAGCAACGAAAATATGCCGATATCGGCGATGCCGCGCAGGAAAACCGGGCGCAGGCCGATGGCCGCATCCCTGAGTGGCGCGCGGTCCCGTGACATCTAGACCGCGTGCTCGGCTGTCGTGCTCAGATGGCTCTGCTGCAAATCGTTCAGCGTATAGGCGTGGATATAGTCGATCTTCATTTGCGCGGGCGTCGCCAGATGGTCGGGCGGCGCGCCGCCTTGACCGCCGACCGCAAGGTCGACCAGCATATACATGGGCTTGTTCATATCGGACGGCGTCGCCGCTTCCGCGACCTGGACGCCATCATAGGTCCAGACCAGCTTGTCCGGCGTCCACAACAGGCCATAGGTGTGATAGCCGTCGGTGTTGGAGACATTCACCGTCGACCCGACCGTGGTGTGGGTTCCCGTCTCATTTGTGTGCGCGGTCATGAGAAGCGCATTCGGGTTCTGCCCATACATTTCGATCACGTCGAGTTCCGGGGGCCATGAACCGTCTTCGGGCAGAAGCCAGAAGGCCGGCCACGCGCCGGCATTTTCCGGGAGATCGGCCCGCATTTCGAAATAGCCATAGGTCTGCGAGAAGGTGTCGTGCGTCGTCAGTATGCCGGAAGTGTATTCGTAATTGTTGATCAGCGGCTTGATGTCGTCGGGCGCATGCGCCGCGGTTATGGTGAGCACGCCGCTTGCGACGCTGAACGGATGGACCGAGCTGGTCGGCGCATAATTGGCGTCGATATACCATTGCAGCTCGCCGTTCTGGGGCTGCGAGCTGCCGTTCTGCGCCCCCCACCAGAAATTGGAATCCCAGATGCCGCTCTGGCCGTTCCACAGGCTCAGCGTGTTGAAATCGTCGTTGAAGGACAGCGTCATGCCGGTCTTGTCGATCGGCAGCTCGAACTGGCCGGGCTGAAACTTGTCGATCGTGGTGTTGTGGAACACCAGCACCTCGCTCGAGCCGAGGTTCAGCTGCACGTTCGATCCCACCTGGACCATATTGGCGTGGACGGCCTCGAACGAGGTGAAGGCATAGCCGTTGAGGCGCACCGTGTCGGTCGCGCCGAAATCGGAGATAAGGTCGCTGCCATTGCCCTTGGTGATGATGAAGGTGTCGGCGCCGGCGCCGCCGATCAGCACGTCATTGCCCTTGCCGCCGTCCAGCGTCTGGCTGCCAGCGCCGCCCGTTATGATGTTGTCCTGAGCATTGCCGAAGGCATAGTGGCCGTCGCCGGTGACGACGAGGTTCTCGAAATTGGCGGGCAGCTTGTAGCTCATCCAGGTATCGATCGTGTCGACGCCCGCGCCGTAGTTCTCGACCGCTTTGTTGATCGTCGAATAGAGATGGTAATAGTCGTCGCCCGCGCCGCCATACATGGTGACCTTGACGTTGGTGTCGCCCCAGAAGGAATCGTTGCCCGAGGTGCCGTAGCGGTAAGGCGCGCCTCCAGTCGCCGAGAACCAATGGGTGGAAGCGCCGGTATAGGGAAGTGGAATGCCTTTGGCGTTGAGGACTGTGGTCATTCCGACACTCCTTGCGCGTGCTGCCTTGGTCGTTCGACAACCTTCGAGCGACCATTCGGATCAACTCTTAAATTGATCCGTCGTTCCAGGGAATCATTCTATAGTACACCAAGGAGATCGTCGCCCATCATTTAATAGATAATGCCGAAGGCGTTAAGCTGATCCTAATACAACTTTGTAGGAGAGACTTACAATTTTAATAAATTGTGAGATCCGCGCCGAAAGGTTAGGCAATGACGCGACACGACCGCCTGCCTGAGGCGGCGACTCGAAGTCGCGGGCGGATGGCTGCCGGCAAAGGGCTCAAGAAAATTTGACAGGCTATGTCGGACCGGGTGAGGTTCACCCGTCCTTGGGGCATCGAACAACGAAACCACAAAGGATACCGAAGAGATGCCAAGCACCGTACGTTTGCACCGCGTTCTGACGACCAGCCCGGAGAAGGTCTACCGCGCATTCACAGAAGCCGACGCGCTGGCGAAATGGCTTCCGCCGAACGGCTTCACTTGCACCGTGCACAGCTTCGACGCGAAAGTCGGTGGCGCCTTCAAGATGTCGTTCCGAAACTTCACGACGGGCGGCAGCCATTCCTTCGGCGGCGAATATCTCGAACTCGTTCCCGGCGAGCGCCTGCGCTACACCGACAGGTTCGACGACCCCAATTTGCCCGGCCAGATCGAAGTGACCGTGCTCCTGAAGAAAGTGTCGGTCGGCACGGAACTCGACATCACGCAGGCCGGCATTCCGGACGTTATTCCGGCCGAAGCCTGCTATCTCGGCTGGCAGGAGTCGCTGCGCAATCTGGCAAAGCTCGTCGAACCCGAGATCAATCAGTAGAGCCCATCGGATCGGCGGCGCCGCCCAGCCAGTCCGCGCCGCCGACAATGCCGAGCCGAGGACTCATCCCTCACGGCCCGGTGCAGATCGGCAACGGTTGTGGCGGCGGTGGCGGGTTGTCCTTGGCGTATTGCGCGATGATCGGCTCAAGGCTCTTTCGCGGCCAGAATTTCGGCTTGCCGATCTCCTTCAGGCAGGACGCATTCCAATAGGCGCCCGATTTACCAACGGCGGTGATGTCGCGCGATTCCGGGTAGATATAGAGCGTCGTCGGATTGCCCTTCACCATCGAAATGATCTGGTCGGCGTCGGACGGCGACCAGCTGGTGCAGCCATTGCTGCGGCCGCCGGCATAATCCACCAGCTTGCCGTATGGCACGAAGCCGTCATGGTCGGCATAGGAGCTGTTCGGGTTCTTGCGCAGGCACATGCCGCGCAACAGCCGCGCCGCGTGGCCACCGATCACCCGCTGCCTGGCATTCGCCGTCTCCCCCTCACCGTCGAACTGGATGAAGGTGCGCAGCAGCGCCTGGTCCTTTTTTGCGCCGATGCGGTAAAAACCCTTGAATGAGATCTTTGCCTCGCCGGTCATATAGGCGCCACCGGTCGTCAAGGACGAGTCCAGGGCATTGCCGAAGTTTTTCGCGCAGCGTTTGCCGTTGGAGAAATCGACCACGCCTTTCAAATTGCGGCCGCCGCCATGGCCCGACGAGATCGCCCTGAACGACTGCTTGGCCTCGCAAATGACGTAGTAGCGCCGCCCTAGCACGCCATTGCCGAGATCGCCGGGGCGAGTCGCATCCATGGCGAAATAGCAGCCATTGTGGACCGCGCCTTGCGCGACCTTCTTCAGGTAAAGCGCGCGCGCCCGCTCCAGCACCACTTGCGAAATCTCGCCGTCGTCATTGCCGACATGGGCCTGCAGCCAGGCCGGTATATCGGAGGACGCGGCAAAAGACCGGGCAGACATCGTCAAGGCGATGCCGGCGACGGCGAGGAGGCCAAAGACAAAGACAGCCAGAGATTTCAACCGCACCGGACAACCCTCCCGCCCGAACCGTTCTGCGATTCTCGGAAACCCATCATAAATCGTCGCGCGCCGATCGGCGAAACACATCTTGTTCAGAACCGCGCAAGCAAGTCAGGTAGCTGCCTGTTCGCCTTTCACAGCGCCAGGCTGCCCTGTTCCGCCTCCGCGGCATTGGGGTCGCCCGGCGCCGTCGCCCAGGCGAGCTCGACCAGCGTCACCGTGCGGCGGCCGGTGCCGTCGAGCTGGCAGACGATGAGGCCCTGCTCCTCGATATAGGTGAGCAGCCGCCGGGCGCGCCGCAGCGAATGCGAGCCGTAGGCGCGCGCGATCGCCGCGTCGCTCGGGCACGGCCAGCCCTCCTTGGCGGCGCGGGCGATCATCATGAACACGCCCTGCATGTCCTCGGGCAGCAGCGAGGCGCGCACGGAAACGTCCTGCCAGGCGTCATCGCCTGCCATGTCTGCGCCGAGCCCGGCGCGGGCACGCGTCAGCATGCGACGGAATTCTGAGAGGTCCGGCACCACCGAAGCGAGGCCTTCGATGCGGCAGCGGACGACGAACTCCTGATAAAGCACGCCGATGACGCGGAAACCCGCATCGGGCTGCGCCAGGATGGCGCGCAGGACACGGTCCACCCGCTCTCGCCGCTCGGCCATATCCTCGGCGCTTACCGCCGGTTCCGCAGGTTCCGGGCGGATCTCCATCGCCGCCGATTTGGCCGCCATCAGCTGGTCGAGCAGCTCCGGCGACGCCATCCGGCGCGGCGCGCGCATCGTCTCGGGCGGCGGCGCCGCCAGGATGATGGCGCGCGCGTCTTCAAGCGCTGTTTCCGGCATTGCCATCAGCCGCGGCGTACCGTTGCGCGGGCTGGTCTCGGTCTGGCCGATGCGCACGCCCAGCGGACGGCGCGACAGCGCTGGGCCCAACGCCATGAAGTGCCCGCGCTCCAGGTCTCGAAACGCCTCGGCCTGACGCCGTTCCATGCCCAGAAGGTCGGCGGCGCGCGCCATGTCGATATCGAGGAAGGTACGGCCCATGAGGAAATTGGACGCCTCCGCCGCGACATTCTTGGCGAGCTTTGCCAGCCGCTGCGTGGCGATGATGCCGGCAAGGCCGCGCTTGCGGCCGCGGCACATCAAATTGGTCATGGCGCCGAGCGAGAGCTTTCGCGCCTCGTCGGACACTTCGCCGGCCACGGCGGGCGCGAACAGCTGCGCTTCGTCGACCACCACCAGCATCGGATACCAATGCTCGCGGGCAACCTCGAACAACCCGCCGAGAAAGGCAGCGGCGCGCCGCATCTGGTTCTCGGCATCGAGCCCTTCGAGATTGAGCACCGTGGAGACGCGGTGGATGCGCGCCCGTTCGCCGGCTGCTTGCAGGCCACGCTCCGTATGCTCCTCGGCATCGATGACCAGATGGCCGTAATGGTCGCCCAGCGAGACGAAATCGCCTTCCGGGTCGATGATGGTCTGCTGCACCCAGGGCGCGCTCTGCTCCAGGAGCCGGCGCAAAAGGTGCGATTTGCCGGAGCCGGAATTGCCTTGCACCAGAAGCCGGGTCGCCAGCAGCTCCTCAAGGTCGAGCGCCGCCGGCGCACCCGCCGTCGTCTGTCCCATCTCGATGGCTACGGTCATGTCACGACTCTCCTTGCGGACAGGGCTTATCAACCCGGCCGCGAGCCGTCGAGCGCGCCATGGCAACTCGCCCGCTGTTCCACACCTATGCTGCCAAAGCGCCACACATCAGCCCATCTGCCCAAAGGGAAGCACATCAAGCGGAGTTGACCGGCGGCAGAAGCGGCGCGTCCAGTCCGTCGAAGGGATCGCGCCAGGCATCGATGGCTTCGAGCCGGCGATACCAACCCAGGACAGAGGGATAGTCCGCCAGCGGCAGGCCGGCTGCATCGTTGAACGGCAAAAACGTTGCCATACGGAAATCGGCATAGGAGAGCGACTTGCCCACAAGCCATGGCCGCTTGGCGAGCTCCGCCTCGAGAATCGCTGCCGCGATGCGGAACTCCGCCAGCCCCTCCTCGACCTTGCCCTGGTCGACGGGCCCAATCCCGTAGCGCTGCTTGGTTCCGCGCTCGAAATGCACGATGTCGCAGGCCCGCACGAAATTTTCCTTGCCCCAGCTCAGCCAGCGGATCATGTCGGGTTGGTCGCCGCCGCCGCGCCAGAAATCCGAACCCGCTTCGCGCGACAGAAGGCAGGCTATGGCGTCGGCTTCCCACAGGCTGCCGCCCGTCCATGCCAATATCGGCAGGGTAAGATTGGGATTGAGCTGACGAAACCGCTCAGCCTGCCCGGGCGCCATGGGTGCCGCGAACTCACACTCGACCTTGGCCTGCAGATGACGTGCCGTTGCTACCGTGAGGCGCGGATTGGGATTGCGGCTGAAGTACAGTTTCATATCCGGTCCTGGACGCTGTGGGCTCGACCCTATCAAACACGCAAACGTGCCCTCCCGGCAATCTGGTCGGACCACGATTCCGCTGGCACACGCCGTCGTTCGGCGTATTATTTCCTTCGGGAGAGGGTTCTTGGCAGGAGGAAGCCATGAACGTAGTGCCGAGCGTACCTGTCATCGACGTGACAACCCAGAACCTTGTTTCCTCTGCGCTTTCCAGATTCCGCGCCGGCGATACCGTCTCGACTAGAGCGGCGCTCGACGCCATCCGCCGCATGGATCCAACCTGTGTCGACAGCGACGACGATCTCGTCGAACTCGTCGTCATGGCAGCAATTGGTAAGACCATGGCGGTCGTGTTCGACCACCGCTCCCGCTAGCCCTGTGGGACGAACCTGTGCCGTTCAACTCGCTTGAGTTCGAGTGAGTTCAGTTGGCGCCGCGCGCCGAGCTTTTACAGCCGCAGCCCGGGAAGCGGACGTCTTCGTGCGCGAAGGACGGCAATAGCATAAGCGGCAAGACTCAGATCCCCAAGGGATGTGGCATGTAGCCGACGAAGCCGCCGATCTTCCAGTGGCCCGCCACCTTCCTGCAAAAATACAGCGTCTGCCATTTCAGCTTGTCGACGCTGCCATCGGCCTTGGCCACCGAGCCGTTGAACTTCTTGTGCAGCACGGCGCGGTCGCCATCGACGTCGATGTCGCGCATGTTGGTGACGCGAAACAGCGCCTCGCGCAGCGGCTCGGCGAATCTGGCCGCCGCCGTCTCCTTGGCCTGGCGCAGCCATTCGTCGCGATAGACGGCAAGGCTCGGGAATTGCAGACGCCAGGCGTCGGCATCGCTGAGGAAATGCGCATGCATGCCGAAGAAGCTGTCGGCGAGGAAATCATCCTCGACCATCGACCAGTCCTGACCGATAAAGGCGTCGATGTCGCGCCGCACCAGCATTTCCCAGAGCGCGTGACGATCCGCATCGCCCTCTGGAAACGGGTTCTTGTCGAAGGTCATTGAAATCTCCTGTCGGGAAAATGCGACGCGCAAGATGCTGGCGAGCCTGCGATAAAGCAACACGCGTTTGGAAAAATGTTGCTTTCCAAAAAGCCCCCTATGAGGATCCCCGGGACAGGCGTAGAGCGGTCGGCGAAAACGGGGCGCGGCCCGCCATTCTGAACAGGAGTTTCCCTTGCCCAAAGAGTGTTTTGGAACATCCCACGTGCCGCTGTCGCCGGCCGTGCGCGCCGGGGATTTCGTCTACATCTCAGGTCAGGTGCCGGTCGACGGCGACCGCATCGTGGTCAAGGGCGGCATTACCGAGCAGACCGAGCAGGTGCTGCAGAATGTGAAGGCAGCACTTGCGCTGGCCGGCTGCACCATGGACGATGTCGTCAAGACCACGGTCTGGCTCGAGGACGCGCGCGACTTCGGCGCCTTCAATGCCGTCTACGCCAAGCACTTCCCGAAAAATCCGCCGGCCCGCACCACGGTCGAATCGCGGCTGATGATCGACATCAAGATCGAGGTCGAAGCCGTCGCTTACCGGCCGGTTTGACCAGTCGGGGCATGATCCCGAAAAGTGGAAACCGGTTTTCTCGGACAAACGGAAACCGTTTTGTCCAAAGATCATGCCCCGAAACAAAGAGAGGCAGGCGCCGATGCAGTTCGATCTCCTGATCAAGGGCGGCCGCCTGATCGATCCGGCCTCGGGCCTGGACGCGCCGCGCGATGTCGCCGTTGCGGGCGGACGCATCGTGGCCATCGAGGCGGCGATCGATGCCGAGCACGCCACCAAGATAGTCGACGCTCGTGATTGCATCGTCACGCCCGGCCTCATCGATTTGCATAGCCATGTCTATTGGGGCGGCACCTCGCTTGGCGTCGATGCCGACCGGCTGGCGGCCAAGAGCGGCACCACCACCTTCATCGACGCCGGCAGCGCCGGCGCCGGCAATATTCTGGGCTTTCGCCGCCATGTCATCGAGCGCTCGAAGGTGCGCATCCTGGCCTATGTCAACATCTCCTTTGCCGGCATATTCGGCTTCTCGCAAAGCGTCTCTGTCGGCGAATGCAGCGATCTCAGGCTCTGCGAGCCACGCGAGACGGTGGCTGCGGTGCGCGAGCACGCCGATGTCGTCGTCGGCGTAAAAGTGCGCTCCGGCAAGCATGCCGGCGGCGCCAGCGGCATCGCGCCGGTCGATCTCGCGCTGGAAGCCGCCGACCAGGCCGGCCTGCCGCTGATGGCGCATATTGACGAGCCGCCGCCCGGCCGCTCCGAAGTGCTGCCGCGGCTGCGCAAGGGTGACATCCTCACGCACTGTTTTCGCCCGTTCCCCAACGCGCCGGTCTTCGCCTCCGGCGCGGTGCGGCCGGACATGCGGCTGGCCCGCGAACGCGGCGTCATCTTCGACATCGGCCACGGCATGGGATCGTTCGACTTCGCCGTGGCGAAAGCGATGCTGGCCGAGGGCCTCGCGCCCGACGTCATCTCCAGCGACGTGCATCTCTATTGCGTCGACGGTCCGGCCTTCGACATACTGGTCTGCATGTCGAAGCTAATGGCGCTGGGCATGCCGCTGGTCGAGGTGCTGCGCGCCGCCACGCAAAGGCCAGCCGAGGCGATCGCCAGGCCGGAGCTTGGGACGCTGAAAGTTGGCGGTGTCGGCGATGTCGCGGTGCTGAGACTGCGCCCCGGGCGCTTTACCTTCGTCGATGCGGTCGGTGCGGCGCTGATCGCGGATCAGCGGCTCACATCGGACGGCATCGTCGTGGGTGGTGTCTGGTGGCCGAACGAAGCCGCCGACCACAACGAGACCGAGCGCTTCGAGGCCCACACGCACCATACGCATGTCGAGGTCGCGGCACGGCATTTCGGGCGTAGGCACGATTAGCTGGTCTCCCCTTCATGGGAGATGGTCTGTCTTTCGGCGGCGCGTTTGAGGACCGCCTTCCCCCACTCCGTCTCGGCTTCGCCGAGCCACCTCTCCCCCCTCCGGAGGGAGAGGAAAGGCGCCAGCTGGAATCGCTTCGCGCCATTCCTCTCCCCCGTCGATCGGGGGAGAGGTGTCGAGCGAAGCTCGACGGAGTGGGGGTCGAACCTTACCCCGAATTACTCACCGCCCCAAACACCGGCGTCGCAATCCCTTCCATCCGCGCCTTGATCTGCAGCGCCACATATTTCGAGTAAAACCGCGACAGCGCCAGATTGCCGCCGTGGAACCACAGCGCGTCCTGGGCCGTCGGCTTCCACATGTTGCGCAGCTCGCCTTGCCAAGGACCGGGATCGCCCTTGACGCCGGAGCCGAGGCCCCAGCATGGCCCGACCTTGTCGGCGACCTCGCGCGAGACGATGGCCGCCACGGTCTCGTTCATCGACTGATAGCCGGTACAGGCGACGATCGCATCGACGGCCAGCTCGCTGCGGTCGTCGAACAGGATGCCGGTCGGCGTCAATGAACTGATGCCGACGCCGCTCTTCACTTTGATCTCGCCATTGATGATCAGTTCGCAGGCGCCGACATCGATGTAGTAGCCGGAGCCGGTGCGGTAGGCCTTCATCAACAGCCCGGTCTCGTCCTCGCCGAAATCGATGGCGAAGCCGGCGGCGCATAGCTGGTCGTAGAAGTCTGCGTCGCGTGCCTTGATCACCTCGTAAAGATCCCGCTGGCCCTTGGGTACAAGCGCGAACGGCGTGGACGCGACGATCAGGTCGGCCTTGTCGGTGCTGATGCCGCGCGCCAAAGCCTTTTCCGAGAAGATCTCGAAGCCGACTTCCATCAGAGTGTCGGATTTCACCACTGTCGTCGGCGACCGCTGGATCATGGTGACGTCTGCGCCGCTCTCCCAGAGGTCGACGCTGACATCGTGCCCCGAGCTTGCCGCGCCGATGACAGCGACACGTCTGCCGCGGAATTTCTCGCCGCTTGCATACTGGCTGGAATGCAGGAGTTCGCCCTTGAAGGTCTCGGCGCCGGGCAGCGCGATCTGGCGTGGCGGGCCATAGGCGCCGGTGGCAAAGACAATGTGCTTCGGCTTCAGCGTGATCTGCCGGCCGACGCGGTCGACCACCACAGTCCACACCTTCTCGGCCTCGTCATAGCTGGCGCTGAGGCATTTGGTGGCGACCCAGTAGTTGAGCTCCATCACCCTGGTGTACATCTCCAGCCAGTCGCCCATCTTGTCCTTGGGCGTGAACACCGGCCAGTTCTCCGGGAACGGAATGTAGGGCAGATGGTCGTACCAGACCGGATCGTGGAGCACGAGCGAGCGATAACGGTTGCGCCAGGAATCGCCGGGGCGCGCATTTTTCTCGATGATGATGGTGGGCACACCGAGCTGCCTCAGCCGCGCGCCGAGCATGATGCCGCCCTGCCCGCCGCCGATCACCAGGCAATAGGGCTGCTCAGTGGCGCCGAGATCGCGCGTCTCGCGCGCCCGCGCCTCCGCCCATGTCTCGCGTGCAGGGTCGGCCTTGTGGCGGATGCCGAGCGGCCGCGCCGGTCCCTTTTTCTCCTCGAACCCTTTGAGCTCCCGCACCGCCGTGAACAAGGTCCGGCAGCGGCCGTCCGTGAGGCGCACAATCCCTTCGCCCCGCGCGACCGACGTTTCGAACGTGAACCAGGCCTCGACGGTGCCCTCATCCGAGGTCGCCTCGCCGGACAGCGTCCAGTGTGAGGGCTTCGCTTCCGCCAGCGTCGCTTGCAGCATGTCGCGGATCGCACCGCGGCCTTCCATCGTGGTGATGTTCCAGGTGAAAGCCAGCAGATCGCGCCAGTAGCAATCCTCGACGAACAGGTTGGCGGCCGCCTCGGCGTCATCAGCTTCCAGCGCCCGTGCAAGCGCGCAAAGCCATGTCGCCGCCTGTTTCGATGGTGCCATGTCGAGCATCTGTTTTTCCCTCGTTTTGCGTTCCCATTGTTTCGAAAGACGGCGGCGCCGCAAGAGGGGTCGCGATATCATGGCGTCGGTTTCTAGCGGCCCGGAACGGAGCCATCTCCCGGAAATCTTTATAGGAATTTTATATCTTTCCTCCCGGCCCCGTCTCGAACCTTTATGGCGATCGGGTCCATATTCCACCACGAGCAAAACGCTCCGGACGCCGTAGCCTTCGAAGCTACGGCGGGTCGTTCTCATGGAATTTACGGCCTGCCAGCAACTGGCGCCAAGTACAAGCAAGGACCAACACAATGGACATTGTCGTCATCGGGATCGAGGTTTTGTTTTTCGCCCTTTCCCTCGCCTACATCAAAGCCTGCGACGCTCTTTAAGCGGAAGGATCGCAACATGTTTGTCGATTACATCCTCGGTGGCGGCGTGACCTTGTTCCTGCTCGTCTACCTGACATACGCCCTCGTTCGCCCAGAACGCTTCTGAAGCAAGGCACGGAAAGCCATGACACTCAACGGATGGATACAGATCCTGGTTTATTGCGGGATCGTCGTTTTGCTGGTGAAGCCGCTCGGCGGCTACATGTACCGCGTCTTCAATGGCGATCGCACCTTTCTCTCGCCCATACTCGGGCCCGTTGAGCGCGGCCTCTACCGCATTTCGGGAACCAGCGAGCGCGAGGAGCAGCACTGGACGACCTACGCGGCAGGAATCATCTTCTTCAGCCTTGCCAGCTTCCTGGTGCTGTACTTTCTGCAACGCCTGCAGAGCGTCCTGCCTTACAATCCGGCCGGGATGGCATCGGTCGAACCCAATCTCGCCTTCAACACTGCCGTCAGCTTCGTCACCAACACCAACTGGCAGAATTACGGCGGCGAAAGCACGTTGTCCTACCTCGTGCAGATGGCCGGCCTGACCGTGCAGAACTTCATGTCGGCCGCCGTCGGCATTGCCATCGCGGTGGCGCTGATCCGCGGCTTCGCCCGCGCCTCGGCAAAATCGATCGGCAATTTCTGGGTCGATATGACCCGCTGCACGCTCTACATCCTGCTGCCGCTCAGCATCGTGCTCACCCTCGTCTATGTCTGGCTCGGCATGCCGCAGACGCTCGGGCCTTATGTCGACGCCACCACGCTGGAGGGCGCCAAGCAGACGCTCGCCCTTGGGCCGGTCGCCTCGCAGGTCGCCATCAAGATGCTCGGCACGAATGGCGGCGGCTTCTTCAACGCCAATGCCGCGCATCCTTTCGAAAACCCCGACGCCATCTCCAACATGATCCAGATGGTGACGATCTTCGCGCTGGGTGCTGCACTCACCAACCTCTTCGGCCGCATGGTCGGCAACCAGCGCCAGGGCTGGGCGATCCTGGCCACGATGGGTGTGCTGTTCATCGCTGGCGTCGTTATCTGCTACTGGGCGGAAGCCGCGGGCAATCCGCTGGTCCATGCTCTGGGCGTCGACGGCGCCAACATGGAAGGCAAGGAGAGCCGCTTCGGCATTGCCGCTTCGGCACTATTCGCCGTCATCACCACGGCTGCGAGCTGCGGTGCGGTGAACGCCATGCATGACTCGTTCACAGCACTTGGCGGCCTGATCCCGATGCTCAACATGCAGCTCGGCGAAGTCATCGTCGGCGGCGTCGGCGCCGGCTTCTACGGCATCGTCATGTTCATCGTCATCACCGTGTTCGTCGCCGGCCTGATGGTTGGCCGCACGCCCGAATATCTCGGCAAGAAGATCGAGGCCAAGGAGGTCAAGATGGCAATGCTCGCCATCCTCGCTCTGCCGTTGGTCATGCTGGTCTTCACGGCAATAGCGGTCGTGCTGCCAAGCGCCGTCGCCTCGACGGCCAATGGCGGTCCGCATGGCTTCTCCGAGGTTCTTTATGCCTACACTTCGGCGGCGGCCAACAACGGCTCGGCCTTTGGCGGCCTTGCCGGCAACACGCCCTGGTACAACATCACGCTCGGCATCTCCATGTGGGTGGGTCGCTTTTTCGTCATCATTCCAGCGCTTGCCATTGCCGGCTCGCTAGCGACGAAGAAGACGGTTCCGGCTTCCGCCGGCACCTTCCCGACCGACGGCCCGCTGTTCGTCGGCCTGCTCGTCGGCGTCATCCTGATCGTCGTCGGCCTGACCTTCTTCCCGGCACTGGCGATCGGACCGATCGTCGAGCACCTGGCTGCCATCAACGGCCAGACATTCTGAGGCTTGTCATGTCCTGGTTCTACCCAAAACGCATGAAGGCCCGGCCGCGAGCCGGCCCACGAGCCGGCAATGAGGGGGAGGAACCGCCCCCTCCCTTCCCCGGCGTATCTACCTTCCTCGGCCTCGCGGCAGTCATGATCGTGATCTGGCTGCTGGCCTATGGCCCGCCGCCCCTCTTTTCGGCATCCGATCGGTCGGTGCCGGCCAACAGTTCAGATACTGGAGCCACCAAATGAGCCAGTCCAAATCCGCGAGCATCATGGATGCCCGCATCCTGTGGCCGGCCATCGGCGGCGCCTTCAGGAAACTCGACCCCCGCACGCTGGTCAGGAACCCGGTGATGTTCGTCGTCGGCATCGTCTCGCTTCTTACCACGGTCCTGTTCGTCAAGGATCTCGTCACCGGCGGCGGCGATTTCGGCTTTACGCTGCAGATCATCATCTGGCTGTGGTTCACCGTGCTGTTCGCCAACTTCGCCGAGGCCGTCGCCGAAGGCCGCGGCAAGGCGCAGGCCGATTCGCTGCGCAAGGCGCGCACCGAAACCCAGGCCAAGCTGCTTGCCGGCGAAGACCGCTCCAGGTTCAAGCTGGTGCCCGGCACCAGCCTGAAGGTTGGCGACATCGTGCTGGTCGAAGCCGGCGACATCATCCCGTCCGACGGTGAAGTGATCGAAGGCGTGGCCTCGGTCAACGAGGCGGCAATCACCGGCGAGTCCGCACCCGTCATTCGCGAATCCGGCGGCGACCGTTCGGCGGTCACCGGCGGCACGCAGGTTCTGTCCGACTGGATTCGCGTGCGCATATCAGCCGCCTCCGGCCACACCTTCCTCGACCGCATGATCTCGCTGGTCGAGGGTGCCTCGCGCCAGAAGACGCCCAACGAGATCGCGCTCAACATCCTGCTCGTCGGCATGACGCTGATCTTCGTGCTGGCCACCGCCACGATCCCGAGCTTTGCCTCCTATTCCGGCGGCTATATCCCGGTGACGGTGCTGGTCGCGCTGTTCGTCACCTTGATCCCGACCACCATCGGCGCCCTGCTGTCGGCCATCGGCATTGCCGGCATGGACCGCCTGGTGCGCTTCAACGTGCTGGCCATGTCCGGCCGTGCCGTCGAAGCGGCGGGCGACGTCGATACGCTTTTGCTCGACAAGACCGGCACCATCACGCTCGGCAACCGCCAGGCCACCGAATTTCGGCCGGTCAAGGGCGTCACCGAACAGGAACTGGCCGATGCCGCGCAGCTCGCCTCGCTCGCCGACGAGACGCCTGAGGGACGCTCGATCGTCGTGCTGGCCAAGGAGAAATACGCCATCCGCGCCCGTGACATGGCAACCTTGCATGCCAGCTTCGTGCCCTTCACCGCGCAGACCCGGATGAGCGGCGTCGACATCGATGGCTCGTCGGTGCGCAAGGGCGCCGTCGATTCGGTTCTCGCCTATGTCAGCCAGTCGACATCGGCCACTCACGGCACGCGCCCCGGCAGCGACACCGTCAAGGATCTCCAGGGGATCGCCGACGAGATCGCCAAGTCGGGCGGCACGCCGCTGGCCGTCGAGCGTGACGGCCGCCTGCTCGGCGTCGTCCACCTCAAGGACATCGTCAAGGGTGGTATCCGCGAGCGCTTTGCCGAACTGCGCAAAATGGGCATCCGCACCGTGATGATCACCGGCGACAATCCGATGACTGCGGCGGCGATCGCAGCCGAAGCCGGCGTCGACGATTTCCTCGCCCAGGCCACGCCCGAGGACAAGCTGAAGCTGATCCGCGACGAACAGGCCAAGGGCAAGCTGGTCGCCATGTGCGGTGACGGCACCAACGACGCGCCGGCCTTGGCGCAGGCCGATGTCGGCGTCGCCATGAACACCGGCACGGTTGCCGCCCGCGAGGCCGGCAACATGATCGACCTCGATAGTGACCCGACCAAGCTGATCGAGATCGTCGAGATCGGCAAGGCGCTGCTGATGACGCGCGGCTCGCTGACGACCTTCTCGATCGCCAACGACGTCGCCAAATACTTCGCCATCATCCCGGCCATGTTTGCCGTCTTCTACGTTGCGCCGGGACATACAATCGGCCCCCTGCAAGCGCTCAACATCATGCATCTGGCGACGCCGCAGAGCGCCATCCTGTCGGCCATCATCTTCAACGCGCTGATCATCATCGCTCTGATCCCGCTGTCGCTTAAAGGCGTCAAATACCGCGCCATCGGCGCCGGCGCGCTGCTCAGCCGCAACCTGCTGGTCTACGGCCTCGGCGGCATCATCGTTCCCTTCGTCGGCATCAAGGCGATCGACATGATCGTCACCGGCCTCGGCCTCGCTTAAGGAAATACGTCCATGCTCACTCAGATAAGACCCGCTGTTATCATGATCGTCTTTTTCACCGTTTTGACCGGCCTGATCTATCCCCTGGGCATGACCGGCATCGCCCAGGCGCTGTTTCCGCACCAGGCCAATGGCAGCTTGATCGAGAAAAACGGCACGGTCATCGGCTCCGAACTGATCGGCCAGGGCTTTGCCGACGACAAGTATTTCCATGGCCGCCCCTCGGCTGCCGGCGACGGATACAACGCCGCAGCGTCCAGCGGCTCCAATCTCGGTCCAACCAACCTCAAGCTGATCGACCGCATCAAGGGCGATGTTGCAAAGCTGAAGGCGGAGAACCCGAACCAGCCGGTGCCGATGGATCTGGTGACGACGTCCGGCAGCGGCCTCGACCCCGCTATCAGCCCGGACGCCGCCTATTTCCAGGTCGCTCGGGTGGCCAAGGCCAGGGGCTTCGACGAAGCCAAGGTCAAGGCGCTTGTCGACAGCCATGTCGAAGGCCGCGAACTCGGCTTCCTCGGCGAGCCGGTCGTCAATGTGCTGGCGCTCAACCTGGCACTGGACGATACCAAGCAGTGAGAGACAATCTCTGAAGCCAGGGGCCGGGATCGACACGATCCTCGGCGCCGTTCATGATCGAGCCTGATGCCGGACGCCAGAAGCAACGATACCAGACCCTCTCCGGACGCGCTGCTCGAGCATGCGGAACGGGAAGAGCGCGGCCGTCTGCGGATATTTCTCGGCGCTGCCCCCGGCGTCGGCAAGACCTATGAAATGCTGATGGCCGGCCGCGCCAGGCTGGCTGACGGCGTCGACGTAGTGGTCGGCGTCGTGGAGACCCACGGCCGCAAGGAAACACTGGCGCTGGTCGAAGGCTACGAGGTGATCCCGCGCCAGAAGGTCGACTACAGAGGCCGCGTGCTGGACGAGATGGACATCGATGCCATTCTCGCCCGCCGGCCGGCGCTGGTGCTCGTCGACGAACTCGCCCACACCAATGCGCCAGGCAGCCGCCACCCCAAGCGCTATCTCGACGTCCAGGAAATCCTGACGCGCGGCATCGATGTCTACACCACGCTCAACATCCAGCATGTCGAGAGCCTGAATGACGTCGTGGCACAGATCACCCGCGTCAGGGTGCGCGAAACGGTCCCGGACTCCATCATCGACCAGGCCGACGACATCGAGATCATCGACCTCACGCCCGACGACCTGATCAAGCGGCTGAAAGAGGGAAAGGTCTATTTCCCCAACACTGCCCAGCGCGCAGTCGAAAACTATTTCTCGCCGGGCAATCTGACCGCGCTTCGGGAATTGGCGCTGCGCCGTACCGCCCAGCGCGTCGACGAGCAGTTGCTCAACCACATGCAGTCGCACGCGATTCCCGGCCCTTGGGCGGCGGGCGAAAGGGTGCTCGTCTGCGTCGATGCGCGTCCGGGCGGAGCGTCTCGTGTCCGCTATGCGCGCCGGCTGGCCGACCGGCTGCGCGCACCGTGGACGGCGCTGCATGTCGACACGCCGCGTTCGGCCGCCATGTCGGAGGAAGACAAGGACCAGCTGGCCACGCTCTTGCGCCTGGCCGAGCAGCTCGGCGCCGAGGTGACGACCATTCCGGGCCAGAACGTCGCCCAGGACATCGTCCGCCACGCCACGGCCAACAACTTCACCCATATCGTCGTCGGCAGGCCGACCCGCTCGCGCTGGCGCGAACTGATCGAGGGTTCGCTCACCTACGATCTGATCCGCAATGCCGGCGATATCAGCGTCCATGTCATTTCAGGAACGGAGCGCGACAACGAGGCCACGTCGAGGGTCAAGGCGGCGGCCGAGCAGACGCCATTTCAAATCTGGCCTTATCTTTTCTCGACCGTCTATGTCGCCGGCGCGCTTGCCGTCAGCGCCGTCCTCGATCAGTTCCTCGACGTTCGCAACCTTGCCAGCGTGCTTCTGCTGGCGGTGCTGACATCGGCAGTGACCTTTGGCCTGTGGCCGGCGCTGTACGCCTGTTTCCTCAGCGCCATTGCCTTCAACTTCTTCTTTCTCGAGCCGCGCTACACGATGACGATCCGCGATCCGGAGAGCATCGTTGCCTTCGCCGTCTTCCTCGTCGTTGCCGTCATCGCCAGCAATCTGACGGCGCGTGTGCAGCGTCAGGCAGCCGCCGCCCGTTCACGCGCCCGGGCCACCGAGGACATCTACCTCTTTTCAAAGAAGCTCGCCGGCGCCGGCACGCTCGACGACGTTTTGTGGGCCACAGCCTTCCAGATCGCCTCGATGCTGAAGCTGCGCGTGGTGCTGCTCCTGCCGGAGGACGGCACGATCACCGTCAAGGCCGGTTATCCCCCCGACGACACGCTGGCCGAGGCCGACATCGCGGCTGCACGCTGGGCCTGGGAACACAACCGGGCTGCCGGCCGTGGCGCCGATACCCTGCCCGGGGCAAAACGGCTCTACCTGCCCTTGCGGACCGGCCGTACCGCCATCGGCGTCGTCGGCCTCGACAATGACAAGCAGGGGCCGCTCTTGACGCCCGAGCAACAGCGCCTGCTCGACGCGCTGGCCGACCAGGCGGCGGTTGCCATCGAGCGCATCCAGCTGGTCGCCGATGTCGATCGCGCCAGGCTGGCGGCCGAGGCCGACCGCTTGCGCTCGGCACTGCTGACGTCGATCTCGCATGATCTGAAGACGCCGCTGGCGGCCATCATGGGCGCGGCCGGCACGCTCAGGGAATTTGCGCCGGCACTGCCCGAGAACGATCGGGCCGAGCTGCTGACCACCGTGCTCGACGAGTCCGAACGGCTGAACCGCTTCATTGCCAATCTGCTCGACATGACCAAGATTGAATCCGGCGCCATGGAGCCGAATTTTGCTCTCCACTATGTCGGCGATGTCGTCGGCTCGGCCTTGCAACGGGCGCGCAAGATCACTGCCGGGCACAAGACCGAGGTTGATATTCCGGCCGACCTGCCGATGCTGAAGCTTGATCCCGTGCTGTTCGAACAAATGCTGTTCAATCTGCTCGACAATGCCGCGAAATACGCGCCACAGGGATCGACAATCCGGCTGCAGGGCTGGGCCGACAATGGCTCCGTCGCGCTGCAGATCATGGATGAGGGACCGGGCATTCCGCCCGCCGACCTGGAGCGCGTCTTCGACAGCTTCTACCGGGTGCGCAAGCGCGATCAGGTCCAGGCCGGCACCGGGCTCGGCCTGTCAATCTGCCGGGGCTTCATCGAGGCGATGGGCGGCACGATCATGGCGGCGAACCGCAGCGATCGCCCGGGCGCAGTCTTCACAATCCGCATGCCGAGGTTGGTACAATCGTCCGATACGGACGTATCAGGTGTGGACGAGCAAGCATCTGGTGATCCGGCATGACAAATTCCAACGTCAGCATACTGGTCGTCGATGACGAGCCGCCGATCCGCAAACTGCTGCACGTCGGCCTCGGCAGCCAGGGTTATGCGGTCAGCGAAGCGCCCAACGCCAACGCTGCGATCGAACTCGTCGATGCACAAAAGCCGGATCTGATCCTGCTCGATCTCGGCCTGCCCGGCATGGGCGGCCTCGACCTCCTGCGCAAATGGCGCGGCGACGGCCTCGACGTGCCCGTGGTCATCCTGTCCAGCCGCACCGACGAAGCCGGCATCGTCGCGGCGCTCGAACTCGGCGCTGACGACTACATCACCAAGCCGTTCGGCATGAACGAGCTGGTCGCCCGCATCCGCGTCGCGCTGCGCCACAAATTCCAGCAGCAGGGCGAAAAGCCGGTGTTCCACACCGGCGATCTCAGCGTCGACCTGGTCAAGCGCATCGTCAAGGTCGAAGGCAAGGAGATAAAGCTCTCCCCCAAGGAGTACGACATATTGCGCATTATGGTGCAGCATGCCGGCAAGGTGCTGACCCACCATTTCATTCTGAAGCAGGTGTGGGGCGATTCGACCGACGTGCAGTATCTGAGGGTCTATGTCCGCCAGCTCCGGCAGAAGATCGAAAAGTCGCCCGACCAGCCGCGCTACATCACCACCGAAACCGGGGTGGGGTACCGGCTGCGCGAGGTTGAGTGACCGGACGTTTTCCGCTCAGTCCGCCGAGAGTTCCGCGGTCCGTGCCAGTGCGCCGCCGAAGCCGTTGAGCGGGATAGTGAAACTCACCGCTTGACCGGTGTCGGCCGCGAAGGCGTCGATCTTCAGCGTGGTGGCTGCCTTGAGCAGCGGCGTGACGCTGGCATCGAACGCCACCGGCACCAGGCAGCCGACGGCCTGGCAGGTGTTGAACGGCAAGCTGCCTTCCAGCTTCTGGTCGTCGATGGTCAGGCTGACTCCTTTGGCGAGCGCCAGGCCGAACGGCAGCGCCAGCGTTCCGGCGGCATCCTCGCCGCTCTTGCTCGACAGCTCGATCGCCAGCAGGCGCTGGTTGGACTGCTTGTTGAACTGCTGATGCGACAGGCTGCAAACCTTGGCCGTGCCGGTTACCTGGCAATTGACCGTCCAGTCGCCATGTGTCTCGGACAGCGCCGAGGCGCCGCCAGGCAATGTCGGGCCGGCAGCAGGGGCGGGCGCTGCGGCGGCAGGCGCCGCCTTGTCGGTCTTGGTTTGCGCCGCGACTGCCACCGGGCCAAGAATACAGATGCTGCCCAGTAGCGCCGCGAAATATACTTGCCTGCTTTTCATCAATATGCTCCCGATTGTGCCTCGAGTCAGCAGCGATTGAGCCCGAGATCCGCGCCCGATAGAGCGGTCAATCGATCTTTTCTGTCAAGTGCGGCCAGGCCGCTTCCTCAGGGATTTCGCCAACCCGTGGCAGATCGGCCCATGGCAGACCCGCCCATGGCAGATCGAGACGAACGCCCTATATAGAGAGGAGGTTATATCTGTACGGGAACGAACTGATGTCGACGCTTCGCCTATCGACAGTTCTGATGTCGGCAATGCTGGCGGTGGCAACGCTCGCCGGAATCATGCAATCTGCTGCGGCTCAGTCCGTCAATCCCAGCGCCAACCGGCTGATCCAGCAGAACCAACTGCAGCAATTGCGCAACAGCCTGCAGCGGCAGCAGTTCCAGCAACAGCAGCAGCAATATCGCGAGCAGGACCGTCGGATCGTGCCGCAGCCGCGCCCCGAAGTGCCCGTCGTCCGGCAAGCTTGTCCGATTCAGATCGTCAACAACCAGATTGTGCGTGTTTGCCGTTGATATCGGTCGCTTGCGATTTACTTAGCCGACTTATTTACTAAAAATGCCTCATCGCCTCGCGGGCATATCAGGGGTTTGCAGGCGGCGTGCGGCGGTGCGCCCGCCGACCGGATTTTCAGCACATGGCGACGACCAAGAAAAAGGCGGTACGCAAGGCAAGGCGAGGCGAACGCATTCGCCAGGTCGCCGCCATTCCCTTTCGCCTGGACGTTTCAGGCAATTTCGAAGTGATGCTGGTGACGTCGCGAGCGACGAAGCGGTTCATCGTGCCCAAGGGCTGGCCCATGAAAGGCAAGAGCGGGCGCAAGGCCGCCACCATCGAGGCGCGCGAAGAAGCCGGCGTGCTCGGCAAGACCCGCAAGGCGCCGGCCGGCAGCTATTCCTATTGGAAACGGCTGGAGCACAATTTCGTGCGCGTCGACGTCGTCGTCTATCTGTTGGAGGTGTCCGAGGAACTGGCCAACTGGCAGGAGGCCAAGAGCCGCCAGCGGGCATGGCTCAAGCCGCAGGACGCGGCGTTGCTCATCGATGAGCCGGATCTCTCGACGCTGATGGCCAACCTGGCGCCGCCTCAGCCGGCAGTGCCGGACCCAGCCTGAACCAACCTCACTTGCCCTCGTCCCCTTTAGTGGGACCCTCATCCCCCTCAGCGGGAAATGGCCGCAGCGGCGTGCCCGTATAGGCCCACAACCATTCGCGCGGCAGCGGACCCTTGTTGCGGTCGCTTTGCTGCGACTGCTCCCATGCATGCGCCAGGATGCCGACCGAGCGCGAGAGCACGAACAGGCCGCGCGTCAACGGCGGCGGAAAGCCGAGCTCGCCATAGATGACGGCGGTGGCGCCGTCGATGTTGAGCGGTATTTTCTTCCCCTTGCGCCGTGCCACCTCTGATTCGACGGCCTCGGCGATGTCGGCAAAGCGTCCGCTGACGACGCCGCGCGCGGCAAACTCGCGCGTCACTGCGATCAGGCGCGGCGCGCGCGGATCGACCGGGTGGAAGCGATGGCCGAAGCCCGGCACATAGCCTTTCTCCTCGGCGAAGAAACGGTCGAGCCGTGCGGCTACGGCTTGGTCCAGCGCAACACCCTGGTCAAGTGCCACGGCAATGTCGCCATAGAAGGACAGCGCCTGTTCGCCGGCGCCGCCATGCACGTCACCCAGCACGTTGACGGCGGACGCCATGGCGCTGTTGATGCCGACGCCGCAGGTGATGGCCATGCGGGCAATGGCGATCGACGGCGCCTGCGGCCCGTGGTCGACGGCCGCCCCCAGCGCAATGCCGAGCAGCGCCGCCTGCTCCTCGCTCGGCAATTCGCCACGCAGCATCAGCCAGATCGTGGCCGGAAAGCTGACGCGGCCGATCAGCTCCTGGATTTCATAGCCGCGCAGCCGGATGATGCCGGGGCCCATCTCGATGATGCCGGTCTGCCACCATTCCTCGCCGCGCTCGCGGCCGGTTTTTCTCTCGCTCACGCGCTTCTCCTGGCGCGCGGCGGCAGGGTGGAAAAAACCTCGTCCATATGCTCACCCAGCACAGGCGGCGGCAGGACCGGCAAGGGTGCCGCGCCATCGACCATGAAGCCGCCGCGCACCACTGTCAGCGGCTGCTCCATGCCGGGCAGGCCCTGGAAACGCGTGGTCATGTCGCGCTCGACCACCTGGCGCTCGCCAAGCACCTGCGGGATCGTCAGCACCCGGCCCGCCGGAACACCGGCGCGGTTGAACTTTTCTTCCCAGGCAGCCGCCGAGGCGCTCGCAAGCGCTGTCTCGATCAGCCCTTTCAAGGAGGCGCGGTTCTGCTTGCGCGTCTCGCGCTCGGCAAAGCGCGGATCGTCGGCCAGTTCCGGCTGGCCGATCAGCCGGCAAAGCGTGACGAACTGCTCCTGCTTGTTGGCGGCGATGTTGAGCAGGCCGTCGCCGGTGCGAAACGCGCCGGAGGGCGCAGCCGTCATGTTCTCATTGCCCATCGGCTGCGGCTCGACACCGGCGGTCAAATAGTTGGACACCGGCCAGCCCAGCGCCGACAGCGTGCATTCGAGCATCGAGACATCGAGAAACGCGCCCTCGCCCGAGGTCTTCTGCTTGACCAGCGCCGCGGCGATTGCGAAGGCCCCGACCAGCCCGCCCAGCGTGTCGGCGACGGGATAGCCGACCCGCAAGGGTGCTGTCTCCGGCGTGCCGGTGATGCTCATGATACCGGACAGCCCCTGGATGATCTGGTCGTAGGCCGGATTGTCGCGCATCGGCCCGCTCTGGCCGAAACCGGATATGGCGCAATAGACGAGACCGGGGCGGACCGCTTTCAGCACCTCATAGCCGAGACCCAGCCGCCCCATCACGCCCGGTCGAAAATTCTCGACCAGCGCGTCGGCCGAGGCGACGAGATCGAGGAAGCGTTCGCGGTCGGCTTCGCTTTTGAGGTCCAGCACCACCGATCGCTTGCCGGCATTCTGCGCCAGGAACGACGCGCCCATGCCGGCTTTGTTGAGCGCCGGCGAGGCGCCGAGCTGGCGCGCCAGATCGCCGCCTTGCGGCGTCTCGACCTTGATGACATCGGCGCCGAGCAGCGCCAGCTGATAGGCACAATAAGGGCCCGCCAGCACATTGGTCAGGTCGAGGATGCGGATGCCGGCAAGCAGATCGGTCATGATGCTCCAGGTTGCTCAGGCATCGCCCGGCACATGCTCCGGTCCGCGACGGCGCCGGTGCTCGATGAAGGCCCAGATATGCGGCCCGGCTAGGCCGATGAAGGCGAGGATCAGCAGCACCAGCGACAGCTTGTGGGTGTAGAACACCGACCAGTCGCCGTTCGAGATCGTCATCGCCCGGCGGAACTGCGTTTCGGCGAGCGGCCCCAGGATCATGCCGATGATGACCGGCGCTGTCGGGAAATCGAAGCGCCGCATCAGGAAGCCGGCGGCCCCCAGGAGATAGAGGATGACGAGGTCGATCGGCGATTGCGAGATGCCGTAGGTGCCGACGGTCGCGAACACCAGGATGCCGGCATAGAGCTGCGGCGCCGGGATTTTCAACAGCCGTACCCACAGCCCGATCAGCGGCAGGTTGAGGACGACCAGGATGACGTTGGCGATGAACAGGCTGGCGATCAGGCCCCAGACCAGATCGGCCTGCGTCGTCAACAGCAGCGGTCCCGGATTGATGCCGTAGCTCTGGAAGGCCGACAGCATGATTGCGGCGGTCGCCGAGGTCGGCAGGCCAAGGGTGAGCATCGGCACCAGCACGCCGGCGGCAGACGCATTGTTGGCGGCTTCCGGTCCGGCAACGCCCTCGATGGCGCCGACCGTGCCGAACTCCTCCTTGTGCTTCGACAGCTTCTTTTCGATGGCGTAGGACAGGAAGGTCGGGATCTCGGCGCCGCCCGCAGGCATGGCGCCGATCGGGAAGCCGATGAAAGCGCCGCGCAGCCATGGCTTCCACGAGCGCCCCCATTCGGCCGCGGTCATGTAGAGCGATCCCTTGAGCGGCACGATCTCGTCCTTGCCGGCATAGCGGCGCGAGGCCATGTAGAGCGTCTCGCCGACGGCAAACAGGCCGACCGCGGCAATGATGACATCGACGCCATCGAGCAGTTCGTTCATGCCGAAGGTGAAGCGCGGCTGTCCCGTCTGCAGGTCGACGCCGATCATGCCGATGACGAAGCCGAGGAACAGGCTGGTGAGGCCGCGCACCGATGACGAGCCGAGCACCGCCGACACCGTGATGAAGGCAAGCACCATCAGCGAGAAATATTCGGCCGGCCCGAAGGCCAGCGCGAACTTCACCACCACCGGGGCCAGGAAGGCGACGCCCATCGTGCCGATGGTGCCGGCGACGAAGGAGCCGATCGCCGAGGTCGCCAGTGCCGCGCCGCCGCGACCCGAGCGGGCCATCCTGTTGCCTTCCAGCGCGGTGACGATGGTGGCGCTTTCGCCCGGCGTGTTGAGCAGGATCGAGGTCGTCGAGCCGCCATACATGGCGCCGTAATAGATGCCGGCAAACAGGATGAAGGACGCCTCCGGCGCCACCTGGTAGGTGATCGGCAACAAAAGCGCGATGGTCAGCGCCGGTCCGAGACCGGGCAGCACGCCGATGGCCGTGCCGAGCGTGGTGCCGACCAGGCACCACAGCAGGTTCATCGGCGAGAAAGCGACGGAAAATCCGTGGGCGAGATGGCCGAGCGTCTCCATGGCGTCAGCCCCTCACAGTGGCGATGATCGCGTCGATCACCGTGTTCAGCTGGTTTTCGATGAAGCCGGCGCCAATGTTGACGCCGAGCGCCCTGGCAAAGCCGAAATAGGCGGCAAGCGCCAGGATCAGGCCGGTCAGCGCATCGCGCAGCGTGTGCTTGCTGCCGAAGCCATAACAGACGAGCACGAACATGATGACCGAGGCGGCGGTGAAGCCGAGCGGCTGGATCAGCACCAGATTGGCGACCAGGCCGGCAACGACGATGCCCATGGCCTTCCAGTCGGTCGGCGTTTCCTTTTCCTCCTGCGGCTGCCAGCCGCCGCGCAGCGCGGCGACGATGAGCAGCAGCGAAAGCACGATCATGCCTGTCATGGTGATGTAGGGGAAGACGGTCGGCCCGACCTTGGAATAGAGCGGCGAAACCGGGATCGCCAGGGTCTGCCACGCCACGGCCGCGGCACAGGCGAGAAGCCCGATGCCGATCAACAATTCGGGCATGGCAAGGCGCGGGGGCGCCGGCTGCTGGTCGCTGGTGCTCATCGATGTCCTCCCGAGATGGCCGGCATCCTCCCGCCGGCCGCATCCGCAGTTTCACTCCCAGCGCATGATATGTCCATGCCGCAGGCTAATGTCGGAAGGGGCGGCCGTGGCCGCCCCTGAAGACATCAGGCGAGGCCGAGATCCTTGAGGATCGCGGTGATGCGGGCGGTGTCGTCGACGAGGAATTTCGCATAGTCGTCGCCGGTCAGAAGGATGGGGGTCCAGTTGCGGTTCTTGCATTCGGCTGCCCAGGCATCGCTCTTGGCCATGGTCTCGATCATCGTGACCATCGCCGTCTTGTCGGCGTCGGAGACGCCTGGCGGTGCGAACACGCCGCGCCAGTTGAACAGTTCGACGTCGATGCCGGCTTCCTTCATCGTCGGTGCGTCGATGCCGTCCTGGCGCTTGTCGGCGGAGATCGCCAACAGCCGAAGCGCGCCCGCCTTGACCTGCTCGGAGAACTCGCCGAAGCCGGAAATGCCGGCCGCAACCTGGTTGCCGAGCAGCGCCGACAGCGCCTCGCCACCGCCGGCGAAAGGCACATAGGAGAGGTTGGTTGCCGGAACGCCGACAGTCTTGGCGATCAGCCCGAACAGGATGTGGTCGGAGCCACCGGCCGAGCCGCCGGCCACCGGAACCTTGGTCGGATCCGCTTTGAGCGCGGCGACGAAATCGCCGGCCGTCTTGAACGGCGAATCCGCCGGCACCACCAGCGCCTCGAACTCGCCGGTGAGGCGAGCGATGGGCGTCACTTCGGAGAGGTTGTTGGCCGATTTGTTGGCGATGATGGCGCCGACCATGACCATGCCGGCCACCATCAGCGAATTGCCCTTGCCCTTCCACTGGCTGATGAACTGCGGCAGGCCGACAGTACCGCCGGCGCCGCCGACATTGGTGATCTGCGAGCCGGAGATCAGTTTTTCACTGCGCAGCACCTGGTCGATGGTCCGCCCCGTCTGGTCCCAGCCGCCGCCGGGCGCGGCCGGCACGAAGATCTGGATCTGCGGTGCATCCTGAGCGAAAGCGGGCGTCAAATGCGTTGCAACGAATCCGGCAGCGCCTGCGGCCGCGGTGCTCATCAAAAATCTGCGTCTGTTCAGCATGGGATTCCTCCAAATCACGACACCTCCTCCGGTGCCTGCCAGAAACGTAGCCTGAAAACAGACCCGCTCGGCAAAAATTCATGCCGATTTCGGTACGTTCTGTCAACAGGAACGCTGTTCTACTAGACAGAACCATGGATGTGCGGCACAATCGCTTCGGCCGGCCTTTGTCCGAGCAGGTAAACTGGAATGAAACTGTTCGTGAGATGACCGAAGCGCGATCCCAGCCGTTGCCGGCCGATGGTGTTGCCGCGCTCGACCGCGCGATCGCCATTCTCGACGCGTTCGCGACCGCCGACCGCTCGCTCAGCCTGGCCGAGATCGCGGCGCGCACCGGGCTCTACAAAAGCACCATTTTGAGGCTAGCGAACTCATTGCTGCGTGGGCAGTTGCTGGAGCGGCTCGACGATGGCCGCTACCGCATCGGACCCGCCACCTTCCGGCTTGGCGCGCTTTACCAGCGCTCGGTCGTGGCGGTCGACATCTTGCTGCCGATCATGCGCGATCTTGCCGAACGCAGCTGGGAAAGCGTGGCGTTCTATGTCCGCTCGGGCGACGCCCGCACCTGTCTCTACCGCGTCGAATCCAAGCACCCGATCCGCTACACGATCCGGGAAGGCGACCTGCTGCCGTTGCTCACCGGCTCTGGCGGCCGCGTGCTGGCAGCGTTTTCAGGCCAGCCGGGCGAACCATACGAGACCATCCGCAACGCCTGCCACTATCTGTCGATCGGCGACCGCGACCCTGAGACGGCGGGCGTCTCGGTGCCGGTGTTCGGACCGGGCCGCGTTCTGCTCGGCGCCTTGACGCTCGCCGGCCCGTCGACACGCGTCGACACGGCGTTCCTGCGCCGCATGACACCGGACCTGCTGGAGGCCGCCGCTCGCGCCACCCGCGCCTTCGGCGAGGATGCCTCGATGCTGGAGCAGGCAGCGCGCCTAGCCGGCGCTGAAACCGTGATCGGCCTCAGTTCGCCTTGACCAGCACCACACGGCGGTTCTTGGCGCGGCCGGTTTCGCCGTCATTGCTGGCGACGGGCGCCATCATGCCGGCGCCGGCGGCGGTCAGCCGGCCGCCATCGATGCCGTATTTCGAGACCAGCGCCGCCTTCACCGACTGCGCCCGCCGCGACGACAGATCGATATTGTAGTCGAAGGCGCCCTGGTTGTCGGTATGACCGACGACGATCACCGCCATACCGGGCTCGTTGGTCAGAAGCGTCGAGATCTCCTTCAGCGTCGGTTCCGATTCCGGCTTGATGTCGGCCTTGTCGGTGTCGAAGAAGATGCCGTAGAGCGAGATGGAGCCGGTGGCCGACAGCGAATCCGCCATCTTGGCCGCTTCGACCACCACCATCTTCTTGTCGCGCGCCTTGGGCTCCAGCACCTGAACGACGGCGATGGTGCGGCCGTTGAGTTCCTTGCAGTAGAGGTCGTCGATCAGCGAATAGGCCTGAACAGTGACATAGGCGTCGCCGCCATCCTGCGGCACCTTGGCAGCGAAGAAGCGCTGGTCGTTGATACCGGTGGTTACCGCACAGGCGCCATTGGAAAAGGCCGCGTCCTTGACGTCGCTTTCATGGAAGAAATACATCATCAGGCTCATGTCGCCGCCGCCACCGCTCGACGACCGGTCGGCGGCGCCGCCGCACTCTTCCTTCTTGCATTCGAACAGGACTTCGCCGCCGGCGGCCGCGATCACATCCTGGTAGTTGCGCAGCACTTCGAGCGGGGAGCGCTCGGCCGGCAGCACATAGGCGATGCGGGTCAGCGCGCCTTCAACCTCAGCCTTCTTGTCCGGCGCGAACACACGGTTGTTCATCGTGTCACGGGCATCCGGATCGGCGCTCGGCTTCAGCGGCGACAGCGGCACTGTAAAATCGGTATAGGCGAATTTTTCGTAGGAGACGATGAACGACCCCTCGTAGCGCTTGGCCAGATGATTGTCGGCACCGCCCTCGATGTCGGCGGTCGGCACCGTCGCATCGGCGCCCGCCAGTTGCACGGCCGCCAGGAGCAGCAGCCCCGCCCAGAAAAGCTTCAGAAATATCGCATTGATCGCACGCATGTTCGGCTCCCCCAAAGAGCAATTCCAGGAAAAGTGTGAGCGGTTTTCCCACAGGAATTGCGTAGCTAGATTAGAATAGCCAACCCTGGCAGAACGTGGAAATTGCGTCGATGAAGCGCTTCACACCCGCCGTTCGAGCAGGATCGTCAGCCCGTCGTGATAGGTGGTTTCCAGGACCTTGGTGTAGCCGCACTTTGCCGCAACGTTCAACGAGCCGGTGTTTTCCGGATCGATGATGCAGACGGTTCTCGCGCCGGCAAAGGTTTCGTCGCCCCAGGCCAGGGCCCTTCTGACGACTTCGCTGGCAAGACCCTTGCCATGCGCTTGCGGCGCCAGCGCCCAGCCGGCTTCCGGAATGCCCTCGAGCGACGGCTCGATGTCGCGCTTCAGGTCGTGGAATCCGGCTTCGCCGATGAAGCGACCGCTGGCCTTGTCCTCGACCGCCCAGAAGCCGTAGCCGAGCAGCGACCACAGGCCGGCATGCCGCAGGAACCGCATCCAGCTTTCCTCCCGCGTCCGCGGCTTGCCGCCTATGAAACGGGTGGTGACGGGGTCGGCCCACATGACGGCATAGTCGTCGAAATCTTCGATCCGGTGCGCCCGCATGATGGTCCGTTCCGTTTCGAGAACCGGGACGCCGGCTGTTTTTGGACTGCCCATGAAACTCTGCCTCCGTTGACGGTCAGCGCTTAGCAAACCAGCGCGCCCGGACAAGGGCCAAGCCGGATCATCATTCAGCCAGGGAAGCTTCCGAACGGCCCGGCGCGACCAGGCGGTCGAAGCGAACAGCGTCGGCTTACTTTCAGCCGTGCCAGACCATCTTCATGTAGAGCCCACCGCGCCGCAATTCGTCCAGCATCTGGTCGAGCCGCTTCTGCCTGGTGTCGCTGCGTTTGGCGCGGGCGACCCAGCCGAGATAATCGTTCTTCTGGTAGTCCGGCCGCGCCTCGTAGGCCGCTGTCAGTCCTTTTTCGGTCAGGGCGATGCGGATGTCGTCCGGCATCGGGTTCAGGGCGCGCTTCAGTCCGGTCATTTCAGAAAACCCCAGCTGTCAGGATGGCGACGCCGATGGTCCAACCCAGGTCCGCCTCTGGGAATTCTGCCGAACGATGCTACCTTTCGCAACCGGTCCGGCAAGGGCCGGTCTCGATACCGCCAATGGGAGGAGAACGCCATGGACACCACCGATCTCGTGCTTGCCATTTTCCATCATCTGCTGGTGTTGTCGCTGGCCGGCATCATCGGCGCCGAATTTGTCCTGATCCGCGGCGACCTCTCCGCCGCCACGCTCAAGCGGCTTGCCGGCATCGACCGCCATTATGGCATCATCGCCATGCTGATCATCATCATCGGCATCTGCCGCGTCATCTACGGCCTGAAGGGCTGGGAATTCTACGTCTACAACTGGGTGTTCTGGGCCAAGATGGCGGCATTCGGCATCGTTGGCCTGCTGTCGATCATCCCGACCATCCGCTTCATCTCCTGGAACCGGCAAGCCAGTGCAAATCCCGGCTTTCAGGTGCCGGTTGCGGAACTCGCCTCGGTGAAGACCTATGTGCGCGCCGAAGCCTTCATCTTCCTGCTGATCCCGATCTTCGCGGCGGCGATGGCGCGCGCCTGCGGTTATTGAAGCAACGCCAACACCAAACCCATCTCCTCCGGGCATACTCCCCACTGATCGCCATGGTTGCGCACGACTGTATTTTGCAGTTTGCGTCAGGCGACAATCTGTTAGCTTGCCTTTGTTGCACCCTCGCTGCCTGACCTGCACAGCGATCGGAGATTGATATCCTGGGAGGAGAATTACGATGAGGAAAATTGTAGCCGCCCTGGCCGCCGCCGCGGCCGTCACGCTTTATTCGTTCACCGCCAGCGCACAGACCTATCCCGAGCGCACCATCACCGTCGTCGTGCCGTTTGCGGCCGGCGGTCCGACCGACACGGTTACGCGGCTCGTCGCCGAAGCCATGTCGAAGGATCTCGGCCAGCAGATCATCGTCGAAAATGTCGGCGGCGCCGGCGGCACGCTGGGCGCCGGCCGCGTCGCCAACGCCGACCCGGATGGCTACACGCTGCTCCTCCATCACATCGGCATGGCGACCAGCGCGACCCTCTACAGAAAACTCGCCTACGACACGCTGAACGCCTTCGAGTATGTCGGCCTCGTCACCGAGGTGCCGATGGCCATCGTCGCCCGCAAGGACCTGGAGCCGGCCGACCTGAAAGGGCTGGTCGAATACGCCAAGACCAACAAGGACACCATCACCGTCGCCAATGCCGGCATCGGCGCTGCCTCGCATCTGTGCGGCATGCTGTTCATGAGCGCCATCGGCACGCCGCTGGTCACCGTGCCCTACAAGGGCACCGGTCCGGCCATGACCGACCTTCTCGGCGGCCAGGTCGACATTATGTGCGACCAGACCACCAACACCACCAAGCAGATCCAGGGCGGCACGATCAAGGCCTATGCCGTCACCACGCCGGAGCGCCTCGACGTGCTGAAGGACGTGCCGACGACCATCGAAGCCGGCCTGCCCGCGGTGCAGGTCGGCATCTGGCACGGCCTCTATGCGCCGAAGGGCACGCCGGCCGAGATCACCGGCCGACTGTCGAAATCGCTCCAGGTCGCGCTGAAGGACCCCAACGTCATCGCCCGCTTCGCCGAACTCGGCACCAAGCCGTCGTCCGAGGCCGACGCGACGCCGGCAGCGCTGAAGGCCAAGCTGGAAGGCGAGATCATGCGCTGGAAGCCGATCATCGAAGCCGCCGGCCAATACGCCGACTGAGGCTTGAACGGGGCGCTGCCGGCGCCCCGTTTTCGCTTCGACGTCCGTTTTCACATTTGCAACGGCAAGCCCGTTGCAAGGGTCAGGGGAGGACCGCCATGAAACCTTTCGCCATCGACAGGGCAAACGGCCTGTGCGCCGCGCTGTTCATCTTTTTCGGCGCCTTTTTCGCGATACAATCGCTCGGCCTCGAAATCGGCACCGCCTTCCGCATGGGACCGGGCTATTTCCCGCTGGTGCTGGCGATCGTGCTGATCGTGCTCGGCGCCATCATCCTCGTCCAGGCGGTGCGCGTCGAGGGCGAGCCGATCGGCCCCATTGCGTGGCGCGGCATGCTGTTCATCCTGCCGGCGCCGATCTTTTTCGGCATGACCGTGCGCGGCCTCGGCTTCGTCCCGTCGATCTTCCTGACGGCGCTGATCGCCTCTTTTGCCAGCGCCCGCATGAAGCCGCTGACGGCACTTCTGCTGTCGGCCGGCCTGACGCTGTTTTCGGTGCTGGTCTTCAGCTACGCGCTCGGGCTGCCATTCCAGCGCTTCGGCCCCTGGTTGCCCCAATGGCTGGCATTGTGAGGCGCTGAGATGGACCTCCTCAGGAACCTCGAACTCGGCTTTTCGACGGCCACCACGCCGGCCAATCTGGGTTTTTGCCTCATCGGCGTTCTGCTCGGCACGCTGATCGGCGTCCTGCCCGGCATCGGCGCCACCGCAACCATCGCCATGCTGCTGCCGATCACCTTCCAGATCGGCGACCCGGTCTCGTCCCTCATCATGCTGGCCGGCATCTACTACGGCGCCCAGTATGGCGGTTCGACCACCGCCATTCTCATCAACATGCCCGGCGAATCCTCCTCGGCCGTGACCGCCATCGACGGCTACCAGATGGCCAGGAACGGTCGCGCCGGGGCGGCTCTGGCGATCGCCGCGATCGGCTCGTTCTTCGCCGGCACGGTGTCGACCTTCCTGGTCGCCGTCTTTGCCCCGCCGCTGACGGCAATAGCCCTGCAATTCGGCGCGGCCGAATATTTTTCGCTGATGATCGTCGGCCTCGTCTCGTCCATCGCTCTCGCCCATGGCTCGATCGTCAAGGCGCTGGCGATGGTCGTGCTCGGCCTGCTGCTCGGCATTGTCGGCACCGACATCTACACCGGCACGCCGCGCTTCACGCTCGGCATCCGCGAATATGCCGACGGGCTGAACTTCGTGGCGGTGGCGGTCGGCGTCTTCGGCGTCGCCGAGATCCTGCGCAATCTCGAAAACGAGCACGAGCGCTCGGTGATGATCAAAAAAGTCTCCGGCCTGATGCCGACCCGCGACGACTTCAAGGCGATGGCAGCACCCATCGTGCGCGGCACGATCATCGGTTCGGCGCTCGGCATCCTGCCCGGCGGCGGCGCGGTGCTTGCCGCCTTTGCCTCCTACACGGTCGAAAAGCGCGTGTCGAAACACCCGGAGGAGTTCGGCAAGGGCGCCATCGCCGGCGTCGCCGGACCGGAATCGGCCAACAATGCCGGCGCCCAGACCTCCTTCATTCCGATGCTGACGCTGGGCATTCCGGCCAATCCGGTCATGGCGCTGATGATCGGCGCCATGATAATCCAGGGCATCGTGCCCGGCCCCAATGTCGCGATCGAGCAGCCGGCGCTGTTCTGGGGCATCATCGCCTCGATGTGGATCGGCAATCTGATGCTGATCGTGCTGAACCTGCCGCTGATCGGGCTATGGGTGAAGCTGCTGACGATCCCCTATTATGTGCTCTTCCCGATCATCATGGCGTTCTGCTCGATCGGCGTTTACAGCGTCAACACCAACGCCTTCGATCTCTACGCGGTCGCATTCTTCGGCCTGCTCGGCTACATCCTGACCAAGCTGCGTTGCGAACCCGCACCCCTGCTGCTCGGCTTCGTGCTCGGCCCGCTGCTCGAGGAAAACCTGCGCCGCGCCATGATCCTGTCGCGCGGCGACCCCTCGACCTTCGTGACGCGGCCGATCAGCGCCGGCCTGCTGCTCGTCGCACTGGCCGTGCTCGTCGTCGTCTTCCTGCCGTCGGTCAAGAAGAAGCGCGAAGAGGTGTTCGTGGAGGAAAGCTAGTTGTCGGGACGCCGGGCGCCGCGATTTCCACGAGCGGCGCCGGCACGTCTGTCGTCTTCACCTCGGCCTTGCAGAGATCGGCGATGACGCAGGCCGGGCAATCGGGCTTGCGCGCCTTGCAGACATAGCGGCCATGCAGGATCAGCCAGTGATGCGCATGGCGCATATACTCGTCCGGGATGATCCGCAGCAGCCCTTGCTCGACCTGTTCGGGCGTCTTGCCTGGCGCCAGGCCGAGGCGGTTGCCGATGCGGAAAATATGGGTGTCGACCGCCATCGTGTGCTGGCCGAACGCCATGTTGAGCACGACATTGGCGGTCTTGCGCCCGACCCCCGGCAGCTTGACCAACTCATCGCGCTCGCTGGGCACCTCGCCGCCGTAATCGCGTATCAGCGCCTCCGAGAGCGCCACGACATTCTTGGCCTTGTTGCGCCAGAGTCCGATGGTGCGGATGTACTCGCCAACCCTGGCTCCGCCCAGCGCCAGCATCTTTTCAGGTGTGTCGGCGACCTTGAACAACGCCCGCGTCGCCTTGTTGACGCCGGCATCGGTCGCCTGCGCCGACAGCACCACGGCCACCAGCAGCGTGAAGGCGTTGACGTGCTCGAGCTCGCCCTTCGGCTCGGGCCGCTGCACCGAAAACCGCCGGAAGATCTCATGCACCTCGGCGGCGCTGTAGAGCGAACGGAGCCGCGCCGGCCGCGGTCGCGGCTTGGCATTCGAGCCGTCGCGCCGCCCGGGCGGCAGTTCACTTTTGGATAGGGAAAGATTTTTGGACTTGGGGCTGGCCATTTCCCTCCTATAATATCCTGGGATGAGCGACACAAACGCCTCGTTTCAGGCCGACGAGCCATTCTTCCAGGCGCTGCTGACACCGCACCGCTCGCTGGGCCGCACCGGCTTTGCCGTGCTGATGGGCGCGCTGCTGTTCGGCTGGGTGGTGACCGGGGCGTTTTTCCTGTCGCGCGGCGCCTGGCCGGTGTTCGGCTTCTTCGGCCTCGACGTCATCGCCGTCTACATCGCCTTCCGCGCCAACTATCGTGCCGCCCGTGCCCGCGAGGAAGTGTCGGTGTCGCGCACCAGCCTCGACATCCGCAAGACGGCGCCCTCGGGAAAGTCGGAAGCGCATCGCTTCAACCCGTTCTGGGCGCGCTTTTCCGTCGCTCGCCATGCCGAGATCGGCATCACCAGGATGACGGTGGAAGCACAAGGCCAGAATGTGCCGATCGGGTCATTCCTGGACCCTGACTCCCGCGAGAGTTTTGCCACTGCATTTTCACGTGCTCTGACAAAAGCCAGGACGCGTTAGAGTCGGCGCGTCAGAACCGGTAGCGTAAAATCCTGCCGACCTTGCGCAATGCGGGAATGTGTCTCCAGAGCCCGATGAACAGTTTTGCGGACCAGCTCATATGCGCTGTGCGTTCCGCGCTGTAGGCCGAGATATCGTCGACAAAGCGCAGCTTCGGAACGGCACGCTCCAGTACCTGCGGGTCGTCGATCGCCCAGTGAACCTCGGCGCCCGTCGCCCTGATGGTCGGATTGAGGCGCAGCATCTTCAGGCCGAAGTGGCTGTAGGCGTCGAACATCAGCTCGCCGCCGGCAAGATGCGCGACAAGGCGTGACAGCAGCCGTGGCCCCTCCTCTACCGGGAGATAAGGCGTCAACCCCTCCATCACCACGACGGCCGGACGATTGCTCGGCACTTCTGCCAGCCAGTCTGGGTCGGTTACCGAAGAGCCGACGAGGTGGTAGTGGTCCCGGGACGGGTAAAGCTTGCGCCGGAGCGCGATGACATCCGGAAAATCGACATCGAACCACTCCACGCCTTCGGGTGGATCGACACGGAAAATGCGCGTATCGAGCCCGCAGCCGAGATGCAGCACGATGGCGCCGGGATTTCTGGCGATGAAGTCCTGAACGCGGACATCATACGTCTTGGCCCGGATCGCCAGGCCGATGCCGAGATTGGTGTCGACCTTGAGGCGCGAGAAATCATAGTCGATCTTGCGCACGGCCTCGTCGGCGAAGCGATCCCCGAGCAGCGAATGCGGCAGCCGGCTTTCCAGTGCCTTGCCATAAAGCGTCATCAGCAAGGTCTCCCTTGCTCCGCTCAGATTCACCCTTTCGCCGGCCATTGGCATCTCCCGGGGCGCAATCCAGTATTTATCTGGGAACAGGCGGCAACAAGGCAAGTTTCGGGTGGTTGCAAGGGGCGGAAAGACCGATATTCGCGGTCAAGGAGATATTGCCATGAACGCCCAGATGACCATGAATACGCAGATGAAACCGACAGCGATCCTGCAGCACGACATCACCCCCAACGGCAGCGACTACGAGGTCGTGCGCCGCGCCATCGAGAAGATCAGCCTCGACTATCGCGACCAGCCCTCGCTGGAAGCCTTGGCCGCTGATGTCGGCGAGACACCCACGGGCCTGCAAAAGCTGTTCACCCGCTGGGCCGGCCTGTCGCCAAAAGCCTTCCTGCAGGCGGTCACCCTCGACCATGCCCGCAAACTGCTCGATTCCGGCATGCCGCTCCTCGAAACATCGTTCGAACTCGGCATGTCCGGCCCCGGCCGGCTGCACGATTTGTTCGTCACCCACGAGGCGATGTCGCCGGGCGACTACAAGACGCGCGGCGCTGGCCTGACCATCCGCTACGGCTACCACATCTCGCCCTTCGGCATCGCCCTGATCATGGTCACCGACCGTGGCCTTGCGGGGCTCGCCTTCAACGATCCGGGCGGCGAGCGGGCGGCTTTCGCCGACATGTCGGGCCGCTGGCCGAACGCCACCTATGTCGAGGACATGAGCGCCACCCAGCCCTATGCGGCGCGCATCTTCGATCCGACATTGTGGCGCGCCGACCAGCCGCTGCGCGTGGTGATGATCGGCTCCGACTTCCAGCTGCGCGTCTGGGACGCGCTGCTCAGGATCCCGATGGGCAAGGCCTGCACTTATTCTTCGATCGCCTCCAGGATCGGCGCGCCAAACGCCAGCCGGGCGGTGGGGGCGGCGGTCGGCGCCAACCCATTGTCCTTCGTCGTCCCTTGCCATCGGGCGCTGGGCAAGTCCGGCGCACTCACCGGCTACCACTGGGGCCTGACCCGCAAACGCGCCATCCTCGGTTGGGAAGCGGGCCAGACCGCGTCCTGAAGCTGCCCGCATCAAACAACACCGGCGAAATCCCTTCGCCGGTGTTTTTCTTTTTGCGAGCTCCCGGCGCAAAACATCCGCACGCTCTGGCAAGCCGCCGGCTTACAGGTTAGCTTCCCGCGCATTCCGCAGGAGGCTTTCTTGATCATCGTTGTCGGCTCGATCAACCTCGACCTTATCGCCAATGTCGACCGCCTGCCTTCGCCGGGCGAGACGGTCCGCGGCTCCGGCTTCACCACCGCGCCCGGCGGCAAGGGCGCCAACCAGGCGCTGGCTGCGGCGCGCGCCGGCGCCAAGGTGCGCATGGTCGGCGCCGTCGGCAAGGACAATTTCGCCACTGAGGCGCTGGCTTTGCTGGTGGCCGGCAAGGTCGATCTCTCCGGCGTCGGCCAGAGCTTCGCCTCCACCGGCACGGCGCTGATCCTCGTCGGCGCCGATGGCGAGAATGTCATCGCCGTCGTGCCGGGCGCCAATGATTCGGTGCTGCCCGGCGATCTCGCCAAGGCTTTCCTTGCGAAGGGCGACGTCGTCCTGCTGCAGCACGAGATCCCGTTGCAGACTGTCGATGCAGCGCTTGACGCCGCACGCGCCGCCGCCGCGGTCACCGTGCTCAACACCGCGCCGTTCCGTAGCGAGGCGGCAGCGTTGCTCGGCAAGGCCGACTACGCCGTCGCCAACGAAACCGAATTCGACCTTTACGGCGAGGCGCTGTCGCTGAAAGGCCGCGACCGCCCGGCACGCATGCGTGACTTCGCCGGCAAGACCGGCCACACCATCGTCGTCACGCTCGGCGGCGACGGCGTGCTGGCGGCGACCCCGGAGGATTTCCTGACCGTGCCGGCGCTGAAGATCACGCCGGTCGACACCGTCGGGGCCGGCGATACTTTTTGCGGTTATCTCGCCGCCGGGCTGGCGTCCAACCTGCCGCTGGAGCAGGCTCTCACCCGCGCCGCAGCCGCCGGCTCGCTCGCCTGCCTGAAGCCCGGCGCCCAGCCGGCCATCCCGCTGGCGGCGGATGTCGACACCGCCCTGCGCAACAACGCCGGATGACAGCCCTGCGCCCCGCAACGAAGCACGCCGTGCCCCCCGCCGGCGACATCTGCCAGATGTCCGCTGTCGACCTGGCCGAGGCGATCCGGCTGCGCCGCCTGTCCGTGCGCGAGTTGGTCGCCGCATTCCTCGACCGCATCGACGCGGTAAACCCGCTGGTCAACGCCATCGTCTCGTTGCGCGAGCGCTCCGACATCCTGCGCGAGGCCGACGCGGCGGACGCGCATCTAGCGCAAGGCGGGCCGGCCGGCTCGCTGTTCGGCCTGCCGATGGCGATAAAAGACCTCGCCATGACGAGCGGCTTGAGGACCAGTTTCGGCTCGCCGATCTTCGCCGATTTCGTGCCGCAGGAGGATGATTTCTTCGTCGAGCGCATCCGCAAGGCCGGCGCCATCATCATCGGCAAGACCAATGTTCCCGAATTCGGGCTGGGATCCAACACCTACAACAACGTGTTCGGCCCGACGCTGAACGCCTTCGATCCGGCGCTCACCGCAGGCGGGTCGAGCGGCGGCGCTGCGGTCGCCCTTGCACTCGACATGGTTCCGGTCGCCGACGGCAGCGATTTCGGCGGCTCGCTGCGCAATCCGGCGGCGTGGAACAATGTCTATGGCTTCCGCCCGTCGCAGGGCCTTGTCCCCGGAGGGCCGGACCTGGAAGTCTTTCATGCTCAGATGGGCATAGACGGGCCGATGGGCCGCAGCATCAGCGACATGGCGCTGCTGCTCGACGTGCAGGCGGGCTACCATCCGCATGCGCCCTTGTCCTGGGAAAAGCCTGGTTCATTCCTCGAAGGGCTGGCAACGCCGGCAAGCGGCGGCCGCGTCGGCTGGCTCGGTGATCTCGGCGGTCACCTGCCGGTGGAGCCTGGCATCCTCGATCTGTGCGAGGCCGCACTCGGCCGCTTCGCGGAGGCATCCTTCCTGACCGAGCCCTTGCTGCCGGATTTCGATTTCGAGGCACTGTGGCAAGCCTTCGTGACGCTGCGGCAGGCGAGCAGCGGCTCGGCGCTGAAAGTCCATTATGACGACCCGCACAAGCGCGCCCTGCTGAAGCCGGAAGCCGTCTGGGAGGTGGAGAACGCCATGCAGCTGACGGCGCCGCAGATCCGCGCGGCCTCGGTCATCCGCACCTCCTGGCACCGGACGCTGCTGTCGCTGTTCGAGCACTTCGATCTCATCGCGCTGCCGACGGCGCAGGTCTTTCCTTTCGAAGTCGGCACGCATTGGCCAAGTGAGGTCGCCGGACGGACGATGGACAGCTACCATCGCTGGATGCAGGTTTCGGCCTTCGCCACGCTCGGCGGCTGTCCGGCGCTCAACGTGCCCGTCGGCTTCGACGACAAAGGCCGCCCCTTGGGCATGCAGCTGATCGGCCGGCCGCGCGGCGACCTCGCCGTGCTCAGGGCCGGAGCGGCCTATGAGGCGACCTTGCCTTGGCAGGCTGGGGCGTCCTGACGCGAGGGGCGGCCGGTCTGCGACCGGCTTGCACCAGCCCCCGCCGCCATGCATTGATTGCAGCCAGCCGCCTAAGCGCATCCTCGAGGAAATCCCCATGTCGCTGGAAATCTACGCTGCCTATGTCCTTGCCTGCATCGTCATCATCCTGGTGCCCGGTCCGACTGTCACGCTGATCATCGCCAACAGCATCCGCCATGGCTACCGCGCCGGCCTTGCCAATGTCGCCGGCACGCAGGCTGGGCTCGCCGTGATGATCGCCATTGTCGGCATCGGCCTCAACACGCTGATATCGGGCATGGGCCACTGGTTCGAATGGGTACGCCTGATCGGCGCCGCCTATCTGATCTGGATGGGGGTGCAGATGTTCCGTTCCAAGGGCGCGCTGAATGCCGACGGCACCGCGAGAAAGCCGCGCGGCGGCTTCTTCCTGCAGGGCCTGCTGGTGGCGCTGAGCAACCCCAAGACCCTGGTGTTCTTCGGCGCCTTCTTCCCGCAGTTCATCGCCCCGCAGGGCAATTACACCCTGCAGATCGTCGTCATGGGCCTCACCGCCATGATCTTCGCCGCCGTCTCGGATTCCACCTATGCTCTCGCCGCCAGCCGCGCCGGCCGCCTGCTCTCGGCCAGCCGCATCAAGCTGATGTCCAGGATCAGCGGCAGCTTTCTGGTCGGCGGCGGCCTGTGGCTAGCGTTTTCGAAGGCGAAGTAACAACCGTGGACGGTCGTTTCCAACGGCAGAATGAGCCCGTACGTGAAGGCTGATTGAAAGTCAGTCTCCACGCCACCACATGACTTTGTGCTGGGGATTCTTTCAAATGTCATGGACTTATAGGGATTTGAAAAGGAACGCGCCCGGCGTGATTCTGACCGCCGCCCTGTTCGCGGTGATGGTTCCTTCGGCTCTCTACAAATGGACGAATGATGCGAGCGCTATCCGGTCAGTCGAGCCAATCGATGCAACAGTCAAAAGCGCCCATTCGGACCACGACCGCACCCTTTATCTGGTTGCTCTCGAAACCGGTTCGTCCATTCTTGTCGATGACGATCGTCCGCATCTGATCGGTGCGCCGGCAAAGTTGGAGCGCGTCACGCGTGATAATGGCTTCGTCTTCTACCGGTTTCCAGAATGACCCGCCTTGCACAAGCACGCTTGGCTCTCGCCTTGCCAATTCTGCGAGAAAACGTCTGGGGCATCGCTTTTGCTGCCGTGCTGCTTGGCGCGTGCATTTTTGCAATCATGAGGCCTGCCGCCGGACACAGCAGCCCGATCATCAGCCTGGGACGGGCGACAGGCACGGTTGTCAGTGTTCTCGATGCCTCGCCGAACCCAAAGGGCTGGATCAACGGTGGGTTTCGTTACCTGTATGGTATCCGTCTCAGCGAAAACGACCTGATTTTCGTATACGGCGATGCGGAAACACCACGAGCCATGGGTTCGCAAGTTCCGGTCGAGCAACAGCATAGGCAGGATGGCAGCGAAACCTATCGGCTGCTCGACGAGTAAGCAGCCGATATCGCCCAGAGGCGCTAGGCCCTGGGCGAACGATCTGCGTCAAGGCAGGCTTAAAGCCGCCCCAGCCTCTCCACCAGCAGCGCAAAAAAGGCGTCATGGTCGATGTCGCGCATCACCATGGCGTTCTTCGGCCGCTTGGTCACGCCCCACCAGTCGATGACGGTCATGCCCATGGTGAGCTCGGAGGTGGTTTCCACGGTGACGTTGCAGTTGCGGCCCTTGAACAGCTCCGGCTTCAACAGATAGGCGATGACGCACGGGTCGTGCAGCGGGCCGCCATCGGTGCCGTATTTCTCCTCGTCGAAGCGCTCGAAGAACTCCAGCATCTCGGCCGTCGCGGTGCCGACCCGGGTGCCGAGCTGGCGGATGGCCTGCGTGCGCTTGGCCGTGGTCAGCGCCTTGTGGGTGACGTCGAGCGGCATCATGACGATCGGAATGCCGGATTTGAACACCAGGTCGGCCGCTTGCGGATCGACATAGATGTTGAATTCTGCGGTCGGCGTGACATTGCCGCCTTCGAAGAAACCGCCGCCCATCAGTACGATTTCCTTGATGCGCGGCGCGATCTTCGGCTCACGGATCAGCGCCAGCGCGGCATTGGTGAGCGGGCCGAGCGCGCACAGGGTGATCGTGCCGGCCTCTTCCTTCATCAGCGTCTCGACGATGAAGTCGACCGCATACTGGCCCTGCAGCTTCATCTTCGGATCTGGCAGTTGCGGGCCGTTGAGGCCGGTCTTGCCATGCACTTCCTCGGCGGTGACCAGCTCGCGCGCCAACGGGCGGATGGCGCCTGCATAGACCTTGATGTCGGGCCGGCCGGCCAGTTCGCAGATTTTCCTGGCGTTCTTTTCGGTCAATTTCAGCGGCACGTTGCCGGCAACAGCAGAGATGCCGACGATCTCCAGCTCGGCGCTGCCGAGCGCCAGCAATATGGCGACGGCATCGTCCTGGCCGGGATCCGTGTCGATGATGATCTTGCGGGTCTGGGGCATTTCATTTCCTTATGCGGGGGAGTCTTTTTGGCGGGGGTGTTCGGCGGCTTGAACTTGGCCGCGGCGCGGACCATATCAAGACCATCGGGAAAAATGCCATCCGGGTTTTTCCAGTTTATGTCGCTCCAAAGAGGACAGTGTAACATGAGCCGAATGACGCCCTTCTCCAGCCCGCTTCTCCTTGGTTTCGATGCCATGGAAAAGACCCTGGAACGACTGGCGAAATCCGGTGACAGTTATCCTCCCTACAACATCGAGCGCCTCAGCGGTGCCGACGGCAAGGCCGAAAGGCTGCGCATTACGCTGGCTGTCGCGGGTTTCGCCGATAGCGATCTCGATGTCACCACGGAGGAAAACCAGTTGGTCGTGCGCGGCCGTCAAACCGACGACACCGAGCGCGAATTCCTCCACCGCGGCATCGCCGCGCGCCAGTTCCAGCGCTGTTTCGTGCTGGCCGACGGCATGCGGGTGATCGCAGCGGAACTGAAGAACGGCCTTTTGTCGATCGATCTCGATCGGCCGGATACCGAACGGCTGGTACGGAAAATAAATATATCGGTGAAAGACTGATCTTTACCGATGGCTCTCATGCGGGATGGCCTTGAGCGGCGTCCTCGCGCCAAGGAGGCTTGAAATGACCAGAACTGACGAAACCATCACCATGACCAGCGGCGAATTCGCCCATCTCGGCGAAGGCTCGGTCGCTTATCTCCGCAAGGTCTCGAGCGACGAATTGCTCGGCCGCTTCCCCAATCTGGGCGAAATCGCGCCCGGCATGGTCCTGTGGGCCCTGTTTGCCGCCAACGGCCAGCCGATCCTGCTTTCGGATGCGAAAGACCGGGCTTTGGCCGGCGCCATGGAAAACGACCTGACCACTGTCGCCATTCACTAAGGCGACTGCTGGCGGTTGAAATGGAGAGGGCCGCCTTCGGCGGCCCCTGGAAGACTTAAATCCGAAGAACTTCAGGCGGCGTGCGAGGCCTGCGTGTCCGAAAGCAGCGCGTGGATGGCGACCGCGTCGCGCGTGCCTCTGATCTTGGCCACCGTGTCGGCGTCGCGCAAAACCCTGGCGATGCGAGACAGTGCCTTGAGGTGATCGGCGCCGGCGCCTTCCGGGGCCAGCAGCAAAAACACCAGATCGACCGGCTGGTCATCCAGGGCCTCGAAATCGACCGGCGTCTCCAGCCGGGCAAAGACGCCGGCGATGCGCTTCACCCCGGCGAGCTTGCCGTGCGGAATGGCGATGCCGTTGCCGACGCCGGTGGAGCCCAGCCGTTCGCGCTGCAGGATAGTGTCGAACACTTCGCGCTCCGGAATGCCGGAAATCGCCGCCGCTCTCTCGGACAGCAACTGCAGAAGCTGCTTTTTGGAGTTCGCCTTCAACGCCGGCAAGATCGCCGGAACGTTGAGAAGATCGCTCAGATCCATATTTGAAATCCCTTATTCGCCTGCCGTCGCCAGTCCTCGCCCCTCGCGCGGCTGGCTATTATCTCCGCGAGACCATTGTCGTCACCTGTGCGACCATTGTCGTTGTCGTCACGCCTGTGCGACTTTGGTCGTCGACGGGTCGATCCAGCCGATATTTCCGTCCGGCCGCCGATAGACGATGTTGAGGTGGTCGTTTCCGGCGTTGCGGAAGACGAAAACCGGGCTGTCCTTGGTGTCGAGTTCGATAACCGCCGACGCCACCGACATGGTCTGCAGCGTCATGGTTGATTCGGCGACGATGGCCGGGGCGTAGTCCTCCGGAATGTCCTCATCGTCATCGGTCAGCGGCGCCATCACCGTATAGGCGATGTCGGTGATTTCACCATTTCCAGTGCCTGAATTGTGCGATTTCAGACGGCGTTTGTAGCGCCGCAGCCTGGTTTCGAGGCGGTCCGCGGCCGCCTCGAAGGCAAGTGTCGGATCCTGGGAATCGCCGGTTGCCTGCAGCGAAGCGCCGGAATCCAGCCTGATCATGCAATCGGCCGAGTAACGCGACCCCGATTTGATGACCGTGACGTGCCCTGAAAAACCGCGATCGAAATATTTTCCAATCGCCTCGCCGACACGATCGGTAATGCGCGTACGCAACGCATCGCCGATATCCATGTGTTTACCCGATATGCGCAATTTCATCTGAAAACTGACCTTCCTTGCTCAGGCTTCAAACTGGCCAGAGTTTATACTCGTGATCCGTGCGCACAAGCTTTGCGGCGTCAACTCGCGCCGATTTTAGATCCGAACTTTCCGGTTGATCACAATCCGCCTTCTTGGCCGTCCCGTGGCCTTCATCGTGACGGACCATCCGCATGCGGGCCGCGAGCCCGTCTCATGCGGGCGGGCTTCTAGACACTTCATTGCAGCTTGTCAATTAATGCATGTCGCCCAGAAGTGCGCTGCGGTTCTGGGACAACGACATGCATCAAAACAAAGACTTAAAGCGCGTCGCATGAATCCGTTTCAGCGCGACGCGCTTTAAGGTCGAAAGTTGTGGAGATCCAACCATAGCAAAAGCCTTGCCGGGCAAGCAGAGCTAGCGCCCCGCGCTCGCCAGAGCGCGCTTTTCACGCCGCCGCTGCACCGACGAGGGAATATTCATACCCTCCCGGTACTTGGCCACCGTGCGCCGGGCAATATCGACGCCGCTTTCCTTCAACATATCGACGATTGCGTCATCGGACAGCACATCGGCGGGCTTTTCCTCGTCGATCAGCTGCTTGATGCGGTCGCGCACCGCTTCCGAGGAATGCGCATCACCGCCGCCCGACGCCGCGATCGAAGCCGTGAAGAAATAACGCAGCTCGAACACGCCACGCGGCGTCAGCATGTATTTGTTGGCCGTCACCCGGCTGACGGTCGATTCATGCATGCCGATGGCATCGGCCACCGTGCGCAGGTTGAGCGGCCTGAGCTGGCGCACGCCATGGACGAGAAAAGCGTCCTGCTGGCGCACGATTTCCGACGCCACTTTCAGGATCGTCTTTGCCCGCTGGTCGAGGCTCCGCGTCAGCCAGTTGGCATTCTGCAGGCATTCGGCCAGGAAATCCTTCTCCGCCTGATTCTTCGCATGCGGCGAGACCTGGGCGAAATAGATGTGATCGACCAGCACGCGCGGCAGCGTCTCGGCATTGAGCTCGACCGTCCAGCTACCGTCATTGGCGGCACGGACTTCGACATCGGCGACGATGGCATCGCTGGCGCCGCCTGAAAATGCCGTGCCCGGACGCGGATCGAGCGCGCGGATTTCGGCCAGCATGTCGAGAAGATCCTCCTCGTCAACCCCGCAAAGCCGCTTCAGCGTCTGGAAATCGCGCCGCGCCAGGAGTTCGAGGTTGCCGATCAGCGTTTTCATCGCCGGATCGAGACGATCGCGCATGGCAAGTTGCAGCGACAGGCATTCGGCAAGGTCGCGCGCAAACAGGCCGACCGGCTCGAATGTGTGGCAGGCTGCCAGCACCTTGGCCACCACCGCCTGATCGGCGCCGAGCCGTTTGGCGATCTCGGCGGGATCGGCGCGCAGATAGCCGGCCTCGTCCAGGCCGTCGGCCAGTTCGGCTGCGATCAGCCTTGCGGCCGGATCGGCAAAGGCAAGCGCGATCTGCTCGCCGACATGCTGGCGCAGCGTGATCGCCGCGGCGGCCATGTCGCCGACGTCGAAGCCTTCGGAAGAACCGGACGAACTATTGCCGGTGGCCGACTTCCACTGCGCCGTCAGGTCCGGACCGAGCCGCTCGCTGGTGCCGGGATCGTCGGGGAACAGATTTTCCAGCGAGCTGTCGAGCTTGTCGGAGATCGCTTCGGCGCTCCACGCCGTCTCGTTTTCGAACCAGTCGCCATCGGCGGCAGGCTCAGGAGCGGCATCGCCCTTCTGCACCTGGTCGCTTGCGGCGTCATCCTGGGGCTCGGCGCGCTCCAGCAGCGGATTGCGCTCGATCTCGTCGTCGATGAAGTGGTCGAGCTCGACATGGGTGAGCTGCAACAGCCTGATCGACTGCATCAGCTGCGGCGTCATCACCAGCGACTGGGATTGTCGTAGCTGTAGTTTCGCCGCCAACGCCATGGTTCGGTTTCAAACGCCCTTCTGCACCCGGAAGCCTACACATCAGAAGCTGCCGGAAAATGAATTTTTCCGACCTTCCATAGAAACTGGCCCGGCTTTTGCTTGTCAAGGCGAACGATGGCAAAAGGCCCCTACCGAAGCATTATCTCACGCAAAATCGGAGAAAAAAGCCCGGCGGGGCGGCAAAAATCACGTCAGGAAACAAATTTCACGCTCAGAGCGTGAAACCTTCGCCGAGGTAGAGCCGGCGCACATCGGGGTTCGCCACCACCTCGTCGGCACGGCCATGAGTCAGCACCTGGCCGGCATGGATGATGTAGGCGCGGTCGATGAGGCCGAGCGTTTCGCGCACATTGTGGTCGGTAATCAGCACGCCGATGCCGCGCGCCGTTAGATGACGAACCAGCTGCTGGATGTCGGCGACGGCAATCGGGTCGATGCCGGCGAACGGCTCGTCGAGCAGCATGTAGGCCGGGCGCGTCGCCAAAGCTCGGGCGATCTCAAGACGCCGCCGCTCGCCACCCGACAGCGACATGGACGGCGACTTCCGCAGATGGCTGATGTGAAATTCCTCGAGCAGTTCGTCGAGATTGCGCTCGCGCACCTTGCGGTCCTTCTCAACCACTTCGAGCACGGCGCGGATGTTCTGCTCGACATTCAGGCCGCGGAAGATCGAGGCTTCCTGCGGCAAATAGCCGATGCCGAGGCGGGCGCGGCGGTACATCGGCATCGAGGTGACGTCGAAACCGTCGATCTCGATCGTGCCCTCATCGACCGGCACCAAGCCGGTGACCATGTAGAAACAGGTGGTCTTGCCGGCGCCGTTCGGCCCGAGCAGCCCGACAGCCTCGCCGGCGCGCACGCCGATGGTGACACCGCTGACCACCTTGCGGCCCTTGTAGCTCTTGGTCAGACCCTTGGCGATCAGGGTGCCCTTGAACTTCGAGGAATCAACGGTGACTGTGGCCGGTGCTGCAAGTTTACTGGCCGCCCGTCCCGGAAGGCGGGTCAGCAGCGAAGACACGCCAGTCATTCGGGCTTCGGGGCCTCGGATTTCGGTGGCGGCGTCATCGACATGATGACGCGCCCGCCGCAGCCATCGACCTGAGCAAGGCCGCTTTTCATCTGCACGGTGAGCTTGCAGCCCTTAAGGACGTTGGGTCCTTGGGACAAGACGACCTCCTTGCCCGACAGAACTAGCACCTGCGTCTTCATGTCGAACGTGGCGTTGTCGCCGGTGGCGATCTGGTCATTCGACTTGATGTAGACTTTGTTCTTGACCACCAGATGGTCGATATTGGCCGAACCGGTCATCGCCGAAGCGCCGGCGGCAGCACCTTTGGCGGCGTTGGGGTCCTTGACGTAGTAGACCTCCATGCTGCCGGCCTTGAGCAGCGTTGGCCCTTGCGTGACGGTGACGTTGCCGCTGAACAGCGCCATGCTGTCGGCCTGGCGGACCTCAAGTTTGTCGCTCTCGATCTGGATCGGCTGGTCGCCCGACAGTTTGAGCCCGGACTGGCTGCTGGCGCTGGACTGAGCCCAGGACGGCGCCATACCCAGCAACAGCAAGGCCGAAGCTGCGGCGACTAGCCGTGCCGAATTACTGGGACGCATTCGTTTCTCCGCTCTTTGCCTCTGCCGCCTTCATAGTGGCCGGATCGATGTGAACGCTTACCTTGTTCTCGAAAACGATGACCTTGCCATTGTCTTCGACCGACATTGAACCCGCGGTGATCCGCGAGCCGTTACGGCTGACATCGACCGCATCACCTGTCTTCATAGAGCCTTTGCCCATATCGAGGAAGACCGATTTGAAGATGGCAGCGACGCCGTCGGTGGTGGTGACGGTAACGTCGCTGGTCATGTCCATCGTGTTGGCGTTTCTGTTGTAGATCCCGCGCTTGGCGTCGACGGTCGCCACATTGTCGGCCGTCAGCGGCAATTTGGCATGGATGCCTTCGAGTTCGATGATGTCCTGCTTGCCGACATCCTGGATGGCGCGCAAGGCCGTCAGCGAATAGGGCAGCTTGTCCTTGGTGAAGCCGTTGAGCTTCGGATTGGCCATCACCAGCTTGCCATCCGCGAAAGCGGTGCCGTCTGCCTGTATCGAAATGTTGATCGGCGCCGCCAGATAGGAATAGACCGGAAACGCAACCGCGATCCCGGCGGCAAGCACCGGCACGGCAAACTTAAGCACGCGCACGCGGCGCGAGTGGCGCTGGGCGCGGTCGAAGGCGTCGCCGCGCGTGCCCGCTGGCGCCGTGGGCGCCAAGGCCGCATCGGCATTGGTCGGTTCGTTCGATCGCGCAAGCATGACTGACTTCTAATAAACCCTTGTCCGCCAAAACACCTGCTATAGGTGGGTTGCCGGCCCCCGCAAGCAAGCACAAGCGGAGGAAAACCGCAAAAATGTGACGGCCGCTGTTTTACAGACGGAACTCAGGCGACACAATTTCGTCACTTCATAGCAGAAACGAACGCGCCGCGTCATTTTTTCCTGAAATGCCTCCGTCGTGAAGGTCGCTTCGTCGCAGGCTCTTGAGGAAGAGGTAGCCGGGCGCGGACGCTTGCTTTAAAAGCATCGCTTCCCACCGACTGTGAGGCAGACCATGGCACTGAGAGCCGACGACCTGATCGACCGCCGCCGCTTGCGGCGCAAGCTGACCTTCTGGCGCGGCGCCGCCATTGCCATCGTGGCCCTTGGGGTGATTGCGCTTGCAAGCTGGTTCTATGGGGGCGACCTCGGCGGTTCTTCCGTCGACCACATCGCCAAGGTCAGGATCGAAGGCACCATCACCGAGGACGAGGAACTGATCAAGCGGCTGGAAACCATCCGCACATCCCCGCAGGTCAAGGGCGTCATCCTGGCGATCGATTCGCCCGGAGGCACAACGGTCGGCGGCGAATCGATCTACGAGGAGGTGCGCAAGCTTGCCGCCGACAAGCCGGTGGTGGCCGAGGTCGGCACGCTGGCCGCATCGGCCGGCTACATGATCGCCAGCGCCAGCGACCATATTGTTGCCCGCAAGACGTCGATCGTCGGCTCGATCGGTGTGCTCATCCAGTATCCCGATGTCAGCGGTCTGATGGACAAGGTCGGCATCAAGCTCGAGGAAGTGAAATCCTCGCCGCTGAAGGCATCGCCCTCGCCCTTCAAGCCGACCAATGAAGACGAGCGAGCCATGGTCCGCAAGCTCATCCTCGACAGCTATGACTGGTTCGTCGGCATCGTCGCCGAGCGCCGCAAAATGACCCGCGATCAGGCACTGGCCCTTGCCGACGGCTCGATCTTCACCGGCCGCCAGGGCCTTGCCAACGGTCTGATCGACGCTGTCGGCGGCGAGAGCGTGGCGATCGACTGGCTGGCGACCAAGGGTGTCGACGCCAAGCTCAAGGTGGTGGAATGGAAGGACACCGAGCGGCGTGGCGGCTTCCTGTTCTCGAAAGCAATAGTGCGCAGCGTCGGCAGCGCGCTCGGCCTGTCGGAGGCCGGCAGCGACGTGCTTCACGAACTTGGCGCGGATCGCTTGTTTCTTGACGGTCTCGTTTCCGTCTGGCACCCTTGATCTGCCGGTTGGGGCGAGTAAAAAAGCAAATAAAATCATCCTGATAATTTGACCGCAGCGCTTTCACGGGGACCTTTCTGATGATCAAATCCGAGCTTGTGCAGATCATTGCCACGCGCAACCCGCATCTTTTCCTGCGCGACGTCGAAAACATCGTGGGAGCGATCTTCGACGAGATCACCGATGCCCTGGCGGAAGGCAATCGGGTCGAGTTGCGTGGCTTCGGCGCTTTTTCGGTGAAAAATCGCCCTGCCCGCACCGGCCGCAACCCGCGCACCGGCGAATCCGTCGAGGTCGAGGAGAAGTGGGTGCCGTTCTTCAAGACCGGCAAGGAATTGCGTGAAAGGCTGAATGGCGGCAAGTAGGCGCGGACCAACGCGCCGGCGTTATCAAGGCCTGCCTTCTCCAGGGAATTTCTATGTTGAACCGCTTCATACTTATCGTGGTCTTCGTGCCGCTCGCCGTCATCCTGATTGCGCTGGCCGTCGCCAACCGCGAGCTGGTCGCCTTCACGCTCGACCCGTTCAACCCCGGCAATCCGAAACTGACGCTGACCTTGCCGCTGTTCATCTTCCTGTTCGTGGCGCTCGCCATCGGCATGGTCGTCGGCAGCCTGGCGACCTGGGTCAAGCAGGGCCGCTACCGCAAGCTGGCGCGCCAGCGCGGGGTCGAGGCCGAGAATTTGCGCCAGGCGGTCAGCCGTATACCCGCCGTGCAGCAGGGCGCGGCCACCGGGCCGGCGCTGCCGAAGCCAACGGCCTGAAGCCGGCGCTTTTATCTTCGCGGAGTTTTGCATGCTGACCATTTCGGCCGACGCTGTCGACCAGGCGCTGACCTTTCCCGGGCTGGTCGAGACATTGCGCGCGGCCTTCCGCGAGGGTGCTGTGCAACCCGTCCGCCATCATCACGGGGTCGAGCGGCCCGACGGTGCCACATCCACGCTGCTTTTGATGCCGGCGTGGACCGACTTCCATGCGGCCGGCACATCGGTCGGGGGTCATATCGGCGTCAAGATCGTCACCGTATCGCCCGACAACAACGACATCGGCAAACCGGCGGTGATGGGGCTCTACCTCCTGCTCAACGGCACCACCGGCGAGCCCGAAGCGCTGATCGACGGCCAACGGCTGACACAGTGGCGCACCGCTTGCGCCTCGGCGCTGGCCGTCTCCTATCTCGCCCGCGAGGACGCATCGCAGCTTCTGGTGGTCGGCGCCGGCGCGCTGTCGCCGTTCCTCGCCAAGGCGCACTCCGCGGTGCGGCCGATCAAGACCATCCGCATTTGGAACCGCACGCCCGCCAATGCCGAAAAGGTCGCGGCTGATTTGCGCGCGGACGGTTTCAACGCCGAGGCCGCAAGCGATCTCGACGCCGAACTCGCCGAGGCCGACATCGTCTCATCGGCGACGATCACGACGACGCCGCTGGTCAAGGGTGCGCTGCTCAAGCCGGGCGCGCATGTCGATCTGGTCGGCGGCTTCACGCCGACCATGCGCGAGAGCGACGACGACGCGATCGCGCGCGCCCGCGTCTATGTCGACACCCGCGCCGGCGCCACCAAGGAAGCCGGCGACATCGTCCAGCCGCTCGCCTCCGGCGTGCTGAAGCCGGAAGCCATCGTCGCCGATCTGCATGAGCTGGCGCGCGGGGAAAAACAGGGCCGGCAGAGCCCCACTGAGGTCACGCTGTTCAAGTCGGTCGGCGCCGCGCTTGAGGACCTTGCCGCCGGCATTGCCGTCTACAACGCGCTCAAGCAGTAGCGTCTGCGCCGGTTCTGCGATCGAACTTCCTGATCGCTTCCGCGCTGACCGGGGTGAAGAAGTTCACCAGATTGCCATCGGGATCGCGCAGCAGCAGCGACCGGTTACCCCATGGCATCGTCGTCGGCGTCTGTACGAAATCGCCGATAATTTTCGCCAGCCTGCTGTACTCAGCATCAACATCGGCGACGCGAAACTCGATGATCGCTGAGCGATTGGCGGCCGGCTGCGCCACATCAGTTCCGAACAGGGCCAGCGTGCGGGTGCTGCCGATCGCCAGTGTGCAGGACGGCGTTGCCAGTTCGGCGAAATCGTCTGTGAACCAGGTTGCGGTAAGCCCGGTGATCGTCTCGTAGAATGCCACCAAGGGCTTGATCTGGTCGGTAATGATGCGGATCAAGACGAAGTCCATCTTATTCTCCTGGGGCAAGCGCGACGCTATCTGAAGACAATCGCTTGTCGCACAAGGCTGCTGACAACTTGGTGTCAGCAGCCTTGTCACGGTGCCTTGCCGATCCGGCGGCTGGATGCTTCAGCCTGCCTTCATGGCCGCGCCCATCGCCTCGGCGATCAGCGCGAAATCATGCGCGGTAATTTCGAACAGGCCAAAGCGCAGCTGGTAACCCCAGTTCGATTTGCCCGCGGTGAAGTCGAGCTGCTCGAGCAGCGGCTTGATCGGCGCTTCCTCGGCCTTGGCCCATTCGACATCCCTGCGGAACGGCGTGAAGCCACCGCCCATGTGGCCCTGATAGGGCTCGCCTTCTCGCACGGTGCCGATTGCCGTGAAGGCCTGCAGGCCGTCCTTCTCGCGCAGAATTGTGGTCGGCGAGTAGTAGATGATGCCGTCGCCGGGCTTGATGCGGCGCAAAGGTGCCGCCTTGCCGTGGTTGACCTGCATGAAGCCGGCCTCGCGGCCGCGCCGGACATGTTCGGCGGAAGCGACCGCGATCCAGTGCGCACTCATTTCTGTTCTCCATTGGCCTGTTCTCCGTCGTCCAGCCAGTAGACGCGCAGCCGGTGCTTGTCGGGATCGAGCGCAACGAAGGTGCGGCCGAAGTCCATGTCGGTCGGCGTCTGCAGAATGGTCAAGCCGCGTCCTGCCCAGTCCGTGTAGGCGGCGTCCACCGCATCAGGCCGGTCCAACGCGAAGACGAGCTCCGCACCGCCGCCGGCGGCCGCGGCCGACGGCTCCACCGTGTGGCGCGACCACAGGCCGAGCTTGAAGCCATTGTCGAGCACGAACAGCACGAAGGTCGGCGACGTCTCCACCGGCTGGCGTCCCAGCAGCGCACCGTAGAAGGCGCCGCTCCGCTCCGGGCTGTCGACATAAAGGATGACGAAATTGGGGGTGTTCATGTCTGCTCTCCAAGGTTTCGATTGGAGGAGCATAGGTGACCCCACTGTCAGATTCTGGCAGCAGCGGCTTGCGAGGGCGTGGAAAGGAGCATTAAGCGCCAGGCTGGCGCTTTGGTGCGTCCAGCGTCGCGCGCCATTCCTTCAGAAGAGCCTGCCGACGACGCGGATAGCGGATATACGTGGTGTTGAGCCCCGACATCCGGTCGGCGCGAAAATGTCTGAAATCCTGCCGCGTCTCGCACCAGGCCACCACCACCCGCACCTTGTCGAAAAAGCCGAGCGCGAATGGCCAGATCAAGCGCTCGGAGGCGGCGCCGCCGGCGTCGCGGTAAAGAAAGCCGAGTTTTCTCTCGTTGCGGATCGCCTGGCGCACCAGGCCAAGGTCGATGCTTTCGACAGCATCGCCGTGCGGGCCGACCAAAAGCGCGGTCGCATCGAGGTCCTCGCGCAGATCATCCGGCAGCACAGCGGCGATCTTGGCCAGCGCGTCGGTGGCGGCGGCCGACAGCCGCTTGTCCGGTTGTCTGGCAACCCAACGCGATCCCAGAACGATGGCCTCGATCTCCTCGTCGGTGAACATCAGTGGCGGCAGCATGAAGCCGGGTTTCAGCACATAGCCCAGCCCAGCCTCGCCCTCGATCGGCGCGCCTTGCCCCTGCAGCGTGGCAATGTCGCGGTAGAGCGTTCGGATCGAAACGTCCATCTCGCCGGCAAGCGTGCGACCGCTCACCGGCCGGCGATGCCGGCGCAGGATCTGGATCAGGTCGAGCAGGCGTTCGGAACGGGACATGATTCGAGATTTGCCTGTTTCCTCAGCGAGGTCCACCACCTCAGACATTCGCACGCTGGACCATTTTGTTTGCGCAGCCGGTGACCCTATGCCAAAAGCGGCCTGCCGCCTCCGGAGACGCTCCTGCTTGAAGTCTTTTCGCGACAAACGCCGCGACAACCGTCCGCCCGCAAAGGGCAGGACCGAACAGGCGCGGCCGCAGCCGGGCACCGTACCAGTCCGACCCGAAGCCAGACAGCAACGCCACGAAACAAAACCGGACGACCGGTCTGATCCGAAGCTCGCCCCCCGTATCCTGGCGCGTCGCGAAGGCGTCCTGCCCACTGAGCGCCTGCCGGTGATCCTCGAAGTGGCGCCCAATCAGGATTATGCACTGCTCGACAGCGGCGCCGGCGAAAAGCTCGAACAATACGGCCCCTACCGCATCGTGCGGCCCGAGGGACAGGCGATCTGGGAAAAGGCTTTGCCGGCCAGGGACTGGGACCGCGCCGACGCCATCTTCACCGGCGATACCGACGAAGAAGGCATCGGCCGCTGGCGGTTCCCGAAGGTACCGCTGGGCGAGACCTGGCCGATGAAGCATGACGGCATCGACTATCTCGGCCGCTTCACCTCGTTTCGCCATGTCGGCGTCTTCCCCGAGCAGGCTTCGCACTGGGACCATATGGCCAGCCTGATCGCGGCGGCCAACCGCCCGGTCAAGGTGCTGAACCTGTTCGGCTATACCGGGCTCGCGTCTCTCGTAGCCGCCCGCGCCGGTGCCGCGGTCACCCATGTCGATGCCTCCAAGAGGGCGGTCGGCTGGGCGCGCGAAAACCAGGAAATGGCCGGTCTCGGCAGCAAGCCGATCCGCTGGATCGTCGACGATGCAGTGAAATTCGCCGAGCGCGAAGAGCGCCGCGGCAGCCGCTACGACATCATCCTGTTCGACCCGCCCGCCTATGGCCGCGGCCCCAAGGGCGAGGTCTGGCAGTTGTTCGAGGACCTGCCCGGCCTGACCGATCTTTGCCGCGCGATTCTGACGCCGAAACCGCTCGCCGTGGTGCTGACCGCCTATTCCATCCGCGCCTCCTTCTTCGCCATCCATGCCTTGATGCGCGACACTTTTGCCGGCATGGGCGGCACCGTTGAATCAGGCGAACTGATCATCCGCGAGCAATCCGCCGGCCGGGCGCTGTCGACATCGCTGTTTTCGCGCTGGGTGGCCTGAATGCCCGGGAGACCTGAATGCCCGGGAGTCCCGAATGAATGAGCGGCACGCAGGTGCGCCCGGGCAGGTCAAGGAAGTCACCAGCCTTGCCAATCCGCTGATCAAGGACATCAAGGCGCTCGCCCAGAAGAAATTCCGCGACCAGCAGAACGCCTTCATGGCCGAAGGGCTGAAGCTGGTCATCGACGCCCTCGACCTCGGCTGGTCGATCAGGACGCTGGTCTTCGCCAAGGCCGGACGCGGCAATGCGGCGGTCGAAAAGGTGGCGGCGCGCACGGTTGCCGCCGGCGGCACCGTGCTCGAAGTGTCCGAAAAAGTGCTGGTCGCCATCACCCGCCGTGACAATCCGCAAATGGTGGTCGGCGTCTTCCGGCAAAAACTGCTGCCGCTAAGAGACATCCGCGCTCACGACGGCGACGTCTGGGTGGCGCTCGACCGGGTGCGCGATCCCGGCAATCTCGGCACCGTCATCCGCACCGTCGATGCCGTCGGCGCCAAGGGCGTCATCCTGGTCGGCGAGACTACCGATCCTTTTTCTGTCGAGACCGTGCGCGCCACCATGGGCTCGATCTTCGCCGTGCCGGTGACCAAGGCGACGCCGGAAGCATTTCTGGCTTGGCGAAACAGCTTCTCGGGCCTGGTGGTCGGCACCCATCTGAAGGGTGCGGTCGACTACCGCTCGGTCGATTTCTCCCGAGGACCGGTGCTCTTGATGATGGGCAATGAGCAGCAGGGCCTGCTCGACAATCTGGCGGAAAGCTGCGACCGGCTGCTGCGGATTCCGCAGGCCGGCCGCGCCGATTCACTCAATTTGGCGGTCGCCACCGGAATCATGCTGTTCGAGATCCGGCGCGGCGCGCTGAAACTTGCCCCCGAGGACGCCACATCGTGAAATCATGGTCTCCCTATGCGCTGCTGGTGGTGGTGGCAATCGCGCTCGACCAGTGGATAAAGCATCTGATCGAGACCGGCCTCGTCTTCCAGGAAAAGCTCGACCTGGTGCCATTCCTGGCGCTGTTTCGCACCTACAATACCGGCATCGCCTTCTCGATGTTCTCGTCCTTCGGCGACACCGGCCTGGTCGTCATCGCGGTCGTGGTCGTTGCCTTCGTGCTTTATCTGGCGACGCGCACGCCCTCCGGCCATGTGCTGGCCCGCATCGGCTTTGCCCTGATCATCGGCGGCGCGATCGGCAATCTGATCGACCGCGCCGTCTACGGCCACGTCATCGACTATATATTGTTCCACACGCCGGTATGGTCCTTCGCCGTCTTCAACCTTGCCGATGCCTTCATTTCGGTCGGCGCGGCGCTGGTCGTCTTCGACGAGTTCATCGGCTGGCGGCGCGAGGCCAAGCCGCAAGGCCCAGAAGCCTGACGGCCCGACTCTTTTGACCAATTGACCTCGCCGGGCGGTCGCCGCACAGTTCGGCCAGAGCCAGCCAATGCCGACCGCCAGCCTTTGCGAAGCCGAGGAGAAGAGATGCCTGAAACCTTCAAAGCCATCCTCGTTTCGCGCGACGCCGAAAAGAAGCAGTCGGTTGAGATCGTCGATTTCAGCGAAGCCGATTTGATGGAAGGTGATGTCACCGTCGCGGTCAAGGCGACGACCGTCAACTACAAGGACGGGCTGGCCATCACAGGCAAGGCGCCGGTGATCCGCCGCTGGCCGCTGGTGCCGGGCATCGATTTCGCCGGCACGGTGATTTCTTCCTCGCATGCCGACTGGCGCAAGGGTGATCAGGTGATCCTCAACGGCTGGGGTGTCGGCGAAACGCATTTCGGCGCCTATGCCGGGCGCGCCCGCGTCAACGGCGACTGGCTGGTGCCGTTGCCCGACGGCATCAGCGCCCACGATGCGATGGCGGTCGGCACCGCCGGCTATACGGCGATGCTGTGCGTCATGGCGCTGGAGCGGCACGGCATCCTGCCCGATCGCGGCCCGGTGGTGGTGACGGGTGCCGCCGGCGGCGTCGGTTCGGTCGCGGTCTCGCTCCTGTCCAGCCTCGGCTACCACGCCATTGCCTCGACCGGCCGCAGCGCCGAGAGTCCCTATCTGATCGACCTCGGCGCCGCCGAAGTGATTTCGCGCGACGAGCTCTCCCAACCGGCAAAACCATTGGCCAAGGAACGCTGGGCTGGCGGCATCGACGCCGTCGGCAGCCACACGCTGGCCAATGTGCTGTCGATGACCGCCTATGGCGGCGCGGTCGCCGCCTGCGGCCTGGCTGGCGGCATGGACCTGCCTTCGAGCGTTGCCCCGTTCATCCTGCGCGGCGTCTCGCTGCTCGGCATCGATTCGGTGATGGCCCCAAAGGCGGTACGCCTGGAGGCCTGGCGCCGCATCGGCGCCGATCTCGACCTCAAGAAGCTCGTCGGCCTGTCCACGACCATCGGCTTCGACGGCATCATCACCGCCGCCCATGACATCGTCGAGGGCAAGATCAGGGGCCGCGTGGTTGTCGATATGTGAGGCTCCCGAAGCATGATCCCGAAAGGGAATGAGGTTTCGGAAAAGATCAGGCGATGCGGAAAACCGCCAAAAATGCATGACCGCTAAAATTCGAACGATCCGCCGCGCTTTTCCATAATCTCTATCTGGCAAGGAGTTCCGCATGATCGCGGAGTCCGCCAGGAAAGAGAAGAGCCGTGCCGAAAGCGTCGACGGGCCGAGTCCGGCGACGGCGAAGCGGCAGCGTGTTGCGCCGCCGCCTCTGGCGCCGGATTTGCCGCGCGCCACGTCCGAGGGCCTGCCGTTCCTGACGGTGGTCGCCAGTGTCGTGCTGGCGGGCCTCTCCCACCTCACCGGTGCGCCGATCTTCATCACCCTCGGCCTGCTGGCAACAGGCCTTGCCGGCGTCGCCATGCACCTGCGCAGCCGGCGCACCGTCCGCCGCGCGGCGGCCTTGCTCGACGAAACCGCGGCCCGTAGCCGCGCCGAAATCGAGACGCTGGCCGACCGCATGTGGGAGATGCAGGAGAGCGAGGAGCGTTTTCGCGGGCTGATTGATGCGCTCGGCGATCTCGTCGTCCACCGCGACCGCGACGGCCACATCGTCTACGCCAACAAGGTTTTCGCCAGCCTCGTCGGAACCGACCAACGCGACCTTGCCGGCAGGACCCTCGCCGAACACGGCATCGATGTCGGCATCGTCCCCGACGCCGCCTTTTCCGATCATGAATGCCTGAGTTCCACCGACGTCTCCATACGCACCCCGAACGGTCCGCGCTGGTTCTCGTGGATCGAACTGTCGGTACGCGACAAGGATAGCGGCGCCGTCTCGCACCGGGCGATTGCCCGCGACATCACCGCGCGCAAACGCGCCGAATCCTCGCTGATCACCGCGCGCGAGCGCGCCGAATATGCCAGCCAGGCCAAGTCGCGCTTCCTCGCCACCGTCAGCCATGAGATCCGCACGCCGATGAACGGCATCATGGGCATGGCCAAGCTTCTGGCTGACACCAATCTGTCGCCCGAGCAGCGCACCTATGTCGGCGCTGTCTCGACCTCGGCCAGCGCCCTTTTGGCGCTCATCGAGGATTTGCTCGACTATTCCAAGATAGAGGCCGGCCGTTTCGACCCGGAGCCGCAGCCGACATCGCTGCGCGAAATCGCCGACAACATCATCGAACTGATGGCGGCCAAAGCCTTCGCCAAGAACATCGGCCTCGGCTGTCATGTCGAGCCCGACGTGCCACAGATGATCATGGCCGATCCGGGAAGAGTCAGGCAGGTGCTGCTCAACCTGATCGGCAATGCGATCAAGTTCACCGACACCGGCGGCGTGCTGGTTTCGGTTGCACGGGCCCGCACCGAGACCAGCGACCGCATCTGCTTCACCGTCGCCGACACCGGCCCTGGCCTGCGCGAAGACGACATGGAGCGCATCTTCGAGGAATTCGAACAGTCCGACGGCACCTCGACCCGCACCCATGGCGGCGCCGGCCTCGGTCTTGCTATCTCAAGGCGGCTGGTGACCGCCATGGGCGGTGCCATTTCGGTGTCGAGCCGGCTTGGCGAGGGATCGGAATTCGTCTTCGAGATCCCGGCCGCAGGAGCAACCGAAGCACCGCAGAACCGGCAGAACATCCTGGCCGGCCGGCGCGCCGTGATCGTGTCGAAGAACGCCGTCGAGGCGGACGCCATCGCCCGCACCATCCGCGCCCATGGCGGCGCCGTCGACGTCGCCGCAACCGCTTCCCAGGCGACGCCCTTCGCCGAACATTGCGATGTGCTGTTGATCGACGCGGCCCTGGAGGACGGCGACGGCAGACTGCTCAAGCGCCTGCGCCAGAGTGGCTTTGCCGATTGCGAGGCGATCACGCTGATCGCGCCGACCGACCGCGGCATGCTTGGCGAATTCCGCACCAGCGGCTACGCCACCTTCCTGGCGAGGCCGGTGCGCGGCGAAACCCTGCTGCGCGTGCTGCTGACCAGTCATGCCCCTGCCTTGCCGCCGCCCAAGCCGGAAAAGACCGGCGCGTCCTCGCTTCGTGCCCATGGCGGGCGCCAGCAAGGTTTGTCGGTGCTGATCGCCGAAGACAACGACATCAACGCCATGCTTGCCCGCGCCACGCTTTTGAAGGCGGGACATCGCGTGAAAGTGGTCGGCAATGGCAAGGCCGCGGTCGAGGCGGTGACCGAAGCCGGGCTGAAAAATCGCTTCGATGTGGTGCTGATGGATTTGCACATGCCGGTCATGGACGGGCTGGACGCGATCGCCGCCATCCGCCGCCACGAGGAGGAAATGGCTGTGCCGCCGGTTCCGATCATGGTGCTTTCGGCCGACAGCCAGGAAAAGACCCGCCACACCGTGCTCGCCCATGGCGCCAGCGGCTTTGTCACCAAGCCGCTCGATCCCGACGCGCTGGTCCATGCCGTCGAGGGCCAGGTGGCCGCCTGAATTCATGTCGCTCAAAAGTGGCCCCGGTTTTGAGAAGACGACATGCACAAAACAAAGACTTGAAGCGCGTCGCGTGAATCGTCCCCAGCGCGACGCGCTTCAAGGCGACGCTGGCGCAATCCTCGCGTCACGTAGGTAGCCGAATGAGGGTTTTCGCCAGCCGACGAAGTATTGCCCGTCGCGCCGTATCACGGTACTGTCACAATCCTGTTGCACCTACACCGTATCCCCGTGCCAAGAGGGATGGCTCGAAGGAGAATCACTCGTGCATACAGTTATGCCGGAATGTGACACTCGGCCCAGCGCAGGCGGCGCTTTGCTCGCCGCGCGGAACGCCGATGCCGTCGCAACAGGCGCACCGCTGGGCCGTATCGGCAATCTCGAAGTGCGGCTTGCCCGCAATGAAGCCGAGATCGCCGCCGCGCAGGAAGTGCGCTACCGGGTGTTTTATGACGAGCTTGGCGCCAGGAAGGACCTATTCCAGGCGCAGGACCGGCGCGACGCCGACCGCTTCGACCCGCTGTGCGACCATCTCCTCGTGCTGGACACTTCGATCTCCGGCCCCGAGCATCGCCGCATCGTCGGCACTTACCGCCTGCTGCGGCAAGAGATTGCGGCAACCGCCGGCGGCTTCTATTCCGAAGGCGAGTTCGAACTGACCAAGCTGATCGCCCGCCATCCCGGCCAGCGCTTCCTTGAGCTCGGCCGCTCCTGCGTGCTGCCGGAATACCGCTCGAAGCGCACCATCGAGGCGCTGTGGCAAGGCATCTGGGCCTACATCAACCACTATGAGATCGGCGTGATGACCGGTTGTGCCTCGTTCCCTGGCACGGTGCCGGCTGCGCATGCCGAGGCGCTCACCTACCTTGCCCATCACTGCCGGACCAACTCCGCCTGGGATGTGCGGGCGGTCTCCGGCCGCTATTGCTCGATGGATCTGATGCCGATCGAGGCGGTCAACGCCAAGGCGGCGATCGCGGCCATGCCGCCGCTGGTCAAGGGCTATCTGCGCGTCGGCGCCCGCATCGGCGACGGCTGCGTCATCGACCGTGAGTTCTCCACCGTCGATGTGTTCGTGGTGATGCCGGTCAAGGAAATCGGCGCCCGCTACGTCAACTATTATGGCGGGGAAGCGCAGCGCTTTGCGGCGTGAGGCAGTAGGCAGTAGGCAGTAGGCAGTAGTGAAGGCTGCCGCGAATTTCTGACTACCGACTATTCCCTATTCCCTATTCCCTATTCCCTATTCCCTATTCCCTATTCCCTATTCCCTATTCCCTATTCCCTATTCCCTCTCCCCTCTCCCTACGGAATATCCTCCGGTCGCCGTCCCGGGCGGCTCTTGTAGGACGGAAAGGTCCAGCCGAATTTCAGCGCGCCGCCGCGCACCAGGAAAGCCGCGACGAAGCCGGCAATATCCGAGGCGAGCGGCGGCAGGCCGGCAAGATCGCCAAGTGTGTAGAGGCCGGCGCCCGCGAGTGCGGCGGTGACGTAGATTTCGGGCCTGAGCAGCACCGATGGCTCGCCGGCCAGCAGATCGCGCAGGATGCCGCCAAATGTGGCGGTCAACACGCCCATAACAACGGAGACGACCGGCGAGCCGGTGATGGCCAGCCCCTTGGCCGCGCCCATTACGGAAAAGGCCGCCAATCCGATGGCGTCGAGCCAGAGCAGCCATTTCCAGCGGGATTCGACGCGGTGGGCGATGAAGAAGACCAGCACTGCAACCGCCGCGCAAACCAGCACATAGCCGGAGTTGGCGACCCAAAAGACGGGCAGGTTGAGGATGACGTCGCGAAGCGTGCCGCCGCCAATGCCGGTGACGCTGGCCAGAAACAGGAAGCCGATAATGTCGAGCTGCTTGCGCGAAGCCGCCAACGCCCCGGTCGCGGCAAAGACGGCGACGCCGGCATAGTCGAGGAGGTCGATGGGTGTCAGGGACATGAGGTAGTAGGGATTGGGAATTAGGGAAAGTATGAATAACACGAAGCCGCGCGATTGATACGCCTGCCTATTCCCTATTCCCTATTCCCTATTCCCTATTCCCTATTCCCTATTCCCTATTCCCTACTGCCTACCCTACTCACGCATCCTTCTCGGCCTGCTCGTTCACCGGCCCCGGCTCGACCGGCGCTTCGGTGGCCGCGATCTTGGGGCCGCCCTTGGCGACCCCGACCATGGCCGGCCGCAGCACGCGCTCGCCGATCGAATAGCCCGGCTGCACGACCTGGACGACGGTGTTGGCCGGCACATCGGGATTGGGCACTTCGAACATCGCCTGGTGGAAATTCGGGTCGAACTTCTCACCTTCCGGTTCGAGCTTCTTCACCCCATGCCGTTCCAGCGTCGACAGCATGGCGCGCTCGGTGATCTCGACGCCGTCGATCAGCGCCTTGAAGCCGGCATCTCCGGCCGCTTTCGCCTCGGCGGGGATAGCATCGAGCGCGCGGCGCAGATTGTCCGACACCGACAGCATGTCGCGGGCGAAATTGGCCACCGCATAGGCGCGCGCATCATGCACGTCGCGGGCGGTGCGGCGGCGCAGATTCTCCATCTCGGCTGCGACGCGCAGCGCGCGGTCCTTCAGCTCCTCGTTTTCCTTCAGCAACCGCACCAGCGCTTCATAGTCGCCGTCGATGCCGCCTTGCGTGCGCTCGGCCTCGGCCGTTTCGATATCCTCGGGCGCGCGTTCGTCTTTTGTCTGGTCGCTCATCGCCATTTCCCGTCATTCGAATGGTTTGGATTTGCGCCCGATATCGAGGTTTGGCGGCCAAAAATCAAGGGGCAAGCCCAGGAGGACGCCCCACAGCAGGCAATGTTGCGGGCAGCCCGTCGGACTTGGTGCGGGGCGCAAGGACGTTCAAAATTAATTCAAACTTTACCGTAACGGCAGCCTTTGCTTGCCAATACCCCGCTATGGGGAACCATTCAAAGCTTGGAGGAGTTTTGAAACCGACACAGGATTTGAGACAATGGACCGCAATACTGGCAACAGAAGCGAAGAGCTCGCCGCCGACATCAGGCGCCAGTTCGGCACCGAGGCGACGACGCGCTTCTTGCGCACCTTGCCGGCCTTCCGCACCGAGGCCGACATTCCCGCCCGTTTCCGGGACCTGCTCGACCGGCTGGACGGCATAGAAGCCAGCATGGCCGGCGGCCAACGCCGTCAATAGCGATGCTATCGCGCGACAATTACGCGCAGTAATTTTGCGTGAGCTTTTCCTTGCGGCAGCGGGACGCCCCGCCTATGCTTCCTGATGAACATGATTTCCCCCGAGACGGCCGCCAACAGCAAGCGCGCCTGGTTGAAGATCCTGGCGCGCTACAAGAAGCCCGACCGGCGACGCAGCACTCTTGAACTCGCCATCACCCTTATTCCTTTCGTTACGCTGTGGGCGCTGTCTTCGGCAGCCTATTCCTATGGCCACTGGTGGGGCTTGATCCTGATCCTTCCCGCCGCCGGTTTTCTGGTGCGGATCTTCATGATCCAGCACGATTGCGGCCACGGCTCCTTCTTCGCCAACCGCACTGCCGACGACTGGATCGGCCGCGCGCTCGGCGTGCTGACGCTGACCCCTTACGATTGCTGGCGGCGCGCGCACGCCACCCATCACGCCAGCGCCGGCAATCTTGACGAGCGCGGCATGGGCGATATCAGGACGTTGACGGTTGCTGAATACCGGCAGCTGTCTTGGCGGGGACGCCTTGCCTATCGTCTCTACCGCCATCCCCTGGTGATGTTCGGCCTTGGCCCGATCTGGCTGTTCATCTTCGAGCAGAGGCTGCCGGTCGGCATGATGCGCGGCGGCCTGACGCCCTGGGTGTCGTCGATGACCACCAATCTCGGCATCGCGGTCGCGGCAGCGCTGCTTATCTGGCTGGTCGGCCCCGGCGCTTTCCTGATCGTCCATTTGCCGATCGTGATCCTGGCCGGATCGGCCGGAATCTGGCTGTTCTACGTCCAGCACCAGTTCGAGGAGACGGAATGGGCGAAGGACGAAGAGTGGGAATTCCAGCGTGCCGCCCTGCACGGCTCGTCCTATTATGATTTGCCGCCGGTGCTGAACTGGTTCACCGGCAATATCGGCGTCCATCACGTGCACCATCTCTCGGCCAAGGTGCCGGGCTACCGGCTGCAGGAAGTGCTGCGCGACTATCCCGAACTGCGCGGCATCGGCCGCGTCACGCTTCTCGACAGCCTGCGCTGCGTCAAGCTGGCGTTGTGGGACGAGAACCGCCGCAAGCTGATCTCGTTTCGCGAAGCGCGGGCCTTGGCCTGAAAGCAATTCCAGCAAAGTGTGAGGCGGTTTTCCGGGCTTTCGCTTGGGAATGCCGTAAGACAAAGAAAAAAACCGCCGCACCGAAGGCGCGGCGGCATCTTCCAAAAACCGGCTCAGGCAGCCTTGCGCTCCTCGCGCATCCAGACCTTGCAGCCCTGATCATGTCAGGCGCCTTTTCGGCGATCATGATGGACGGTGCATTGGTGTTGCCGCCGATGAGCGCCGATTCCTCCCTCGCGGCCGGCGGATATTTCCGTCCGGAGAGCCAGGAGAAGGCCCGATCACAGTCTTTGTAAAGACAGGCGAAATTACCGCTGAGTCAGATGTTGCGAACGCGCCGCCAGGAGTATTTCGGCCCCTTCGGCTCCGACGCTTCGGTCGGCTGATAGTAAAGGCCCAGCCCGCCTGTGCGGCCTTCTTCGAGGCGCTTCAGCAGAACCGGGTTGGAGATTTCGAACTCGTCGAAGCCGAGGCGCAGCATATGCGGCAGCTGGTCAACGAGCACCTGGCCAGTGGCGCGGACCGCGCCCTCGAAATGGTAGCGGCTGCGCAGCAATTCGCCCTTGGAAAACGAGCGGCCGTCGCTGAAGGCCGGGAAGGCCAGCGCCACCAGCGACAGCTGGTCGAGCAGATCCACAATCTTTTCCAGCTGGTCGCCGGGCTGCAGCGCGACGCCAAGCCGCTCCTTGGCCGAGCGCCGCACTTCGGCATCGAGGCCGAGAAATGCCTGCAACGGCAGGATGAAGCGGCCATTGCCCGCCAGTGCATCCGCACTTTCGGCATGTGTCCACTCGTCCTCGCGAAAACCCGTCCGGGTCCAGAGGCGGGTCTCCGCTGTCGTCGGTTCAGTCATCGAAAATTCCTAAAAGCCCCAAAATCGAAGTCCGCGAAAGCCGGTCCACACGAAACCGGCGGCCTCCGGGCGGAAGCCGCCGTTGCAGGCCAACCTCACCTGAATATCACCATAGCTTAAAGGGATGCGTCGGTCAGCGACACTTCCAGTCCCGACAGATGGATGCCGCACTCGGTCTTGGCATGACCGGCCCAGCGTCCGCTGCGCGCATCTTCGCCCGGCTGCACCGGCTGCGTGCATGGGAAGCAGCCGATCGACAGATAGCCGTACGCAACCAGCGGATTTTCGCGCAACGCATGCGCGCGCATGTAGTCGGCCTGATCGGATGTCGTCCAGTGCGCCAGCGGATTGATGCGTACGCGCGGGCCGACCGCCTCGAACACCGGCAGCGCGGCTCGCGTCGCCGCCTGGAAGCGCTTGCGGCCGGTCAGCCAGGCCCGGAAGGGGGCGACGCCGCGCGCCAGCGGCTCGACCTTGCGCACGTCGCAGCAGGCATCGGTGTTGCTCTGGTGCAGATTGCCGGTCGGATCGACCCGTTCGAGCGCTGCGTCTTCGGGCTTGATCACCCTGATGTTGGTCAGCCCGAAATCGGCGACCAGCGCATCGCGGTAGCCCAGCGTCTCTTCGAAATGCTTGCCGGTGTCCAGGAAGATGACCGGCAGCGTGCGGTCGACCTTGGCGATCATATGCAGCAGGACGGCGGAATCCGCGCCGAAGGACGACACGGCGGCGATCTCGTCATGAAACAATTCGCTCGCCGCGCGTTCGATGATGTCGAGCGGGCTCAGATGTCCATACAGCGCGTCGAAGCCCGCCGCTTTGGCGGCGATGCTGTCGTCGACGTCGAGGATGCGGTCAAGCGGCCTTGGTTTCGCCAGCATAGAGCGCCTCCTTGAACGGCGCGGGACCGACACGGCGGTAGGCGTCGATAAAACGTTCACTGGGACCGAGCCGAAGGCCGAGATAGGTGTCGACGATCTGCTCGATGGCGTCGGTGATCTCTTCCGAAGAGAAGCCGCGGCCGATGATTTCGCCAACCGAGGTGTTCTCGTCGGCCGATCCGCCAAGCGTCACCTGGTAGAGCTCGGAGCCCTTCTTCTCGACGCCGAGGATACCGATATGGCCGACATGGTGGTGGCCGCAGGCATTGATGCAGCCGGAAATCTTCAGCTTCAATTCGCCGATCTCGCGCTGCCGCTCCAGCGAGGCGAAGCGAAGCGAAATCTCCTGCGCGATCGGGATCGAGCGCGCCGTCGCCAGCGCGCAATAGTCGAGGCCAGGGCACGCGATAATATCGCTGATCAGGTTGGAATTGGCCGTCGCCAGACCAATATCGACCAGCGCATCATAGACAGCCTTGAGATCGGCGCGCGCCACATGCGGCAGGATCAGGTTCTGCTCATGGCTGACGCGCAGTTCGTCGAACGCGTATTTCTCGGCGATGTCGGCGACCGCTTCCATCTGGCTGTCGGTGGCATCGCCCGGCACCTCGCCGATGCCTTTCAGCGAGATCGTCACCGCGGCATAGTCAGGATGGCGATGCGTCACGACATTCTGGTCGAGCCAATCCGAGAAGCTTTTGGAATCGAGCCGCGCCAGCTTGATCGCCGCGTCGCCTTCCGGCCGGGCGGTCAGTGCCGGCGGCGCGAAATAGGCGTCGATGGCACGGATGTCGGCTTCCGGCAGCTTCAGCTCGGCGTCCTTCAGCTCCTGCCATTCGGCCTCGACCTGGCGGGTGATTTCCTCGACGCCTGTCTCGTGGACGAGGATCTTGATGCGCGCCTTGTACTTGTTGTCGCGGCGGCCATAGAGGTTGTACACGCGCAGGATCGCCGTGCAGTAGGAAAGCAGGTCGGCTTCCGGCAGGAAGTCGCGGATCTTGCGCGCCACCATCGGCGTGCGGCCCTGGCCGCCACCGACATAGACGGCAAAGCCGAGCTCGCCGGCAGCGTTCTTCTTCAGATGCAGACCGATATCATGCGTCTGGATGGCGGCGCGGTCGCGCTCGGCCCCGGTCACCGCGATCTTGAACTTGCGCGGCAGGAACGAGAATTCCGGATGCACAGACGACCATTGCCGCAGGATCTCGGCATAGGGGCGCGGATCGGCGACCTCGTCGGCGGCGGCGCCGGCGAAATGGTCGGCGGTGACGTTGCGGATGCAATTGCCGCTGGTCTGGATGGCATGCATCTCGACGCTGGCGAGATCGGCCAGGATCGCCGGAATGTCGGACAGCGCCGGCCAGTTGAACTGGATGTTCTGGCGCGTGGTGAAGTGGCCGTAGCCCTTGTCGTATTTGCGCGCGATGTGGCCGAGCATGCGCAGTTGCGCGCTGTTCAGCGTGCCATAGGGCACCGCGATGCGCAGCATGTAGGCGTGCAGCTGCAGGTAGACGCCGTTCATCAGCCGCAGCGGCCGGAACTGATCCTCGGTGATCTCGCCGGACAGGCGGCGTTCGACCTGGTCGCTGAACTCGGCGACGCGGGCCTGGACAAAATCGTGGTCGAACTCATCGTAGCGGTACATGTTTCGTCTTTCAGGGCGCGTCCGCCCGTATTTTGTTAAGCTGCCCGCGCAGCCTGCTTGCCCAGATCTTCCCGGATGGTCGGGCCGGCGGCGCGGATCTTTTCGCGCAGCCGCACCGGCACGACGACGCCATTGACGACTTCAGCGTCGATCAGATTCACGTCGACAACCTGATTGTTGGCGTTGGCCTTGGCGCCGATTGCTTCCAGCCTGTCCTCTGCCGCTTGGTCATGGGCAAGGTCGGCATGGTCGACCGTCTCGGCCCAGCCGCCATCGGCATACCAGACGGCGATGCCGTCGGAGAGGCGGTTTGCGGTCAGTATCTTCATGGCTCGACCTCTGCGTCGGCCGCGTTGGCGGCGCCCTCATAGTTATGTGCCGCGAGCGGCTCGGAACGTTCAAAGTTGGCGCCGGCAACCGCGTCGCCGATGATGGTCATCACCGGACCGGCCAGATCGGCGCGCTCTTCCAGCGACGGCAAATCGGCCAGTGTGCCGTGGAAACGGCGGCGGTTCTGCAAGCTGGCATTCTCGACCACGGCAACCGCCGTGTCCGGCGACAGGCCGGCCTCGATCAGCCGTCCGGCGACTTCGGCGGCGACCGAGCGGCCCATATAGACGGCTACGGTGGCGCCGGAAATGGCGAGCTTGGCCCAATCCGGCAGCGAATTGCCCTTCAGATCATGGCCGGTGGTGAACACCATCGACGAGGAGACGCCGCGCAGCGTCAGCGGCAGCTCGAAATCGGCGGCGGCGGCAAAGGCGGCGGTGACCCCGGGAACGACATCATAGGCGATGCCGGCATCGCGCAGTGCGGCCATCTCCTCGCCGGCGCGGCCGAACACCAGCGGGTCGCCCGACTTCAGCCGCACGACGCGCTTGCCCTGCCTGCCGAGATCGACCAGCAGCGCATTGATCTCGGCCTGGCTCTTGGTGTGGCATCCCTTGCGTTTTCCGACCGGCAGCCGCTCGGCGTCGCGGCGGCCCATGGCGACGATCGCCTCCGGCACCAGCGCGTCATAGACGATGACGTCGGCTTCCATCAAAAGCCGATGCGCGCGCAGCGTCAGAAGATCCTCAGCACCTGGCCCGGCGCCAACCAACGCGATATGGCCCGAAGCCGGAGCCTTCGACAGCAACAGATCGGCGGCGGCGTCATGCGCCTGCGAAAGCTCGCCGGCTTCGACGGCGCGCGCCGGTGCACCCTGGAAAAAACTGCTCCAGAACTGGCGGCGGGCGTTGCCTTTCGGCAGCAGCTTTTCGGCGGCACCCCGGAACGAGGCGGCAAGCGCTGCCAGCGGCCCGAGCGACGGCGACAGCATGCGGTCGATGCGGCTGCGCAGCATCTGCGCCAGCACCGGACCCGCGCCTTCCGTGCCGATGGCGATGGCGACCGGGGCGCGGTTGACCAGCGCCGGGGTGAAGAAATCGCATAGCTCCGGCCGGTCGACGGCATTGACCGGAATGCCAAGGCGGCGCGCATCGTGGGCGACGCGGCGGTCGAGCGTCTCGTCGCCGCTGGCGGCAAACACCAGGACCGCGCCTTCGAGATGCGCGGCGTCGTAGGGGGCGTCGATACGGATGGCGCCGGTCGTGGCGATGAAGCTCAGCAATTCGGCGTCGGCAACATCGGCAATGATGCGAAGCACAGCACTCGACTGATCAAGTAGCCGCGCCTTGGCCAACGCTTCGCCTCCGCCGCCGACGATGGCCACGGCTTCGCCTTCGACCCGCATGAAGACCGGGAACGCGGTGAGCTTGGGATTGGTGTGCGGCATGACGAACAGATTCCGGAACAATTCGGCAGTTTTAGGCGCGGACGCGAAAAAGCTGAAGGAACCCACTCGCGCATCCCCTGACGGGAGGCAATCGGTTTTCCGCAAGCCAAAGGGCCAAGAGAAAAATATTCCACATCCGCATATCAGGCGGATTCAAGCTGCTGCCGCAGGCTTTGTTCTGCGGCTCTTTTATCCGGGAGCCGGCCAAGCTGCAAAATTATTTTTTCTAAATTCTACCAATCTAGTAGATTAAAGCCGTCACCTCGGACATTGCTCCGATAGACGATAGATCGGGCTTGATATGGCTGCGTGCGATCTCGGCGAACGAAGTGGAACGTTCCCGCTTCGCCACGCGTTCTGCCCCTGCCGTAACAGACAATCGTCGGCTGGATTTGAACCTTCAAGCAGGAGCCCGCAAATGAGCAAGATCAACCTGAAACATGGCCTTCTGGTCATGGTGGCCGATGGCGAGAAAGCGCTGTTCCTGAAGAACGAGGGCGACAATCTCTATCCGCACCTGCAGCTCTTCCAGGAGATGAACCAGGGCAATCCGGCAACGCGCGAACAAGGCAGCGACAGTCCCGGCCGCTACAATGACGGCCCCTCCGTGCATCGCAGCGCGGTTGAGGAAACCGACTGGCACCGGCAGGGCAAGGAACGCTTTGCCGAAGAGATCGCGGACCGGCTCTACAAGCTCGCCCATCACGGCATCTTCGACGACATCGTGCTGGTCGCGCCGCCGCTGGTGCTCGGCACCATGCGCAAGAAATTGCACAAGGAAGTCACCGACAAGGTGCAGGCGGAGATCCCAAAGACACTGACCAACCGCCCGCTGATCGACATCGAGGCCATGCTGCAGCAGGCAGCCTGACCCTATCTCATAGATCATTCGCGCGCGCAGCGTTTTCGCTGCGCGCGCCTTTCGTTTTTCGGCGCCTCTGGCCACCAATTTACGTCTCGCGGGTTGCGTCGCCCGCACCCCCTCCACCATATTGCAAAGGCGGCGGCTGCGGGCGGCGCACACCCGACATTTCCCGAAAGGCGCTCCATAGACAATGCCGCATGACACGCCCCTTATCGCCACCATCGTCGCCGGTCTGGGGCTGGCATTCATCTTCGGGGCGCTCGCCAACCGTTTTCGCATCCCGCCGCTGGTCGGCTATCTCGTCGCCGGCGTGCTGGTTGGACCGAACACGCCGGGTTTCGTCGCCGATGCCGGTCTTGCCAATGAGCTGGCCGAAATCGGCGTCATCCTGCTCATGTTCGGCGTCGGCCTGCATTTCTCGCTGAAGGATCTTCTCTCCGTCCGCGCCATCGCCGTACCCGGCGCCATCGTCCAGATCGGCTTTGCCACCGCGCTGGGCGCCGGCCTTGCCTGGATGCTCGGCTGGTCGATGGGCGCAGGCCTCGTCTTCGGCCTGGCGCTTTCCGTCGCGTCCACAGTGGTGCTGTTGCGCGCGTTGCAGGAGCGACGGCTGATCGAGACCGAGCGCGGCCGCATCGCCGTCGGCTGGCTGATCGTCGAGGACCTCGCCATGGTGCTGGCGCTGGTGCTTTTGCCGGCGTTGGCCGGCGTGCTCGGCGGCCAGCCGCAGGTCGATGACCATGCGAGCCTTTTGTCGCTGCCGGCCAGCTTCGGCATCTGGGGCGTCGTCGGCCTCACGCTGGCCAAGGTCGTCGCCTTCGTCATCGTCATGCTGGTGGTTGGCCGCCGCGTCATTCCGTGGATCCTGCATTACGTCGCCCATACCGGCTCGCGCGAACTGTTCCGGCTGGCGGTGCTGGCGATCGCGCTCGGCGTCGCCTTCGGCGCCGCCAAACTGTTCGGCGTCTCGCTGGCGCTCGGTGCCTTCTTCGCCGGCATGATCATGAGCGAATCCGAGCTCAGCCACCGCGCGGCGGAGGAATCACTGCCGCTGCGCGACGCCTTCTCGGTGCTGTTCTTCGTCTCGGTCGGCATGCTGTTCGATCCGTTCAGCCTGATGAGCAATGGCTGGCCGATCCTGGCGACGCTGGCCATCATCGTCATCGGCAAGTCGCTGGCCGCCTTCGTTATCGTCATCGCCTTCCGCTATCCGCTGGGAACCGCCTTGATGATCTCGGCCAGCCTCGCGCAGATCGGCGAATTCTCCTTCATCCTGGCGGAGCTCGGCGTCGGGCTGAAGCTGTTGCCCGAACAGGGACGCGACCTGATCCTGGCAGGCGCCATCCTGTCGATCCTGGTCAATCCGCTGATGTTCCTCGCCCTCGACTGGATGAAGCCATGGCTGGACGCGCGCGCCGCCAAGGCAGCACCACCGGAAGAGGCCAAGCCGGTCGGCCCGGCGACGCAGCCCGGACAAGTGGCCTCGGTGGCCGCCGCGGCAAAAGAGAATGGCCCACCGCCACGCACAACGCTTTCGGGCCACACCATCCTGATCGGCTACGGCCGCGTCGGCAGCCTGGTCGGCGCGGCGCTGAAACAGGCATCGCTGCCCTTCCTGGTCATCGAGGACGCCGACAAGACGCTGGCGAGGCTCAGAGACGACGGCGTCGAAATCGTCTCCGGCAATGCGGCCAATGGGGGCGTGTTTGCCGCCGCCAATCCGCAGGGGGCCAAACGCTTGATCCTTGCCATCCCCAACGCGTTCGAGGCCGGGCAGATCGTGCTCAGGGCACGCGCCGCGAATCCCGGCATCAACGTCATAGCGCGGGCCCATTCCGATGCCGAGGTCGAGCACCTGATGGGGCTCGGCGCCGACACCGTCATCATGGGCGAACGCGAGATCGCCCGCGGCATCGTGCAAGAAGTGCTGGAGCAAAAGCCGATGCCGCGCCCCGAAGCCATTGAGCCCTCCCCGGCCTGAGGCTTGCCACAGGCGCATCGATCATCCAACGAAGGCGGAGCCGCCATTGTGCGCGACGCTGGCGAGATACTTTGCCGGCGGCTTGCCAAGCGCCTTCTTGAACATGGTGATGAAGGCGGTGACGGAGCCATAGCCAAGATCGCCTGAAACCTGCTGCACGCTGGCACCCGAGGCCAGCTCCCTTATGGCGACGATCAGGTGCAATTGCTGGCGCCAGCGGCCGAAGCTCAGGCCGGTCTGCTTCACGATGAGACGGGCGAGGCTGCTTTCTGAGAGCGCAACACGGTTGGCCCACTCGGCAAGCGTGCTGCGATCGGCAGGGTTCTGCGCCAACGCTTCGGCGATCCGCCGCAAGCGCGGCTCGGCGGAGATCGGCAGATGCAGCTGCTGGACAGGCATGCGCGGCAGTTCCGAAAGCAGGATCGTGGTCAAGAGCCCGTCCCTCGCCTCATCTTCCTCCACGCGATCGGCCAGCTCGATGATCAGTTCGCGCAACAATGGCGAGATCGACAGCGTGCAGCACCGGTCCGGCAGATCGGCGGCTCCCGGCTCGATATAGACGAAGAAGATCCGCGCATTGGCGGTCGCGATGTTGCTGTGTTCCATACTGCCAGGAATCCACACACCGCAATGCGGCGGCACCATCCACAGGCCGCTCGGGACGCGGCAAGTGACGCCACCGCCGAGCGCGAAGACGAGCTGGCCCTTGCGGTGCCAATGGGCGGCGACTTCCGCTTTGGTTTCGGTGACATCGACGCGCACGGCAATCGCAGGTGCCTGCACATCATCGACATCGAAATTGACCCAGGGGTAGCGGAGCGGCTGCCTCATGATTGATGGCTTTTAGCGACTATTCGCGGTGATAGCTAAATTCTTTGATGCGGGGAGTCGATAGACTCTGGTTCGTGGCTGGCATGTCACAAACCGGCAGGAAGGCTTCCCATGCGCGCGCTTGTCATCTCTCCCGAGAGCATCACCCGGATCAGTCTCGCCGAGGTCGAGGACCCTCGGCCCCTCCCCAACGAAGCGCTTGTCTGCGTCCACGCAACCTCCTTGAACCGCGGTGAATTGCGCCTGCTCACCATACGCCCGGAAGGCGGGATACCTGGCCAGGACGTGGTTGGAGTAATCAAGCGGGCGGCAGCCGATGGCTCCGGGCCTGCCGTCGGCGCCCGGGTTGTGGCTTTGGTCGACGAGGCCGGCTGGGCCGAACAGGTCGCCGTTCCGACCGACCGCCTCGCCGTCATCCCGGACGAGGTCAGCTTCGGGTCCGCCGCCACGCTTCCGGTCGCGGGCACGACGGCTCTCAGGGTCTTGCGCCATGGCGGCGACCTCGCGGGACAGCAGGTGTTGATCACCGGCGCCAGCGGCGCGGTCGGCCGTTTCCAGATCCAGATCGCCCGCGAGCAAGGCGCCGCGGTGATTGCAATCGCCGCCGCCCGGCACGCCGAGGATCTCCGCGGTCTTGGTGCTCACGAGGTCGTCGAGTCGATCGAACTGGCCGAAGGGCCATTCTCTCTGATCACCGAGTCGGTCGGCGGCCAAAGCCTCGCCCATGCCATCGACCGCGTCGCCCCCGGCGGCACCATCGTCATGTTCGGTTCGAGCAGCAGCGAACTCACGCCGGTTGGCTTCAGACAGTTCGTTCCGGGCCATGAGGGAGCGAGGCTTCAGACTTTCGCCTACTACACATCCGGTCCAGCCATTGGCGCGGACATCGCCTCGCTGCTCGCTCTGGTCGCGGCTGGCCGGCTGGAAACCCGTGTGTCCATGACCGTGCCGTGGACAGACATCGCCCAGGCTCTGGACGCCCTGCGACAGCGCAGCTTCAGCGGCAAGGCTGTTCTCACCATCGCCGAATGAGCAGTCTGTCAGTGCTCAGACGTGCTGGCCGCCATTGATGTGGATTTCCGAGCCCGTCACATAGGACGCCTGCTGCGAGCACAGGAAGAAGATGATGTCGGCGACTTCCGAGGTGGCGCCAAGGCGCCTGAGTGGGATCGTCTCGACGATCTTGTCGGTGCCAGGCGACAGGATCGCGGTGTCGATCTCGCCCGGCGCAATCGCATTGACGCGGATGCCGTGCGGGCCGAAATCATGCGCCATCTCGCGCGTCAGCGAGCCGAGCGCCGCCTTCGAGGTCGCATAGGCGGTGCCGGCGAAAGGATGCACGCGCGTGCCGGCGATCGAGGTGACGTTGACGATCGAACCTTTCGCTGCAGCAAGCTCCTTGAAGAGGCCCCGCGCGAGCATGATCGGCGCGAAGAAATTCACCTGGAACACATCGCGCCAGACATGCATCGGCGTGTCGATCGAATCCATGCGGCTGTTGCCGTCCTTGAGCTTCGGCGAAATGCCGGCATTGTTGACCAGCGCGTGCAATTGCCCGCCATGCGCTTCCAGCCGGTGACGGATCTCCGAGACGGCGATGCCGACATCCTCCTGGTCGGCGAGATCGACCTTGATGTGGTCCTCTGGGCCGGCCGGCCACGGGCAATCCTCGGCAAAAGCCTGGCGCGAACAGGTGATGACCCGCCAGCCCTCACGCGAAAAGCGCTTGACCGTGGCATGGCCGATGCCGCGGCTGGCTCCGGTCAGCACGATGGTTTTTCTGGTGTCGGTCTCAGCCATGTCTGTCACTCCGGCCGGAGATGTAGCCGAATGCGGCGGAGGTGGCGAGAGGCCGAATTGTCAACTCAGCTCTCATATGAGGAACGGATTGCCAGCTCGCCATTGGTTTGAAGCCAGAATGACGAGCCGCTCAGCCGCCGCCGAGAATATCCAGGATTGAGGTTTTCCGCTTCTTGGCCGGGCCGCCGACGCTGCCCGGCGGTACCGGGTGCTTGATCGAGGCCGTGGTGCCGCCGTCGCCCGGCATGTCGAAGCCGTCGGCATCGACCGTTTCGGCCGGACGGCGGACCGGTGCTTGTGCGGGTACAGCAGCAGGTGCCGGCGCGGCAGCAGGCTCCGAACGGCTGACGGCCACGGCAGGCAACGGCGCCGCCTGATTGTTATCGACTGACGGAATATCGTCGGGCACGATGGTGTCGGGCGGCGTCGATTTCCAGGTCCCGGGCAGCGGCCTGACCGGCACGCCTTCATGCGCCGCCACCATGAATTCGTGCCAGGCCTGTGCCGGCAGCGCGCCACCGGTGACCTTCTTCATCGGCGTGCCGTCATCATTGCCGAACCATACGCCGGTGGTGAGGTTTGCGGTGTAACCGACGAACCAGGCGTCGCGCGAATTCTGGCTGGTTCCGGTCTTGCCGGCAGACGGCCAGGCGAAGGCCGCCTTCTTCGCCGTGCCGATCTCGACCGTGCCGGTCATCATCGAGTTCATCATGCCGACAATGTTCTGCTTGACGACGCGCGGCGCGCTGCCGCCATTGTCGTCATAGAGCACCTTGCCTTCGGTCGTGGTGATGCGGCGGATGAAATGGATGTCGGGCTTGTAGCCGCCATTGGCGAACGGCACATAGGCCGATGTCAGCTCCAGCGGCGTCACCTCCGAAGTGCCGAGCGCGATCGAGGTGTTGGCGATCAGATCGGACTGAATGCCCATACGGTGCGCCGCCTCGACCACGGCGTCGGGCCCGACTTCCATGGTCAGCTGTGCGGCGACGGAATTCAGCGACTTCGCCAAAGCGGTCGCCAACGTCACCTTGCCGAAATACTTGCCGCCGTAATTGTCCGGTGTCCACTTGCCGATCTTGATCGGTGCGTCGTTGCGCACGCTGTCGGGCGTGCGGCCGGCTTCCAGCGCGGCCATATAGACGAACGGCTTGAACGCCGAGCCCGGCTGGCGGCGTGCTTCGGAGGCGCGGTCGAACTGGCTGGTCGAATAGTCGTAGCCGCCGACCATGGCGCGCACGGCGCCGGAATTGTCGATCGAGACCAGCGCGCCTTGGCTGACATTGAGCTTCTTGCCGCTCTCGTCGATCAGCCGGCGGATCGACTGTTCGGCGAGCTTCTGCAGGTTGAGGTCGACGGTGGTGTCGACGACGATGTCGCTGCGCACGTCACCAATCAAATCGGGCAATTCTTCCATGATGGTGTCGGCGACATAGTTTTCCGAGCCGGTCCAATAGGATGGCGCGCGCGTTGCCGGCGCGCTCATCGCCGAGGCCAGTTCCTTGGCGCTGATCTTGCCTTCGTCGCGCATGGCGGCCAGCACCAGTTGCGAGCGCTCCTCCGCCGCCTTCGGATCCCGCGCCGGCGACAGTCGCGACGGCGCCTTCAAGAGGCCGGCGAGAAGGGCCGCCTCCGACAGAGTGACATCGCGCGCGCTCTTGCCGAAATAGCGACGCGAGGCCGCCTCGACGCCATAGGCGCCGGAGCCGAAATAAACCCGGTTGAGGTACATTTCGAGGATCTGGTCCTTGGTATGCTTGTGCTCCAGCCAGAGCGACAGCAGCACTTCCTGCACCTTGCGCTCCAGCGTGCGGTCGGGCTTCAGGAACAGGTTCTTGGCCAGCTGCTGGGTCAGCGTCGAGCCGCCCTGCGAGAAACGCCGGCCCAGAACATTGGTCACCATGGCGCGCGATAGGCCGATCGGGTCGATGCCGAAATGCGAATAGAAGCGGCGATCCTCGATGGCGATGACGGCTTCCGGAATGTAGGGCGACATTTCGTGCAGGCCGACCGCCTCCCCGCCGCTCATGCCGCGGTTGGCAAGCAGTTGCCCGTCGACCGAGACGATCTTGATGTTGGGCGCGCGGTCGGGGATCGACCAGGTGGTGGCCGCCGGCATCTTGGCGCCGTAATAGATGACAATGCCGGCCACCGCGATGCCGCCCCAGATGCAGAGCACGAAGCACCAGTAGAACATCCGCGCCATCACGCCGAACAGCCCGCGCCGGGGTTTGCCGCGCTTGCCGCGTGACGATGATTTTGCCTTGGAGGTTTTGCGCGCCGAAGATGATTTGCGATTGGCCGGCACGACCCGATCCTCCTCGTTCACCGAAAAACCGGCCGCGGATTTCGCCTTTGGCGATCCCTCGAAGCTGGGTTCGATGCGACTGTCTCTGCGGTTCGCCATGCGTTGCGCTGTCTTCCCGGTGTCAATGGCGCTCGGGTTGGAGGGTAGATGCGGCGGTTTAAGGGCGCGTTAAAGCAGGGTTTATGCACCCTTCTGAAATTCCTTAAGAATTTCTAAAATCCGCTGCCGCCAACTGGGTCCGAAAGCCGCATCCTCGCGGCCTGTCTGCCGCAAAAGGCAGAGGCCCTGGCTACCCCGAATATTTCAATTCTGCTGGATCGAAATGCCCTTGTCGTCGATCTTCAGTTCGACGCCCTTGGGCTTGGTCTGTTCGTGATAGACATATGCACCGAGCGCGATGACCACGACAACGAGCGCGCCGACAAGGAGATAGAGAGTGTTCTGTTTCACGGCGCGCTCCTTTGGCAGCAATTCCAGGAAAGCACAGGCTTTCTCCTGAGGAATTGCGTTGAATGAAAACTTAGAGCGTCAAGCTCGCTTCAGAACCTTGACCAGCACCAGCAGGATGACGGCGCCGATCGTGGCGTTGATGATGGCAGCCAGAATGCCGCCGCGAAGCCGAGCCTTGGAAATAGCCAGCCGGCGATCAGGGCGCCGATAATGCCGACGATGATGTTGCCGATGAGGCCGAAGCCGAAGCCCGAGACGATGAGGCCGGCGAGCCAGCCGGCAATGGCGCCGATGATGATGAAGATGAGAAGGCTTTCGATGCCCATGACGCGTTCCTCCAGGAAGAGAGGCTACGGAGCGGAAGGCCCCGAATCGGCCTCGATATCAACGACTTCAGGCTATGCGAAAGCAGTTGCACCCGCCAGGACGCTCATTGGTCGTCGTCATCGTCGCTGGAGACTGGCCGCCAGCTGGTCGGGTCGACCTTTTTCTGGGTATCGCTGTCGGTGTAGACCCACCAGGCGCCGTCGCGATATTGCCCGACGGATTCGCTGACGACGCCGGCGCCGTCCTTCCACAGGACAGTGACCTTGGATCCATCCGTCGGGGCGGTCGCTATCGGTTTGCGGTCTGCCACGTCATCCCCCTCATTGAGTCGACAGAACGCCACGACGCGTGTCTGGTTGCAAGGCTGCCGGAAGAGTTATCCGAAGGCCATCAGCTGTGGGCAAAAATATCCTCTTCGTCCCAACCCATCAAATCGAGCTTGGCACGCGTCGGCAGGAAGCGGAAGCAGGCGTCGGCTTCCTTGGTGCGCCCGTCCCGCGCCAGGCGTCCAGCCAGCACCTCGCGCAGACGGTGCAGATAGAGAACGTCGGAAGCGGCATATTCGAGCTGTTCGGGCGACAGGGTCTCGGCCGCCCAGTCCGACGATTGCTGCGCCTTCGACAGGCCGACGCCGAGCAGTTCGAAGCAGATGTCCTTCAGCCCGTGCCGGTCGGTATAGGTGCGGGTCAGCCGCGAGGCGATCTTGGTGCAGAACACCGGCTCGGGCATCACCCCAAATGCATTGTACAGCACGGCGAGGTCGAAACGGCCGTAATGGAAAAGCTTGGTGATGCCGCGGTTGCGCAGCAGGCTGACGAGGTTCGGCGCTTTCTTCTGGCCGGGCGCGATCTGGATCACGTCGGCGGAGCCATCGCCCGGAGAGATCTGCACCACGCACAGCCGGTCGCGGTGCGGGTTCAACCCCAGCGTCTCGGTATCGATGGCCACCGCGTCGACATTGTAGTGGGCGAGGTCGGGCAGATCGTTCTTGTGGAAGCGGATGTCGGGCATAGTTGTCTCCGGATCGCGGCGTAACTCGTCCTCGCCGCGATCCGCTGAAAAATCAACAAGAAAACTTCCCAGCCTCCTCAGCGCGTCAGCGCATCGAGAATGCGCGCCCAGGAGCGCTGGCCCTTGTGGAAGGAGGTCAGCTCGTATTTCTCGTTGGGCGAGTGGATGCGATCGTCGTCGAGGCCGAACCCGACCAGCAGCGATTCCATGCCGAGATAGGTCTGGAAGTCGCCGACCACCGGTATCGAGCCGCCGCTGCCCGTCGTCACCGCTGGCTTCGGCCATTCATCCGACAGCGCAGTCTTGGCCTTGGCCAGGAATGGCGAGTCGTAGGAAAGCTGAATTGCCGGCCCGCCGCCATGCGGGTGGAATTCGACCGAACAGTCCCCGGGAATGCGCGTCTTGACGAATTTCCGGAAAGCGGCGCGGATCTTCTCGGGGTCCTGCTTGTGGACGAGGCGGAAGGAGATTTTGGACGACGCTTCCGCCGCGATCACCGTCTTGAACCCCTTGCCGGTATAGCCGCCGATGATGCCGTTGAACTCGGCCGTCGGCCGCGCCCAGGTCAGTTCCATCACCGAGCGGCCTTTTTCGCCCGACGGGATCGACAGGCCGATCGGTCCGAGGAAGGTTTCGGCGGTCTCGCCCAGAGTTTCCCATGATTTCAGGATCTGCGACGGCGTTTCCTCGACCCCGTCATAGAAGCCGGGAATGGTGATGTGGCCGTTCTCGTCATGGATGTCGGCGAGGATTTTCGCCAGGATGCGGATCGGGTTGGCGGCGGCGCCGCCATAGAGGCCCGAATGCAGGTCGCGATCGGCGGCCTTGACCGTGACCTCCTCGCCGACCATTCCGCGCAGCGAAACGCAGATCGACGGCGTTTCGCGGTCCCACATGCCTGTGTCGCAGACCAGAGCGAAATCGGCCTTGAGCTCATCGGCATTGGCCTCGAGGAACGGCTTGAGCGACGGCGAACCTGACTCCTCCTCGCCCTCGAACAGGATGGTGATGCGGCAGGGCAGATTGCCATGCACCTGCTTCCAGGCGCGGCAGGCCTCGACGAAGGTCATCAGCTGCCCCTTGTCGTCGGCCGAGCCACGGCCGGTGATTACCTTGTGACCGGGCTCGATCTCCTTGACCGCCGGCGCAAACGGGTCGTTCTCCCAAAGCTCGATCGGATCGACCGGCTGCACGTCGTAATGGCCGTAAAACAGCACATGCGGCGAACCGGCGGGGGCTTCATGGTGCGCAACCACCATCGGGTGTCCCGGCGTGTCGCGCACCGAAGCGTCGAAGCCGATCAGCTTGAGGTCCGCCACCAGCCATTCGGCGGCCTTGCGGCAGTCGGCGGCATAGTCGGAATCGGTCGAGATCGACTTGATGCGAAGCAGGCCGAACAGGCGCTCCAGGCTATGGTCGAGATTTTTGTCGAGACGGTCTAGGACGGAGGAAATGGTGGACATTACTGCGGGCCTTTCTTTTCGGTGCCGGGACCGTAAAGGCAGCGCATCAAAACGAAAAGCCCGCGATCGTTGGACCACGGACCGTAAACACTTGTCAGAAGGCAAAAAAGAACCGCCGTGGTGGAGGGGAACCACGGCGGTCTTTTACTCGAAACGATGCGGCAGCCCGGAGAGGGGGATAGGCTGCCGCAATTGTCCGGGATAGGCGGGGGACGGGCCTTGCTCCGGACTCGGCGAAAACTGCCGATGACCCTTATTTGTGTCTCGGATCGTGGCGTTTCAAGGGCACAAAAATTACACTTTTGTAACATAGCCGTGAGCGCCGAGGCAAACAGCAGCAGGACCTATCGGCAGGCAGGCTCTGTCAGCATGTCGCCGCAACACCTGTTGGAAGCCCGCCTTTGCCATGGACCGCGCCGTCCTGCCGCGCTATCCCTGCCGGCATGAAAAAAGGCGACCATCTCTTCCTTATCGACGGCTCCGGCTACATCTTTCGCGCCTATCATGCGCTGCCGCCGCTGACCCGCAAATCCGATGGGCTGCCGGTCGGCGCGGTCTCCGGCTTCTGCAACATGTTGTGGAAGCTGATGCAGGACGCCCGCAACACCGATGTAGGCATCGTGCCGACGCATTTAGCGGTCATTTTCGATTATTCGTCGAAAACCTTCCGCAACGATCTCTACCCGGAATACAAGGCCAACCGCAACGCGCCGCCCGAAGACCTGATCCCGCAATTCGGTCTGATCCGCCAGGCAACCGTGGCCTTCAACCTGCCCTGCATCGAGATCGAAGGCTACGAGGCCGACGACCTCATCGCCACTTATGCCAGGCTGGCGTGCGAGGCCGGCGGCGACACCACTATCATCTCCTCTGACAAGGATCTGATGCAGCTGGTCGGACCCACGGTCGGCATGTACGACCCGATGAAGGACCGCCAGATCGGCATCCCCGAAGTCATCGAGAAATGGGGTGTGCCGCCGGAAAAGATGATCGACCTGCAGGCGCTGACCGGCGACTCCGTCGACAATGTGCCGGGCGTACCCGGCATCGGGCCGAAAACGGCGGCGCAGCTTCTGGAACAGTTCGGCGACCTTGACGGGCTGCTCGCCCGGGCCAGCGAGATCAAGCAGGACAAGAGGCGCGAATCCATCATCGCCAATGCCGACAAGGCGCGCATATCGCGCCAGCTGGTGACGCTGAAGAACGACGTGCCGGTGACAGACGGGCTCGACGATTTCGTGCTGCATGCGCCGGATGGGCCGAAGCTGATCGGCTTTCTCAAAACCATGGAATTCACCTCGCTGACCCGGCGCGTTGCTGAAGCGACCAGCACCGAAGCCGGCGATGTGCAGGCTGTCGCCGTCACCGTCGAGCGCGCCGACACCGCGCACGGCCCCGATGTCGGTTCCGGCATAGCGGCGCCTGCGGCAACACAGGATGAAGCCAAAACCGAAACCGCCAGGGCCGGCGACGCCCCTTCGCTGCTTGCCGCACTTCGCCTGGAAACGGCCGCTGCGGCCAAAATCGATCCCGCCGCCTATGTCGCCATCCGCGACACGGCGACGCTCAAGACCTGGCTGGCCCAAGCCAAGGAGACCGGGATCGTCGCCTTCGACACCGAAACCACGTCTTCCGATCCGATGCTGGCCGACCTCATCGGTTTCTCCCTGGCGATCGGCCCCGGCCGCGCCGCCTATGTGCCGCTCGCCCACAAGAGCGGCGCCGGCGACCTGCTCGGCGGCGGCACGCTGGAGAACCAGATTCCGGTCCGCGAGGCGCTGGCGCTGCTGAAGCCGCTGCTGGAAGACAAATCGGTGCTCAAGATCGCCCAGGACGCCAAATACGACATCGTCGTCATGAGCCGCCACGGCATCGATATCGCACCCTTCGACGACACGATGTTGATTTCCTATGTGCTCGACGCCGGCACCGGCCACCACACTTTGTCCTCGCTTGCCGACAAATGGCTCGGCCATGCCACGACGCCGCTCAAGGATCTCGCCGGTTCAGGCAGAAGCTCGGTCGGCTTCGACCAGGTCGACATCGACCGGGCGACCACCTACGCCGCCGGCCATGCCGACGTGACGCTGCGGCTGTGGCAGGTGCTGAAGCCGCGGCTTGCCGCCAAGGGCCTCGTCTCGGTCTATGAGCGGCTGGAGCGGCCGCTGGTGCCGGTGTTGGCCCGGATGGAACAGCGCGGGATCTCGGTCGACCGCCAGATCCTGTCGCGGCTCTCCGGCGAGCTGGCACAAGGCGCTGCACGGCTGGAGGAGGAGATCTACCGCCTTGTCGGCGAGCGCATCAACATCGGGTCGCCAAAGCAACTCGGCGACATCCTGTTCGGCCGCATGGGCCTGCCCGGCGGCTCCAAGACCAAGACCGGGCAATGGTCGACCTCCGCGCAGCTTCTGGAAGACCTCGCCGCCGAAGGCCACGAACTGCCGCGCAAGATCGTCGACTGGCGTCAGCTGACCAAGCTGAAATCGACCTACACCGACGCGCTGCCCGGCTTCATCCATCCCGACACCAGGCGCGTGCACACCTCCTATGCGCTGGCCGCAACGACGACGGGCCGGCTGTCCTCCTCCGATCCCAATCTGCAGAACATCCCGGTGCGCACCGCGGAGGGACGCAAGATCAGGACGGCCTTCATCGCCGACAAGGGCCAGAAACTGGTCTCGGCCGACTACAGCCAGATCGAACTGCGCGTGCTTGCCCACGTCGCCGAGATCCCGCAGTTGAAGCAGGCCTTCGCCGATGGCGCCGACATCCACGCCATCACCGCCTCGGAAATGTTCAACGTGCCGGTCGAAGGCATGCCTTCCGAAGTGCGCCGCCGCGCCAAGGCGATCAATTTCGGCATCATCTACGGCATCTCGGCCTTTGGGCTGGCCAACCAGCTGTCGATCCCGCGCGAGGAGGCCGGCGCCTACATCAAGAAATACTTCGAGCGTTTCCCCGGCATCCGCGACTATATCGAGGCAACAAAAGCCTATGCCCGCGAGCATGGCTTCGTCGAAACCATCTTCGGCCGCCGCATCCACTATCCTGAGATCCGGTCGTCAAACCCGTCGATCCGTGCCTTCAACGAGCGCGCCTCGATCAACGCCAGGCTGCAAGGCACCGCTGCCGATATCATCCGCCGCGCCATGGTGCATATGGACGAGGCGCTGGAAAAGGCCGGCCTGTCCGCCCGCATGCTCTTGCAGGTGCATGACGAATTGATCTTCGAGACGGTTGAAGCGGAAGTCGAGGCGACGATCCCCGTGGTGCGCAGGGTGATGGAGAACGCGCCGATGCCGGCCATCTCGATGTCGGTGCCGCTGCATGTCGACGCGCGGGCGGCGAACAACTGGGACGAGGCGCATTAGCGCCGGTTTCGCCAATCTCCGACGTTGCTGCATGGGCGCAGCGCTTGAACTGCCAATCTCCCCCCTTGCGGGGGAGATGTCCGGCAGGACAGAGGGGGGTGCTGTCCCGCCAGCGTCGAAACGTTAGGCAGCCTCAGCCAGGCACTTGGCACACGTCCCTCGAAACTCGATCACCGCCTTCTTAGCAGCAAACCCGGTCGAGCGCACCCATTCGTCCAGCCGATGGTCGACGTCATGGTCGGACATCTCCATCACCTGCCCGCATGTGTCGCAGATAGCGAAGGCTGTCATCGAATGCGTATGGTCGTGCGGTTCGGCGCAGGCGACGAAGGAGTTGAGGCTTTCCAACCGGTGCACGAAGCCTGACTTCACCAGGCTGTCGAGCGCCCGGTAAACCTGTAGCGGCGCGCGGAAACCGCGCTCGCGCAGCTGGTCGAGAAGCGTATAGGCGCTGAGCGGTCCGCTGGCGGCCTCAAGCTTCTCGAGCACGCTCAGCTGATTCTTCGTCAGCACATCCCTTGCCGCCATGATCCCGTTTTCCGATCGTTTAGTGCATGATGCCGAAAAGTGTGAAGCGGTTCTCGGACGACATCATGTTCTATCCTGTTTGATCCAGCGCCGCTCGCAATCAATGCGGCGGTCTCAATTCCCTTGAGATAGCGATGAAGCGGGCTTTTTGCCACTGTTTCCGTTATCGCCATCGACACCATGACCACCACCGCCGATTGACGGCACCGACCACATTCAAAATACTGACAAAATTCGCGACGAAAGGTGCCGCACTTGCAAATTCGGTCGGGCTTGGGGAAGCAATTATGATCAAACTGACACGACGGACGCTGCTCGTCGGCACGTCGGCGCTTGTGGCTGCCGGTAATGTCTCGTTCCGCGCTCTCGCCGCCTCGCGCACCTATCACGCGCTGCTGGTTGCCTGCACCGACTATCCGAACCTGCCGCAGAAGAACTGGCTGATCGGGCCGAAGAACGATGCCGGCCTGGTGCGCGACTATCTCCTGAAGAACACGCCCGATCCGGTGAAGTTCTCGGCCGAGAATGTGATCCTGCTCGCCAAGGACGTCGAAGGCGCCAACGGCCCGCCGACGCATGCGGCGATCAAGGCCGCCCTTGCCGACCTCGCCGGCAAGGTGCAACGCGACGATTTCGTCTATCTGCATCTGTCGGGCCACGGCGCCCAGCAGCCGCAGGCCAAGGCCGGCGACGAGACCGACGGCCTCGACGAGATTTTCCTGCCCTCCGATATCGACAAATGGATCAACCGCGAAGAGGGCGTGCCGAACGCGCTGGTCGACAACGAAGTCGGCGCCGCACTCGACGCCATCCGCAACAAGGGCGCCTTTGTCTGGGTGGTGTTCGACTGCTGCCATTCCGGCACCGCGACGCGCGCCGCGGAAGTCGATGACGAACTGGAGCGCAAGGTCGAGTTCGCCGACCTCGTCGGCGGCGACGACGCGGCGAGAGCAGCCGCGGTGAAGGCCTATGACGACATCTCGGCAAGCGCATCGCGCGGTTTCGACGAGAATGGCGGCCGCAAGCCGGCCTTCAACCTGACGCCGACCGGCGCAGAGCCAATTGCCCGGGGCAAGCTGGTCGCCTTCTATGCCGCGCAGACGGTCGAGACGACGCCGGAAATGCCGCTGCCCAAGGGCACGCCCGACGCGCCGCGCTTCGGCCTGTTCACCTTCACGATCCTGTCGAAATTGGCCGAGAACCCCAACGTCACCTATCGCCAGCTCGGCCAGGCCGTGCTGCAGCAATATTCGGCCGATGGCCGCACAAGGCCGACGCCCCTGTTCGAGGGCGAACTGGACGCCCGCGTGTTCGGCACCGACAAGACCGACGCCGTCATGCAATGGCCGATTGCCGTCAAGGACGGCGATGCCGCGATCGGCGCCGGGCTGCTGCAGGGTCTGACCCCCGGCAGCAAGCTCGCCATTTTGCCTTCGGCGCTGTCGAATCTCTCCGACGCCGTCGGCTATCTCGAAGTGAAATCGGCAAAAAACCTCGAAAGCCAGCTCGCACCGGTCGAATTCGACGGCAAGCCGGCGCTTGCGCCGACGGCGGTGCCCGCCGGCGCCTATGCGCGCGTTGCCGAACTCGCAGTCGACTACAAGCTGCTGGTGGCAAAGCCGGCGCCGACCGCAGGGCTCGAAAAAGAAACCGAGCTGGTCAATTCGGTTCTGGACGAATTGGTGGCGAAGCCGAAGTCCGGCTTTCACATCGCGCTGGTCGAGCCCGGCAAGAGCGCCGATCTGCGGCTTGCGGTGCTGCGCGAAAAATCCATGGACGGCGCTGCCGCCAACGCCAGCGACGAACCGGCGCTGTGGTTCCTGCCGGCGTCCGGCGACATCAGCTTGAAGGACGGCAGCAAGCCGCCGCGCGTCGTCATCCATCAGGATGGCCGCGACAAGCTTGCGGAAAACACAGCCAAGACCCTGACCACGATCTTCCGCGCCACCGGCCTGTCGCGGCTCGCCGCGGCGTCCGACTACCGGCCGGACGAGGTCAGCGTCCAGTTCCTGATCAAGCGCCAGGACAGCGATGCGCTGGAGCCGATCGAATCGTCAACGGTGCCGCGCGTTTCGCCGGGCGATCAGGTACACATTGCGGCCAAGAACGAGTCCGACGAGTTCGTCGACATCAACGTGCTGTATATCGGCAGCGACTATTCGATCACCCACATCGTCGCCGAGCGGCTGGCCCCGATCAATCAGCAGGCCGATCAGGGCCTGAAGGAAGGGCTGCTCGCCTTCACCGACACCAGCTTCGGCATGGAGCGAATGATTGCCGTGCTGACCGAGGCGCCGCCGCAAAGCGAGAAAGAGGATCTGAGCTTTCTTGCCCAGGAAGGCGTGCGCGCCGTGACGCGTGCCGCATCGGGAACGCCTGGTTTTTCCGACATGCTGGCCGACATCGGCATGGCGCCGGCGACGCGCTCGGTGATGCGGCTTGCCGACAAGAGCGGTCCCAAAGGCGCGGTGATGATCTTCCCGATGGAGACGGTGCCCCGCGCCTGACCTGACATCGCTTCGCCGGCTCTTGCCGGCGTGATATATGAACATTCCCGGCTCGCGACACTTCTATGCGCCGCGGCCGGATGCAACAGATGAGGACATCAGTGACTATCCCCGTGCTCTCCTGGCGTGCAGCGACGGTCGGCCTTGCCGGCAGCCTGTTGCTGGTTGCCAGCGCCTCGGCGGACGAGAATTGCGGCCTCTGCGCCAAGCAGATCGTCACCAATTCCGAGCTCGCCACCTGCTTTCTCGACCAGTACGACCAGATCGCCAAGACCGGCAACACGGCCGTTGTCGTCGATCTCTCCAGCTGCGCCTCGCGCGGCGTGGTCGAGCCCTTGCCGTCACCCAGCAAGGCGGCTGCCGAACCGGACGTGCAGTTCATGATTTCGCGCACGCAGCTCGATTGCCTGAAAAAGAAGCTGGAGACACCCGGCATCGTGCTCGATCCCACCGCCATCATCCAACTGGACAGCTGCGGATGAAAAAGCCGGGGGGCACTGCAACGCAGAAATCGCCGGCCACATCGGCGCCTCCGCCGGCCAAGAAGCCGGCGACCTTGCCCGAAACCACCGAAGGCTTTCCGTGGCCGAGCAGTCACGAGATCAAGAAGGAAGCCAACCCCTTCACCGACCGCGACTGGCGCATGCTGATCTACGCCTGGTCGGGTCTCGCCGTGCGCCTGGCGATCGTCTTCACCCTGGCCTTCTCGGTCTTCCAGTTTCTCGCAAACCAGGAACAGAAGCGCGTCGAGCAGACGATGTCGCTGGTCGAGCTTTGGGAAAGCAAGGATTTTCAGCAGGCGCAGCGCGCGCTCAAGGAGCGCCTCTCGTCGCTCAACGCCAAATACGACAATCTGCTCAGCGCCACGCCGTCGCCGACCGAGGAACAGGTCTTCCGGCAACGCATTGGCATCGAGGCGATGACTGCCGGCGGCGGCACCATGCCGAGCGCCGATTTCAACGACAATTTTGATCGCATCGTCTATTTCCTCAATCGTCTCTCCATCTGCGTTGAGGGCAAGCTCTGTTCGCGCGATGTCGCCGATGCCTATTTCCGCGACTATGCGGTGTCGTTCTGGAGCTATTTTGCCGGCTACATCGAAAAAGAACGCAAGGCCGGTTCCGCCAGTTATGCCCAGGCGATCGAGAATTATGTGCGTCACGGGTCGCCGCCGTCCGCCGTCTCCAAATAGCGGCGCAACAAGGTGCCGGTCAGCTCCCATGCCCTGCGTGCTTTCCGGTGGCTGGTCATGCTCGGTCTTCTGGCGCTGGCGTCGGTCGCCCGTGCCGAGGACCTCGATTTCCATCTCGATCTCAACACCGGCGGCCACAGCGCCAGGGTCACCGACCTTGCCTTCACGCCGGACGGCGAGGAACTGGTCTCCGCATCTGACGACAAGACCATCCGCATCTGGGACTGGCAGAGCGGGGTGACGCTGCGCACCATTCGCGGCTATCTTGGCAATGGCAATGACGGCAAGGTCTTTGCGATTGCCGTGTCGCCGGATGGCAAGACGATCGCCGCCGGCGGTTATTTCGGCGCCGGCATCGGCGACAAGGCCCCTTATGGCGATATCAGGCTGTTCGATTTCGCCACCGGCAAGATCAAAACCGTGCTCAAGGCCGCCGACTATGCCATCTATGATGTCGCCTTTTCACCCGACGGAAACACGCTCGCCGCCGGCGGTGGCGATGGTTTCGTCTACCTCTGGCGGGCGGACGACAAATCCGCGTCGGGCTGGACGCTGGCGGAAAAACTCGATGCCGATTCCTGGCGTGTGGAAAAGCTCGCCTTCGCCGCTGCGGGAACCCGGCTGGTGGCGACGACCACCGACAACGGCATAAGGCTCTGGGATGTGGCCAAGGCTGAGGAAATCGCCTTGCCGACCGAGGCCGAACCGCTGCGGGATGTCGGCGTCGCCGCACTCGCCGTGTCATTGGATGGCAGCCTGTTTGCCACTGGCAGCAAGGACGGTGACGTCCAGCTCTGGCGGGCCAGCGACGGCAAATTCGTCCGCGCCATGCCGAAGCAGGATTTCCAGATCGGCGCTCTGAGCTTCGCCACGGGTTCGCGGCTTGTTGCGTCATGCAGCTATCGCTGCGCCGACAAGCATCGCTCGGCGGTCTGGAATATCGACAGCGGCGAGCAACTGCTCGACTATAACGGCCATGACGGCACGGTCTTTGCTGGCGCCGGCAATGCCGACGGCTCGCTGGTGGCGACAGCCGGCGGCACCCGCAACGCCATCCAGGTCTGGAACCCCATGACCGGCGAGCGCAAGGCGCTGCTGCAAGGGGTCGGCGAACCGGTGACGGCGATCGGGATCGATGCGGCGAGCAGCTCCATCGCTTGGGGCAACACCAACCCCTGCCCTGAACGCGTGTCCTGTCCCGAGCTGCAGGGCACGCTGGACAAGGTGCTGGCGCTACCGACGGCCGAGCGGTTCTTCGAGGACCCGGTGGCGTTTGCGGAACAGGGCGCCTATGCCCGCGCGGCACTCGCAGAGGGTGAGTGGTCGCTCCGTGCTGCCCCCGGCGGCAAGGACGGCCTGGAGAATGCCGTGCTCGAAATCGCGAGCGGCGGAAAGGTGATGCACAGCATCGAGAATTCCGCCACCAATGGCTTCGTCCATTCGGCTTACACGCTGATCGGCAATGGGCTTGGCCTGATCACCGGCGGCAGCGACGGCACGCTGTTGGAATACAAAACCGCGACCGCCGATGTATCGGGTGAATTCACCGGCCACACCGGCGAGATCAACGCCATGGTTGCCGCCGAGAAGGAAGGGCTGTTGGTCACCGGCAGCGCCGACCAGACCGTGCGGTTGTGGAATTTGAAGAGCCACAAACTGATAGTGTCGATGTTCTTCGCCGGCTCCGAATGGATCGCCTGGATGCCGCAGGGCTACTATTATTCCTCCGCCGATGGCGACAAGTTGATCGGCTGGCACGTCAATCAGGGCCGCGACCACGAAGGGCGTTTCATCAGCGCCGGCCAGCTGAAGAAATATCTCTGGAGCCCGGAAATGGTGCGCCGGGCCATCATCCTGCGCAGCGCCGAACAGGCGGTCCAGGAAATGCGCCCCGGCGTCGACCGCGAGCTGGAAAAGCTGCTCGAGCGCAAACCGCCGGAATTCGGCATCAAGCTTGCCGCCGACCAGAGCAACGTCCGCGAGGGCTATGTCGCCGTCGAGATTTCGGGCGCGCAGGAAGCCGGCGCCGATGTCGCCGGATTTTCGATCCTGTCGGACAGCCGCAATGTCGGCGATGTCACCGCTCGGTCAATCGATGGCGGCAAGAGCACCATCGTCGAAGTGCCGGTCGAGAATGGCGAAAACACCATTCGCATCACCGGCACCAACGAGTTCGGCTATCTGACCGAGCGCAGTGTCACAGCACTTGCCAGGAAAACCGAAAGTCCAGCCAACAAGGGCAAGCTCTACGTCGCCGTGATCGGCGTCGACAAATATCCTTTCCTCACCGATGCATGCGCTGGCCACGCCTGCGATCTGCGCTATCCCGTCGATGACGCCACTGAATTCCTCAAGGTGATTTCGCAGAAATCCGCGCCCTTGTTTTCGGCGATGGAGACGCTGGTTCTGGTCAACCGCGAAGCGCTGGATGAGGCGCCCGATGCCGGCAAGGACGTTTTCAAGGTCGCCAACGCCGACAGCATCCTGGAGCCGGATTCCGACACGATCGACGACCAGCTCGCCGATTTCCTCGACAAACCCGGCGAGAACGACACCACCATCATTTTCGTCGCCGGTCACGGCATCAACATCGACGAAGACTATTATTTCATCCCCACGGACGGCCGCAAACAGGATCCCGACCGCTGGAAGCGCTCCTCGCTGGTCGACTGGGGCGACATCCAGAAATCGGTTGAGCGGGCCAAGGGCCTGCGCTTCATGCTGCTCGACACCTGCCACGCCGCCAACGCCTTCAACCCGCGCCTGGAAAAAGACGCGCAGGACGCACGCATCGTCGTCTTCTCGGCCACCGCTGCCAACAACACCGCCGCCGAACTGCCCGAGCTCGGCCATGGCGTCTTCACCTATTCGATCCTCGAAGGCCTGCGCGGCCGGGCCAAGACCTCCGACGGCGGCGTGACGCTGTTCGGCCTCGCCGACTACATTTCGCGCGAAGTGCTGCGGCTGACCGCGTCCAAGCAGAAGCCGTTCTACTATGTCGGCGGCGTGGAGAACATTGTGCTGGCTGAGCCGTGAGAGGTCGGCGCCCAGGCACCCCCCTCTGGCCTGCCGGCCATCTCCCCCGCAAGGGGGGAGATCAGTCTCTTCATTGCTGGAGATCTATTTTCAAGGTTGATGATTGGCGAAAGCCGAGGCGACATCCAATCTCCCCCCTTGCGGGGGAGATGTCCGGCAGGACAGCGGGGGGTGCCTGGGCACGGACCAGCATTCTGGTCTTTGCCACCGCCTTGCTTATCCTCTCAGTGCTTCAAGCGTCTGCCGCCCCCATCACCTGCCCGCCCGGCGACACAAACTTCCCGTCCTTCTACTCCGACCCCACACTCTTCACCGACGCCATCGCCGCCGTCGCCAGAATCGAGCCGTCCAACCAACGCCTCACCGGCATCACAGTCCCCCACCACCTGCTCGTCGCAGATCTCGTCGCACTCGGTTTGCACGCCGCGTCCGGCTTCCGCTACAAGCGCATCGTCATCCTGTCGCCGGACCATTTCCACGAGACGCAGAAACTCTTCGCCACGACGCCGCGCGGTTTTGAAACAGTGCTCGGTCCAGTCCAGGCCGACACGGAAGCCGTGCACCTTCTGGAAGCGAACAGCGACATGGTCGAAGACTCCTGCCTGTTCGCCAGGGAGCATGGCGTGCAGGCGATGCTGCCTTTCCTGCATCACTATTTCCCCGAAGCTGAAATCGTGCCGGTGGCGATGTCGGTCAAAGCCAAGCGAGCCGACTGGGACCGGCTGGCGCAGGCGCTGAAAGCGATCGTCGACAAGGACACGCTGATCGTCGAATCCACCGATTTCTCCCACTATCTGCCGCAGCACGAAGCCAGGCGTTTCGACCAGCAGACGCTGAACATGCTCGCCGCCGGTTCGCTCGACGGCATCGCGGCGCTGCGCCAGCCGGATCACGCCGATTCGGTCGGTGCGCTCTATATCCAGACCAGGCTGCAGCGCGAACTGTTCGGTGCTGCGCCGCTGGTCGTCGCCAACGAGAACTCGCAGGCGCATTCAAGCGACTATGTCGAGCGCACCACCAGCTATGTCGTGGCGCTGTTCGGCACCTTCGGCCCCGGCTTCAACAATCCTGCCCGTCCCGACGACAAGCTCTACTATTTCGCGGGCGACGTGAATTTCGGCCGCGCCATGAAGAAGATCCTGGTCCGCGACGGTGTTGCCGAGAAGATCGTCGAAAGCGTGCTGGCCCTGACCCGCTCGCGGCCGCTGATCGTCAATCTCGAAGGCGTGATCCTGCCCAACGTCCCTGAAGCGATCGACGACATGACGCTGGCCATGCCCGCAGACCTCGCCATCGACATGCTCAAGAAATTGCATGTCGCCGCTGTCAGCCTGGCCAACAATCACGCCTACGACCTCGGCCCGTCAGGCTATGCCGAGACGCTGGCCGCACTCGATGCGGCCGGCATCGCCCATTTCGGGCAGGGCGAGACGCTGGCGCTTGCCGATCTCGACCTGGTCGGGCTGACCGACATCGATACCAACGGCTCCAGGAACACCGACCTTCTGACGCCTGCTTTGCTCGACCGGCTGCTGCACGACAATGCCGAGCGGCCGGTGATTGCCTTCGTCCATTGGGGCCGCGAGTACAAGACGGAGCCGTCGCCGCGCGAGGAGATGCTTGCCGACCAGATGCGGCTGCGCGGTGTCACGGCAATCGTCGGCGGTCATCCACATGTATCGAGCGAGGCGATCCTGCCGCTCGGCGGCGGCGATGTTGCGGAGATCTATTCGCTCGGCAATTTCCTGTTCGACCAGAAAGCCGAACGATCGTCCGGGTCGATGCTGGAACTCAGGGTGTTCAGCCAGGACACGATCTTTGCCCGGCTGATCCCGCTGCCCAATTTTTTCGAGATGGGCTCGAAATGACGCGATTCCCGAAAGGACGTGACAGGACCTCAACAGCCTTGCAGATCTTCCGGCAGATAGCAGACCGCCGGCTTGGTGCTGGTTTCGAACAGCGACTGCTTCGGCCTGAAATAGAAGAACGTGGCCGGCTTGCTCTCGCGTGTGCTGCCATCGGCGAAATGGGCGGCGATGCTGAAGCGATGGATCGACGACATTGACGACCACATTTTCAGCCGTGCCGTGTAGGCGCTGAGATTCTTGTTGCCGCGCACCGGCATGGGGATGCTGTAATCGGTCTTGCCGATCGGAAATTCGATGTTCTGGTAGCGCAGCGCTTCGGGCGACGCGCCGCCGCCATCGCCGCATTCGGCGAGCGATTCTGGGACCTCGATGCTGACCAGCGAGACGATGACGCGAAACGGCTCGCTCTGCTGGTAGACAGCGCCCTGATCGTCCGCCCAGGAATAATCGAGCTTGCCAATCCCGGTCACGCTCATTTTCTCGACGCTGCCGCTGATGTAATCGGCAACGTCGCCGAACTTGACCTTGTTGGCCACCTGGGCGCGGCAGACATCCAGGCTGTCCCTTGACGGGCAGGTGAAGCGCTCGGTCTCGAGCGTGGTTGTGTCGACGCCGGCTTCAGTCAGCACGTCCTTGATCGAGACGTCGACGCCATCGCCGAAAGTGCCGATGTCCTTCGTGAACATGCGGCTCGGCTCGCCGGTCGCGTTGTCCTCCTCGTCGGTCCTGGTGAACTGGATCGACATCTTCATGTCTTTCACGTCGCCCCAGCCATTGTTGACGATCGAGAAGTCGGGGCGGAAGCCGACGCAGCCATAGTGCTCGCTGATCGACAGCATCGGCTTGCGGTAGGCCTCGCTCGCGGCCACCTTCATTTCCAGGCTGTCGATCTTGACCCTCGACTGGTCGGTGGTCTTGAGGTCGACTTCGGCGAAGGCCGGCGCCGTCTCCCAGTCCATGCCTTCATAGACATTGCCGGTACGAATCTCTCCGGTGCCGTTCCAGGCATCGTTGTACTGGTCCGACACCGGATAGATCGCGATGTCTTCGTCGCGCACCAGATGCTGGTACTGCATGTCGGCCTGCTGCGTCATGCGCTGGTCGACGGCAATGCCGATCTCGACCTTGTCGGCGGAACCGCCGCCGGTCTGCGCCTTGAGCAACCCGCCCACTCTGGCATCGGCCAGCACGTCGGGGCGCGCACCGCCGATCTCCTTGCCCATCGCCCATTGCGACCAGTAGACGGTGCCGCCGGGCAGCCGGGTGCGGCCCTTGCCGTCCTTCAGCCCATCGGCAAAAGAGCCGACGAATATCTCGCCTGTCTTCGTCTCCAGCCTGCCCTCGCCATTCGGCACACCGGCCCTGAATTGCCCTTCATAGCGATTGCCGTCGGCATCGACATGGATCGCATGGCCGTCGAGCTGGCCGGCGACCCAACGGCCGTCGAGAACCTCGCCTGAACGCAGCTCCAGCCGGCCTTGTCCTTCGGGGCGGCCATTCCTGATCTCGCCGAAATAGCTGGAATAGATCGTCTTGGGGTCATAGCTCGCCGAGCCGCGTACGCGCCAGACCAGCCTGCCCTTGCCGTTGACGGTGCCGTCGGCTGCGACGGTGCGGTCCGGCGACACGCCGGCTGCCGGCTCCCAGGTGAAATCAAGACCCAATTCCGGGTGGGAATCCCAGACCCGTACATTCTTGCGCAGCACCGAACGTGTTTCGCTTTTATAGAGGATTTGCACCCGCTCGGCCCAGGCGCCATCGGGTGTGGCACCGCCTTGATCGGCCATAGCGGAAAAGCATGTCAGTGCGGCCAGCATGGATGCAGCCGCCATCGCTTTGACTCCGAAGATCATTCTTGCCCGCGCCATCTTACCCAACCCCTTGGATCGCCTAGCGTAAGCACCGCTGTAACACAGTGCAAGAGAGGTGTTTCGATACAAAAAAACCGGCGGCAGGAACGTCCCGCCGCCGGTTTGGTAGTGCTGGTTATCGCCGCTGTTTGCCGGCGAAAGATCGGGCCTTATTTGTACAGGCTGTTGATCCACGCCACGTTGGCAGCGTTCAGGCGCACCGCAGTGTTGGCGTTGGGGCTTTCGGCCACGTTCACGCCGGTGACGACGCGCTGCTTGGCGCCATTGTCGTAGGCGTAGACCGAGCTGCCGCTCGACCCCGGATAGGTGTCGCAGTCGTACTGGAAATACTCCGCGCCGACGTTTTCGGCTTTCACTTCGCAGGTCGCCTTCCACATCGTTCCCATCGGCTTGTCGCCGGGATAGCCAACGATGTTTGCGGTGAAATCGCCGAGGTTCTCATAGTTGGCATAACCCAGCCAGCCGAGATTGGTGCCGACATCCTGCTTCAGCGTAATGATGCCGAGGTCCCACGGAATGACCGAGCCGTAGTAACCCTGATAATTGTCGATGAAGCCCTGCAGGATATAGACGCTCTCGTAGCTGAAAGCGCCAAACGGTGCATCGTCGGCGGTGTTGCCGTTGAGCGACGGCACGAAGATGACGTCGTCGAGCCAAGCCTTGTCTTCATTGCTGTAGAGGCAATGCGCGGCGGTGAGCACCGTGCGCGGACCGATCAGGGTTCCCGAGCAGCTGCCGTAACCGCTCTTGGCTTTGCCTTCGATATACCCGATCGCGGTGAACGGGTAGGTCTTGGTGTTCTTGATCTGCTCGCGATCGTCGGCCCCGAACACCTGGCGGCCGGCTTCGTCGCCGCCCGTCAATCCGGTCTTGTCGGCGTTCGGTGTGTTGGCGGGCGCGTTCAATTCCTTGATGACAAGGTCCTTCAGCGTCTCGCCTGCATCGATCTTGATGTCCTTGCCATCGGCGGAACGTCCGACGATGCCATAGGATTTGACCGCCGTGCCCTCGTCGGTCAGCGGCGCTGCCCGGCTGGCTTCATCTTCGGTCAGTTTCGGCGGCGCGATCGGCTTTGCACGGCCGGGCTGGTAGTCGCCCGTTCCGAGATCGCGCATGCTTTCGCCATTGCCGGCATTCGCTGAGCCGGGATCGGCGGCGAAGGCAGGCATCGTCCACAGTGCGGTGGATAGCAGTGCGGACGCAATGATAGTGCTTGTCAGTTTCGTCATGGTGAGACTCTCCCAAAAGTCAGCAAGGAGTGGAGCAAAATACAGAAATATTGTCGAGATCGTGGTGGAGTTAAAAAATTAGTTTGGTTACCCGCCCGTATCGGATCATCGGTCCGGGCGGCCTCGTTAAAGCCCTCCGCCAAACGCACCCGCGTCGATATACTGCCTAAAATAATCCAACATTGGCAATGACAAATCGCTTCCACGTAGCCCGTGGGGGGCTATAGGGTTTGGGTGGGCTCTGCCCGATGGGGCACGATTAGCAAAAGTGGTATTTCGGTTTTATAACCGCGCGGATGTCGTTCGTTCTGGCAGAAGGCGATCGAGGTACCGCTACCGCTTCTGTTGGTTATGCGTCATGGCGGCATGGCTCGGCAATTTTCATCTCAGGAGGGTTTCAAGGTGAACATTATCCATCGGTTCAGGCCGCTTGCCGCTGCATCGCTGCTGGGCATCGCGGCCGCTTTCCCCGCCGTCAACGCGCTCTATGCAGCCGACGACGCCGCCAGGCCGGAAGCGGCGGTCTCGCCGATGCAGCGCGTTGCCGAATCCCGGGACAAGGCCAAGGCCGAGAATCCCGACGGGGCCGACCGCGTCTATGGCGGCAAGGAAGCCGACAAAGGGGCCTATCCGTTCCAGGTGGCGCTGCTGACCAGCGCCCGGCTGGACCCCAGCCCGGCCTCGCAGCCGAACGCGCAATTCTGCGGCGGCAGCCTGATTGCTCCGCAATGGGTGCTGACGGCGGCGCACTGCCTCAACGACAAGGGCCGGCCGATTTCGCCCGACACGGTGACCGTGCTGACCGGCGCCACCGATCTTACCGAAGGCAAGCGCTACAAGGTGGTCGAGGTCATCGTCAACGAGGGCTACAGCGAACAGACGCTGGACAATGATCTCGGCCTGCTCCGGCTGGCGGAGCCCGCCGATGCGCCGGTCATCAAGATCACCAATGAGCCGACGCCAGACAGCGGCAAGACCACGGTCATCGGCTGGGGCAAGATGCAGGACGGCACCTTCCCGACCGCGCTGATGGTGGCCGATCTCGATCTCGAGCCGAGCGCTGCCTGCAACAGCGGCATCAAGTCGATCTATGCGCATGACCTGAAGGCGGCACTTGGCGATCTCTCGCATCGGATGCGTTATTCGGAAAAGGGCATCGATGCCGCCGCCAATGCGATCGCCGCCGATATGTCGGATCCGCTGACCAAGAACATGATCTGCGCCGGCACCGACAGCGGCGAACGCGACGCCTGCAACGGCGACAGCGGCGGTCCGCTGTTCATGACCGGCGCCAACGGTCCGGTCCAGGTCGGCGTCGTCTCCTGGGGCGAAGGTCCGTCCGACGGCACCGCCGCTTGCGGCCACAAGAATGCCTATGGCATCTACACGCGATTGGCCAACTATACGGGTTGGATCGAAGCCAAGATGAAGACCCCGGCTCCGGCAGCCGCGGCGGCGCCCAAGGCCGGTCTCGGCACGGCCAAGAAGCCCTGAACGGGCCCGAAGCTTGATAAACGCAAAACGGCGGGATCTTTCCCGCCGTTTTGATTCATGTCCGGTGCCGGCTGTTCCGCTTACTTCCGCGGCGGGCCTTTGCGCTCGGCCGACGCCGCCCACAGATTGATGTCGGACTCGCGTGCGTAAGTGTCGATTTCGGCGAGCTCGGCATCGCTGAACTCGAGCACCTTGAGCGCGCCGACGCAGTCCTCGACCTGTTCGGGCCGGCTGGCGCCGATCAGCGCCGAGGTGACCCGGCCCTTGCGCAGCACCCAGGCCAGCGCCATCTGCGCCAGCGTCTGGCCACGCTTGCCGGCGATCGCGTTCAGCGCCTGGATGTTAGCGATGGTCTTTTCGTTGATGAAGGCGGGCCGCAGCGACTTGCCTTGGCTGGCGCGGCTACCCTCGGGGATGCCGCCGAGATATTTGTCGGTCAGCATGCCTTGCGCCAGCGGCGAGAACACGATCGATCCGACACCGAGCCCTTCCAGCGTATCGAGCAGTCCGTCCTCTTCGACCCAGCGGTTGAGCATCGAATAGCTCGGCTGATGGATGATGCAGGGCGTACCGAGCTGCTTCAATATGTCGGCGGCCTCGCGCGTGCGCTGCGAATTGTAGGACGAGATGCCGGCATAGAGCGCCTTGCCGGAACGCACCGCATGGTCGAGAGCGCCCATCGTTTCCTCAAGCGGCGTATCCGGATCGAAGCGGTGCGAATAGAAGATGTCGACATAGTCGAGCCCCATCCGCTTCAGGCTCTGGTCGAGGCTCGCCAGCACATATTTGCGGCTGCCCCATTCGCCATAAGGCCCTGCCCACATCTCATAGCCGGCCTTGGTCGAGATGATCAGCTCGTCGCGATAGCCGGCGAAGTCGGTGCGCAATATCTCGCCGAAGGCGATCTCGGCCGAGCCGGGCGGCGGGCCGTAATTGTTGGCGAGATCGAAATGGGTGATGCCGAGATCGAAGGCCTTGCGCGCGATCGCCTGCTTGGTGTTGTGCGGCGTGTCGTTGCCGAAATTGTGCCACAGGCCGAGCGAGATCGCCGGCAGTTTCAGGCCGGATCGCCCACATCTGTTGTAGAGCATTTTCTCATAGCGGTGTTCAGCCGGCTGCCAGCGCATGGGTACAGATCCTGGATTGTATGGGTGTCGGCGCGAGCGCGCCGACACCCTTCTACCTCATTTCTGCTTCGCCAACAGTCCTTTTGCGTCCTTGACGCCGAGTGCAGCCGGCCGCTCGCAGCTGGTCTGCATGGCGACGAACTTGCCGGTCTCGCCCGACCGCAACAGGCCGGTCATGACATCGACGGCATGCAGCGCGAGCTCCATCGAGCAACGATGCGGCCGGCCCTCGGCGATCGCCAGCGCCATGTCGGCAAGGCCTGCGGTGCGGTAGTTGGCCATCATGCCCTGGCCGTGCATTTCGTTGGGCACGCCGAACGGATGCTGCCATTTCGGCAGTTTCTTCACCGGTTTTGCCGCCTTGGTTATGCGCACGTCGCCACCGAAGAAATTCGGATCCGGCACGAACACCGTGCCCGTCTCGCCATAGAGTTCCATCGGCGCGTGACCATGCGCCCAGACGTCCCAGCTGGTGTTGAGCGTGATCACGGCGCCGTTCTCGAACTCCAGCAGGCCGTGGATCGTCGTCGGCGTGTTCACCGGGATTTTTTCGCCCGCGCGCGGTTTCGACGAGATCGTGCGTTCCTTGGCAGGCGTCGTCGCGAAGGCCGCCACCTGCTTCACCGGCCCGATCAGCTGGATCAGGTTGGTGATATAGTAGGGCCCGATGTCGAGCACCGGCCCGGCGCCCGGCTGGAAGAAGAAATCGGGATTGGGGTGCCAGTGCTCCATGCCGTGGCCCATCACATGACAGGTGCCGCTGGTGATCTTGCCGAGCGCGCCGGTGTCGATGAGGTTGCGCACCAGCTGGTGCGCGCCGCCGAGGAAAGTGTCCGGAGCCGAACCGATGCGCAGCCCTTTCTTCTCGGCCCGGCTCTTGAGGTCGAGGCCTTCCTTGACCGACAGCACGAACGGCTTTTCCGAATAGACGTGCTTGCCGGCATCGAGGATCTGCTTCGACACCCCGTAGTGCACCGCCGGGATGGTGAGGTTGACGACGATGTCGATCTCGTCATCCTTGAGCAGTTCTTCGACGGTCTCGGCGCGCAGCTTGAACTCCTTCGCCCGTGCCTTGGCCGCGTCCATGTTGATGTCGGCGCAGGCGCGCATCTCGATGCCGCGAAACAGAGGCGCCAGCGAGAAATACGCTTTCGAGATGTTGCCGCAGCCGATGACGCCGATACCCAGTTTCTTTGCCATGATGATTGTTCCTAGTAAGCCTTGACGGATGCGAGCGAGCGGCTGGCGAAGCGCTCGATGTCGTTGGGGTTGTCCTGTTCCATGACGTAATATTTGGCCGCGCTCTTCGCCCGAAGTGTCTTGATCAGGCCGGCCCAGTCGATGGTGCCGTGGCCGACATCCGCCCAGCCGTCCTCGTCAAGGCCTTCGCCTGACTTGGCCATGTCCTTGATATGGACGGCGCTGATGCGCTTGCCGTGCTTTTCGATCCACGGCAGCGGATCAACGCCGCCGCGGATTACCCAGGCGACGTCCATCTCCCAGCCGATGTCGGGCGCAGCCGACAGGATGTGATCCTGCGGCACCGAGCCGTCGGCGAGTGTCTTGAACTCGAAATCATGGTTGTGCCAGGCAAAGCCGTAGCCGGCTTTTTTTGCGGTCTCGCCGACCTTGGCCAGACGCTCGCCAAAGCCGCGCCAGCCGGCAGCGTCGGCCGGTCGCTGCTCGGCCAGCAGATAGGGACAGATGACGAGCGTGATGCCGAGTGCGTCGGCTGTTTTGCGTACGCCGTCGAAATCATTCTCCAGCGCATCGATCGAGAAATGTCCGGTCGGCATCGAAAGCCCGTTCTTGTCGAGTTCGGCGCGGAACGCCTTGGGGTCGTCATAGACGCCGCCGAAACCTTCGACTTCCTTGTAGCCGAGCTTACCAAGCATTTTCAGGATGCCGTCCCACGGCTGGAAATTGCGGGCGCTGTAGAGTTGGAATGACCAGTTCATCGTCTCTGTCCGTTTCTTGGGTGGTTAAGGCTTGGGGATGTTTTCGGGGGATCGTTTTCGCGAGATCGTTTTAGGGGGATCGTTCTTGGGAGGATGGTTTGCGGATGATTCTAGAGGGTCACAGGCGATTGCCGGTCGCAGCGTCGAACAGCGAGGCGCGCGCCGGATCGAAACCGAACTGGATCGGATCGCCGCTGCGCAGCGTCCGTTCCGCCTCGACGCGGAAGGAGAGGTTGCGGCCGGCAAGCTTCGTCCACACCAGCGTGTCGGAACCCATCGGCTCCACGATCTCGACCGAACCGCCGGCGGAAAACGGCATCGACTTCGCCGCGTCACCGAAAGCGATATGTTCAGGCCGGATGCCCAGCACGCAAGCGCCGGCCGGGCGCTCCGTGCCGTCAAAGGTATAGCGATCGAGCGGCACCGAAACACCGTCGGTCCTGAACACTGGAGCAGCATTGGCCTCCAGCTCCCCTTCGAGGAAATTCATCGCCGGCGAGCCGAGGAAGCCGGCGACAAACCGGTTGACCGGCCGGTTATAGATCGTCTGCGGCGCGTCAAGCTGCTGGATGACGCCGCCGCGCATGACCGCGATACGGTCGGCCAGCGTCATCGCCTCGATCTGGTCGTGGGTGACGTAGATCATGGTGTTCTGCAGCTTGCGATGCAGAAGCTTGATTTCGACGCGCAGTTCCGAGCGCAGCTTGGCGTCGAGATTGGATAGTGGCTCGTCGAACAGGAAGACGTCGACGTCGCGCACCAGCGCCCGCCCGATCGCCACGCGCTGGCGTTGGCCGCCGGACAAGGCCGCGGGCTTGCGCTGCAAAAGCGGCTCGATCTGCAGGATCTCGGCGGCGCGGGCGATGCGCTTGGCGATCTCGTCCCTGGGCACGCCGGCAACGCGCAGGCCGAACGACAGGTTCTTCTCCACCGTCATTTGCGGATAAAGCGCATAGGACTGGAACACCATGCCGATGCCGCGATCCTTGGGCTCTTCCCAGGTGACGTTCTTGCCCTTGATGAAGATGCGGCCTTCGGAAATATCGAGCAGCCCGGCGATGCAGTTGAGCAAGGTCGACTTGCCGCAGCCCGAGGGACCGAGCAGCACGATGAACTCGCCCTCTGCGACCTCGAGATTGAGGGTCTGCAGCACCGATACAGAGCCGAAGTTCAGGGACAGGTCCTGGATCGAAACGCTGGTGCCGTTGGCTGCCGTCATCGCCATCACCCTTTCACCGCACCGGCGGCGATGCCGCGCACGAAAAGCTTGCCGGAAATGAAGTAGACGATGAGTGGCACAAGGCCGGTCAGGATGGTGGCGGCCATGTTGACGTTGTACTCCTTCACGCCTTGCACCGAATTGACGATGTTGTTGAGCTGCACCGTCATCGGATAGGTGTCGGGACGGGTGTAGACGACGCCGAACAGGAAGTCGTTCCAGATGCCGGTCACCTGCAGGATGATGGCGACGACGAAGATCGGCAGCGACATCGGCGCCATGATCCGCAGGAAGATGCCCCAGAAGCCGGCGCCGTCGACCCGTGCCGCCCTGAACAGCTCTTCCGGCATCGAGGCAAAATAGTTGCGGAACAAAAGCGTGAGGATCGGCATGCCGAAGATGGAATGGACGATCACCAGGCCGCTGAGGCTGCCGTAGAGGCCGATCTCGCGCAGGATGATGACGATCGGATAGATCATCACCTGATAGGGGATGAAGGCGCCGACGATCAGGATGACGAAGAATGTGTCGGCGCCCTTGAAGCGCCAGTTGGCGAGCGCATAGCCGTTCACCGAGGCGATCGCGATCGACAGCAGCACCGACGGCACGGTGATGCGCACCGAATTCCAGAAGCCGCGCGAAAGCCCGTCGCAATTGAGGCCGGTGCAGGCGGTCGCCCACGCCTTCACCCACGGTTCGAACGTGATTTCGAGCGGCGGCGAGAAGATATTGCCCATCCGTATCTCGGGCATGCCCTTGAGCGAGGTTACGACCATCACGTAGAGCGGCAGCAGATAGCAGACCGCCACCACGATCAGCGTGCCATAGAGGAAGATATTGCGGCGCGAGAAGACATGCCGCGGCTTCGGCCCGCGCGGCCCGGAGGCTTCGCGCTCGGCGGCACCCGCGCTGGCGGGCAAAGGGACGGCCGGGTCAGCCACGCTTCCTGCCTCCAAATTCAAGGTAGGCCCACGGCACGACGACGATCACCACCGAGAGCAGCATCATGGTCGAGGCGGCAAAGCCCTGGCCAAGATTCTGTGCGAAGAACATGTAGTCATAGACATATTTGGCCGGCACTTCGGAGGCGATTCCGGGGCCGCCGCTGGTCTGGGCGACAACGAGGTCGTAGACCTTGACGATGCCCGACGCGATGATGACCAGCGTGGTGATGAAAACCGGCCGCATCATCGGGATGACGATGAACAGATAGGTCTTCCACATCGGGATCCCGTCTACCCGCGCCGCCTTCCAGATGTCCTCGTCGATGCCGCGCAGGCCGGCCAGCATCAAGCACATGATGAGCCCGGTGCCTTGCCACAGCGCCGCAATCGAAATGCCGTAGATGACGATGCTGGAATTGTATAGCGGGTCGAAGTTGAAGCTCGTCCAGCCGAGGTCCCGCACCACATGCTGGATGCCGAAATCCGGATTGAGCAGCCACTGCCAGACCAGGCCGGTGACGATGAAGGAAAGCGCGAACGGATAGAGGAAGATGGTGCGGAACGTGTCCTCGAAACGGATCTTCTGGTCGAGAAGCGCTGCAAGCAGGAAGCCGATGACCAGTGAGAACACCAGCGAGATCGCGCCGTAGATCAAAAGGTTCTCGATCGAGATCAGCCAGCGCGGCGTCACCCACAGCCGGTAATACTGATCGAGCCCGGCGAAATTCAGCCGTGGCAGCAGCTTCGAATTGGTGAAGGAATAGAACACCGTCCAGACGGTGCCGCCGACGAAAACCACCGACGCGGTGAGGATCATCGGGATCGAGGCGACCTTCGCATTGAGGTTGCGGAACAGCGGGTTGGGGCGTTCGCTCTTGCTCATCTCGTCAGCCGGCTGGGTAAGGGCGGTGCTATCCCGGCCCTGCTTTCGCAAGACCGGGAGCGAGGTGTATTGCCTCCAACGTCAGTCTGCCGAAGCGATGAGGTCGGCGAAGCGTTTCTGCGCGTCTTCGATGGTCAGGTCCGGCTTGGCGAAGAATTCGGCGAAGAGATCTTCCTTCTGCTTCTGGGTGTCCTGCGAAAGCAGTTGGTCAGTCCACGGGATGACGGCGCCCTTGGCGAGGATCGCCAGACCCTTCTTCATGCAGTCGTTCGCCGCATTGAGATCGACGTCACCGCGCACCGGCAGCGAGCCCTTCTTGAGATTGAAGGCGACCTGAGTCTTAGGGTCGAGCAGCGTCTCTGCCAACACCTCCTGCGCCTTGGACTTGTCGGCATCCTTGAGCAGCGGGAAATAGAAGGCGTCGCCGCCGGTGGCGATCACTTCGTTCAGACCGAGGCCCGGCAGGCAGGCATAGTCCTTGCCGGCGACCTTGCCGGCAACCTGGAACTCGCCTTGCGCCCAGTCACCCATGATCTGGCCACCGGCCTTGCCGGTGATGACGAGATTGGTTGCCTGGTTCCAGTCCTGCACATTGGTGTTCTTCGCCATCTTGCGGGCATCGTCGGCGGCCTTGAAGACCTTGGCGATCTCGGGCCCGGCGGCGAACTTGGCATCCTTGTCCTTGTAGACCTTAAGGAACGCGTCGGTGCCGCCGACCGCCGCCAGCAGCACGTCGAAGGCGCCGGAAGATTGCCAGGCCTGTCCGCCGACAGCGAGCGGGATGATGCCCGCCTTTTCCAGGGCGGGCGCTGCCGCCACGAATTCATTCCAGTCCTTCGGCAGCGGCACGCCGGCCTTCTCGAAGGCTTCGTTCGACAGCCACAACCACTGCCAGGAGTGGATATTGACCGGCACGCAATAGATCTTGCCGTCGATGGTGCAGCTGTCGAGCAGGCTCTTCGGCCGCACGATTTCCGTCCACTTGCCCTTGGTGGCGACATCGGTGAGGTCGCGCATCAGGCCGGCCTGCACCAGTTCTTCGGCCTGCCGGCCGTGATTGAACTGGGTGGCGCCCATCGGATCGCCGCCGGTGATGCGGCTGATCATGATCGGCCGTGCCGTGCCGCCGGATCCGGCAATGGCGCCGTCGACCCAGTGATTGCCGGTCGCGTCAAAAGCCTTCGCGAATTCCGCAACCGCCGCCGCCTCGCCGCCCGATGTCCACCAATGGGTCACTTCCAGGTCGGTGGCGGCCGCCGGGCCGGCAAGCTGAAGCGCGGCCGTCGCGGCAAGGGCAGCGGTCAAAAGTCTATAGCGCATTTCGGTTCCTCCCAGAATCTGAAACGTTACAGATTTTCGATACGGCAATTATGCGGTGCGTGCAACCCCTGAGATAAACGCGCTCGAATGTTTTTTCGAGGCGCGAACAAATTCGTTGCGTGCGAACCGGCAAACTGCGCGCAAAACCGGGTGCTGCGCTGCAAAATCATGCTGCAGCGCAAGAAAACCGTCTCGAACCTGATTGTCGCGCTACGTTTCTGGCCGCCAAAACCCTGCCAAAACCATGGCTTGAGAGGCCCACGCGCTGCGATGTTGGAAATCTGTAACGTTTCAGTATATTGAGGCCTGACTGCGAAGAACCGTGCCACATCGTCATCGAAGCGATTGTCGGCTGGTCCGGCGGCTGCTATGCGCCTGACGGGGCGGGACGAATGGACAGGGACCAGACGGACAAGGACGACGAGGCGTCGGCGCATGAGCGGCCGACGCTGAAGACGCTTGCCTTCATGACCGGGCTCGGCGTCACCACCGTCTCGCGCGCGCTCAAGGATGCACCCGAGATCGGCGCCGAGACCAGGCGGCGGGTTCAACTCGTCGCGAGGCAGATCGGCTACCGGCCGAACCGCGCCGGCGTGCGCCTGCGGACCGGCAAGACCAATGTTATCAGCCTCGTGCTCAATACCGAGCGCGAGATCATGAGCTTTGTCTCGGACATCATCTACGGCGTCTCGGAGGTCATTGCCGACACACCCTATCACCTGATCGTCACGCCCTACTCGCGCTCGCAGGATCCGCTGGACCCGGTAAAGTATCTGGTCGAGTCCGGCTCGGCCGATGGCGTCATCATCTCACGCACGCAGCCCAACGATCCGCGCGCCCGCTACATGCTGGAGCGTGGCATACCCTTTGCCACACATGGCCGCACCGATATGGGGCTTGTCCACCCCTATCACGACTTCGACAATTACGCCTTCGCCGCCGAAGCGGTGCGCCATCTGGCCAGCGTCGGCCGGCGCCGGCTGGCGCTGGTAGCGCCGCCGGTCGGGCTCACCTATTACGACCACACGGTCAATGGCTTTGCCGACGCACTGAGCGAGGTCGACGCCAGCGAAGTGCCGTTCAACGCTGTTTCGATCGACCAGTCGATCGATCAGATCAGGACGCGGACCGCGCAGTTGATGCGCCGCGACGTCAGGCCGGACGGTTTCGTCAGCAGCGCCGCCGCAGCAACGCTGGCCATCGTCGCCGGCATCGAGGATGCCGGCCTGAAACTCGGCCGCGACGTCGATGTCGTGTCCAAGCAATCGTCGGAACTGCTGCATCTGTTCCGCCGGGAGTTGCTGATCGTCAACGAAGATTTCCGCCTCGCCGGCACCGAGCTTGCCCGCGCCGTGCTGGGCTGGATAGGCGGCGCGGCACCTGGCTCTTTGCAGACTGTGGTCAAGCCAGGCGACGTCGTCGCGTATCAGGGCTGACTGGCACGACCTGAGAGGTCCGCCTCACCTGACCCTATCCGGCCGCTCCACTTCCCCATGGCCCATGGAAAGCGCCCTGCTCGCCGATGCGCTCGAAGCCATGCGCGCCGAAGAAGTCGCGCTGCGCCTGGATCAGGTTCGAGGTGCCGCGGCCCTGGCGGTAGCTGTCGAAATAGGCAAGTGCCGACGCCAGTGCAGGCACCGGCGAGCCTGCTTCCGATGCCTTGGCAACGGTGCGCCTAAGCGACGGATGCGCCTCCTGCATCATGGTGGTGAAAGCCGGCGCCATCAAAAGGTTGGTGGACGCGCCGCCCGAGCCGAAGGCTTCCGCCATGGTGTCGAGCATCTGCGAGCGGATGATACAGCCGGCACGCCAAATCTTGGCGATGGTCGGCATCGGCAAGTTCCAGTTGAACTCCTTCGAGGCGGCGCTCATCACCGCGAAACCTTGTGCATAGGCGGCGATCTTGCCGGCGAGCAGCGCCAGCTCCAGATCTTTCAGAAGTGCCGCCTTGTCGCCGGAGATCTTGGTGACGCCGATATTGCCATAGGCTTTTTCGGCCGCCTGCCGCTCATCCTTGATCGAGGACAGCACGCGGGCCGCCACCGCCGCCTCGATGGCCGTCGCCGGAATGCCGAGCTGCTGCGCCTCGATGACAGACCATTTGCCGGTGCCCTTCTGGCCGGCACGGTCGAGGATGATGTCGACCACCGGCTTGCCGGTCTTTGCATCGTCAGCGGCCAGCACCTTGGCGGTGATCTCGATCAGATACGAATCGAGCCGGCCCTTGTTCCAGTCCTCGAAGACCTTGCCGATCTCCTTCGGCCCCATGCCGAGACCGTCACGCAGGATACCGTAGATCTCGGCGATCATCTGCATGTCGGCATATTCGATGCCGTTGTGGATGGTTTTCACGAAATGCCCGGCGCCGTCTGTGCCGAGCCAGGCAGCGCACGGTTCATCCTTGAACTTGGCCGAGATCGCGGTCAGCACGCGTTCGACGCGCTTCCAGGAGTCTTCGGTGCCGCCGACCATGATCGACGGTCCATGGCGCGCGCCTTCCTCGCCGCCGGATACGCCCATGCCGATGAAGGTGAGACCTGAGCCCGACAGTTCCGAAAAGCGCCGCATCGTATCGCGGAAATTGGCGTTGCCGGCATCAATGACGATATCATTGTCAGACAACACGCCGCGCAGCGCTTCGATCTGTTCGTCGACCGGCTTGCCGGCCAGCACCATGATGATGACCGGGCGCGGCGGCTTGATCGCAGCTGCCAGTTCCTCCAGGCTGTAGCAGGGCACCACCATGTCCCTGAGCGAACCGGCGCCTTCGAGGAAGGCATCGGTGCGCGCCTTGGTGCGGTTGAAGACGGCGATGCGGTGCCCGTGCTCGGCAATGTTGAGCGCGAGGTTGGAGCCCATTGTGCCAAGGCCGATCAGGCCGATTTCGGCTTTTTCCATCGTTTCTTCCCTGCTTTCGGATTTTGTTGAGGCCGCGTTTTTCGGGATGCCCATTTTTCGGCGAGATGATTGACGGGCCTTTCGCGCCACGTCAACCGCCTCGCCGAATTGTGTTGCGTCGGCGTTGTGTCAAACCGAGTCAGGAAGGGTCAGTTGGTGACCAGGCGACGCCTTGCCGATCGAACATATGGCGATAGGTTGGACATATGGCAGTCAAACGGATGGACAATGTCGGAATCGTCGTCGATGACCTCGACGAGACGATTGCTTTCTTTTGCGAGCTCGGCCTCGAACTGGAAGGGCGGGCGACGATCGAAGGCGAGTGGGCCGGACGTGTCACCGGGCTCGGCGATCAGCACGTCGAGATTGCCATGATGCGCTCACCGGATGGCTATAGCCGGCTCGAGCTCTCCCGCTTCCTCACGCCGACTGTCGTCGCCGATCACCGCAACGCCCCGGTCAACGCCCTGGGCTACCTGCGCGTCATGTTTACCGTGGACGACATCGACGACACGCTGGAAAGGCTCCGCAAGCGTGGCGCGCAGCTGGTCGGTGAAGTCGTCCGTTACCAGGAGGTGTATCGGCTCTGCTACATCCGCGGGCCGGAAGGGCATCTCATCGGGTTAGCCCAGGAACTCGGCTGAGCGCCCTTCGCAGGCGGGCTGAATATCACTCGGCGCGGATATCGATCGGCGCTTCGATCTTTATCACTTCGAAATCCGAGACCAGAATATCGAGCCGCGCCGTCCAGCGGCCTGGAATCGGAATGACGAGATTATCGACCCGCCAAGTGCCGTCGCCTGGCTTGGTCGCCGGACGCTTGATCGGCTCGATCCCCGAATCGGGCTTGGACAGCACCAGCGACACTTCCTTGGCGTCGAGCGGGCCGAAATCGCCATCCATGATGACGATGGAGGCGGTGACCTCCCCGGTATGGCCGGGCGTGATGTCGATGTCGGCCATCGCCTTCATAGTGTGGATATGGGTCGACGTCGGTTGTGCCGCGGCGATTGCCAGGGCCCGTGGCGGCGGCGTGAAGCGCCAGCCGGCGGCAACGCCGAAGATCAGGAGCACGATCAGCATTTCGACTGAGATCGAGCGGCTAAGCCGTCGCCGCACTTCCGTCGCTCCGGCCTCGGCTAAGGCGGTGAGCCGCCATCGATTGACCGCCGCCAGCGTGAACAGAAACACCAGCAGCGCCAGCTTGATCAGCAGCAGCCGGCCATAGGCGGTGTTGACCAGTGCCGCCGGTGTCTGCACCTGGATGATGGCGAGCACCACACCGGCGGCGGCAAGCACTACCACCACGGGCATGATCGCGCGCGAAAACCGCCGCAGGAACGCCCCGGCTTCCACCGATTGGCTGCTCAACGCCAAGCCGAGCGGCAGCAATGCTCCAGCCCAGAAAGCGATGCCGGCGCCATGCAGGAACACCATAGGCCGCGTCAGCCATTGCGGTTCGGCTGCACTGGCATGGCCGCTGGCGGCAAGGGCTGCACCCACACCGGCCAGCCCGGCGAGCGCCAACGGCCTGGCGCCGGCACGCGATCCGACCAACGACAGCAGGCCAAGCCCGAGCGCCGCCAGCGAAATCAGCACCGTCCAGCCGAAGCTGGTGCCAAGCGCCGTCCGCCAGACCACCGGTTGCGCCAGCCGGGCGAGTGGCGCGCCCAGCGCGTCCAGCCCCTGGAACCCGAGCGACAGGGGTGCTGCGACCAGCCCGCAGAGGATGGCGGCAATGACGAAGCGCTGGCCTGAGCGCTGGCCTTGCGCCAGCCATGTCAGCGCGAAGGCGCCGCCAATGCCGAGGAAAAGCCCGATGTAGAGAAGAACCTTGCCGGTCCAGATCGCTGACCGCAAATCTATATCGACAGCTTCCCCCACCGCCGGCGCCGCACTTGGCGCGCCAACGGAAAACAGCACCGAGCCGCCGACCGGATGGCCATCGGCGGAAATCACCCGCCAGCTCAAGACATGGGTGCCCGGCCCGAGGTTTTGTGGATTGTCGATCTCAACCGTTTGGTCGCTCAACCGAAACGAGGTCAAAGCGACAGGCGTACCGTCGGACCGCACCAAGGTCAGCACCAGCGGCGACACAGGCTCGCTGAAGGTCAGCGAAAATTGCGTCGGCGCTCGCTCCAGAACCGCGCCGTCGGCAGGCTCGGCCTTGATCAGCGCCGCATGGGCAAAGGCCTGGTTTGGCGTGGCAAGGACGGCAAGCAGCAGGATCGCGGCTAGCAAGCTGAAGCACCTGCCGGCTGTCCGTTCTATCCGCTGGAAACAGGCCACGGTCATGCCATCCACCAAAACAGTGGCGCGCCGCTTCGAAGCAGCGCGCCGCCAATGCATCATTTCTTCGGCAGCAGGTTGAGGCCGGGCGCCGGATCTTCCAGCGCATCCTCATCCTGACCAGCCGCCGGAATCTCTATCCAACGCGTGGTGGCGCCATCGCATTCCTGCACCACCGGAAAATAGAGTTTTTGCCCGGCCGGCAGATCGGCGGCCAACGTGCCGCGGAAGACGAACTCGTCATAAAATTCATCCGGCAGGCTGCCGCCGCTCCAGTCGACTTCCTTGACGCCCGAGGTCACCGCCTCGCCATAGAGCTGGTAGGATTTCTCGTACTTGCCTTTCTTGACCTGCAGCGTCCAGCCGGGCTTGGGCATCGGCTTCACCCCGATCACCCCTTCCGGGATCTGCACGCGCACGGCAATCGTCGCCTTGCCTTCGCAGCCATGCGGCACCCGCAGCACGGCCTTGTAGGTCGAACCGACCGCAACCTCCTGTGTTTCGAGCGTGATATGGGCGAAGGCGGCACTTGTCCCCAGGACGAGGAATGCAGCGGCCGGCAAATGATGCTTGTTCATGATGGCTCCCTCTCGAAAAAATTGATTGGCAATAATTGGTCAGTCGTTGTCTTCCAGGGGTGGCGCGCTGCCTATGGCTTGCACGGCAAACTCGACGGTCACGGTTCCGGCCCTCTCGAAAGTCAGCGTAGCGGCAAACATCTGGCCTTCTTTAGGGGGCTGCTTCAGATCCATGAACATCACGTGATAGGCGCCGGGACCCAGCGTGACCTTGCCGCCCGCCGGGATATCCAGGCCACCACTGACCGGGCGCATGGTCATGACGCCATCCTTCACCCCCATTTCATGCAGTTCGGCCTTGCCCGAAATGTCGGAGGAAATCGATAGCAGCCGGTCTGGCGCGCTGCCCTTGTTGACGATGGTGAAATAGCCGCCGGCAACCTTGGCGCCGGCCGGCGTGGCGCGCGACCAGGGATGCTCGATCTCGATGTCACCGGCCTTGAATTCATGCGCAAGGACGGAATGGGAGCCGACGAACAACAGTGCAAAGGCGAACAGGGCGCTGCCGAGACGCTGCTCGATAGTGCTGAATAAACGGGTGCTGCGGTGCAACGCGCCGGCACGAAGAAAACGGAACATGGGTAGGCTCCATGAATATAAGGTCGCGCCGTTGTCGGGCTGCGAACGTGTTTGTCATTGGATGATTATCGCCTGCGCAGGTTACGCAAAGCGAGCGGCGGTTTTCAGCCCGCAAGCGGCGGCGCGCGCGGATTGGCCGGAGAGCGCTCGCGCGTGACGTCGGGATACCTGACTGCCGGCGGGGCAAAAGCGACTGTTTCCAAGGACTGGCTGACCGGCGCCAGGCCGACGCCTGCCGGCGGCGCATAGGCGACGGAGGCCATGCTGCAGCCGAGCATGCAGCATGCCGGCATGTGCGGCTGGTGCGGATCGCCGCCGGGAAGCTGGACCGCCCCATCATGGCTGCAGATGACGTTGCCGAAAGCGTCGAGTTGCGAGGCATCCGGCGCAATGCCGAAGGCAAACACGCCGAGCGTCGACTGGAGCAGCAGCACACAGGCCGCGACAAAGGCGGCCGTCATGCTCCATCTCTTACGCCGGAAGTCCAAAGACCTGCCTCTTCACGCAGCAACGCGTGGATATCTAGCACGCGGCATGTCGGCGGAAAATCGCCAAATCATCGCTGCGGCAACGCGGCGCGTTCGATCCATGTCGCACAAAAGTGCGCAGCGGTTTGGGATAACGCATGAGGCAGAGATCTTGTGCGCATAACGTCCCTTCGGACGTCGCGCTCAGGAAGCCGGGCGGCCGCCGATTTCCGGGATCGACGTCAACAGCGTGTGGCGTGCCGACTTCAGATGCTTGCGGCAGGCGGCGTCGACCTTGCCGAGATCGCGCGATTTCAGCGCCGCGATGTAGGCGAGATGCTCGCCAACCGCGACTTCGTTGCGTTCGCGCTCCTGCGCCTTGTTCCACTGGTAGTGGTAGTGAAAGATCATGGCGATGACGTCGTAGAAATCGACGATGAAGCGGTTGTGCGACGCCCGGTGGATCAGCCGGTGGAAGCGCTCGTCTAGCTCAGAGAATTCGTTGAAGCGGATGGCGATTTCGCTGGCCAGAAGCCGGTGCTCGTCTTCCAGCCGGTCGAGATCCGCCCAGACCGGACTATCCCCAGGCAAGGCGGCAAAGGCCGCCGCCGAGCGTATCTCGAACATTTCGCGGATTTCAGTGAGTTCGAGCGCAAAGGCACGGGTAAATCCTTTCAGCACCCAGTGGCTGTTGCGCCGCTTCTCGATCAGGCCGAAGCGGGAGAAGCGGATCAGGAACTCGCGCACGCTGGTGGTGCCGACGCCGATCTCGCGCGCCAGTTCGAGCTCGTTGATCTGCATGCCGGCCTCTGCACCGCCGGCCAGCAACCTGCGCATAAACGACCGCTCGATGATCTGGGCCAGTGTGTCTGTCTCCTCCTCGGGGAAGAAATCATCCGGCTTCGGCGTCCTGAGCACTGTCTTGCTGCGTTTGTTCCACGCGATCAGCCCGGTCTCTTCCATGCGCGCCAGAATGGTGCGCACGGTGGTCCGGCTGACGCCGAGCAAAGTGCCCAGTTCCGGCTCCGACGGCAGGCTCTGCGTCTCATCGAGCAGCCGCAGACCCCTGTTGTAAGCGTCCTTGTAGACGTTGTTGCTCTTCGACATCCCTGCCCCGTTGCGCGCCGGCGCTTGCTGTGGCTGGCTTGAAGCGCGATATCACATATGTCCTGGCGCTGACCCGGCAAAGCAAAACGCTCTGCGTGTCAGACGCCGCTCCCCACAAGCCAAGCATCCGTCGGACGCATGGTCTCCTCCTGAAAAAACAATTGACGCACAAATGTTTTTTCACGATAAAAGACATTATATGTAAACAGACGCGTGTCAATCCGCGCATCCCCAGGAACAGACCCAGGAAACTGCCCGTGAACGCCTCGAACAGCATTCTTCTGTCCCCCGCCGACAATGTCGCGGTCGCCAATGGCCGCATCGAGATCGGCACCCCTCTGCCCGGCGGCGCCCTCGCCACGGCCTTGATCGAGCCCGGCCACAAGGTGGCGATCAAGCCTATCGCCGCCGGCGAGGCGGTGGTCAAGTATGCCCAGGCCATCGGCCGCGCCACCCAGGACATCGCGCCCGGCGACCACGTCCATTCGCACAATCTGGTTTTTGAATCCGGCCGCCTGCCGGTGGTGCCGCCGAGCGAGGCCGAGCACGCCACCGAAGCTGACCGCGCCCGGACATTCATGGGCTATCGTCGCGCCGATGGCCGTGCCGGCACCCGCAACTTCATCGGCATCATCGCCAGCGTCAATTGCTCGGCCACCGTCTGCCACGCCATTGCCGACGAGGCCAACCGCGTGCTGTTGCCGAAATATCCGGGGATCGACGGCTTCGTCCCGATCGTCCATGGCCAGGGCTGCGGCATGAGCAGCACCGGCGACGGCATGATGGTGCTGCACCGCACGCTCGCCGGTTACACCCGCCATCCGAATTTCGGCGGCGCGTTGATGGTCGGCCTCGGCTGCGAGGTCAACCAGCTCACCCTTTACGGCCAGAAGGGTGCGGCGGCGGGAAAACGCCATTTCAACATCCAGGACGCCGGCGGTTCGCGCAAATCGGTCGCAAAGGCGATGGGCGTGCTCGCCGAAATCGCCGAGGAAGTCGGCCAGTATCAGCGCGAGCCGATCCCGGTCTCGGAGATCGTCGTCGGCCTGCAATGCGGCGGTTCCGACGGCATGTCGGGCATCACCGCCAATCCCGCGCTGGGAGCGGCGGTCGACATCCTGGCCGGCGTCGGCGGCATCGGCATCCTGTCGGAGACGACGGAGATCTATGGCGCCGAACATCTGCTCGCCTATCGCGCGGCAACGCCGGAGATCGCCAAGAAGCTCGACGGTTTCGTCAAATGGTGGGAGGACCATGTCGCCAAGCACGGCGCCTCGATCGACAACAACCCCTCGCCCGGCAACAAGCGCGGTGGCCTGACCACCATCCTGGAAAAGTCGCTGGGCGCCGTGGCCAAAGGCGGCCAGACTCCGCTCAACGGCGTCTTCGGTTATGCCGAAAAGGTCACCGGCAGTGGCCTGGTGTTCATGGACACGCCCGGTTACGACCCGGTCTCGGCGACCGGTCAGGTGGCGGGCGGCGCCAACATCATCGTCTTCACCACCGGCCGCGGCTCCTGCTTCGGCTGCCGGCCGACGCCGTCGATCAAGGTCGCCACCAACTCGACCATGTACCACCAGATGGAAGAGGACATGGACGTCAATTGCGGTGTCATCGCTTCGGGTGAGAAGACCATCGCCGGCATGGGCCGGGAACTCTTCGAACTCATCGTCGAGACGGCATCGGGCCGCAAGACCAAGAGCGAGGCGTTCGGCTACGGCGACAACGAGTTCGTGCCGTGGCACCTCGGCGCGACGCTCTAACCACCGACGAAAAAAGCGGGCTGCAACGACTGCCCACAAGGGGAGGCTTTGGATGGACAAACGCCGCATCGGCACGACTGCGCTCGAGGTCACCGAGATAAGCTTCGGCGGAGCGGCGATCGGCGGGCTCTACCGGGCCTGTCCGCGCGAATCGGCGATGGAGACGCTGCAGACAGCCTGGGATGCCGGCCTGCGCTATTTCGACACCGCGCCCTTCTATGGCTTCGGCCTGTCGGAGCGGCGGACCGGCGATTTCCTGCGCTACAAGCCGAGGGATTCCTATGTGCTGTCGACCAAGGTCGGCCGCCTGTTCCGCCCGGTGCCGGAAGACCAGGTTCCCGATCATTCCTATGTCGACCCGCTGCCTTTCGCGCTCGACTACGACTACTCGTATGACGGCATCATGCGCTCGGTCGAGTTCTCCTATGCCCGGCTCGGGCTGAACCGGATAGACATCCTGTTTGTGCACGACATCGGCACCTACACACATGGCGTCGAGAAGACGAAGCTGCACTTTCGCCAGCTGATGGACGGCGGCTTGAAGGCGCTGGACGAGCTTAAAACGTCGGGTGTAATTTCCGCCTATGGGCTCGGCGTCAACGAGGTGCAGATCTGCCTCGACGTGCTGCGCGAAGCACCGCTCGACTGCATCCTGCTGGCCAGCCGCTATTCGCTGCTCGACCGCTCGGCTGAAGCCGAGTTGCTGCCGCTGTGTCGTGAGCGACAGACTTCGCTGATCATCGGCGGCGTCTTCAACTCCGGCATCCTGGCGACCGGACCGGTGCACGGCGCGCATTTCGACTATCTGCCGGCGACGCAGGACATACTCGAGCGTGTCGGCGCGATGGAGAAAATCGCTGATGAGGGCGGATATCCGCTGGCGGCGGCTGCATTGCAGTTTCCGCTGCAGGAGCCTGTCGTGGCCAGCGTGCTGACCGGAACGGCCAAGCCCGCCAACCTGACGCGCAACCTCGACCTGTTCGACGTCCAGGTGCCGCAAGCGGAATTCGCCCGCTACGCTCCCTACACCATCGTGCAGGAGCTCGGCTGACGAAACGCCACAATCACGGTTCTCAAGAAGGAATGAATATTCCATATTGACTCGACGGTGGAATTAATATTCCATGATGATCAAGGAGGATCGGGAGCGTCTGGACGTGGCACTGAGGATCGGCAGGGAGGTTTCCCCGCCAAGCCATGCGCAGGCCGATATGAAACACCGCTTGCGTCGGCCGGACCGATGCACTATCAAAAAGCGGCAACTGTTTTTTATTGATAAAGTTCTGTTTGGGCCGCGCCTATCCAAATGGAGCTTCCGTAACCTTCACCGGGCGATCTAGGGAGGATTCCTAATGAAATTCGTGACCAGCATTCTCAACCGCCGCTCACTGATGGCACTAGCTGCCGCCTCGATGCTTGCCGGCACGCTGCACACGGCGCCGGCTTCGGCGGCGGACGTGACCATTCCGATCATCGTCAAGGACACCACGTCCTTCTACTGGCAGATCGTCCTGGCCGGCGCCCGCAAGGCCGGCAAGGATCTCGGCGTCAACGTACCCGAACTCGGCGCCCAGGCTGAAACCGACGTCAACGGCCAGGTCTCGATCCTCGAGAATGCCGTCGCCGGCAACCCGGCCGCGATCGTCATCGCGCCGACCGAATTCAAGGCGCTCGGCAAGCCGATCGATGAAGCGGCCAGCAAGGTCAAGGTCATCGGCATCGACTCCGGCGCCGACTCCAAGGCGTTCACCTCGTTCCTGACCACCGACAATGTGCAGGGCGGACGCGTCGCCGCTGACGGTCTTGCAGCAGCCATCGGCGAAGCCAATGGCGGCAAGATCGAGGGCGACGTCGCCCTGATCACCAACGCCCCGGGCGCCGGTTCGCTGGAGCAGCGCAAGCAGGGCTTCACCGAGCAGCTGGCCGCGAAATATCCGGGGCTCAAGCTCGTCGCGGACAAATATGCCGACGGCCAAGCGACGACCGGTCTCAACATCGCCACCGACCTGATCACCGCCAACCCGAACCTCAAGGGCATCTTCGCGTCCAACCTGATCATGGCGCAGGGCGTCGGTCAGGCTGTCGCCGAGAATAACCTTGGCGGCAAGCTGGCGCTGGTCGGCTTCGACAGCGACGAGAAGCTGATCAAGTTCCTCAATGACGGCGTCATTTCCGCGCTCGTCGTCCAGGATCCGTACCGGATGGGCTATGACGGCATCAAGACCGCGCTCGCCGCCTCGAAGGGCGAGAAGGTCGAGGCCAATGTGGACACCGGCGCCAACCTGGTGACCAAGGCCAACATGAAAGACCCCAAGATCGACGCCCTGCTCAACCCGAAGCTCTGAGCCCGTCAACCAAAAATCCTTTCCGGGGCCTCGCGCCCCGGAAACACCGGATACAAGCTTGAATATCCACAGGCTTGAATCACCTCGACGATGCGGCTTGACTGCATCGCGACGTGCCAATCGTAAGGCCAATCTGGGAGGATTGTCATGACGCCCACGGCGCAGGAACTGCACCCGGCCCCAACGCTAGCGCCCGGCAGGACGATCCTCGAACTGCACGGGCTGGAAAAACGCTATCCCGGCACGCATGCGCTGAAGCCCGTTCACCTTGCCTTCAAGGCAGGTGAGATCCACGCCATCGTCGGCGAGAACGGCGCCGGCAAATCTACCTTGATCAAGCTTCTGACCGGCGTCATGCCGCGCACCTCCGGCGATGTCATCTGGGAGGGCAAGCCGGCAGCGCTGGCAACCCCACACGAGGCGATGGCGCTGGGCATCAACGCCGTGCATCAGGAGGTCGTGCTCTGCCGCCATCTCACCGTCGCCGCCAACATGTTCCTCGGCGAGGAGAATTCGCGCTTCGGCATCCTGCAGCAGCGCGCCATGGTGAAGGAAGCGCAGAAGATCATCGACGGTCTCGGCTTCGATCTGCCGGCGCATGTCATGCTGGGTGACCTCACCATCGGCCAGCAGCAGCTGATCGCCGCCGCCCGCGCCACCGTGCGCGGCACCAAGTTCCTGATTTTCGACGAGCCGACCGCCTATCTCACCCGCAAGGAAGCCGACCAGCTGTTCACGCTGATCCGCAGGCTCAAGGGCGAAGGCGTCACCATCATCTACATCAGCCATCGCATGGAAGAGGTGTTCGAACTCGCCGATCGCGTCTCGGTGCTGCGCGACGGCACGCTGGTCGGCACCCGCAACATTGCCGAGACCAATGACGCCGAGCTGGTCAAGATGATGATCAACCGCTCGATCGAGCAAGTCTACCACAAGGAGCATTTCACCCCCGGTGCCGTGATCGTTGAAGCGAAAAACCTGTCGGGCAAGGGCTTCGAAGACGTCTCGATGACAGTGCGTGCCGGCGAGATCGTCGGGCTCTATGGCCTGATCGGCGCCGGCCGCAGCGAGTTTGTCACCACGCTTTATGGCCGCCACAAGAAGTCGGCCGGCCAGATCCGCTGGCAAGGCAAACCGGTGCTGATCAATTCCGAGCACGACGCGATCAAGCTCGGCATGGCGCTGGCGCCGGAAAGCCGCCGCGACCAGGGCCTGTGCCTGAACCTGCCGGTCGGCCTCAACCTCAACCTGCCGATCTACAAGCGCATCTCCAACAACCTGCTGATTTCGAACACGAAGGAAAAGGCTGAAGCCGATCGCCAGATCGCCGGCCTCCGCATCAAAACGCCAACACGCGGCGCACTGGCCTCCAGCCTGTCCGGCGGCAACCAGCAGAAGATCGTTATCGGCAAATGGCTGGCGCACGGCGCCAAGCTGTTCATCTTCGACGAGCCGACCGTCGGCGTCGATGTCGGCACCAAGGCCGAGATCTACCGCTTGTTCGGGGAACTCTTGTCCAAGGGCGCCGGCATCATCCTGATCTCGTCGTATCTGCCCGAGGTTTATGAGCTCGCCGATACGCTGCACGTGTTCCGGCGCGGCAAACTGGTCGCCAGCCACGGTTTTCGCGCCGCTAGCCACGAAGACGTGCTGACGCAGGCGATCGGCTGACAAAAAAAGAAACGGGAGGAACCATGAGCATCGAAACCGTCGCGATCGAAAAACCGAAACGGAACTACAACGTCCTGTTCGGGCTGACGCTTCTGGCGTTGCTGGTTCTGCTCTGGATCGTGCTGTCGGTGGCGACGCCGAGCTTCGCCTCCTCCAACAACATCGCCAATCTTTTGCGGCAGGGCTCGATGATCGCCATCATGGCGGTCGGCCAGACCTTCGTCATCATCACCGGCGGCATCGACCTCTCGGTCGGCGCCGTGGTCGGCTTCGCCACCGTCATTGTCGCCATGATGATCAATGCCGGCTTCCCGATCTGGGTCGCCATTCTGGTGACGCTGCTGGTCGGCGTTGCCATCGGCCTGTTCCATGGCTTCGGCATCGTCAAGATGGGCCTGCCGCCCTTCATCATCACGCTGGCGACGCTAACCTCGTTGCGCGGCATCGGCCTGTTGATGACCAACGGCAACTCGATCAACATCAACAGCGACAGCTTCACCGCGTTCTCCCGCAGTTCCTTTGTCGGCATCCCCAATCTGTTCTGGATGGTGATCCTGGTCGGCATCCCGGCCTACATCTTCCTGCACCACAGCCGCTGGGGCCGCTATCTCTTCTCCGTGGGATCCAATGCCGAGGCCTCGCGCCTCTCGGGCGTCAATGTCCAGCGCACCATCTACATGGCCTACACGCTGTCGGGCCTATGCGCGGCCTTCGTCGGCGTGCTGCTGGCGGCGCGCATCGGCATCGGCAACCCTACCCAGGCGGAAGGTTGGGAGTTGCAGGCGATCGCCTCATCGGTGATCGGCGGCACTTCGCTGTTCGGCGCCGTCGGCTCGGTGCATGGCCCGCTGCTCGGCGCCTTCATCCTGGCCACCATCAACAACGGCGCCAATCTGCTCAACGTCAACTCGTTCTGGCAGCGCATCATCACCGGCGCGCTGATCATAATCATCGTCTATTTCGACGGGCTGCGCCGTCGCGGCAAGTAATTCTCCCTGACCTTCCGTGTCGGTCCGCTCAACAACGGACCGGCGCCTTTTTGAACACTGGAATTGCCGAATGAAAGCTGTTGTCTGCCGCTCGCCCGGCGAGCTTGTCCTGGAAGACCGGCCGGCGCCAGGAGCGCCGCCTGCCGGCTGGGCGCTGGTCGCCGTCAGCCATGTCGGCATCTGCGGCACCGACTACCACATCTTCGAAGGCAAGCATCCGTTCCTCGCCTATCCCCGCATCATGGGCCACGAAGTGTCGGGCACCGTCGTCGAGACCGGCGAAGATGTCGACCTTGCCGTGGGCGAGCCCGTCATCATCAATCCCTATCTCGCTTGCGGAAAATGCATCGCCTGCCGACACGGCAAGCCGAATTGCTGCGTCAGGATCGAAGTGCTTGGCGTGCATCGCGACGGCGCCATGGCCGAGCAGATCCTGGTGCCGGCACGGAATCTTTATCCGGCAAACGGCTTATCGCTGGCCGATGCGGCGGCGGTGGAATTCCTCGCCATCGGCGCGCATGCCGTGCGGCGCGCTCGCGCCGAACCAGGCGCCCGCACGCTGGTCATCGGCGCCGGGCCGATCGGCCTTGGCGCAGCGCTGTTTGCGCGCATCGCCGGGCTCGATGTCAGCCTGCTCGACATGAGCACGGAGCGGCTGGATTTTGCAAAAGGCGAACTCGGCTTCGCCACGCTCGACGGCTCACAAAAAGCGGCAGCCGAACTGGTGCGCGAGGCAACCGGCGGCGAAGGGTTCGACATCGTCTTCGACGCCACCGGCAACACCGCCTCGGTGCAGTCGGCCTTCGCACATGTCGCGCATGGTGGCACGCTCGTGCTGGTCAGTGTCGTCAAGGACGACATCGTCTTTTCCGACCCGGAATTCCACAAGCGGGAAATGACATTGATCGGCAGCCGCAACGCGCTGAAAGTCGATTTCGACCACGTCGCCGCCTCGATCCGCAACGGCGCCGTGCCTCTGGCAAAACTCGTCACCCACCGCACCACGCTGGCCGGCACGCCGGATGATCTCGCCCGCTGGGCGCATGAGAAATCGGGGTTGATCAAGGCTGTGATCGAGGTGGGGTAAGACATCCAAAAATTTGGTGGAGCGATAAGTGCCGAGTTAAGGCAGATCGCATACCTCGGCGATTTGCGAAAAGGCCCGTCGCTTCCTCATCCACGGGCGGAGCAAGGAGCGAAGCGACGCGGCGCAGACCCGAGGATTCATTCGGTGACGTCTGCGCTAGAATCCAGCGGTGCAAAAGAGGCGTCCATTCGCATCTCCTACCTGCACCGCTGCGGCGCGCGACAGTCGCGGCATGGGTCCTCGGGTCTGCGCCGCGTCCGCTGCGCTCCCGCTCCGCCCGTGGATGAGGAAGTGAGCGGCTAAGCCGCCCGCTTCCACCCATCCCTGATATGCCTGTATCCCTCGCGATAAACTGCCTCCGGCGTCTCGGAAAAATCCCGCCACACCTTGGTCGCCGCCGCCAGATCCTTCAGCGATCTGCCAAACGCCTCGATCGTCAGCCAGTCGTCATAGCCGCTCTTGCGGATGGCCGCGAAAGTCTCTTTCCACGGAATGTTCCCGCGCCCCGGCACGCCGCGATCGTTCTCCGAAATGTGGATGTGCACGACATTCCGCCGGTGCTTCATGTAGGCGCCGATCGGGTCGGCCTCCTCGATATTGGCGTGGAAGGTGTCGTACATCGCCTTGATGTGCGGCCGGTCGATGGCGTCGACGTGCTCGGACAGATCGGCCATCGTGTTCAGCAGATAGCACTCGAAACGGTTGAGCGCCTCCAACCCGATGGTAATGTTCCGCTTGCCGGCATGATCGCCAATGGCGCGCTGCGAGGCGATCGAGCGCTTCTTCTCGGCAGCGGTCGGCCCGCTGCCGGAGAAGGCGCCGAGCGTCGAATGCAGCGGCCCGCTCAGCGTACTCGCGCCGAGCGCCTGGGCGCAATCGATCGCCCATTTCATGTAGCCGATGCCGCCCTTGCGGGTCGCGGCATCCGGCGAAATCAGATTCATCGCCGGGTCGCCCATCGCCGTAACAGCCGTGCGCTCCAACCCGATGCGGTCGAGCAAATCGCCAAGCTTCTTGTAGTCCTCTGGCGTGCCTGAGAAGATCGGTATCTCGACGCCGTCGAAGCCAGTCGCCTTGATGTCGCGCAGCAACGGCTCGTGTTTCTTAGACACGGAAGTCGTCCACAAAAACATGCACATGCCGATTTTCATCGACAGCCCCTCCCCATTTGACGGCGCGCGCTGGTTTCTTTCGCACCTCGCACCATGCGCCCTCATTCGGCCGCTTCGCGGCCACCTTCTCCCCGAAGGGAGAAGAGACTTGGCGCCGGCGCTCCCTAAAGTTTCGTCCACGCCCCGTTCTTCTTCGACGACTTCACGCAGGCCTCGATGAACGCCATACCTTCGACGCCGTCCTGGATGGTCGGGAACACCACGTCCTTGCCCGGCTTGCCGCCCTTCTTGCGTGCCGCGCGGATCGCCCGCGCCGCCTCCTGGTAGATGTTGGCGAAGCCTTCGAGATAGCCTTCCGGATGGCCAGCCGGAACGCGGCTGACGCGTCCCGCAACTGGCAGCGCGCCGGCGCCGTTGCGGGTGAGCAGCTGCTTGGGCTGGCCGAACGGCGTGTACCAGAGATAGTTCGGATCGGCCTGCACCCATTCCAGCCCGCCTTTCGAGCCATAGATGCGCAGCTTCAGCCCGTTCTCGTGGCCGGGCGCCACCTGGCTTGCCCAGATCATGCCCTTGGCCGGATGCACCTTGCCGACCGGCTTGAAGCGCAGCATGACATTGACATTGTCGTCGAGCAGCCGCCCCGGCACGAAAGCGTCGAGATCGGCCGACAGGGAATCGAGTTCCAGACCCGAGACGAACCGCGCCAGATTGTAGGCATGGGTGCCGATGTCGCCGAGCGCGCCGCCCGCGCCCGCCTGCTTGGGGTCGGAGCGCCACGCCGCCTGCTTCTGGCCGGTGGCGGCAAGGTCTTCGGTCAGCCAATCCTGCGGGTACTCGGATTGCACGATGCGGATGTCGCCAAGCTGGCCCTTGGCCACCATCTCGCGCGCCTGGCGGACCATCGGATAGGCCGTGTAATTGTGCGTCAGCACGAACACCTTGCCGGTCTTCTCGACTATCGCCGCGAGCTTCTTGGCCTCGGCCAAAGTCGTCGCCAGCGGCTTGTCGCAGATGACGTGGATGCCGGCCTCGAGAAACGCTTTGGCCGCCGGCACGTGCACATTGTTGGGGGTGACGATCGCCACCGCTTCGATGCCGTCCGGGCGCGTGGCCTCGGCCTTGGCCATCTCGGCATAGGAGGCGTAGCTGCGCGCCGGGTCGAGACCGAGTTCGGCGGCGGAAGCCTTGGCGCGCTCGGGATTGGCCGACAGGGCGCCGGCCACCAGCACGAAGTCATTGTCCATGCGAGCCGCGATCCGGTGCACCGCGCCGATGAAGGCGCCTTGGCCGCCGCCGACCATACCATAGCGGATCGGGCCGCCCCCCGCTTCCGACTTCGATGCGCCGACCATGTCTTTCTCCTGCTTGTCTCAAATACCCATCATGGCGCGCAGCATCTTCTTGTCGGTGGTGCCGCCGGCGAAATCATCAAAGGCCTTTTCCGTCACCCGGATAATGTGGTGCTGGATGAAGGGCGCGCCTTCGGCCGCGCCGTCCTCCGGATGCTTGAGGCAACACTCCCATTCCAGCACCGCCCAGGAATCGTAGCCATACTGGGTAAGCTTGGAAAAGATGCCGCCGAAATCGACCTGCCCGTCGCCAAGCGAGCGGAAGCGGCCGGCGCGATTGGTCCAGCTCTGATAGCCGGAATAGACGCCTTGCCGCCCCGTCGGATTGAACTCGGCATCCTTGGCATGGAAGGCCTTGATCCGCTCGTGATAGATGTCGATGAATTCGAGATAGTCGAGCTGCTGCAAAAGGAAATGCGACGGGTCGTAGTTGATGTTGCAGCGCTTGTGGCCGCCAACCGCGTCGAGGAACATCTCGAAGGTGGCGCCGTCGAAGATGTCCTCGCCAGGATGGATCTCATAGCCGACATCGACGCCGTTCTCGTCATAGACGTCGAGGATCGGCTTCCAGCGCTTGCCGAGTTCGGCAAAGGCCTCCTCGATCAGCCCGGCCGGCCGCTGTGGCCAGGGATAGAGATACGGGAAGGCCAGAGCGCCGGAAAACGTCACCGAGGTTTTCAGGCCAAGATTATTCGAGGCCTTGGCGCCGAACTCCATCTGTTCGACCGCCCATTTCTGCCTGGCCTTGGGGTTGTTGTGCACCGCAGGCGGTGCAAAGCCGTCGAACTGGGCATCATAGGCCGGGTGCACCGCCACCAGCTGCCCTTGAAGATGCGTCGACAGTTCGGTGATCTCGACGCCGGCATCCGCGCAGATGCCTTTCACCTCGTCGCAATAGGTCTTGGAAGATGCCGCCTTCTTGAGGTCGAACAGGCGTGCATCCCAGGTCGGGATCTGCACGCCCTTGTAACCGAGACCGGCCGCCCATTTGGTGATCGAGGCCAGCGAATTGAACGGCGCGGTATCCCCCGCGAACTGCGCCAGAAACAGCCCCGGACCCTTCATTGTCGACGGCATCGACATCCTCCCAATTCATTTTTCCAAGGACCAAGCATAGCGCCTGATGAAAGCAGGGCCAGCCTCTTTGGTCTCTTGTGATGTGCATTCTCGTATCGGCATTCTGGTATTACCAAATACCGGAAATGGGTCAAGCCATTTGACTCACGCGCAAAGCTGCCGGGGCATTCCATTTTTGGCGATATATACCAGCATAATCAATACGGTACACAGATGCCGATATCGCATCGCGGCGGTTCTTGCCGCGCGACAAAAATTGCTGTAGACCTCCATTAGGGCCCAATTGGTCGAACCAGTTGCGCAAAAACGCTGGAGCGCCTTGGGGAGGAAACACGCGACGCGCCTTGTGGGGCGCATCGCAGGCGAACTGGCACAGACGAATTCTGGGAAGGATAGACCATGCATCTTTCGACGCACAACTGGATGCGCGCGGAACCGTTGGAGGTGACGCTGAAGCGCATCAAGAAATTCGGCTACGAGTCGATCGAGATTTCCGGCGAGCCCGAGCAATACAAGACCAAGGAGACCCGCGCGCTGCTGAAAGAATACGGCATCCGCTGCTGGGGGTCGGTGACGCTGATGCTGGGCGAACGCAACCTTGCCGCCAGGGACCAGGGCCAGCGCGAACGCTCGGTGCAGTACGTCAAGGACGTGCTGACCATGGTCAGCGAACTTGATGGCGAGATCATAACGCTGGTGCCCGCGACCGTGGGCAAAGTGGTACCGGACGGCACCGAGGAAGAGGAATGGAAGTGGGTGGTCGACGCCACCCGCGAATGCTTCACCCATGCCAAGAAGGTCGGCGTCAAGATCGCGGTCGAGCCGCTCAACCGCTTCGAGACCTATCTGTTCAACCGCGGCGCGCAGGCGTTGGCCCTGGCCGATGCGGTCAGCCCCGAATGCGGCGTCTGCCTCGACGCCTATCACATCCATATGGAAGAATTTAACGTCCATGACGCGATCCGTCAGGTCGGCAAACGGCTGTTCGACTTCCACGTCGCCGACAACAACCGCTTTGCCGCCGGCCTTGGCCAGATCGATTGGCCACGGATCGTGCAGACGCTGAAGGAAATCGGCTATGACGGCGCGCTGACGAACGAATTTGTCGCGCCAGTCGACCGCACACCCGCCGCGCCCTATCCCGACATGGTCGAGCGCAATCCGGTCGACATTTCTCCCGAACAGCTGAAGTTCATCCAGGATCACGGCTCCAGCGTGCTGACGGAGAAATTCTACACCGACCAGATGCGCATCACGGCCGAAACGCTGCTGCCGCTAATCAAGTAGCCGATCGGGATGCGCATCAAAACGGTCCAGGCGTGGTGGGTCCGCGTGCCGATTGAGGCCGCGAAGCAGCATCGCAGCGACTTTGGCCAGGTGACGACGTTCGACGCCGCCATCCTGCGCATTGAGACTGACGACGGGCTGATCGGCTGGGGCGAGGGCAAGAACGCCGCCGGCAGCGCCGGCAGCTATGGTGCGCTGGTCTACATGCTGAATCACGAGGTCGGGCCGCAGCTGATCGGCCGCGACCCCGCCGACATCGGCATGATCTGGGAGATGCTCTACAACGGCGTGCGCCATGACAGTGCCGCGCGCGCCGGCCATGCCATGCCGCAGCTGGCGCGGCGCGGCATGAGCATTGCGGCAATCAGCGCCGTCGATATCGCGCTCTGGGATATTCTGGGCAAGTCGTTGGGACAGCCGGTGTGGCGGCTCATCGGCGGCCGCAAGCTCGACCGCATGCCGGCCTACGCCTCCGGCGGCTGGGCTGCCGCCGACGCTATCGGCGAGCAGCTCAAATCCTACATCGCCAAAGGCGGCTTCAAGGCGCTGAAGATGCGCGTCGGCGCCATGGACGGCGCCCCGCACATTTCCGCCGCCCGCGTCCGCGCCGCACGGCAGGCGCTCGGTCCTGACGTCGAGTTGATGGTCGACGCGCACGGCACCTATACGGTGGCCGAGGCCAAGCGCTTCATCAGCCTGGCCAGCGATCTCGACCTCGCCTGGTTCGAGGAGCCTGTTATCGCCGACGACAAGGCTGGTATGGCCGAGGTGCGCGCCTCGGGTTCGATCCCGATCGCCACCGGCGAAAGCGAAGCGACGCGCTACGCCTTCCGCGATCTCGCGGTGCTGAAATCCGCCGACATCTTCCAGCCGGATCCGGCCTTTTGCGGCGGTATCAGCGAGGCGATGAAGATCGGCACCATCGCCAGTGCCTTCAATCTGCGCTTTGCCCCGCATCTGTGGGCCGGCGCGCCATGCTTCTTCGCCGGCCTGCATGTTTGTGCGGCCTCGCCTGCCAGTTTTACCGTCGAATATTCGCTCGGCGCCAACCCGATGATCCACGATCTTATCGAAGAGACTGTCGAAGCAAGGGACGGTATGATAGCGATCCCTGAAAAGCCGGGTCTGGGATTCACCATTTCGGAGCGGTTCCTGGAGGCGCACGCGCAACGCGGTTGACGATGAAAGAAAAGAACCTTCTCGCCGAGCTCGCCGCCTATCTCTTCGCCCATTCGGACAAGGAGACCGGCCGCACGCCTTCGGAGCGCGAACTGGCGGAGCATTTCGTCGTCAGCCGCGGCCAGATCCGCGAAGCGCTGGCCATTCTGGAGGCCATGCGCATCGTCGAGCGCCGCGCCAAATCCGGCATCTATGTCGACACCAGGCAGGCCAGTGTAGAAGCCTTGGCTCTTTTCGCCCGCGCGGGCCTGCCGCTCGATCCGGTGCAGATCTACGAGACCGTCGAACTGCGCAAGATCCACGAGATCAAGGCCGCCGAACTTGCCTGTTCGCGTGCCACCGAAGAGAATTTCGAACGCCTGCGGGAGATCCTGAAAGCCTCGGAGGAGTGCATCGCCGCCGGCGAAGGCCTCGCCAAGGAAGACCGCGAATTCCACCTCGAAATCGTGCGGGCGACCAAGAACGGCGTCTTCCACAATATCTGCAGCGTCTATTACCTGATGGGCGAGCAGCGGCTGCCGATCTACTTCAACGATCCCGAGCGCTCAGTGCGCTCGCATGCCGAGCATATCCAGATCTACGAGGCGCTGCTGCGTCGCGACGGCAATCTCGCCCAGGCGCTGATGAGCGCCCATCTGCAAGGCGCGGAAAGCTACTGGAAGGGGATCATCGAGGGCCGGGAGGCGCAAGCGCAAAGCCTGGCACTTGAGAAGGTCTAGTGCAATTCCAGGAAAGGTGTGAAACGGTTTTTCTGGGAAAAGCGCGCGGCGCTTTCCTTTGAGAATTGCGACTAGCGAGAGCCCCATGCCCAGAATCCTGTCGACGCACACGCTGCACCCGCGTGCCTCCGCCATGCTGGCGGGCGCCGGCGAACTCGTCGTCGCCTCAGCGCTCGATGCGGCAACGCTGACCGCCGAGGCGAAGCATGCCGACGTCATCATCGTTCGCGCACCGCTGCCGCCGTCGCTGTTCGAAAATGCCACGAAACTCAGAGCAGCGGTCCGCCACGGTGCCGGGCTCGACATGGTGCCCATGGAGGCCGCGGCCGCGGCCGGCGTGCTGGTCGCCAACGTGCCGGCGGTCAATGCGCGTTCGGTCGCCGAATATGTGATGTTCGCGGCCCTTGCCCTGCTTCGGCGCTTCCGTTCGGTCGACCGCGACTTGCGCGCCAAGGGCTGGAATGCCGGCCGCGACCACGCCAGCCATGCCAGCGAGCTTGCCGGCAAGACCATCGGCATCATCGGCTTCGGCGCCATCGGTCAGGCGGTCGCCCATATCGCCGCGCACGGCTTCGGCCTCGACGTCGTGGCGACGACCCGCAGCATGCAGCCGGCACCCGACAGGATCGGCTTCCTGTCGATCGATGCGCTGATCGAACAGAGCGACATCATCGTGCTCTGCTGCCCGCTGACGCCGGAAACGCGCGGCCTGATCAGCCGCGAACGCATTGCCCGCATGAAGCCGGACGCGCTTTTGATCAACATTTCGCGCGGACCGGTGATCGACGACGAGGCGCTGATCGAGGCCTTGCGCCAAGACCGGATCGGCGGCGCCGCACTCGACGTCTTTGCCACGCAGCCGCTGCCGGCAAACCATCCCTATTTCGGTTTCGACAATGTTATCGTCACCCCGCATATGGCGGGGATTACCGAGCAATCGATGATGCGCATGGGCGTGGGCGCGGCCGGCGAGACCTTGCTGGTGCTGGCCAACCGGCTGCCTGTCAATCTGCGCAATCCCGACGTGGTCGAGCATTACCGCAGACGGTTCCCGGCGGACGCGTGAACCATGTCCGGTTTTCGCTTCGCATCTCTGGTTCTCGCAGTGTCGTCGATCGTGGCCTTACCTTCGCTCGCGGCGGCACAAAGCAGCGATTATGTCTATTGCAGCAATGGGATCGTCTGCATGATGGCGCCCTGCCCGTCAGGCAATGCGCTGGATCTGACCACCGGCAATGTCGTTAAAGGCGTGGAGCTCAACACTACGGAATTGCCGCCGCTGGACAGATCGGCACCTGACCTCTCCGACAAGCTTTATGCTGGAAAACTCGTCGTCCGAGGATCGATCCAGCATCGCGGCCAGCCCAACGATCCGCCGATGCTGGTCGTTACCAAAATCGAACGCTCCTCCAAGAAAAGCGAGCGCAAGCGCTGCGCGGCACGTTGACTGCCGACCTACGGCTCGCTGCCTATCGGAGCAGCCGCTCGACTTCAGCCGCGATGCGCAGCAGATGGTGGTCGTGGCCATTGCGCGCCACCAGCATCAGTCCGGCCGGCAGCGTCATGCCGGGCATCGGCAGCGAGATCGCGCAGAGGTCGAACTGGTTGGCGACCTGGGTATTGCGCAGCAGCAGACCTTCGGTGCGTTCACGCAGAGCCGTATCCTCGGCCATCGAAACGATAGTCGGCGCTGTCACCGGCGTGGTCGGCAGAGCCAGCACATCGACCGAACCCAACCGCTCGTCCATGGCTATGCACAGTGCCGCGCGACGACGCATTGCCCTGATATAAACCGGCGTCGGTATGGCCGCCGCCCGCGACAGCGGCCCGCTGACATGGGGATCGACCGGCACCGATGCGCCCGTCGCCAGCCAGTCGGCATGGATTTCAGCACCTTCCATTGCCGCGATCGAGCCGCGTTTGGTGGCCAGGCGCAGATCGGCAATGAGGTCGTCGATCGAAATGTCCGTGAGCCACGCGCCTGCCTGCTCGATCCCGGCAAGGCTGCGATCGAACGCGGCGGCAATCTCCGTTTCCGTGTCTTCGAAAAGCAGGCCGCGCGGAATGCCGACACGAAGCCCGGCAAGCGCTAACGGCAGGTGCAGTTGCGGCATCTGCTCGCCCGTCATCGCGGCGTCAGCCAGGGCACACGCAGCAACACTCAGCGCCAGCGGCCCGATCGAATCCAGCGTCGCAGAAAGGGGATAGGCACCAGTCAGCGGCACGCGCCGCGCCGTCGGCTTGAAACCGACGACGCCGTTCAGCGATGCCGGGATGCGCACCGAACCGCCGGTGTCGGAGCCGATGGAAATGTCGCTCGTCCCCTCGCCAACGGACACGGCGGCGCCCGACGACGAACCGCCCGGAATGCGGCTGGTGTCGGCGGCATTGCCCGGTGTGCCGTAGTGCATGTTGTCGCCGATGGCGGTGAAGGCGAATTCGGTCATGTTGGTCTTGCCGATGATGACGGCGCCGGCCTGGCGCAGACGGTTGACGACCGCAGCGTCGTGCCGACGGGGCGCGGTGTCCCTCAACATCAGCGAACCGGCCGTGGTCGATTCACCGGCGACATCGAACAGATCCTTGATCGAGATGATGGCGCCGTCGAGCGGCCCGAGCGATACGCCGGCCTTCTTGCGCGCATCGGTGGCCTCGGCCGCTGCGCGCGCCGCCTCGGCATAGAGTTTGGTGAACACCTTCTCGCCTGCCGCGCAATTGGCAAGACGTGACAGGATGATCTCGAGACGATCGCGGATTGATTGCATGTCGATGTCGGATTCCGTCAAGGTGGAGCGTCTTTAAGGCATATGGGCCGCTAAGTCAGCGGAAGGAATAACCCGGACAGCGTGCCTTTGCACCTGCCAGCGATAGGAAGAGACTGATGCTGTACAAAGGCAGCTGCCACTGCGGCAAGGTAGCGTTCGAATTCAAAGCCGAACTGACCGGCGCCGTGCGGTGCAATTGTTCGATGTGCAGGCGCAAGGGCGTGCTGTTATGCGCCATCCCGCATGACAGCCTGAAGGTGCTCGCATGGGGCGATGATCTCGGCACCTATACGTTCAACAATCACGTATTGGCGCATCGCTTCTGCCGCACCTGCGGCATCCATCCCTTTGCCGAGGATGTCAGTCAGGGCAGCGAACGCAGCGCCTACATCAACCTCAACTGCGTCGCCGATTTCGATCCCACCGGCCTGCCGGTCTTCGACTTCGACGGCCGCGCGGTCTGACCCTACGGTGGCCTCTCACCACAAAAGCAACGCCCCGAAAACCTTGATAGTTCTCGGGCCCGCTGCTTTAGCCAAGGATGGCTATCGGCTATTCGACGCGCTTAGGGCCGCGCGCGAACACAACGATCGCCGCCAGCAAGGTCGCAGCGCCACAATAGGCGAAGGCGCTGGCCACACCGGCATTGTCGACCACCAGGCCGCCGAAGACGGCGCGTTTCTGGCGCTCGCCGTCTTGCGTCTTTCCCGCTCGCGCCTTTGCCCTCGAGGACAGCTATCTCCCGGCCGACAAGATCCCCTATGTCGCCGAAGTGCCAGACCAGCCGCATCGCCTTGGCCCGTTGTGGGGTGACCGGGCCAAAGGCCCGGCGGGCACCTTGCTGAAAGTTCCCGGCAACTGGCGCGCGCCGGTTCATGCGCACACCGCCGACTATCGCGCGGTGGTCATCAAGGGACTGTGGGCGCATTGGCAAATCGACGGCGGCGAAGCGACGAAGGTCGAATTGCCGCCGGGATCCTACTGGACCCAGAAGGCCAACGAGATGCACGACGACGCCTGCCTCTCGGAGACGGAGTGCGTGATCCTGCTGATCAACGATACGCCTTACGAGACCTACTTCCAGAAATAGTCAGGCGGCGCCGTCGTTCGACCGCAACTAGCTGGCGTGCCGCAAGCTCACGCCGCTGCCCTTGTCGAACAGCACCACCTTGTCCTGATTCCAGGCAAAGCGCACCGGCTGCTCGATCTGGACATCGGTTCTGGCCGGCACCGTGGCGCGCAGCGTCGTGTCGCCGACCCGCAGAGTCAGGATCTTTTCCACGCCATGGTTCTCGACATCGTGGACGCGTGCCTCGACCGGCGCACCGCTTTCAAGATACACATCCTCAGGTCGAATACCGAAGACGAGCGGGCGACCGTCGGTCGCACCGCCCGCCTTGGCACCCCCAGAGAAAGGCAGTTCGAAATTCAGCGGCGCCATCACCGCGCGGCCGTTGACCAGCTTGCCATCGATCAGGTTCATCGGCGGCGAGCCGACGAAGCTGGCCACGTAGGTATCGCGCGGATTGTTATAGATCTCGTGCGGCGTGCCGGTCTGGATGATGCGGCCATGGTTGAGCACGCCCACCTTGTCGCCCATCGACATCGCCTCGATCTGGTCGTGGGTGACGAACAGGAAGGTGGCGCCAAGCTGGATCTGCAGGTTCTTCAGTTCCGTGCGCAGCGCCTCGCGCAGTTTGGCGTCGAGCGCCGACAGCGGTTCGTCCATCAGGAACACGCGCGGCTTGCGCACGATGGCGCGCCCGATAGAGACGCGCTGCATTTCGCCGCCGGACAGACGATCGGTCTTGCGGTCGAGCAGATGTTCGATCCTGAGTGTTTTGGCGGCGCGGTCGACACGATCCTTGATCTCGGCGTCGGGTCCTCCGGTCAAGCCGGAGGATGACGGCGTGAGAGTTGAGAGGGCGACGCACACCGACCGTCGCGGACGGGCGCGAGCGCGACCTGCCGGATAGCGTCAGCTGCTGATCATCGCGCTGTCTTGTTGAGAGCGGTGACGATCAGCGCGAGAATCACCGCCGCGGCGGCGATTTCCCACACGAAAGCCTGCTTGTAGAAAGGCGGCGTGGCGAGCTGCGCCTTGCCGGCGAGAGTGTTGGGGTCCGGTGGATTGAGGAAGAAGACGCCGTAGAGATGCGCCGCCGTGATCGATACCAGCAGCGCAATGCAGAAGACCAGCGCCACGACCAGCGCTACGGTCACCACACTGCGCACCTTGACGCCCGGCTGGGCCAACGGCAGCAGGTTGTTGATGAGCCCGGCAAGCACCACGAGACCGCTGCCGACCGCGTACAGGCCGATGGAAAAGGGTTGAAAGATCAGCACCAGCGCCAAGACGCCGAGGCCAATGATGAAGAGCTCGAGGCGGAACGCGCCGGCGCGGCTCATGCCGGAAGAACTGTCGCTCATGACCGCACCGCCTTTCCGGCGCCATCGAAGACATGGGTTTGCCTGGGATCGGGGCGTAGATTCAGCGCCTCGCCGACCTTGACCCACTGGCTTCTCGTCACCACGACGCGGATGTCGGCGCCTGCCGCCGTGCGGGCATGAATAAGGGTTTCGGCGCCCATGGGCTCGATGAGCTCGGCTCTGGCGGAGATGGTGCCACGGTCCCCCGTATCGGTCACGGTGAAAGCACGGGGGCGGACACCGATCGTCACCTTGCCGGGCTGCAGGCGCGCGACCGCCGCGTCCGTGCGGATCGCCAGACTAATGCCGGCCACGGTCATATTCGCCGTGCCATCGGCGAAGGCCTTGAGGTCGGCCTCGAGAAGATTCATCTGCGGCGTGCCGATGAAGCTCGCCACGAAAGCATTGGCGGGCTTGGCAAATACCTCGTGCGGTGAGCCGACTTGCTCGATCAGGCCGTCCTTCATGATGGCGATGCGGTTGGCCATGGTGAGCGCTTCGAGCTGGTCATGGGTCACGATCACGGTCGCTTTGGAGAGGCCCTGCAGCACTTCCTTGATCTGGCCACGCATGGTTTGGCGCAGTTCGACATCGAGACGCGACAAGGGCTCGTCGAAGAGGAAGCAATTGGGGTCGCGGACGATGGCGCGGGCCATGGCGGCGCGCTGCTTTTCGCCCTCGGATATCTGGTTCGGCAACCGGTCGAGAACGTGCTCCAAGTGAAGGATCGCGGCGACGCGGTTGACGCGGGCAGTCCGCTCAGCCCCGGAAATGCCGTCATGATAGAGCGGGAAGGCGATGTTCTCGGCGATCGATGCCGACGGGTAGAGCGCGTAGAACTGGAACACCATGGCGATGTCGCGCTTTTCGGGCGGCAGTTTGTTCATCACCTTGCCGGCGACGACGACCTCGCCGTCAGTGACGCTTTCCAGCCCGGCGATGACGCGTAAGGTCGTCGTCTTGCCACAGCCGGACGGGCCGAGAAGGCAGACGACCTCACCGGCGGCCACCGACAGGTCAACGTCCTTGACCGCGGTGAAGGAGCCGAAGCGCTTGGTGACTTTGCGGAGTTCGATGGTTGACATCTCAGCGCTTCACCGTGCCGAAGGTAACACCGCGCAACAGATGGTTTTGCAAGAAGAAGGTGACCAGGAAGACTGGGACGAGGAACAGGGTTTCGATGGCGGCAAGCAAAGTCCAGTCGGTGCCGCGTCCACCCGACGACACGGCCTGGTTCATGGCGACCGGGACCGTCCTCGTGTCGGGCCCCGAGAGCAAGAGGGCGAAGAGGAACTCGTTCCAGGTGAGGATCAGGCCGAACACGAACGTGGCGGCGAGCCCGGCAATGACCTGGGGCAGGCAAATCTTGAAGAACACCCGCATTCCGGACGATCCGTCGAGGCGGGCGGCATCCTCGACGTCTGGCGACAATTCATCGAAGAAGCTCTTCATCATCCAGATGGTGAAGGCCAGGTTGAAGGCGGTGTAGAGCATGATGATGCCGAGATACGAGCCCGACAGGCCCACTACGCGGAACATCAGGATCACCGGAATGATCACCACAATCGCCGGCAGCATGCGCGTGGTCAGGATGATGAACAGGTAGGTGTCATTGCCTTTCAGCGGATAGCGCGAGAAGCCGAAGGCCGCCAGGGTGCCGATGACCAGCGCCAGCAGCACCGACGCCGAGGCGATGAAGATCGAGTTGAAGAAATAACGGTCGAATCCTGTCGCTTCCGGGGCACCGCCCGACGTCATCGAGCGAGAAAAGACGGACCCAAAATTTTCGAGCGTGGGCTTGAACACAAAATGATCCGGAATCAAGCCGAACAGCGACGTGGGCGACAGCGTCGGAGGCACCAAAAGCGCGTCGCCCTGCGGTTTGAAGGCGGTGAATATGATGAACAGCACCGGCAGAAAATAGATAAAGGCGACGACGGCCACGGCGAGCGTCCGCCCCCAGCCGGCCTCGTCTACTCCGCTGGCCCTGCGGAAGCCGAGCTTTCCCAATATCGATTCGGTCACGGGTTAGGCTCCCTGCGTACGGCGGTTTGCGAGGTACAGGTAGAGGTTGGTGAGAACGATCACCATGAACAGCATCAGATAGGAGATCGACGCGCCCTCACTCGTCTTGTTCTGCTCGTTGGCGATGCGGATCAAGTGATAGGAGATCGTCAGCGTGTCGTTGCCGCCCTTGGTGAGGAGGATGACGAGATCCGCCAGCTTGAATGCCTCGATGGTGCGGAAGAGAAGGGCCAACATCAGAAGGCCGCGGATGTAGGGGAAGGTGATCATCCAGAATTGCCGCCAGCTGGAAATACGGTCGATGGCAGCGGCCTCGTAAAGGTATTTCGGCACCGAGACGAGGCCCGCCAGCACAAGGAGCATGACGAAGGGCGACCACATCCATGCGTCGGCGAAAACGATTCCCGCCACGGCACCGACTTTGTTGCTCATCAGGATGAACTGGTTGCCGGAGATGGAATTGATGACGTAGCTGAGAATCCCGAATGTCGGGTCATAGTAGTAGGTGAAGAACACGCCAGAGGCGACAACCGAAAGCATCATCGGTGTCAGCACCAGGATCAACAAATACTTGCGCAGCGGAAATTGCTTGGCGAACAGGATGGCCAGCAGAAAGCCGACGATCATCTGCGCGGAGACGGTGAACACGACGAACATGGCGGTATTGATCAGCGCGCCCCAAGTCGCGTGAGCAGCGAGATCGTTGGTAAGGATCCGGATGTAGTTCCCGAGTCCGACGAAGCGGATCGTCTGCTGGTTTGCCTGGTAGGCGAAGAACGAAAGGCCCAGCGACCACAGCAGGGGGAAGATATTCATCACAAACAGAACGGCGATTGCCGGAGCGACCAGCAAGGCGCCGAAGTAGTGGCGGCGATACGCGTTGACGGTAAATGCGGCCGCGACCAACGCCACCGCGGCGCCCACCACCCAGAAGGAGACAGCCGCAGGCAAGCCCGCCATTGATATGGCCGACACGACGACAGCGACAGCGATGGCGAGTTTCCAGTTGTGGGCAACAACCGCGGTAAGGCGTGGTGTCAGCAGCGTGCTTGAAACAGCGGTCATGGGAGTCCGAAATATGGAGCGCCTGAAGTGGCAATGACGGGGAGCGGCTTTTGCCCGCTCCCCGCAGCTATGTCGGAAGGTTACTGGATAAGACCATCGTTCTTCAGGAGGTCCTCCTGGAACTTGGCGATGTTATCCAAGGTGGTCTTGGCGTCCTGCTTGCCAGTGATGGCTAGGTCGTACTGGTCCTGCTGCTGGGTGAGCAGTTCGAAGAACTGCGGCACGTGCCACATGTCCTTCTGCCAGTCGAGCGAGTTCGCCCAGGCGCGGTCCCACGGACGATAGGTCACATACTTCGGATCGCTGTAGACCGACTTGATCGCGGACTGGCCGCCGCCGGCGGCGAACTGGTGCTGGATATCAGGCGAGAGCCACCACTTCACGAAGCCAACCGCCTCCTTGATTTGCTCAGGCGTCGTCCAGGTGGTGAGAACGAAAGGCTGTCCGCCGATCTGTGACGTACGATTCACCTTGCCGTCGGCACCGCGCAGGCCTGGCGCCAATCCGAACACCAGCTTGTCGGCAACCTTCGACGTCTTGGGATCGAGCGAGGCTTCGGCGAGACCGATCCAGTCGATGTTCATGGCCACCTTGCCTTCACGGAACAACTGGTCCGAGACGAAGATGTCCATGGTGCCGGTCTTGACCACCGGCGGCATGAACTTCAGCAATTTGAGGAAATGCTCCATGCCCTCGATGGACTTCGGGGAGTTTACGACGCCTTCGGCATGTCCGGTCGGGGCCTTGGTTTCATCCCAGATGCCGCCGCCATGCTCCCAGACGAACGTGTGGACCGAGCTCGTCGAGAAGTCGTAGCCTTTGCCTGCCTGATAGGCGATGCCATAGAAATCGTCATCCAGCACCTGGCCGGCGAGCTTGTCGCCCTTCTTGCGCTGGAAGAATTCGCCAACATGCTCGAACGTGTTCCAGTCCATGGCGTCGATTTCTTCGCCGGTGCAGGGCAGCTTCTCATTGTACTTCGCCTTGTAGGCGGCCTGCTCGTCGTTGTTGCAGAGCACGTCCTTGCGGCCGTAGGTGACCAGCACGTCCGGGAACTGCGGGAAGCCGTAGTAGTTCGGCGTGCTGTTGGGATAGGTCGAGTAGGCGTTGAGCACGGCGGGATGCATCGACTCCATCGTCGCCTTGAGTTCCGGGTCGGCATCGATGAGATCGTTGATCTTGCGGAAGTAGCCGCCTTCGACGAAGGCGCCCAGCCACTGCGAGTCCGACACGATGAAGTTGTACTTCTTTTCGCCCGAGGTCAACGAGGCGTTGACGCGGGTGTAGAAATCCGGCCACGGAATGAAGTCCACATCGAGCTTCACAGTATTGCCAGACTTCGGCTTGTACTGCTCGTCGAAGAACTTCTTCATAATGCGGGTCGGGGGCCAATCCGGCACCGCCATCGTCAACGTCACTTCTTCGGCAGAGGCATAGGTCACGCCTCCCACCAGTAGTGTGGCAGCGAAGCTTGCGGCTGTCGCTAGCCCTTTCAGTTTGGTCATCGCCGTCATTCGCGTTTCCTCCCTTGGTTAACCGGATTGCTTCTCGCCGTTCGAGTCAGGTCATTGCCTGGCCGCTCGCGGCGCGGAAGACGTGGATTTTCCTGTTATCGATGGCGATCGATGCCGAATCGCCGGTCCTGATGCTGGCGGCGATCGCTTCCGGCAGCACCATGCGCAACATCTCGCCGCCGGCCTCGACCGAGACGATCGTTATGTCGCCGAGCGGTTCGACCAGATGCACCTTCGAGGCAACCCCGGCTTCGCCCTTGGCGGCGAGCCGAATGTCGCTCGGGCGAATGCCGATCAGCGCGGCCTCGTTGGCATCGGCAGTCTTTGGCGCCGTCGCCGGAACCAGAGTCCCGAGCGGCGTGTCGAAAGATCTGGTGTCGGCGCGCACCGAGGCCGTGAACAGATTCATGTGCGGCGAGCCGATCTTGCTGGCGACATAGGTATTGATCGGCTGCTCGTAAAGCTCGTCTGGCGTGCCGATCTGGACGATGCCCCCATCGCGCATGACGGCGATCGTCTCGCCCATCGAGAGAGCCTCGATCTCGTCGGGCGTGGCATAGATCACGGTCATGCCGAACTGGCGGTGCAGCCGCTTCAGCTCGGCGCGCGTCTCGTGCCGAAGCTTGGCGTCGAGATTGGTGAGCGGCTCATCGAGCAGAAGAATCTTTGGCCGGCGGATCAGGGAGCGGCCGAGCGCGACGCGCTGCTGCTCTCCGCCGGACAGGGTTGCCGGCTTGGCCTTCAGGCGGTGTGTCAGCTTCAGGATCTCGGCGGTCTCTTTCACCCGCTTGTCAATCTCGGCGCGCGCGGCTTTCTCCTCGCGCAGCGGGTAGGCGAGATTGTCATAGACCGTGAGGTGGGGGTAAAGCGCGAAAGACTGGAAGACCATCGAGATGCCTCGGCCGGCGATCGGCGCATGGGCCATGTCGCGGCCGCCGATCTCAAGCGTGCCGGAGTCGGCCTGGACGAGGCCGGCGATAGTGCGCAGCGTCGTCGTCTTGCCAACGGAGCTCGGCCCGAAGAGTACGAAGAAGCGGCCTTCGTCGACGGCGAAGCTCAGGTCGTTGATGGCGCGCACGGATCCATAGGCCTTGCTGAGCCCATCGAGGCGCAGCGCAATCCCCTTGCCGTCACTGGCGCGAGGCGACGTCTGCGTCACGATGCGCCACCTCGTGCGGACGGAACACGCGCCATCCGTATGATTCTCCTCGCCCTGCCGAAATGGACTGCGGCTGTCATTCTCGATCCGCCTTTTCTGTCCTGATCTGGTATTACCAATTTTGGATAGCCGTCAAGCTCTTTCTTGGACCACTACCGGAGCTTGTATAACCGGATTCTTCATGTATCCGTCTGTTTTCCCTGAATTTTCCTACTCGTTGATATAGGAGAGCCTTGTTTCGGCACTGCCATCCCGGTTAACATCAATAGTGGGCATCGAAATCTGGTCGAACCAGATTGGCGCTATTTCGCCAACGCCTCTGGCCGGGCCACATCGGTTTCAGCCGTCAATTCCGCCACCGCGGCGCGCACAAGGGCGCCAGCCGCCCATTGCGCGACCGACCGCATGCCGCGGCTATCGAGCCCCCATATATCCTTCAGCACGATCAGCACTTCGACGCCGAACATCATCGACAGCGCCTGTGCCAGTCGCTTGAACTCGCGCGGCGGCAGCCGGCCCTTGAGCGGTGCGATGGCGTCCTTCAGCAGCTGGACGCGATGTCCGCGCGTGAATTGCGGCTCGCCGTCCAACGTGCCCGCCTGCCGCTGCGCCCATTGGTCGAGCGACAGTTTCAGCGCCGCCTTGAAAGTTGCCTCGAAAGCCTCGATGCGCGGCATGGCGGTGTCGAACAGTTCGGCGACGCGGCGCCCGGCATCGGTGGACGTCGATTGCCAGGTCAGGATCGGCCCAAGCCCCTCGTCGACCACCGCCTGCACCAGGGCTGCCTGGCTGGGGAAATAGCGATAGGCGGTGGCGCGCGACACTTGCGCCACCTCCGCCACTTCGCTGACAGACGGGGTGACGCCCGCCTGCATCAGCCGCGTCGCCGTCTCCAGCATCAGCCGTTTTGTGCGGGCCCGCGGGCCGCGTTCGGCAGCCTCGTTGGCGTCGTCGTTCCCAGCGGCTTGTTGACGTGAGACTTCCATGTCAATACGATACGCGCGTCTCAAAAAATTGCAATGACCTTTGCCCACCGAAAGGCCGGCAAAGGGCGACAGGCGGCCCGGCGCTGGTCGACCGGTGACGGGAGAAACGCGATGAAGCGCATCTACGTGGTGGGCACAGCCGACACCAAGGGCGAGGAACTTGCCTTCCTGGCCGATGCTATTGCCGCCACCGGCAGTTCGGTTGCCCGTGTCGACATCGGAACGCGCGGCGCCACCGTGCCGGTCGATATCCCGGCCAGCGACGTCGCGGCGCATCATCCGGATGGAGCCAGTGGCGTGCTCGGCATCGATGATCGCGGCACGGCAGTGGCCGGCATGGGCGCCGCCTTCACCGGTTTCATTCAGTCGCGCGACGACATATCAGGCGTGATCGGCATTGGCGGCGGCGGCGGCACGTCGATCATCACTGCCGGCATGCGCGCGCTGCCGCTTGGGCTGCCCAAGATCATGGTCTCGACGCTCGCCTCCGGCGACACCGCGCCCTATGTCGACGTCTCCGACATCATCATGATGCCATCGGTCACCGATATGGCGGGACTGAACCGGCTCTCCCGCACGGTGCTGCACAACGCGGCGCAAGCGATCGCCGGCATGGCCGCCAGGCCGGCGCCAGTCGCCACCGGCAAGCCGGCACTCGGGCTCACCATGTTCGGTGTCACCACGCCTTGCGTGACCGCCATCGCGGATCAGTTGCGCGCCAATTATGACTGCATGGTTTTCCACGCCACCGGCACCGGCGGCCGCTCGATGGAGAAGCTCGCGGACTCGGGCCTGCTCGCCGGCGTCATCGACATCACCACGACGGAAGTCTGCGACCTGCTGTTCGGCGGCGTGCTGCCTGCGACGGAGGACCGCTTCGGCGCCATCGCCCGCACCAAGCTGCCCTATGTAGGCTCGGTCGGCGCGCTGGACATGGTCAATTTCTGGGCGCCGCCGACCATTCCCGAGAAGTTTAGGGGCCGGCTGTTCTACGAGCACAATCCCAACGTCACACTGATGCGCACCACGGTGGACGAATGCCGCGGTATAGGCGAGTGGATCGGCACCAGGCTCGCTCGCTGCGAGGGCCCTGTGCATTTCCTGATCCCCGAAAAAGGCGTCTCGGCACTCGACATCGAGGGCGGCGCCTTCTTCGACCCCGAAGCCGACGCCGTGCTGTTCGATGCCGTCGAGCGCACCATCAAGCCGAACGCCGCGCGCCGGGTCTCACGCCTGCCGTTGCACATCAACGATCCGGAATTTGCCAAAGCCGCAACCGCGGCCTTCCTCGACATCGCCAGATAGTGAGAGCCAACAAATGCCCGCAATACCGCGCAAGGACATATTGAAGAAGTTCAAGGCGATGATCACCGACGGCGTGCCCATCGTCGGGGGCGGCGCCGGCACCGGCCTGTCGGCCAAGGCCGAGGAAGCCGGCGGCATCGACCTCATCATCATCTACAATTCCGGCCGCTACCGCATGGCCGGGCGCGGCTCGGCTGCCGGCCTGCTCGCCTATGGCAACGCCAACGAGATCGTCAAGGAAATGGCCTACGAGGTGCTGCCGGTGGTCAAAAAGACGCCGGTGCTGGCCGGTGTCAACGGCACCGATCCCTTCGTCATCATGCCGCTGCTGCTTGCCGAGCTGAAGACGATGGGCTTTTCCGGCGTGCAGAATTTCCCGACCATCGGCCTGTTCGATGGCAGCATGCGCCAGAGTTTTGAGGAAACCGGCATGGGCTTCGGGCTGGAGGTCGACATGATCGCCGAGGCGCACAAGCTCGATCTTCTGACCACGCCCTATGTCTTCAACCCCGACGAGGCGCGCGCCATGACAAAAGCCGGCGCCGACATCGTCGTTGCCCATATGGGGGTGACGACCGGCGGCTCGATCGGAGCCACGTCGGCCAAGTCGCTCGACGACTGCGTGGTCGAGATCGACGCCATCGCCAACGCGGCGCGCTCGGTGCGCAAGGATGTCATCCTGCTTTGCCATGGCGGGCCGATCTCGATGCCGGATGATGCCCGCTACATCCTCGACCGCTGCAAGGGCCTGCATGGCTTTTATGGCGCGAGTTCGATGGAACGGCTGCCGGCTGAAGCCGCGATCGCCAGGCAGACGGCGGATTTCAAGGCCGTCACGCTGCACGACCAGAAGAAAAAGAAGGGATGAGATCATGACCGACAAGAGCAAGGTGTTCGTATACCCGAAGGACGTGAGCGCCTTCGGCTTTGACTGGGGCAAGCTGTCGCTGACAGTCGCGCCGGAAGTAAATGGCGCGACGCGCTTTTCCGGCGGCGTCGTCGACCTGCCGTCAGGCAAGGGCCACACGCGCCACAACCATCCCGGCGCGGAAGAGATCATCTTCGTCATCTCAGGCAATGGCGAGCAGATGGTGGAGGACGAGGAGGGCAATCCGGTCGTCGCCAAGGTCGGCCCCGGCTGCACCATCTATGTGCCGGAAAGCCGTTTCCATTCGACACTGAACACGGGCGATGGGCCGATGCAGCTCTTCGTCGTCTATTCGCCGGCCGGACCCGAACTGGTGCTGCGGGAGTTGCCGGATTTCAGGTTGATCCCGGCGGGGAAGTAATCGCGAAAGGCCCCCTTCATCCGGCCGCTTCGCGGCCACTTTCTCCCCGAGGGGGAGAAGAGGCAGAAGCCAGCGCCGGCGCAAACTCCTCTCCCCTCGGGGAGAGGTCGGATAGCCCCGAATTGCCCTTCGCAATTCGGATGGCAATCCGGGTGAGGGGGTAGCGCCGAGCTAGGCTATCCCACCTCTATTCCACCCCCGTGCCCGATCCCCAAACATCACATACCCCGCATCCGTCACCGCCAGTGTATCCTCCAGCTTGATGAACCCCCGCGTCGGGTGAAGCATGGTCGTCTCCACCGACAGCACCATGTTCGTCTCCAGCGGCTTGGCCGAATAAGTGCCTTCATAGGTGACCGGGTGGTTGGTCATCAGGAACGGCGCTTCATGGGTGATCAGGCCCATGCCATGGGCGAAGAAATCCGTATAGGGCGCGACCTTCGACGCCTTCAGCACGCCCTCCGCGTGCGAAATCATATCGCCGCCGATGGTGCCTGCCCTCACCTTCGAGAACGCCGCCTGCTGCACCGTCTCGACCTCGGCCAACAGATCTTCCAGCTCGGCATCCGGTTCGCCCAGAATGCCCATGCGGCAGAGATCGCCGATATAGCCGTGATAATTGCCGCCGGAATCGATCGACAGCACTTCGCCCTTTTTCCACGCCTGCGGTGACGCCGCGCGGTTGTGGCTGGCGCCCAACGTCAGCAGGCAATATTCGAAATGCGCGCCGCGATTAGTTTCTTCGCGCCGCAGCTGCTCGATCATCTCGGCCTTGGTCGTGCCTTCATGCGCCCACTGGATGGTCGCCAGCATGGAATCCGTGATCAGCTCGGAGGCAATACGCAGCTTTTCCAGCTCGGCGTCCGTCTTGATGGCGCGCATGCTCTCCAGCATGCCGGTCGCGTCGATCAGCCTGGCATCCGGCAACGCCTTGCGGATCAGCGCATAGGCGTCCGACGGCAGGAAGGCCGGCTCGATGCCGAGGCGGGCGCCGGCCTTGCCGATCTTGCTGATGTGCTCGACCGCAAGATTGGCAGCATCGAGCGTGCCCCAGCAGGCGGCATGCAGCGTCGGCGTCCAGAACGGGCTGTTCTGGTGCTCGGCGCCTTCCATGCGGTTGCCGATATAGGCGGCATGACCGGGCCCGCCCTTTTCGTAGAGGACGATAGGCAGGTAACGGCTATGGCCGATCGCATCCATGGCGGCAAAGAAGATGAACTTGTAGCCGCCAAGCAGATACTGCGTGTTGTGCTTGGAGGTCGCGAGCAGAACATCGATGCCGGCCTCTTCCATCAGCCGGTCGACCCTCGCCTGATCGAACGGGATATTGCTGACGGCGCTCTTGCCCGGGGCGATGTTCATCTTTCTCTCCCTGATATCAGTGGGATCGCCGGCCGTACTGCGTCCAATCCCTTGGCTTCGATCAAATCTGCACCATTTCGTTAACTCTGGTCCAGCCAGAAACAGGTTAGATTGCTTCGGCAGGCTGTCACCACTCGTCATTGCTGCACACTACGGCAATCTGGTCCTACCAGAATACCAGAATGAAAGGGCCACCTCTAAAACTGGTCCAGAGGACGAAAATTTCAAAGCCAAGCAAAGATGCGCCAATTCCGTCTCTGGCGAAACCCTTGGCAAGGGCCATAATCGCCGCGAGGATGCTGGCGGGTGCCGCCAGCTTCGAGGGGTGCGCCCATCTGGTCGCGGAGAGGACGGAGGTTGATCATGTCGGATATTTCCAGGCGCACGCTGCTTGGCGGCTCAGTTTTACTGCTGGCCTCCACCGCCATGCCCACATTCAGCTGGGCGCAGACGCCGAAGAAGGGCGGCCGCCTCGTGCTTGCCGCCGATTCCGAGCCGCGCAACCTCAATCCGGCCATCGTCGCCTCCAACGGCGTCTTCTTCATCTCCAGCAAGATCGTCGAAACGCTGGCCGAAGCCTCGTTCGAAGGCAAGGACGGACTGGAACCCCGTCTTGCGCTCTCCTGGGAAGGTGCTGCCGATGGGCTGTCGGTGACCTTCAAACTGCGCGACGGCGTCAAGTGGCATGACGGCGAGCCGTTCACCTCGGCCGACGTCGCCTTCTCCGCGCTGCAGATCTGGAAGCCGCTGCAAAATCTCGGCCGCACCGTGTTCAAGGATCTGGCCAGCGTCGACACCCCTGACGATCTGACCGCCGTCTTCAAATTCGCCAAGCCAACGCCGTTCCAGCTGATCCGCAACGCGCTGCCGGCGCTGTCAAGCGTGGTGCCGAAGCACATCTACGAGGTCGGCAAGATCGAGGACAACCCGGCCAACAATGCACCCATCGGCACCGGGCCGTTCAAGTTCGGCGAATACAAGGCCGGCCAGTATTACAAGCTGACCAGGAATGCGGATTACTGGGCCAAGGACGAGCCGTATCTCGACGAGATCATCTACCAGGTGCTACCCGACCGCACGTCGGCTGCAGCGGCGCTCGAGGCCGAAGAGATCCAGCTCGCCGCCTTCTCCGCCGTGCCCCTGGCCGACCTCGACCGCATCTCCAAGGTGCCGGGCCTGAAGGTGATCTCCAAGGGCTATGAGGGGCTGACCTATCAGCTCGTCGTCGAGATCAACCATCGCCGCAAGGAACTGGCCGACGTGAAGGTCCGCCAGGCGATCGCGCATGCCATCGACAAGGACTTCGTCGTCAAGACGGTGTTCCTCGGCTATGCCGCCACCGCTACCGGTCCGGTGCCGAAGAACGACCCGCAATTCTACACTGCCGACGTGCCGATCTATCCATTCGACGTCGCCAAGGCCAACGCCTTGCTCGACGACGCGGGGTACAAGCGCGCCGATGACGGCAAGCGTTTTGCGCTGAAACTCCTGCCGGCACCCTATTTCAACGAGACGAAGCAGTTCGGCGACTATCTGCGCCAGGCGCTGGCGGCAATCGGCATCGACGCCGTGATCGTCAACAACGACTCGGCCGCGCACATCAAGGCCGTCTACACCGACCACACCTTCGACCTCGCCGTCGGCCCGCCGGTGTTCCGCGGCGACCCGGCGATCTCGACCACCATCCTGGTGCAGAGCGGCATTCCCGACGGCGTGCCGTTCTCCAACCAGGGCGACTACAAGAACGCCGCGCTCGACGCGCTGATCGCCAAGGCTTCGGAGACGCTGGATACGTCAGCGCGCACCGACCTCTACAAGGAATTCCAGAAACAGGTCGCGGCGGACCTGCCGCTGATCAACGTCGCCGAATGGAGCTTCATCAGCGTCGCGCGCGATACCGTGGGCAACATCGCCAACAACCCGCGATGGGCGGTGTCGAACTGGGCGGACACCTATCTGGAATCGTGACACATTTGCGCGGATGAAAGTTCGCAAAGAAATTGGTGTGAAGGCATGGCGTAGGGCCGCGTTTCGTCACACCCCCCTCTCCCGACTGGCGCAGCGCTATGCCTTTCCCATGATCCGCGCCCTCACCCTCATCCGCCGTCGCCTCGTCGGCAGCATCTTCGTGCTGCTGATCGTCATCATCGGCACATTCCTCCTCCTGGAAGCCGCCCCCGGTGACGCGGTCGACGCCTACATCGTCTCGACCGGCGGCGACGCCGGCATGATCGAATTGCTGCGTCATCGCTGGGGCCTCGACCAGTCCGAGCTGACACGGCTCGCGAACTATCTCTGGGCGCTGCTGCATTTCGACCTCGGCCAGTCCGTTACCTTCTCGCGGCCAATTCGCGATGTCATCCTGGAACGCCTGCCGACGACACTGCTCTTGATGGTGACCGCCACCGCGCTCTCCTTCGGTTTGGGCTCGGCGCTCGGCATCTACGCCGGCGCCAGACCCGGCAGCTTTCGCGACTGCTTCCTGTCGATCGGCTCGCTGGCGCTTTATGCCGTGCCGGGTTTCTGGCTTGGCCTGGTGCTGATCGTCGTCTTTGCCGTCGACCTGCGCTGGCTGCCGATCGGCGGCATCGAGAGCCTGGCCTCGGACAAGACCGGTTTTGACCGCGCCACCGACATCGCCGTCCACCTCGTCCTGCCGGTTTCCGCGCTCGGCTTCATCTATCTCGCGCTCTATCTGCGCATGATGCGCGCCGGCATGGCCGAGGCGTGGCGGCAGGATTTTGTGCTCGCCGCCCGCGCCAGGGGGCTGTCACGCCGCCGCATCGTGCTCGCCCATGTCGCCCGCAACGCGCTCTTGCCGCTGGTCACCATGCTCGGCCTGCAATCGGCGCAGATGCTGGGCGGCAGCGTCGTCATCGAAAGCGTCTTTGCCGTGCCCGGGCTCGGCCGGCTGGCGCAGGAAGCGGTCGCTTCGCGCGACACGCCGCTGCTGCTCGGCATCATCCTCACCAGCGCCGTCCTCGTCATTGCCGTCAACCTTGCCGTCGACATCGCCTACGCCTTCCTCGACCCGCGCGTCGGCGCCGGCGAGGCCAGCGCGTGAGCGCGCTGCCGCGGTTCCTGCGCCGGCCGGAAGCGGTCGCCGGCGCGATCATCCTGGCGCTTCTGTTCGCCATGGCGCTGTTTGCGTCGCTGCTCTTCCCCGGCGACCCGCAGGCCATTGCCGGACCAGCACTGCTGCCGCCCTTCCAGGACTGGTCGCTGCCGCTCGGCACCGACCGGCTCGGCCGTGACGTGCTGGCCGAACTGTTCCACGGCGCCCGCACCTCGCTGGCGGTCGGCCTGGCGGCGGCAGCGGCGGCACTCTTCATCGGCGCGGTCGTCGGCACGCTGGCCGGTTTTGCCGGCGGCCTTGTGGACGAGGGGCTGATGCGCATCACCGATGCCTTCCAGACCGTGCCGAGTTTTCTCCTGGCGCTGGCCTTCGTCAGCGTCGTCGGGCCGTCGCTCGGCGTCGTCGTCACGGCAATAGCGCTTGGCGCCTGGACCGGACCGGCGCGTGTAGCGCGCGCCGAAGTGCTGTCGATCCGCGAGCGCGATTACGTCGCCGGCGCTCGCGTCATCGGCATGCATCCGCTTGAGATCGCTTTTCGCGAGGTGTTGCCCAACGCGTTGCCGCCGGTGCTGGCCTTGTCCTCGGTGATCGTGGCCGCCGCGATCCTCACCGAGGCAGCGCTGTCCTTCCTCGGTCTCGGCGACCCCAATCGCGTCACTTGGGGCGGCATGATCGCCGAGGGCCGCACTGTGCTGCGCACCGCGCCCTTTCTGTCGATCGTTCCGGGCATCGCCTTGGTGCTGACCGTGCTTGGCGTCTATCTCACCGGCGAAGGCGTGGTCGAAACGACGGCGGTGCGGAGGAGCCTGTCATGACCGCACTGGCTGAGATACGCGACCTGTCGGTGCGCTATTTCAGCGATGGCAGCGAGGTGACGGCGCTGAAGGGGGTCAGCCTGGATGTTATTGCCGGCGAGCGGCTGGCGATTATCGGCGAAAGCGGTTCGGGCAAGAGCACGCTGGTGCTGGCGGTGGCTGGACTGCTGCCCGGGTCAGCCAAGGTTACGGGAAGGATCGATTGGTTCCTGAGATCGACAGGAGAGGCAGGCGTCAAGGCACCCCCCTCTGTCCTGCCGGACATCTCCCCCTCAAGGGGGGAGATTAAGCTCTCATCTGCGCTTTCGCCAATCACTGGCATTGCAGGAAGAGCGCTGGCCGCAAAGCTGCCAATCTCCCCCCTTGAGGGGGAGATGTCCGGCAGGACAGAGGGGGGCGCCGTAGAGCGCAAACTATCCGTCGCAAGCCCCCTTCCCGGTCGCGACATTGGTTTCGTCTTCCAGGACCCCTCCGCCAGCCTCGACCCCGTCATGACCGTCGGCAAACAGATCGCCGAAGTCGCCCGCACCCACCTCGGCCTCGACTGGCCACAAGCTTACGCCAAAGCCAAAACCCTGCTCCAACGTGTCCGGCTGCCCGACCCACAAACCGCCATGCGTGCTTTCCCGCACCAGCTCTCCGGCGGCCAGAAGCAGCGCGTTGCTGTTGCCGCGGCCATTGCAGCCGGTCCGAAACTGCTGATCGCCGATGAGGCGACCAGCGCGCTGGACACCATTGTGCAAGCCGAAATCGTCAGCCTCATTCGGCAACTGGTGGCGGAGGACGGCATGACGCTGCTGTTCATCAGCCACGACATCGCGCTGGCCGCCGAACTCGCAGAGCGTATCGCTGTATTCCGGAACGCCGAACTGATCGAACTCGGCCCGACGGAGCAAATCATAAACGCCCCGCGCCATGCCTATACGCGAACGCTGCTCGACGCCCATCTCGGCCTCGACGCCGATCCGCTGCTACGACGGGCGCCGGCATGAGCGTGCTCGCTGTCTCCGGCCTCACCAGGCATTACCACCGCGGCGGCAAGGCCATCGCGGCCGTCGACGGTGTCTCCTTCGCCATCGAACCCGGCGAGACGCTGGCGCTGGCCGGGCCCTCCGGCAGCGGCAAGTCGACGATCGCGCGGCTGGTGCTTAGGTTGATCGAGCCCGACGCCGGCACCGTCCAGTTCGAAGGCGATGACTTTCTGCTCTTGAAGGGTGCGGCCCTGCGCACCAAGCGCGCGCGCCTGCAAATGGTGTTCCAGGATCCGCTCGCCGCGTTCAACCCGCGCGCCACGGTGGCTCGCGTGCTTGACGATCCCTTGCGCATCCATGCCATCGCTTCCCGCGCCGAGAGGCCGGCCCGCATTGCTGCCTTGCTGGATCGCGTCGGGCTGGCAGCCGATCTCGCCCCGCGCGCCATTCACGAAATCTCCGGCGGCCAGCGCCAGCGCGTCGCCATCGCCCGAGCCATCGCGACCAAACCGTCGCTGATCGTGCTCGACGAAGCGGTGTCGGCGCTCGACGTTTCGGTGCGCGGACAAATCCTTGAGTTGCTGCTCGACCTGCAAGCCAGGGAACGGATCGCCTATCTCTTCATTTCGCATGATCTCGGCGTCGTACGGGCCATGGCCCACCGCGTCGTTCTTCTCGACGCCGGGCGGATCGCCGAGAGCGGCGACGCCCGCAACGTAGTCGACGCGCCGCAATCGGCAATCGGCAAGGCGCTGGTTGCGGCGGCGCCAAGATTGGACAGAAGCAGCAGGCAAGTACCATGACCGAACCAGAAGCCAGAGCCGAAAAACTCTCGCGCGAACTCGATTCCGCCTTCCGTAACCGCGCCGATCTCTACCGTCTGTTTCTCGACGAGCTGACCGGCGAACTCGGCGCGGAAAAGGCCGAGGCGATCATGATCCGCACCATCGAGCAGCGCGGCAAGGAGGTGGCGGCGGCCGCCTTCGCCCGTTTCGGACCTAACGACGCGCCGGCCATCGGCGAGGCATTTTTGGCCGTCAGCCCGGATGGCGGCCTGATGTATCCGACCGATGTCGAGCGCGGGCCGGACCACATCGCCTTCAAGGTGAAGCGTTGTCCGCTGAAGGACGCCTGGGTCGAGGCCGGTGTCGGTGATGAAAAACTCGCCACGCTCTGCCGCATCGCCGGCGCTTTCGACCGTGGTCTGTTCAAGGCAACGGGCGTGCGCTTCGACAATGTCACCTGGACGCCGGGCCACGGCTCCGGCTGCTGCCACATCGCGCTGACCAACCGGGATGCCGCCGGATAGCCAATGCTGATCAGTCGGCGGCAAACACATGCAGCTCCGTGCCCGCCTGTTCGGCAGCAGTGCGCAGGTCGGCCTTCGGTTCGCTGTCGGTGACGATATCGGCAATGTCATCGAGCCCGCAGATGCGTTCCAGACTGCTGCGGCCAAACTTGTCGTGGGTCACCACCAGCACCGTCGACAGTGAACGCGATATCATTGCGCGTTTAACGGCTGCGGCGCCCGAGATCATGTCGCTCGGACCATCGGCGCTTATCCCCGATGCCCCGATAATGGCGACGTCGGCATTGTAGCGGCGCAGGAACTCGACGGTGTCTTCGCCAAGCACGCTGCCTTCGCGGCTGTCATAGGTCCCGGGGCAAAGCAGCACGCGGAAGGTCGGATTGGCGCCGGCCACCGAGGCCACGCCGGTGGAATTGGTGATGATGGTCAGGTCGCGCTTCAGCTGCGAAAGGTTGCGCGCCACCTCATAAGTGGTCGAACCGCCATCGATCATCACGATCTGGCCCTTCTGGACCAGGCCCGCTGCGCCGCGGCCGATGCGGGCGCGCTCCTCGACCAGGGTCAGGCCGCGCTCCGAAATCACCGGCTCTGATGTCACCAGCGAGATCGTCGCACCGCCATAGGTGCGGTTGATCAGCCCGGCATCGCCGAGTTCGATAAGATCGCGGCGGATGGTCTCGCCGGCGACGCCGATGCGCCGTGCAAGTTTGGAGATGCGGATGGACGCCGACCGGCGCACTTCCGAAAGGATAAGCGCGTGCCGCTCCTTCTTCGTCAGTCGGCCCTGATCCATGATTATTCCATTCCCTTTGCAGCAATCAGTGCGTCGGCAAGCTCGGCAAACCCTTGCGCGCCGCGCCCGCTTGTGACGAAGGCAGGAGATGCCGGAAGTTCGCCGGCGAAGTCCAGCACATTAGCGACACCGACGCTGTTGGGGAAGAAGCTGAACATTGGCGCATCGTTTGGACTATCGCCGACGAAGACAATGCTGTCCTTGTCGTGGTCTATGTCTATACCAAAACAGTCGCGCAAGAATAGCCGGCTTGTTGACAGTTTGTCGTATTTGCCGAACCAGCCATTGACATGGATGGACGAGATTTTCGCCGCCGCTCCATAGCGCTGAAAGATAGCGACGATCTTCAGCACTTCAGATTTGGGCAGCGGCGCGACATCCTCGCGAAAATCGATCGCCAAATCGGCTTCGCGATAGGCCTGGTCAGCGGCGACCGCCGCACCCGGAATTTCCGCGAGCACGGCGCGTTCGATCTCGCGCAGGCGCGCCGCGTCAGCCTGCCTTTCCCCGGCACTCCTGGCATAGTGACGAACGATGCGCTTGGCAGTGCCGTCATAGCGGAAATAGAAAGCGCCGTTCTCGCCGATCACGCCATCGACCGGCCATTGCCGCGCGATCAGGTCGCACCAGCCGGCAGGGCGGCCGGTCACCGGCGCGACAAGGAAGCCGGCCTGCTTCAGCCGCTCGAGCGCCGCATAGGCTTTTGCCGGCAGCCGTCCCTTGTCGGTCAAGGTGTCGTCGATATCGGTCAGAACGACGGCGATGTTGCGCCGGTCTAGCGCGGTGAAGTCGGCAAGCGGACGCAGCACCCGCTCAGGCTCCCGCCGCAACCGTTTCGAGCGAGGCAGCCGCGACGTCGAGCATGGTGAACCTGTCGCGGATCAGCCGGGCATTGGCGACCGCCTCGTCGTAGAAGCCAGCCGGTATGGCAACCTCCTGCGGCGTGGTCGGCGCGCCGGCGGCGCGCAGTGCTGCCGCGATCTCGCGCGCCGGGCGTGCCACCCGCACCAGCCTTTCACGATGCGAGCGCCATTGCTTGGCCAGCATGGTGTTGATGGCGTTTGCCCGTTCGCGGTCCAGCAGCTTGGGCTTGAATGCCGCCCAGCAGGAACGTCCGAGCGTTTCGCCGAAGATCTCGATGAAGCGTTCTGGCGTATCCGCGGACGGCGCGAGCTGCAGCTCCGGCAGTGCCAGCACGCGCTCCTGCAGCCGCGCCATCGTCAACGTCGTCACCGCTATGTGTTCGCCGTGATGCGCCTCAGGCAATCCCTGGCCCCGCATGTCGATATAGTGGGCGATCAGATGTTCGCCCTGGCTGGCCGGATAAGAGCCGCCGCACAGTGTCATGCCGAGACCGGACATGACCAGCGTGCGCACCAGCACTTCCATCGCCTCAAGGTCGCCGGTCCCGAGTTCGCCGGCCTTGGCGATGAGCGCCTTCTCGTCCTCGGCCAGAAGCATGAACGGCGCCTGCCTGTAGGGCGTGCCGAGCAAAAGATGCGCCATCAGCCAATCGGTCTGCGCGGTCGGCCGCGCCATCGAATCGCCGAAGCCGGCAGCGATCAGCCGGTGCGGCGCTCGCGCCATGACATCGAGATCGAGGAAGACACCGACCGGCAGGCTCGCCGTCAGCGATTTCTTCAGGCCGTCCTCTGTGATTGCCGCAGACACCGAGGTGTAGCCGTTCATCGACGGCGCGGTGCCGAACACCGCATAGGGCTTTTGGGTCAGATGGGCGGCATATTTGGTGATGTCATTGATCGAGCCGGATCCGACCGCGACCAGACCGCTGGCGTCTTTCGTGCGGGCGATCACCGATCGCACGGCGTCCATGTCGGGATGCGGATGGCGCGGCAGGATGATCTTGTCGACATCGATCGAGCCGCGCAGCGCAATGGACACTCTCTCGCCGAGAGCCAGCCTTGTGTCGGGATCCATGACAACGGCGAGCCTGCGGCCGAGCGGCAGCGGCTTGACCAGCGCATCGGCTTCGTCGCCGAGACCGCGCCCTATGACGATGGTCTTCAGCGGCACCGACAGCATTCCCTGGCTATCCGGGTCAGGCAGCGTGCCGGCAATAAGGCGATCGAGCATTTGTCTGGACATAGGATGCAGTCCGGTCAGTCAGCATGAAGCGGGGTCAGGGCATCGAACAAGGTGCGATACCGGCGGTAACTTCTGTCGTAGGCGGCCTTGGCGGAAGGATCAGGGTCGATCGTCTCGATGTGGCCGGCCAGCCTTTCAGCCGCCTGCCGCACTGAGGAGGTAAGGCCGATGGCTGCGGCGGCAAGGATTGCCGCACCGATCGGCGAGGCATCGGCCGCACCCGCGATCTCGACCGGCCTGCCGCTGACATCTGCCCGGATTTGCCCCCACACCCGGCTGCGCGCGCCACCGCCTGAGAGCCGGATGCGCCCGGTTGTTATGCCGAGCTCGTCCAGCCGGTCGACAACGTCGCGCATGGCGAAGGCGCAGCCTTCCAGCACTGCGCGAGCGCAGGCCGCTTTGCCGTGGAAGGATGTCAGGCCGTAGAAAGCGGCACGCGCTTCGGCGATCCAGCGCGGCGCCATGGCACCGGACAAGGCCGGCAGGAACAGCAAATCGTCGCTGCCGGCAACCACCGCCGCCGCCAGTTCCGACATCGCCGCCGGCGAATCGACGCCGAAGGTTGTTAGAAACCACGTCACCGCGCCGCCCGAGAGCCATCCGGGGTTGGAGATGAAATAGCCGTCGCCGAGAAAGCCATGGGTCTCGACCAGGCCGCCGGGGTCGAGGCGAAGCGTGCCGGACACCGCGCCGACCACTTCGGCCGTGCCGAGATTGCAGGCGACGACACCGGGCACGACAACCCCGGCGCCTATGGCGGCCGAAAAATCATCGCCGGTGCCGACCGCCAGCAGCGTGCCCACAGGCAGACCGGTGAGCTCGGCGCCGGCGTGGGTCAAGGCGCCGGCGATCTCAGATGCATCGTCGATGCCGGGCAATTTGGTCGCATCGATGTCGAAGGCCGCCAGCAGATCACCGGCATAGTTGTGCTCCTTCAGTCCATAGAGCATGGTTGTCGAGGCCAGCGCGTGATCGATGACGGCACGACCGCACAGCGCCGCGACCACGAACGATACCGGTTGATGCCAGAGCGCCACCCGGCGCGCTTCGGGCAGGTTGCGCGCGGCCCAGCGGATTTTCGCCGCCATATGGGTGGCGTCCAGAACGAGACCGGTGCGCTCACGGATGAAGTCCGGATCGATGCCGGCGATCTCTGCGACCGCGCGCCGGTCCATCCAGATGATGCACGGCGCCAGCGCCTCACCGCTGTCGTCGACCGCGACGCAGCCGTCGAGCTGGCCGGCAATGGCAATGCCCTTGATATCGGACGGTGCAAGCCCAGCCTTGTCGAGCGCGCCGGCAATCGCCGGCTTGAGCGCGGCGAGCCACAGCGCCGGATTCTGTTCGGCCCAGCCGGGCGCCGGGAAGGCCGGTTGGTACAACACACCGGCCTCGCCACGCAGCTGCAATTCGTCATCGACAACAACCGCCTTCAGGCTTTGTGTGCCGAGATCGATGCCGATGACTGGCATTAGACGCGCTCGCAATCCGCGAGGACATCCCGCAATTGCGAGAGGATAGAACCTTTCGTCGGCGAATAGGAGCCATCGAAAATCGCTGTGCCAATGGTAAAAGCGTTGGCGCCGGCCAGCTTGATCGCCTTGAGCCGATCGGCTGATGCCACGGCGCCGGCGACAATCAGATGCCGCGACGGACCAAGCCCGCGCCGGGCTGCGCGCACCAGTTCGGCCGGGTCGGCCTCGGTGGCGCGATAGGCGAGGATGTCGCATCCCGCACAACCCTTCTCGGCGAAGGCCCGGCAGTCGGCCTCGACGTCCTCGGCCGAGCCGCCGAGCTTGGTTGGATGGCCGACCGGCCGCCCGGGAAAAGGGTAGTATTCGGTGCCGCTCCCCTCCAGCAGCGCCATGATCTCGTCGACTTGAGTACCACCGAGCAGGCGCTGGATGCCGAGATCCCTGGCGATGCGCGCGGAATTAAGGCAGGCCTCAGCCGTCGTCGAGACAACTTCCATGTAAGTGGTGGCGCCTGTCCGGCCAATGGCGACAGCGAGCTTGCGCAGCACATCCGGCGCGACGCCAATATCCTTGAAGCCGACATGCTTCAGGCCGACCGGCTCGATCAAATCGACCAGGTCGAGACAGTCCTCGACCGTGCGATCGTGGCGCGTCAGCATGAAGATGAAGTCCATCCGAAAGGTCCCTCGCCTGGTCGGGAAAGCCGGTTTGCTGCCGGTCTGTTAACACCTCCCAGCCATTTGTTGCAAGGTGCCACATTTTGATTTGCAGTACCACACATTTTATGACAGAACGGGCGCCGGCCCGCCAGGCACGACTTCTAGGGAGAGGGAAGAATGCTCAAGCCGCTGAGACGTACCGCGTCCAGACTGCTCGTCGCAGCCGTATTTGTGTGGCCCCTGACGTGGCAAGTGACACAAGCGGCCGCGTGGGATCTGAAAGAGGCGTCGAAACCCTATAGCGGCCAGACCATCCGCATGGTCGGCGAGGCGCTGCCGCCGCTCGAAGCGCTGAAGAAGATGGCGCCGGAGTTTGAAAAACAGACCGGCATCCATGTCGAAGTCGAGATGTACGAGCACTCGGAAGCCGTCAACAAGGTGCAGCTCGATCTCAACTCGCACCGCGGCCGCTACGACGTCATCATCCAGCCGCATCGCGAACTCGGCAAGTTCGCCACCAACAACCATCTGGTCGAAATCGCCAAGATGATGGCCGACCCGGCTTTGCGCGATCCGAGCTTCGAGCCGGAGAAGCAGCTCTACCAGACCGCCTGGCACGAAATCTCCTGGTATGACGGCAAGGAGTACGGCTTCCCCTTCACAGTGCTCAACATGTTCATGTGGTATCGCTCGGACCTGCTCGCCGATCCCAAGGAGCAGGCAGGCTTCAAGGCCAAGTATGGCAACGACCTCGCTCCCGCCAAGGACTGGAAGCAATACCGCGATATCGCCGAATGGTTCTATCGCCCCGACCAGGGTTTTTACGGCACCGCCCTGCAGGGCAAGCGCCATGAGGCGCTGTGGTATGAGTGGCTCAATTTCCTTTATTCCTTCGGCGGCGACGTGCTCGACGTGAAGAGCGGCTCGGCCTGCGGCCCGGTCATCGTCAACAGCCCCAAGGCCGTCGCCTCGCTCGAATATTACAAGAGCCTGCTGCAATTCTCGCCGCCGGACAGCCTCAACTATTTCTGGGATGATGTCATGGCGCTGATGCAGCAAGCCAAGGTCGCCGAGCTGATTATGTGGAACGACGCAACCTATGCCGTATCGGTCGACACCACGGCCTCCACCGTGGTCGGCAAGGTTGGCTTCGATCTCGTGCCGCAAGGCGACGGCGGCAAGATCGGCCAGGTCGAGGGCTGGACCTATCTGATCCCGGTCTATTCGAAGAACCAGCAGGCCGCCTTCCTCTTCGTCCAGTGGATGATGGGCTATGACCGCCAGCTCGAGCAGCATCTCAATGGCGGCGCTTCAGGTCGGCCCGATGTCTATGCTTCGGCGGAGGTGCAGAAGCTGCCCTATGCCAAGGCTTCGATGGAGGCCAACGAGCATGCGGTGCCGAAGGCGACGCTGCCGCAATCGGCCGAGATGACCGACATACTGGTGCGCGAACTGTCGTCCTACCTTGCCGGCGAAAAGGAGGCGCAGGCCGCCCTCGACACCGCCGCCACCGATATCTCGACATTGCTCGGTTCTTGCGCACCAATGACCTATCCGGCACGATAGGCCTTGAGATGTCGCGCAGAGGCTACCCGCACAAGCGGGTAGCCGTTCTTGTCCGCAGGAAACGCCCGTGACGAACCGCACTCCATCGCCGCGCGGAATGCCGCTTCTCGACCGTGGGGTGGGGCCGCTCTTGATGCTGCCGGCGACACTGCTCGTCGTCGTCTTTTTGGTCGGCCCGTTCTACTACATGGTCTACACCGCGCTGACCGACCTCAGCTTCGCCGACGCCAGCCATGCTGGCGCCTTCGTCGGTTTCGACAATTTCCGCAAGCTGATGCGCAACGACCCATTCTTCTGGGCATCGTTCCTGCTGACGGTGAAATTCGTCGTCATCGCCGTCGGCCTTGAGTTCCTGCTCGGCTTTGCGCTGGCCTTCCTGATCTTCCGCTTCGTCGCCAGCCAGCGGCTTCTCACCACACTGCTGCTCATCCCGATGATGATCGCGCCGGTCGCCGTCGGGCTGATCTGGCGGCTGCTGTTGCAGGGCGATTTCGGCATGCTCACCTTCTACATGCGCAAGGTCGGCCTGCTGGCGCAGAATTCGGCGGTGCTTTCGGCACCCGACCTGGTGTTTCCGACCATCGTCGCCATCGATGTCTGGCAGTGGACGCCTTTCGTCACCCTGATCATGCTCGCCGGGATGATGAGCCTGCCGCGCGCGCCGTTCGAGGCGGCGATGATGGATGGCGCCAAACCGTTTCAGATCTTTCGCGATGTCATGCTGCCGCTGCTGCGGCCCGTCATCGCGCTGGTGTTATTGCTGCGCGGCATCGATGCCTTCAAGGAGTTCGACAAGGTTTTCCTGATGACCGGCGGCGGTCCGGGAACGCTGACCGAACTGGTGTCGATCTACGCCTACCGCGTCAACTTCCGCAACTGGGACCTCGGCTACGGCGCCGCGGTCGCCTTCATGATCTATCTCGTCGTGCTGATCCTGTGCTCGGTCTTCTACAAGGCCGTCTACTGGTCGAGCCGCAAGCAGGTGGGGGCGTTTTGAGGGCGCTGCGATGATCGATCAATCCACCAACCGCGCCTGGAGGAGCTTTGCCTGGGCCGTGCTGCTCGTCGCCGTCGTGGTGGCGCTGACGCCTTATGTCTGGATGGTGCTGGCGTCGTTCAAGAACCGCGTCGATCTTCTGTCTTCTGTGCCGAAATGGATTTTTTCGCCGACGCTTGCCAACTATCCCGCCGTCTTCATCGACAAGGAATACTGGCCGCTGGCAATCAACTCGGTGCTGATCTCGGTGTCGTCTACGGTGCTCTGCATCGTCATCGGCGCGCCGGCTGCCTACGGCTTTGCCCGCTCCAATTTCCCCGGCAAGGAAGACCTGTTCTTCTTCTTCCTGACCACGCGCATGGCACCGCCGATCTCGATCGCCGTGCCGCTGTTCCTGTTCTTCACCTCGCTTGGCCTGATCGACACCATCTACGCCGTGGTGATCGCCCACACCTCCTTCAACCTGTCGCTCGTCGTCTGGATGATGCGCGGCTTCTTCGCCGAAATCCCCAGGGAGATCGACGAGGCCGCGATGATGGACGGCCGCTCGCGGCTCGGCGCCTTCTTCTTCGTCGTTGCACCGCTGGCCGCGCCCGGCATCGGCGCGACGGCCGTGCTCTGCTTCATCCTGTCATGGAACGAGTTCCTCTACGCCTTCATCCTCGTCGCCTTCGACGGGCGGCCGCTGACCGTCGGCATACCGGGGCTGGTGACGCCGCATGGCACGCTATGGGGCCAAGTCGCGGCGGTCGCCATCGTGGCGACGCTGCCGATCGTGCTTTTCACTTTCCTTGTCCAGAAACAGCTCGTCCGCGGCCTCACCTTCGGCGCGGTCAAGGGTTGAAGGGATCTCGCATGGCAATTGTTTTCGACGGCGTCACCAAGGCTTTCCCCGATGGGACGGTGGCGCTGCAGGCGCTCGACCTTGCTTTCGAGCCCGGTGAATTCCTCGTGCTGCTCGGGCCCTCCGGCTCGGGCAAGACGACAGCCTGCCGGCTGCTCGCCGGGCTGGAGCGGCCGACCGCCGGGCGCATCATGGTCGAGGGTCGCGATGTCACCGACCTGCCGCCGCGCCTGCGCGGCATGGGCATGGTGTTCCAGAACTATGCGCTCTACAGCCATAAGAGCGTCTACGAGAACATCGCCTATCCCTTGCGCATCCGAAAGATGCCGGCTGCCGAGCTCGACCGCTGCGTCCGCGCCATGGCCGAGCTGCTCGAAATCACCCGTTACCTCGACCGCCGCCCTTCGCAATTGTCGGGCGGCCAGGCGCAGCGCGTCGCCGTGGCCCGCGCCCTGGTCTGGCAACCTAGCCTCTGTCTGATGGATGAGCCGCTGTCCAATCTCGACGCCTTGTTGCGGCTCCACATGCGCACCGAGCTGAAGCGTCTGCATCGCGAGCTGAAAAAGACCTTCGTCTTCGTCACACACGACCAGGAAGAGGCGATGACGCTGGCGACCAGGGTCGCGGTGTTGCGCGAAGGCGCACTGATCCAGTACGACGACCCGCGCGAGATTTATCGGCGGCCTGCCAATCGCTTCATCGCTGAATTCATCGGCCGTCCAGCGATGAACACGTTCGATGGCGATGTCCGCGCCGGCGTCTTCCACGCCAGCGGTTTCACTTGCCCGCTTCCGGGAAAGCCTGATGGTCCCATCGTGCTCGGCATTCGCCCCGAGCAGATCCAGCTTGTCGACGCGACTGCCGGCTATGCCATCCTGTTTGCCGTCGACGTCGTCGAACCGGTCGAGCCGGACGTGCTGATCTTCGCCACGAGCGAGGCCAACGCGCTGATCGTCAGGACCGTGAATGTCGATCGCGCTTTCGATCCCGGCCAGCCGCTTTATCTACACTTTCCGCCGGCGGCGCTGCACACATTCGATGCGGTGTCGGGAGCGCGACTGCCGTGAGCACGCTGCTCGCTTTGGTGCCGCTGGCCGCCGCAGCCTTGGTCGGGTGGCTGTTCTACAGCTTCAACCGGTCGCGGCGCTGGTTCTCGATGGGCGAACTCATCTTCTGGGACGCCATTGCACTGGTAATCCTGCAGCTTGTCTGGCTGATCTGGTTCTGAATGCGCATTCCAGCAACGCAGATCAGTAGCCCAGCGCACAACCGTCCTTGCGCGGATCGGAGGCACCGGTGAGCGTGCCCTTTTCCCAATCGATCAGCACCAACTGGCCGCCGCCATGCGGCTCCTCGGCGATCGAAACCTGATGGCCGCGCTGACGCAGGCCGGCGATCGCCTCAGCCGGAATCCCGCGCTCGGCCAGCACGGCATTGTCCTTGTAGAACACCCGTGGCGCATCCAGTGCCTGCTGCGGGTCCATCCCGAAATCGATCATGTTGGTCAGCAGATGGACATGGCCGAACGGCTGGTAGCCGCCGCCCATCACCCCGAACGGCATCACCACCTTACCCCCTCGCGTCGCCATGCCAGGCATGATGGTGTGCATCGGTCGCTTTCGCGGCGCGATACGATTTGGATGGCCTTCCGTGAGGCGAAAACTGCTGCCGCGATTCTGCAGCACGACGCCTGTCTTGGGACCGACGACGCCGCTGCCGAAGGAACCGAAGGTCGAGTTGATGAAGCTGACCGAATTGCGGTCGCGGTCGACCACGGAGATATAGACGGTGTCGCTGCGCGACAGCTCAAGCCGCGGCAGATGCGTCATGGCGAGGGCCGGATCGATGGCGGCGCGCAGCCGCTCCGCATGGGCTGCCGACAGCAGTTGTTCGACGGGGACCTGGACGAAATCCTGGTCGCCGATGAAAGTATCGCGGTCCTGGTAGGCAAGCCGGCCGGCTTCGATCTCGAGATGCAGCCGCTGGGCACTGTTCGGCTCCAACGAACCAAGGCTGAAGCCCGAAAGCACATTCAGCATGATCAGCGCCGTCATGCCCTGATTGTTCGGTGGCATCTGATGGATATCGTAGCCGCGATAGGACGTATTCACCGACGTAACGTAGTCGCCTTGGGTCTCGGCGAAATCCTCCAATGCATGCAGCCCGCCCAGCGCGCGAAGACGTTCCACCAGATCGTCCGCGACCTCACCTTCATAAAACCCTGCACGGCCTCCGTTGGCGATGATGCGCAAGGTGTCCGCCAAGTGCGGCTGCCGATGCACATCGCCGGCTTGCGGCGCCCTTCCCTCGGGCAGGAATATGCGCGCGGCGTGTTCATCGGCTGAGAGCAGGGCGACCTCGTCGGCCCAGTCGAAGGCGACGCGATCATAAACGACACAGCCTTGTTCGGCATAGCGAATGGCTGGCGCCAGCGCGGCGTCGATGCCCTTTTTTCCGTGGTCCTCGAGTAGCCGGCACCATGCATCGATGGCGCCTGGTATGGTGACGGCATGCGGTCCGGCCGCAGGCAGTTCGCTATGCCCCCGCTCCAGATACCATTCGGCGGTTGCCGCAGCGGGCGAACGCCCCGAGCCGTTGAAAGCGAGAACATCGCCCTCGCCTTTGGGACTGTAGAGCACAAAACAGTCGCCGCCGATGCCGGTCGATTGCGGCTCGACGACGCCTTGCACCGCCGCAGCGCAGACAGCGGCATCCATGGCATTGCCGCCGGAGCGCAGCATGTCGATGGCGGCCAGCGTCGCCAGCGGATGCGATGTCGCCGCCATCGCTTCTGTCGCGCGAACTGGCGAGCGGCCGGGGAACTGAAAATCACGCATGCAATCGCCTCCAATGATTTCGCGCCCGCCGGCCGCAGCCTTCAATGCTTGATGCGGTCGCGCATGGCGTACCACAACATCCCCAGCACATAGAGCGGGCCCCGCAGCGCTGTACCGCCCGGGAACGGCATCGGCGTCAGCGTCGAGAACAGGTCCAGCCGCGAGGCGTCGCCCGTAATCGCTTCGGCCAAGAGCTTGCCCGACAGCGTTGACAGGATGACGCCCTTGCCGGAATAGCCATGCGCGAAATAGACCTCGCCATAGTGCCCGACATGCGGCAGCCGCGACGTGGTCACCGACACCAGACCGCCCCAGGCATGATCGATGCGGCAGCCCTTCAGTTGCGGGAAGGTGGCCTCCATGTGCGGCCGCACGAAGCCGGCGATGTCGGCCGGCGGCGATGGCGTGTAGCGCTCGCCGCCGCCGAACAGCAGCCGACCGTCCGCCGACATGCGGTAGTAGTTGACGACGAAGCGCGTGTCGGACACCGCGACATTGGCCGGGATGACATTGTGTTTGCCCTCCAGCGGTTCGGTGGCGACGATGTAGTTGCCGACCGGCATGATGCGGCTGTTGACGCGCGGCTCCAGCCCATGCAGCAACGCGTCGCCGGCCAGCACGACATGTTTGGCCCTTACCGACCCCTGCGCCGTCGAGACCCGGATCGAAGGCTCGCGCTCCAGCTTTACCGCGACGGAATTTTCATGGATGACGACACCGGCCGCCACGGCGGCACGGGCAAGGCCGAGCGTGTAGTTCAGCGGATGCATATGGCCGCCAAGCGGCTCATACATCGCGCCATGATAGGGCGTGTCCACCTTGCCGCGTGCCTGCGCCGCCGACAGGATCTCGACGTCGCGGAACTTCATCACGCTCTCGAGGCATTTGGCCTCGTCTTCGAGATCCCTGAGGTCGGAGCCATTAACGGCACCGACGAGATGGCCGGTCAGCCGCAGATCGCAATCGATGGCGTGGCGCTCGATGATGTCGAGCACCAGGCCCCGCGCCTCGAAGGCGAGGTCGAACAGCGCCTTCGCCCGCTCGGGGCCGTAAAGCTTGACCAACCCCTTGGCGCCTTTGCGCAGGCCAGGGATCATCTGGCCGCCATTGCGGCCCGACGCGCCCCAGCCGATCTTGCCGCCTTCGAGCAGCACCACCTTCAGGCCGCGCTCGGCGGCATGAAGGGCGGCCGACAGGCCGGTGCAGCCGCCGCCGACCACCACCAGATCGGCGCCGACATCTCCCACCAGCGCCGGATGGTCCGGCGCCGGATTGGCGGTGGCGACATAATAGGAATTGCCGATATCGAGGCTCGAATTGAAACCTGTTGAGCCGGAGGCCATGATCACACCTTCAGCAGCAAATGGTCGCGTTCCCAGCTCGTCACCACGCTCTGGAACAGGTCGAGTTCGACGCTCTTGACGCGCAGATAGGTCTGGAAAAAATCCTCGCCGAGCAATGCCCGCACCGGCTCGCAAGCAATGAAACGATCAAGCGCCTCCTCCATCGTTTTCGGCAGCGTGCTTTTGATCCTGTAGGCATTGCCCGAGGCCTCAGCCGAGCGCGCCAGCTTCTGCTCGACGCCGAGATAGCCGGCAAGCAGCGAACCGGCGATCGCCAGATAGGGATTGCAATCCGCTCCCGGCAAGCGGTTCTCTACCCGCCGGGCGGCGCGGCCACCTGCCGGCACGCGCAGGCCGCAAGAGCGGTTGTCATGCGACCATTCGATGTTGGCCGGTGCGCTGTGGTTCGGCCGGATGCGGCGGAACGAGTTCACGTTGGGTGCGAACAGCGGCATGATCTCGGGCACATATCTCTGCAGGCCGCCGATGAAATGGCCGAACATTTCGGTGTCTGCATCATCTCTGTCGGCAAACAGCTCGGCGCCTGTCGTTTCATCGACGACAGACATGTGCAGATGCATCGAGCTTCCCGCCTGCGCCGCGATCGGCTTGGCCATGAAGGTCGCGTGCATGCCGCTCTGCTGCGCCGCCTGGCGAGTCAGCCGCTTGAACAGCAGCACCTGGTCGGCGAGCGGCACCGCGTCGCCGTGCAAGAGATTGATCTCCAGCTGCGCGGTGCCGGACTCATGGATCAGCGTGTCGAGCGGCAGGCCGGCGGCTGCGGCATAATCATAGACGCGCCTTATCACCGGCTCGAATTCTTCCAGCGCCACCATGTCATAGGGATGCTGCGAGCCCTCGGCGCGGCCATTGGCGCCAACCGGTGCCGTCAGCGGCTGGTCGGGATTCGGATTGGGCGCGGTCAGATAGAATTCGATTTCCGGCGCCACCACCGCGCGCCAACCGCGCTTCCGGTAGAGATCGAGCACGGCGCGCAGCACATGTCGTGGCGAGGCCATCCAGGGCTTGCCTTGCATGTGGAAGGCGTCGGCGAAGACATAGGCTTTGCCGACGCCACCGCCCGGCGCCAGGCACAGCGTCGACATATCAGGCACCATGCGCATATCCGGGTCTTGATAGGCAAAGCCTTCGTCGATGGAACCGGAGTAGCGGCCATCGATGCTGACCAGGAAAGCGCTGCTCGGCAGGTAGAGTGCGCGGTCTTCCAGCGCCTTGAGGAATTTCACCGTCGGCAGCGCCTTGCCGCGCAGCACGCCATTCATGTCGGGCACCAGGCACTCGACCTCCGTGATGCCGTGCTGGGCGAGCCAGGCCTTGGGATCGTTGCCGGTGAAGAGAGCGGTGTTGGTATTTTTGTCCTGCATTTTGGTTCACGTACCTATGAGAGAGAGTATGGCTTGCGCGGCCACATCCGTTCCAGGGGTCAGCGCCATCTTGGCAGCATTGTCCCTGAGGCGGGCGCGCATCGCATCGTCGGCCAGCAGGCCGAGAATGGCTCTCTCCAATCCCCCTTCCGTCCAGGCGTCGCGGCCGATATGGTCGCCGACACCTGTCTCTCCCGCGCGTTGCGCATTGTCGTGACCGTCCCAGCAATAGGGCATGATCAGCGACGGCACGCCGAAGCGCAGCGCCTCGCAAAAGCTGTTGTTGCCGCCATGGTGGATGAACAGGTCCGACTTCGCCACCACCGAAGGCTGCGGAAACCAGGCGTCGAGATAGACATTGTCCGGCACCGCGCGATAGGCGTCGCGCAGGCCGCCGGCATTGACGATGAAGCGCGCCGGCAGCCGGTCGAAGACGGCGAGCATGCGTTCGATCAGCCCGACATCCATCGCGCCGAGACTGCCGAAGCTGACATAGACCAGCGGCCCGCCATTGCGCGGAAACACCGGCACCTCGAACGGCCCTTCCGAGCGCACGCAGCCTTCGAGATAAACGAAGCGTTTGGGGTCGAGCGGCTCGGCCCGCTCACGCCGTACGATCGCTGGCGTCAGCAGCAGATTGAGGTCGGGTGATGTCTCGAGGAACAGGCCCTTGGGCAACGGCGCCAGGCCGGCATCCGCGCGAAAACGGTTGAAGCGCTCATGCGCGGGTGCGGAGGCCGCGAGATAGCGCGCTTCGAACGCCGCACGTTGCGGGTCGTCGGCACCCATCCCCGAGAGATAGGGCGGCACCTCGGCATCCGGCAGTTCCGTCTCGGCACAGGAGACGACGCGCACCCACGGGCAGCCGGCGGCGGCGATCGCCGGGAACATGATGACGTTGTCGAGCACCACCACATCCGGCTTCAGCCGCGCCAGCAATTGGCGCAGCGGCGCCTCGGCGTTGACGGCGGTGTCGACGATCGCTTGCCAGGTCGGCGCGACATAGGTCTCGAGCTGGTCGATCGGGCTCAGCCGGAAATGCGGCAGGTGCCGGCGCACGAAGGCCTGCCAATAGCTCTGCCGCTCGCTGTCGCTCAGCGGCTCATCCGTCGGCAGATGGTATTCCTGGAAGCCATAGTCGGTAAAGACGCCGGAGAAGCCGGCATGGCAGATGAAGACGGGGCGAGCGCCCCGTGCGCGCAATGCCTGTGCGATACCGACGCAATTCAACGCGGCGCCGAAACTGGCTTCGGGAAACAGCGCGATGGTCGGGCTGGCTTTACGCGTCAATTATTCCTCTTCAATCCGGCCGGCTGATCATGCTGAACAGTGCGGGAGCTCCGCGGCTGGCTGCTTGCGGTCGCTGGCTGCGGGAGAGCCGCAGGTGGATGCGAAGCAGATCGGCAGCCACCTCATACTGCCGGCTTTCAAGATAGTCGAGTATGCCCGAGTGTTCGCGCAACGATTGCCGCAGCCGAAACACGTTGACGCCGGAATAGATGCCCGGCAGCCGGCGCAGGCGGAGATGATCGGCCAATGCATCCGACACAAAACGGTTGGCGCAGCCCTCGGCGATCATGCCATGAAAATCCATGTCCAGCCGCTGGAACTCGCGCGTGTCGAATGTCTCGTCCGGCAGCGCTGCAAGCGCTTCCATGCCTTGCCGCAACATTGCTGCCCGCGCCCCGTCCAGCCGAAAGCCTGGCGTCAGGATGGCCGCCGGCTCCAGCACCAGGCGGAACTCGTAGCTTTCGCCTTGCGCCTCCGGATCGTCCGGCGCGCGGCGAAACAACCAGGATTGCCCAGGCGCACGATCCAGAAGATTCTCGTCGGTCAGTTTGTTAAGTGCTTTTAGTACCGTCTTGCGATCAGCGTCGTAGCGTCGCATCAGCCCCGCGATGGTCACCGTCTGGTCCAACCGTCGCGCCGAGCGGTCGCGCAGGATGGCTTCGGCGAGCTCGTCTTCCTCCGCACTGGGTAGTTCGGCGGCAATGGCGGGCTGGGCGGCGAGGTCGACCGTCAGATGATAACCGCTGTCGGCCTCCCAGCGCACCACGCCCCGTTCCGCGAGCAGGCCGAGTGCGGCGCGTACGGGCGTGCGCGAGACATTGCACAGTGAGGCGATCTGCTGTTCGGGCAGGCGGGCGCCAGGCTCGAAGCCACGCTGCCGCGCCACATCCAGGATGCGCTGCGCCAGATCGAGATGGTTGGTGCGAGGTCGTCTGGCTACGGCTTGCATGACTTTTCTCGAATGCGAATGTGGCGCATTGGTCTGGCTGATCGCCGGAACAGGGACAATCGGCCAAATTCCTCCGTCGTTGACAGATTATGGATTGACGTACTTTTTTCTGCAATAGTACTGTCGGCACAATCGGCGAGAAAAGACCGAGGGAACAGGATCAAGGCAGGCGCGCGCGTCGCCGGCCTTGGTCCGGCAAATGATTTCGACGATCAAACCGAATGGGAGACTGCCATGACCGCTACCAGCCTGCGGCGCCGTGCGCTCAATACATCCTCAATCGCTCTCGGTCTCGCCCTGACGCTCTCGGTGCCGGCCGCCGCAGCCGACCTCGTTATTTCGAACTGGGATGGGTACATGGCACCCGACGCCATGGCCGCTTTCAAGACCGCCACCGGCGTTGCCGGCGAAGTGGTGGTGCACGCCACCAATGAAGAGATCATGGGCAAGCTGATTGCCGCCGGCGGCAAGGGCTATGACGTGGTCTTCGTCTCCTCGCCCTTCGCCGAAGTATTAAACAAGCTTGGCCTGACCGAGCCGATCGACCATGCCAAGATCCCCAACCTCGCCAACCTCTATCCCGAAGCGACCAAGCTGCCGCACGATGTCGGCAACGCTTTCTCCGTGCCTTACACCTGGGGCACGACGGGCCTCTGCTACCGCTCTGACCTTGTCAAGACGGCGCCCACGAGCTGGAGCGACCTGCTCGCCCCTTCCGACGAGATGAAGGGCAAGACCACCATGCTGGCGACCGATCGCTGGCTGCTGGCCGCCGGGCAGCTCGACAAGGGCTATTCGGTCAACGAGACCGACCCGGCCAAGATGGCCGAGGTCAAGGACCTCTTGATCTCCGCCAAGAAGACCCTGCTCGCCTATGACGACACCACCTTCTATTCCAAGCTGGTTTCCGGCGAGGCGCTGATGGTGCAGGCCTGGGACGGCTGGTGCAATTACGGCATCGCCGACAAGCCGGAGATCAAATACGTCATCCCTAAAGAAGGTTCGGACCTGTGGGTCGACACGATGGTGGTGATGAAGGCGTCCGAGCACAAGGACGACGCCTTCAAGTTCATCAACTTCATGCTCGACGCCAAGAACCACGCCTGGGCGGCGCAGAACATCGACTACAAGGTGCCGAACAAGCCGGCGATGGAAAGCCTGCCGGCCGACTTCCTGGCCAAATTCCCCAACATGGCGATGCCGGTGGCCGATCTCGTCAAGTTCGAGCAGTTGCGTGACGTCGGCGAAGCCCAGCGCGACTATTCCAAGATCGTCAGCGAGATCAAGGCCGCGCAGTAAGCGGCGCAGACTTCACGGCCGGCAGCACTTCTGCCGCCGGCCCTGAGCGGTACCCGAGAAATTGTCCCAGACCCGACTTCGTTCCTCTCTGCTGATGGCCCCGGCGCTGGTCTGGCTGACCGCGCTGATGGTGGTGCCATGCGCCCTGGTGCTGGCGCTCGCCTTCTTCCGGCGCGGCGTCTATGGCGGCATCGACTACACTTTGACGCTGGAAAATTTCGGGTTGGTCTTCGACCCGCTCTATGCCGGCATCTTCCTCAACTCAGCACGTATCGCCGGCACCGCGACCTTGATTGCGGTGGTGATTGGCTATGCCGCAGCCTATGCGATCGCGGCCGCACCGCGCCGGTGGCAGCCAATTTTCCTGTTCTTCGCCGTGCTGCCGTTCTGGTCCAACTATCTGATCCGCACCTATGCCTGGATCGTGCTGCTGAACCGCGAAGGGCTGATCACCCAGTTGCTGCGCTGGTTCGGCTACACCGGCGAACCGCCCTCGATGCTCTATACCGAAGGCTCGGTCATCGCGGGCCTCGTCTACAACTATCTGCCCTTCGTCATCCTCGCCTGCTACGCGCCGCTGTCGCGCCTCAACCCGGAACTGGCCGAGGCATCGCGCGATCTCGGCGCCTCCGCTGCCACCACTTTCCGACGTGTCATCCTGCCGCTGACCGTGCCCGGCATCGCTGCGGGTGCTGTCTTCGTCTTTGTGCTGTCGATCGGCAATTTCGTCACCCCGGCGCTGCTTGGCGGCGGCCGCTTCCAGATGATCGGCAACCTCGTCTACGACCAGTTCCTGACCGCCAATGACTGGCCGTTTGGCGCGGCATTGGCGATGGCGCTGATCGCCATCATGCTTCTGGTGCTTATGGCGCAGGCGCTCGCCGCCGACCGCGCCGCGGGGCGTGCGGCTGAGGCAAGGGGTGACGCCTATGGCTGAGCGCCGCGCAATTCTTGCCTTCTCCCCGTTCACCGGGAGAAGGTGCCCCGAAGGGGCGGATGAGGGGCGGCGTCAACCTTTGCGACGCTCAACGCTGCCCCCCGTCTGCCTGCCGGTAGCTTCTACCCGCGAACAGGGAGAAGGACTCTGGTCGTTCGCTTGCCCTCCAATTGTCGGAGGCCGGCGATGACCCATTCCTTCACCCGTACGCTCGGCATGCGGACGATCCTCACCCTCGTCTTCGCCTTCCTCTACATCCCGATCGCCGTGCTGGTGGCGCTGTCCTTCAACGAAGGCGGATTGCCGACGGCATGGTCGGGCTTTTCGCTGAAATGGTATGCCTCGCTGGCCGGCAATTCCGCAATCCTTTCCGCTGCGCTCAACACGCTGATCGTGGCGTTGGTCTCCACGGCCATCGCCACGCTGCTCGGCACGCTGCTGGCCATCGGCATCGAGATGCGCCGGCAATACGGCAGGGGTCTCGAGGCGCTGATCTTCGCACCGATGATCATCCCCGACATCGTCCTGGCGATCGCTCTGCTGTCGTTCTTCTCCATGCTAAACCTGACCATGGGCCTGCATACCATCATCCTCGCCCATGTCGTCTTCAACCTCGCCTTCGTCTGCTCGGTGGTGCGCGCAAGGCTAAAGAGTTTCGACTGGTCGATCGTCGAGGCCTCCGCCGACCTCGGCGCCTCGGCTCTGACCACCTTCCGGCGTGTGACATTGCCGGTCATCGCGCCGGCAGTGATTGCCGGCGCTCTGCTTGCCTTCACGCTCTCGGTCGACGAGTTCATCATCGCCTTTTTCACCGCCGGTGCCGGCCGCGCCTCGACGACGCTGCCGATGCAGATCTACGCCATGATCCGCTTCGGCATCACGCCGGAGATCAACGCGCTGGCGACCATCGTCATGGCGGTATCCATCACCGCGCTGACCCTGTCGCAGCGGCTCAACCGTGGGATCATCGGCCAATGAGCGAACCGCGCACGCTGCTGGCCATTGATAACGTTTCGAAGAAGTTCGGCCGGGTCACCGCCGTCGACGGCATCTCGCTCGACATCCGCGAAAACGAGTTCTTCGCGCTGCTTGGACCCTCCGGCTGCGGCAAGACCACGCTGCTGCGCATACTGGCCGGCTTCGAGACGCCAACCGGCGGCCGCATACTGCTCGATGGCAAGGACATCGCCCGGACCCCGCCCAACAAGCGGCCGGTCAATCTGATGTTCCAGTCCTACGCGCTGTTCCCGCATATGAGCGTGCGCGCCAATGTCTCCTACGGGTTGGAGATGGAGCGCTTGCCGAAAGCTGAAATCCGTTCCCGCGTCGAGGCCATTCTGGCCACCACCGAGCTTGTCCCCTTCGCCGACCGTAAGCCTGAGCAATTGTCGGGTGGCCAGAAGCAGCGCGTCGCGCTCGCCCGCGCGCTGGTCAAACGGCCTCGGTTGCTGCTGCTCGACGAACCGCTCGGGGCGCTCGACAAGAAACTGCGCGGCGCCATGCAGTTGGAGCTGAAGCGCCTGCAGCACGAAGTCGGCATCACCTTCGTCATCGTCACCCACGACCAGGAAGAGTCACTCGTCATGGCCGACCGCATGGCGGTGCTCAAGGACGGCCAGTTGCTGCAATGCGACGCGCCGCATGCGATCTACGAGCATCCCGCCGACCGTTTCGTCGCCGACTTCATCGGCGTGATGAATTTCGTACCGGGCAAGGTGTCTGCGGATGGCGTGATCGCCGCGAACGGCGCGCGCATTGCCGGCAAGGTTCCCGCCGCGCTTTCACCCGGCGCTTCCGCCGTGGCCTCGGTGCGACCCGAACGCATCCGGCTGTTCCCGTCACCCGAGACCGCCAACCGCACCGCCGGCATGGTCGAGGCGCTGGCCTATCACGGGCTGGACCTGCAGTTGCATATCCGCACGCCTCTGTCGCCAAAACCATTTCTGGTGCGCGTCACCGCCGATGCCGCCGACCGCCGGCCGGTCTCGTCGGGCGATCAGGTCGAACTCGGCTGGGACGCCGCCGATGTCAGAATTTTTCAGGAATAGGAGAGCTTGATGGCGCAGAAGACGATCGCGTTTTTTCCCGAAGCGGCCTACGGCCCGGCGCTCAATTCGGTCGGCATCGCGCAAGCGGTCGAGGCGCGCGGCCATAAGGCAGTGTTCCTGTCCGACCCCGGCTTTGTCGATGTCTACAAGGGTTACGGCTTCGAAGCGCATCCGGTGAACCTGTCGGAGCCGATGCCGCCCGAGCAGATGGCGAAATTCTGGGAAGACTTCATCAACGGCCACATCCCGAACTTCCGCAAATCGCCCTACGATCAGGTCGACAATTACGTGAAGGATTGCTGGACCGCGATCGTCGACAGTGCCAAATGGGCGCAGAAGGATTTGCCGCGAGTCCTGGCCGCCATCAAGCCTGATGTCATTTGCGTCGACAATGTCATCCTGTTTCCGGCCATCAAACAGTTCGGCAAGCCTTGGGTGCGCGTCATCTCCTGCTCGGAAAACGAGATCGAGGATGAGGACATCCCGCCGCATCTCTCCGGTTGCGGCGAGAACGACCATGTGGGCCACCAGCGCTATCGCGATCATTTCAATGCGGTGATCAAGCCCATCCACGACGACTTCAACGCCTTCCTCACCGCAAACAATGAAGCGCCATACCCGGTCGGTCAGTTCTTCGAGACCTCGCCCTATCTCAATCTGCTGCTCTATCCCGAAGCGGCAAAGTTCAAACGCCGCCATCCGCTTGATACGACGAAATTCCAGTATCTCGAAGGCTGCGTGCGGCAGGAAAAGCCATACGCCGTGCCGACCTTCGCCGAGAACAATGACGGGCCGCTGCTCTATGTCTCCTTCGGCAGCCTCGGCGCCGGCGATGTCGATTTGTTGAAGCGCATAATCGCAACACTGGGCAAGACCTGTTACCGCGCGCTGGTCAATGTCGGCGGCTACAAGGACCTGTACACGGATGTGCCGGACAACGTCGTCGTCGAGAGCTGGTTTCCGCAGCCTTCAGTCATCCCGCAGGTCGATGCCGTAATCCACCATGGCGGCAACAACTCGTTCACAGAGTGCCTCTATTTCGGCAAGCCGGCCATCATCATGCCCTATGTCTGGGACGGCCACGACAACGCCACCCGCGTCCAGGAAACCGGCCACGGCTTCGGCATGCCGCGCTATGACTGGAGCGACGCCCAGCTGATCAGCAGGATCGAAGCCTGCCTGACTGACCCCAAGATGAAGATCAGGCTGGCGAAGACCTCGGCGCAGATGCAGGCCCAGAACGGGCCTGAGAAGGCAGCCGGGCTGCTGGAGGCGCTGCTGTGACCTCCTCCGCCCCGCATCTCTACCAAGCCTCCACCCGCACCGACCTCGTCGACTGGGGCGCCCAGTCCGACGCGCTGGACGGCGCGTCGCACTCGACCGGCAGGCTTGTCCACAAAGGACCCAACAACCAGCCGGAATCCGGCATCTGGGTCTGCACGCCCGGCCGCTGGCGGCTCTCGATTCCGCGCGACGAATTGTGCCATTTCGTCGCCGGCCGCGCGACGTACCGGTCGGATGCCGGGGAGGTGGTAGAAGTCGCAGCCGGGACCGTGGTCATGTTCCCTGCCGGCTGGACAGGCGAATGCACCGTGCATGAGACCATGCGCAACGTCTACATGCTGGCTTGAACAGCAACGGAGCTTCCCAATATGCCGACACCGCACTGGCCAAAGGCCTCGACCGTGAAACTGGAGGACTGGGGCGGGGGCAGCAACACGCTTGCCGGCTCGCCGCGCGCCTCGGGCAGGATCCTCTCGCAGAACCCGGACGGCTCAAGCGAATGCGGCCTGTGGTCGTGCACGCCAGGCAGCCGCAAGGTTACCTTTGCCGCCGACGAGTTCTGCCATTTCCTGTCGGGCCGCGGGACCTATGTCCGCGAGAATGGCGAAGAGATCCCGGTCGAGGCCGGCATGCTGGTGTTCTTCCCCGCCGGCTGGGCCGGCACCTCCACCATCACGCAAACACTGACCAAGGCCTTCATGTGCCGCTGAGCACTTTTTTAAAGGAAATCGCCATGACCACGCCCATCATGCAATCTCCGCTTGCCATCACCGACCTCGTCGACTGGGGCGTCATCCCGACCGTGATCGAGGGCGAGTCTCACACCTCGGGCAAGCTGCTCTACAAGGGGCCGGAGGGCCGTTCGGAATGCGGCCTGTGGGTCTGCACCCCCGGCAAATGGCACTGCCATGTCACCCGCGACGAGTTCTGCCACTTCCTCGAGGGCCGCTGCACCTATGTGCACGAATCGGGCGAGGTCATCGAGATCGAGCCGGACACGGCGGCGTTCTTCCCGCAGGACTGGAAAGGCGTCTGCACCGTCCATGAGACCATCAAGAAGGTCTACATGATCCGCTGAGCGGACCTGAAAGGACGACCATGCAATTCTCCGCTGAACGGCCGGCTTTCTTCGTCAATCCGGACTACCGGCCGATGACCGGCACGGCAAAACCGGTGATCGATCCGGCGACGCTGGAGACCGTCGGCTCGATCTCCGCCGCAACGGACGGTGAGGTCGATGCGGTGCTGTGTGCCGCAACCACGGCACAAGCCGCCTGGAAGAAGCTCGATGCCAAGAGCCGGGCAAAGCATCTGCATGCGGTCGCCAACGCCATCGAGGCGGCGGACTTCACGCGCTGCGCAGAGCTGATGGTGCGCGAGATGGGCAAGCCCTATCCCGAAGCGATCGGCGAGATCGCCAATTGCGCGCCGATCTTCCGCTACTATGCCGAGATGGCGCGCGACGACGCCGGCAAGATCGCCGGTACGACGCAGGCCGGGTCGTTCCAGTATGCGCGCTACGAGCCGTATGGCGTCTCCGTGCACATCATGCCTTACAACTTCCCGATCCTGCTGATGTGCTGGACCGTTGCGGCCTCGCTTGCCGCCGGCAATGGCTGCGTCATCAAGCCGGCCGAAGCGACGACGCTGTCGACGCTGGACTACATGACGGTGTTCCGTTCACTGCCGGAAGGGCTGGTCGCCTGCCTGCCTGGCACGGCCGCCACCGCGCAGGCGCTGATCGCCTCCGAACGCATCCACGCTGTCGCCTTCACCGGCTCGGTCGCCGCCGGCAAAGCCGTGGCAGTCGCCTGCGCCGAGCGCATGAAGCCTTGCGTCATCGAAGCCGGCGGCAGCGATCCGCTGATCATCAGCGAGCACGCGCCGCTCGACGTGGCGGCAGCCGGCAGCGTCACCGCCGCCTTCCACCTGACCGGCCAGGTCTGCACCTCGGCCGAACGCTTCTTTGTCGTCGACTCGGTTCACGATCGCTTCGTCGAGCTGTTCGCCGAGAAGACGCGGGCGCTGCGCATCGGCAATGGCATGGACAAGACCGAGATCGGCCCGCTGGTCAGCGAAGCCGCCCGGGCGAAAGTGATGCGGCTGGTCGATGATGCTATCAGCAACGGCGCTATAGCCGTTGCCGGCGGGCGCATTCCGCCGGCGCACAACACTGGCTGGTTCTACGAGCCGACGATCCTGACCGGCGTCACCCCCGATATGGCGATCGTGCGCGAAGAGTGTTTCGGACCGGTCGCCGCGATCTGCCGCGTCAAGGATTTCGACGAGGCGATCCGGCTTGCCAATGACAGCCCGTTCGGCCTCGGCGCCTCGGTGTTCACCACCGACCTCGCCGAGGCGCATGAGGCGGCCGAGCGGCTCGAGGCCGGCATGGTCTGGGTCAACAACCCGCTGATCGACAATGACGCCTTGCCCTTCGGCGGCTGGAAGGCATCAGGCCTTGGCCGCGAGCTGGGACGCCAGGGACTCGACGCCTTCCGACGCTCCAAGATGGTCATCATCGACCACAGACCGGCGATCCAGGACTGGTGGTATCCTTACCCCGACAGCTGGTTCCGCGAGACAGGCGGCCGCAAGCACGTGTGAGTCCGGCCGGTCCAAAACGTAAGCTGATGCTTACGCATCTGCCGAGATAGGCCGGCTATTTCAACGCTTGAAGCTTGTCGATCGCGGCAGTGAATCCGGCAAGCGAGACCGGAATGGTCACCGGCTTGCGCGTCACCGACTCCATGCCGATGTTCAGGTTGGTTCCCGATTTCATCGCCTTGACGAGGTCCGCCGACAAAGGGGTCGCGGCATAGGCGCCGTTCTGGTCGCTGGTCTGGATGGCAATGGTCGTCTTCTGCCCCTGGTCGATCTGGTACGAGGCGCCGGAAGGCAGGAACAGCCCGTGCGGCAAGGCCAGCAGCATGGCGAGGTTGCCATTGCCGTTGTCGCGGCGAACCGTAACGGTAAGAACGCGCTGCCCCGTCTTGGCCTCGGTAAGGTTTTGGGAGACCTGGCATTGAAGCTCGATGCCGGCCGATCCGCTGGCGCAGTTTAGCGCCCACGGATTGCCTTCTGCAGGCTTGGTCTCGGCAGATGTGGTTGACTTCGGCTCTTCGGCAAGCGCCGACCCTGCCGTCACGACCAGCCATAGCGCGCCGACCCAGGCGGCCCGGCCACAAACGGTTCTCAGCAATGAAGCCACCCGATCCTCGTCGTGTCAGGGTTTCGCCGAGCGCGTTGATACAACAGCCGAGCCTGGCGGGGAAGCCAATACGGTACATGAGCTCGGGCTAAATTACTGTTGCTGAATTATCACAATAAACAACTTTGAAATCTTGTACGTGTAAAGCAAACAATCATGCTCGCTATACACTGGGATTCGGATAGTATTAGCGACGGAGCGTGTACTCGTCGGGGTTCGCAAGGGATGGAGACGACCGAGAAAACTCGGCAGATCAATGACATGGCGACGCACGGAAGAAGCTTCCGGGCGAATAGCAAGTATCGCCGGTCAGGTTTTTCCAGGCATCTCTGGAAGACGACTGCGTTGTCCACTCTGGCACTTGCCCTTTCCGGCATAGCCGCCCATGCCGGCGACACCGGACTGTGGCAGCCGCAGGTCCGCGCCATCATCGGCGCCAACAACAATGGCGGCAACACGGCGATCGAGGGTTTCCTGCCGCTGAAGCAGAACCTCGAATCCGTTCTCTTTCTCGATGTGCGCTCGAAATACGATTTCGACGACGGCTTCGGCCAGGACGTCGGCCTCGGCGTTCGCCGCATCGTGAATCCGGATCTGATGATCGGCGGCTACGCCTATCTCAACATCCAGAACCACGACAGTCACCAGTTCGTCGCCTCGACGCTCGGCCTCGAGGCCATCACCTCAAAATACGATGCGCACGTAAACGTCTATCTGCCGATCAGCGGCGACCGCAGCACGGCCGGGCAAGAGTCGAGCCTGTCGCTGGTCGGTCATCAGCTGATCGAGCAGATATCGGCCATCGCCCACCGCGATTACGCGGCCTGGGGCATCGAGGGCGAGGTCGGCGTTCAGGTGCCGCTCAACCTGCCCGAGAACCATTCACTGCGTTTCGATGTCGGCGCCTACCATTTCGGCGATCCCGACGGCGACGACGGCAGCATCACCGGCGCCAAGGCCGGCCTGGAATATTCGATCGGCGACGTCATCGGCAAAGGCACGTCGCTGACCTTCACCGGCGAGGTGCGCAACGACAACCGCGATGACACCCAGTTCGCCGGCAGCATCCGGCTGACGGTGCCGCTCAACGCTTTCGACAAGGGCTGGTCTTCGGCCGATGACGGCGCCGAGCCGGTCTATCCGGTCAGCCCCGGCCTGCGCAAACGCGTCAACGAGCGCGTACGCGGCGACATCGGCGTTCGCATCGAGAGCCAGGACAAAGTTACCGGCACGTCGACGCGGGTGGCGATCAATGCCGCCACCAACACGGCATTCGGCCAGTTCTTCTTTGCCGATGGTGACAACGACGCGCTCGGCCTCGGCACGATCGGCGACCCGACCACGCTCGACAATGCAGTCGCCGGCGCCGGCGCTAACGGCGTCGTCGTCGCGCTGGGCGGCAAGGGCAACATTACGACAGCCGGCGTGACGCTCGCCAACGGACAGACCGTTATCGGCGGTGGCGGCGGTGTCCAGGCGCGGCTCGCCGACGGCAGCATCGGCACCTACAATTTCGGCGGCTCCAACGGCACCATCCAGGGCACTAACCCCGCCAACAACGTCCTGACGCTCGCCAATGGCAACACGCTGAGCGGTATCACCATCACCGGCGGCAAGGACGGCATCTTCGGCAACAACATCGCCGGCGCCACGCTGACCAACGTCACGGTCACCGGCACCGGCGGCCACGGCGCCGACTTCACCGGCACATCGACCGGCGTCAATGGCTCGAACTTCACCGCGACCGGCAACGGCCTCGACGGACTGCATATCGAAGGCGACGGCACCTATAACTTCACCGGCACGACGCTGCTGCAGGGCAATGGCGACGACGGCCTGGATATAACCGGCCACGGCACCTACACTTTCGCCACCCTCAACGCGCTCGACAACAACGATGCCGGCATTACCGTGAAGGGCACCGGGGTCGCCGGCTCGATCACCATCAACGGCGGCCAGGTGTCGGGCAACAAGGCACTCGGCGACGACGGCGTCGGTGTCTTCATCGATCCGATCACCGCCCATATCGTGCTGGATTCGATCACCCAGACCGGCGGCGCATCGGGCGTCGTGCTCGAGAATCTTTCGGGCAGCTTCACCGTCAACGGCGCGACGACGATCTCGAACACGACCGGACCGGCCATCGCGATCACGGATTCGCCGGCCGCGATCCGCTTCGGCGACATCGACATCACCAATCCCGGCACCGACGGCATGGTGTTTGCGGGCGCCAACACATCAATAATTGCCGGCAACATCGTCATTGCTGGCCTCGGCTCCGGCGTCGGCCTCGATTTCTCCGGCAGCCAGACGAATTTCACCGCGCAGTCGCTCAACATCACTGGCACAGGCGCCGCCGGCTCGATCGGCATCGATCTGTCTTCCCCGAGCGCGGGCGGGGCAACGATCGTCATCACCGATGGCGGCGCGATCGCCAATGTCGACACCGGCGTGCGCTTCGGCATTTCCGGCTCGCCGGCCAATTCGGCCAATGCCCAATTCAGTTTCGGCGGCGGCTCGATTGCCGGCATCACCGCCTCCCTCGACGCGCGGGGGCTCAACCAGACGCTCGGGCTCTATGCTTTCGGCTCGACGACCTTCAGCGGCCCGCAGCTGTTCGACCAGCAGAATGTGATTCTCGTCGGCGGCGTCGGATCATTGGGTGACGGCTCTTCCACGTCTAGTCTGCTTGCGATTAACCAGGCTGACCTTATCACCAACGGCACCGCGATCTTCGTGCTGGTCAATGACGGGACGCCCATCGACGCCTCTGGCGGCTTCTCGCTGAGTGCCGGACAGACAATGGCTTCGTTCGGCAACGGGCGTACTTTCTCGCTCGGCGGCATTCCCGTCAACGTCACCGGTGACAACGTCAAGCATGACCAGGTCGTCTCGGATCCAGGCGGCGCAGCCACGCTGACCAATACCGGCACCGGCGACGCCGTGACGCTGGCCAACAACACGTCGCTGCTCGACTTCAACATCGCCGGTGTGGCGAACGGCAATGGCGTGCATGGCAGCGGCGTCAGCAATGTCACGATGTCGGGGCTGAATGTTTCAGGCGCCAGCCTGAACGGCGTGCTGTTCGATGGCGCCATCAACAATGTTTCCGCCGACAATTTGAACTCAAGCGGCAATACCGGCAGCGGCCTGCTCATCGACAATGGTGGCGGAACTTACAGTTTCACCGGCACGACGACACTCTCGAACAATACCGGCCACGGCCTGTTCATCGTCAGCGGCGGAAACTATGGATTCGAGACGCTCGATGCAAAGGACAATGGCGGCTTAGGCATCTTCGTCAACTCGACGGGCGGCGGAAGCCTGACGACGACCGGCGGCACGGTTTCGGGCAACGGCCTCCAGGCCGTCTATGTCGTCACTTTCGGGCTTATCAACCCGATGGCGCTCAATGTCACGCTGGACATGGTGAGCCAGTCCGGCGGACAGAGTGGAATCGGCCTGGGCAACGTCGGCGGCAATTTCTCCGTTACCGGCACGACGACGACCTCCAACACCCTTTTCGACGGCATTTTCATCACAAACAGCGCCGCCACGGTTGATTTCGGCGGCGCGGCCACCATCACCCAGCCATCGCGCGACGGCATCTCGATCAACAACAGTTCCGGCGCCACCACGTTCGGCACGGTGACGATCAACCAGGCCGGCGTGAACGGGATCCTCCTCAATGGCAATTCCGGCGCGGTAACGTTCGGCGACGCCAGCATCGGCCAGCCGACCCAGAGCGGCATCGACGTCCAGGGCGCCAACGGCACGATCAGCTTCGCCAACATCGACATCACCGGCCTGCCCACAGGCAAGACCGGGCTCGACCTGTCGGGCAGCCAGTCGACCTTCACCGCCACGTCGCTCGACATTGCCGGAGCTGGCACTTCCAAGGGCATCGACCTTTCCGGCACCACCGGCGGCTCGGTGACGATCGGCACCGGTGTGATCTCCGCCGGCACCGGCGTCCAGATGGGCACCAACGGCGCGGCAGGCACCAGCGCAAACACGACCTTCTCGTTCGGCGCCGGTGTCGGCACCAGTTCGATCACCGGGACGACCGCCTCGCTCGACATGCGCGGCCTGCTAGCCGGCAACGGCACCTATGCCTTCAACGCCACCCATCTGGTCGGCCCGCAGCTGTTCGACACCGCCAACGTCATCTTCGTCGGCGCAGCAAACACCGGGACCGGCTCCGGCGCGAGCGTTGGCGACCTTATCAACGCCGACGCCGCCGACGGTCTGACGACCGACGCCAACACCATCTTCGTCCTTGTCAACAACGGCGCTGGAACCATCAACACCGATGCCGACGGCTTCACGCTTGCCGACGGCCAGCAGATCGTCTCCTTCGCCAACGGCAACACCGTCGCTCTCGGCGGGCCGCCGGCCAACGTCACCGGCGCCGAGGTGGTTACTTCGGGCACCCAGGTCGATCCGTTCGGCAATGGCGCCGCCACTCTCAACAACTCGGCCGGCAGCACCATCGATCTCGCCAACGGCAACCGCGTCGCCGACCTCAGCGTCAGCAATGCGGGTTCGGGCTCGGCGATCAACGGATCGAATGTAAACGCGGCCACCATCACCGGGGTGACGATCAGCAGCGCCGTAACCGGCATCGACCTGACCGGCGCAACGGGTGCGATCAACATCACCAACACGACGATGGGCGGCGTCAGCGGCACCGGCCTGCTGGCCAGCAACTTCGGCGGCACCGGCACCTTCAACAATTTGGATATCACCGGCGCCGGTATCGGCGTCAGCGTCACGGGCGGTTCCACGGGCACGCTGACCTTCGACAATGCGAGTTCGATCGCCGGCACGACGGGCACGGCGCTCAGCATTCTTGGAGCAACGCCTAACCTCACCTACAACGGCATCATCAATCAGACGAGTGCCGCGAGCGCGGTCATGATCAGCGGCATGACCGGCGGCTCCGCCACCTTCGCCGGCCAAATCACCGCCAGCACCGGCGCGGCCAACGCCATCGACCTGACCGGCAATGCCGGCGGCACGATCAATTTCACCGGCGGGCTCGACCTCACCACCGATGGCGGCCTTGCCTTCAGCGCCATCAATGGCGGCACGCTCACCGTCACCGGCACCAACACGACCGCATCTGGGCTCGGCCCTGTCGAAAACGGCATCCATCTCGGTGGCGCCGGCGGTTTGACCATCGGCGCAGGCGGCGTCATTTTCCACAGCGTCACCGTCGACGGCTCAGGCGGCGCCGTGCAGACCGGCATCCTCATCGAAAACACCAGCGGCGGCAGCGTCACCTTCGGCGCTGTCGACATCAATCGCGTCAATGGCGACGCCATCCGCCTCACCAACGTGGCCAACGCCGTTACCTTCAATGGCACGACGACGATCGACACGGTTGTTGGCGGTGGCCCCGGCTTCGTGGTGCAAGGCAGCGCCGCGACGGTCAATGTCAACAATCTGGTGACGACGCTGGTTTCGGGCGACGACGTCAGCCTGACCAACAACACCGGCACGATCAACATCGGCGGCACCATCACCGGTTCCGGCACCGGCAACGGCGTCGTGGTTTTTGGCGGCAGCGCCGCGATCACGGTCTCGGCCAACATCTCCAGCTCGGCAACAGCACCAGGCACGGCGGTCAAGATCGACGGCACCATCGGCGGCTCGGCCCAGTTCAGCGGCAGCGTCACGTCGACCGGCACCGGAAATCTGTTCGCCATCGGCTCGACATTGCCCCCGGCAGGCGGTGCGTTCAGCTTCACCGGCCCGACCCTGTCGGCAAGCGGTGGCGGCGGCGCGGTGGTCGGTGGCCTGATCGGCACCGCAACGTTGAATGTTACCACCCCGCTATCGATCACCAATGCCTTGGGCACCGGCCTGTCCGTCTCCGGTGTCGCGAGCACCGCATCGGCAACCTTCGGGGCGGTGACCGTGACGGGCGCCGGCGGCATCGGCATCAACACTGTCGGCAATGCCGGCCCGGTGACCTTCGGCACGACCCAGGTCACGCTGGGCACCACGAGCGGCACTGCCGGCATCAACTTCGCCGGCACCAACAACGATGTCAGCTTCGGCACGACCACCATCGACGATGTCGGCGCCAACCAGACCGGCATCGACTTCAGCGGCTCCTCGACGACGGCCGATTTCGGCCTGACGACGATCACCGGCCTGGGCGACCTGACCTCGCGCGGCATCGACCTGTCGTCGACCACCGGCAACAAGGTCATCACCTTCCTGCAGGGCTCGAAGATCGACAATGTCGGCATCGGCGTCGAATTGTCGTCCGGCCAGACCACGGCGACCTCCGCCAATGCCAACTTCACCTTCGGCGACGGCGATTCGACCGACGGGCTGGAATCCTTCATCATCGCCGCCGCCGGCGGCTTCACCGTCAACACGGTCGGTCTCGATCCGACGCTCGGCAACTACGATTTCGACGACGTGTTCTTCACCGGCAGCGCCAACCTCGCCACCGCGCCCGGTTCGATCACGCTGGTCTCGCAGTCGGGCGGCTTCATCGCCGCCGGCACGACCGGCAATCTCAGCATGGGCGTCAACACCATTTCGCTCGCCGCCGCCGATGCGCTGACCGGCACGCAGAACTTCGCCTTCGTCGGCACGATCAATCTCGGCGCCACCGCCTTCACGCTCGATTCCGGCCAGACGATCACCGGCTTCGGCAACAGCAATGTGGTTTCGACCGGCACGATCCAGCCGGCCAACGTCCAGGGCAATCTTGGCGCCACCGGCGGCAACATCACCGGCGACGAGGCCGTGGTCAGCGGGACGGCCAACCTGATGCAATTGCTCGGCGACAACGCCGTGCGCCACACCGCTTTCGACTTCAGCAGCGCGACCGGTGCCGCCTTCCTCATCGATCAGAGCGCGGTCGGCTTCAGCAATGCCAGCGGCATCACCATCGAAGGCGTGACGATCAGCAACGTCGCCGCTAGTCAGACGGCCATCCAGGTCGCCGGCCTCAACGGCAATCTGTCGATCATCAACAACAACATCAACGTTGCCGGCACGCTGATCGACGTCAACGGCGGCACCGGCACCATTTCGGTGTCGCGCGGCATCCTGCCCAACAGCGCCACTCCGGGAACGCTGACCGGTGGCGGCATCAATATCGCCAACCGCACCGGCGGCGCGGTGACCTTCACCGACCAGGTGACGATCACCGGCGGCAACGGCGTTTCGATTTCGGGCGGCAGCGCGGCAGCTGCGGTCAACTTCAATGGCGGCCTCGACATCACGACATCGTTGGCCACCGGCCTCAGCCTTTCGGGACTGAATGGCCTCACCGTCGCCAATGCCGGTTCGACGACGATCAACGCCACGGGCCAGACCGCGCTGTCGCTGCAAGGCACACTCGGCGCCGGCGGTGTCAATTTCGACAGCATCACCTCGAGCGGCGCCACCAGCGGCATCATCCTCAACGGCGTCACCGGGGCGGTGAATGTCTCCGGCGCAACCAGCATCACCGGCACCGGCAGCTTCGGCATCGACGTCACCGGCGCCAACACCGGCACGTTCACCTTCAACACGGTGACGGTGAACAACGTCGCGACGACCGGCGGCGGCATCAACTGGGTCAGCGGCAACCTCAACATCGCCGGCCTCGCCAACATCGACACGAGCAGCGGCGTCGGCTTCTCGCAAAGCGCCGGCACGGTGAACTTCCTCAACGGCCTGACCATCGATACCACCAGCGGCACCGGCATTGTCGGGACCGGTGGCGTTATGGGCATCACCGCTTCCGCTGCAGCCCAGACGGTAAATTCGACCAGCGGCCAGGCGATCAACCTCATCAACGTCGCCGCCAGCATTGCGCTCGACTCGACCTCGTCGGGCGGCGGCACCAACAATGTTGGCCTGGCCAATGTCACCGGAACAGTCAGCCTCGGATCCGGCGCATTGAGCGGCGCTTCGGGCGTCGCATTCCTGCTCAATGGCAGTGCTGCGACCGTCAGCTATGGCGGCACGGTCACCAAGACCACCGCCGGCAAGATCGTCGACATCTCCGGCGTCACCGGCGGCACGGTCACACTGTCCGGCGCGCTCAGCGCCACCGGCGGTTTCGACAATGGTATTTATGTCCACGGCAACTCCGGCGGGACCATCACTCTCAGCGGTGGCACGAAGACGCTGACCACTGGCGCCAATACGGCGGTCGACTTGACGACCAACACCAGCGCGACGATCAACTTCGATACGGGTGGCCTGGTGATTACCACCACCTCCGGCACGGGCTTCAACGCCAGCGGCGGTGGCACGGTCAGCGTCGGCGCGCTCCTCAGCGACAACAGCATCACCACGACTGCCGGCGGCACCGCGTTGAACCTCAATGGCGTTACGATTGGCGCTGAGGGCATGAATTTCGACAGTGTTTCGGCCACTGCCGCCGCAACCGGCATCTCGCTGACCAATATCGCCTCGTCGGGCGGCGGCGCCATCATTCTCGGCACGGTCAACCTGCAAGGCATCACCACGCGTGGTGTCGATGTTTCCGGCGCGCTTGGCGCGGCGCTGTCCTTCAACGATCTCGACATCGGCCTGAACAGCACCACGGGCGTGGCCTTCGATCTCAACGGTGCCACCATCAATGCGGCGGTGACGGCCAATGACTTCGATGTCACCAATGCCGCCGCCGCCGGCACCTCGATAGGCGTCGACCTGCGTGGCGCCACTGGCGGCCAGACGGTACGCCTCGGCGATGCCGTTGTCGGCGGCGCCAGCTCCAGCATTGCCGGCGTCAACACCGGCGTGTTCCTCAACAGCGCCACCAACCTCGCTTTCACCTATGGCGACGGCGAATCGGCGACCGACCAGCTCTCGACCATCGGCGCCAATGTAGGCATCGACGCATCCAGTGCGCCGGTTACCGGCACCTACAATTTCCAGGATGTGAACTTCCAGTCGGCTCCCGGCCTGGGCTTCGGAGTCGGCAAGGTCTATTTCGTCGGCGCGTCCGCGACCGGTGACGGCAGCGGTCGCGACCAGAACAATCTCGCGACGCTGGCCACCGCCGAAGCAGCAGCCGTGGCGACGGACATCCTGGTTCTCGTCAACGATGGCGGCACCATCACCGCGGCAGGCAGCAATGGCAACGACACGCTGGCTCTCGCCACCGTCGAGCAGGTGCGCGGCTTCGGCAACGGCAACATCAATCTGGCGCTGACGGTGCCCTCCACCATCCAGCTCGCCAGCAACAGCATCTCGATCATCGACCAGACGCCCAATGGCGCCGCGACGCTGACGACGAGCGCCGGCAACAATGTCATCACGCTCGGCGCCAGCGGCAACATCATCGACGGCTTCATCCTGAATGGCAGCCCGGCGGGTGCCGCGCGTGGCGTCAAGGACAATGGCGCGGGTGCTGCGAATACCGTCATCAGCAACATGACCATCAGCAATTTCGCCACGCAGGGTATCGAGATTACCCCGTCGAACAGCACGACGATCAACAACGTTACTTTCTCCGGCAACGCCAGCGATGTGTGGCTGAACGCGTCCAACACCACCATCACCAACGTCACCAGCACCGGCGCCACCGGCATTGCCTTCAGGCTCGACAACACCGTCGGCACGACGACGCTGACCAACGTCAACATCACCACCGCAGCGACCGGCACCGGCATCGCCTTCGGCGGCGCGTCGGGCGCTGGCGGCACGATTGCCGGTATCAATGTCGATATATCGGGCGGCAGCGGCCTTTCGGTGACCGGCGGCAACGCGGTGATCAGCTTCGACGGCGCCAGCTCCATCATCAGCACGTCGGGCGCGGCGGCCACGATCTCGACCCGCGCTGGCGGCAGCTTCACCTTCGCCGGCTCGGTGATCGCCAACGGCGCTGCGAGCGGCATCAGCATTTCCGGCGCGACGGCGGCCAATACGGTGAGCTTCACCGGTACGGTCGATCTCGGCACCACGACGCCGATGACCGGCACCGCAGTCGCAATCAACAACGGCGCCACGGCCTCGACCGTCAGCTTCGCAAACCTCGACATCGTCACAAGCGGCACCACCGGATTCAGCGCCAGCAATGGCGGCACGGTCAATGTCACGACCGGCACGGTGAGCTCCACTTCCGCGCAGGCGGTCAACCTCAACGGCATCGCCACCACCGGCATCAATTTCACCTCGACCAATTCGACCGGCGGCACCAACAACGTGTCGCTGACCAATGTCACCGGCGCCGGCACTGTCAGCCTCGGCTCCGGTGCGCTCGGCGGCGCGACCGGCGCGGCCTTCCTGGTCACCGGCGGCTCGGCCAATGTCAGCTATGCCGGCTCGGTCACCAAGACCACGGCCGGAAACGTCGTCAGCATCTCCACCCGTACCGCCGGCACCACGACATTGTCGGGCACTCTCAGCGCCACCAGCGGCGTGGCCAACGGGATCCTCGTCAACGCCAACACCGGCGGCACGATCAACTTCTCCGGCGCCAGCAAGATACTGACCACCGGAGCCAACAATGCCGTCGACCTGACGGCGAACACCAACACGGCGGTCAACTTCACCGGCGGCGGCCTAGCCATCACCACCACCTCCGGCACCGGCTTCAACGCCACGAGCAACGGTACTGGCACCGTGACCGTTATCGGCTCGGGCAACACGATTTCGACCGGCAGCGGCGTCGCGGTCAACCTTGACAGCGTTGCTATCGCGGCGGGCGGCGTGACCTTCGCTTCCACAAACAAAGGCGCCGGCGGCACCAGCGCCGTCATCCTCGATTCCGTCACCGGTTCGGGAGCGATCGACCTCGGCACCGGCGCGCTGGTGGGCGGAACAAGCGCCGTGATCCGTATCGGCGATGGCCTAGGCACCGCCAACAGCGGCGGCACGGCGGCGTTCACCTATGCCGGCGCGATCACCAGCGGCAGCACCGGCCAGGCGGTCAACATCCAGGATCGCGCCCTGACCGCCGGCAACATCACCCTGTCGGGCAACATCACGCATAATGCGGCGGGCCAGATCGGCATCCTGCTGGACGACAATGTCGCCGGCATCATCACCTTCTCCGGCGCGTCGAAATCGATCACCTCGACCACGGCGGCTGGCGTCAGCCTGAGCGACAATGCCGGCGCGACGATCAACTTCACCAATGGCGGGCTGGTCATCGCCACGACCAGCGGCGCCGGTTTCAGCGCCACCGGCCCCGGTCCGGCAGCCACCACCGGCGGCACGATGACGGTGCAGGGCACCGGCAACACCATCGTGTCCGGCACGGGCACGGCCCTTAATGTCGCCAACACGACGATCGGCGCCGGCGACGTGACGTTCAGGAGCATTGCGTCCAATGGTGCAGCCAACGGCATCGTGCTCAACAACACCGGCACCAGCGGCAATCTGGTGGTGACCGGCACCGGCGCGACGGGGGGCAGCGGCGGCACGATCCAGAACTCGACCGGCGATGGCGTCAGCCTGACCGACACTCAGGATGTCAGCCTGAGCAACATGATTATCAGCGACAATGCGGGCAACGGCATAAAGGGCCTGCGCGTCAACGGTGTGGTGCTCAACGGTCTGACCCTGAACAGCAATGCCGATGCCAACACCGAGTCCGGAATCCTGTTCAACGAACTTACCGGCAACGCCTCGCACGTCACCACGTTCACCAACCTCACGGTCTCCAACTCATTCACCCATAACGTGCAGGTCATCAATTCCGGCGGCACGTTGGCGAACCTGGTGGTGAGCGGCGGCACGTTCTCGAACAACGGCGCCTCAAACAATGCCGGCAGCGACTTCATCTTCGAGGCGGACGGCGCCGGTGTCGCCGGCGCGCCGACGATGACGCTGACCGTCGACGGCGCAACCTTCACCGGCAACAACGCCTATCCCGGACCGGGAGTCATCCCTGGAACCGGTCTGTTCGTCATTGCCAATGACGGCACCGTCAACGCTCACATCGGCGAGACCACGGGAAATCTATTCAACAATCTGAACAACGGCATCAACCTTACCCAGAGCAGCAATTCCGGCGCCGGCACGGGCGGCAATCTGAATTTCACCGTCCGGAACAACACCGTCACCAACAGCGACTCGACGGCCATCAACGTGTTCAGCAGCGGCGACCTCGCACGGACGCTTGACGGCACAATCGCCAACAACGTCATCGGTACGCAAGGCGTAGCAACCTCGGGATCGCGAACCGGCAACGGCATCAGGGTTGGGCATGAAAGCCTCGGCGTCGCCAAGGTGCTGATCGACAACAACATTATCCAGAGCATCGGCGTCAACGGCATAAGCGGTGGCGACAGCGTCTCGATCACGCAGCTCGTGCAGCCGGGCACCGTGCACGCGACGGTCACCAACAACACCATTCGCGACAATGCCGACAGCCGCGGCATCACGGTCACCGCCACATTTGCCGGCGCTATCATCAATGCCGACGTTCATGCCAACACCATCACCAACGTCAACAACGCCAATGCCATCCGCTTCCTCGCGGACGGCCTCGGCGGCGCCGACGGCACGATCAACGTACCGCAGGCGAGCGAGGCCGGTATCGAAACCATCAATGGCGGGGCAACGGCGCTGACGGACACCCGGACGTTCTTCAACCAGCCGCTGCCACTGCTGCCTGCCGCGACACCGTAGTCAGCAACCTTGGATTCGTCCTAGGAAATATATTTTATGAATCTGATATCGACTTGTTGTCTTACTTAGGCATAATACAAGAATTCAGACAGTAAGCGGCCAACGGAGGGGACGGGGATGAGTGAGCCTTATTTAGGTGAAGTCAAGATCATTTCCTGGAACTATGCACCGCGCGGCTGGGCATTTTGTAACGGCCAGTTGTTGCCGCTTAACCAGAACCAGCCATTGTTCTCACTTCTTGGCACCAGGTACGGCGGCAACGGCCAGACAAATTTTGCCCTTCCGGATATGAGGGGACGTGCGCCGGTTCATACGGGCGGCCCTATCGGTGCAATTGTCGGCGGCCAGGGCGGCGAAGAGTTTCACACGCTCACGCTCGGCGAAATGCCGACACACAACCATTTCGTCAACGCATCGAACACTGCCGGCAACGTCAACAATCCATCCGGCGCGCTGTTGGGGGCGAACGCCAGCCCGATCTATCAGCCGCCTGGCAGCGCGGTGGCTATGGCGAAGGAAAACATCACTTTCGTCGGTGGCGGCCAGCCGCATGAGAACAGATCGCCCTATCTCGTCTTGAATTTCATCATTGCCCTGCAAGGCATATTCCCGTCGCGAAATTAAGAGGACGCTTCGATGAGCCAACCTTTTGTCGGCGAGATCAGGATGTTCGGTGGCAATTTCCCTCCGAATGGCTGGGCGTTCTGCCAAGGCCAGTTGATGCCGATCTCCGAGAACGAAACTTTGTTCAATCTGATCGGTACGACTTATGGCGGCGACGGGGAGGAAACATTCGCCCTGCCCAACCTCGCATCCCGCATCCCCGTCCATGCTGGCAAGGGCCCGCTGGTCAGCCAGACCTATATCATCGGAGAACTGGGCGGGGTCGAATCCGTCACTGTTTCAACCCAACAAATGCCGAACCATTCCCATACCTGGACCGGTTCGTCGAATATCGCCAAGAATCCGGGTCCGTCCGGCGGTGTCTTGGCGACATCGAGCCTGCTGACGCCCTATGTGGGTATCGCACCTGATGGCAACATGGCCGCCGGAGCCATTTCGCCGGCCGGCGGCAGCCAGCCTCACGACAATATGGTGCCGTTCCTCGCCGTCAGTTTCATCATCTCGCTATTTGGCATCTTCCCCCAGCAAAGCTAGAGACTTGCCATGACCAATCCGTTCGTCGCCGAAATTCGAATTTTTGCCGGAGATTTCGCCCCGACGGGGTGGGCGACCTGCGATGGCCAGCTCCTGCCAATCTCGCAGAATACGGCGCTGTTTTCGCTGCTGGGCACAGTTTACGGCGGCGACGGCAAGTCGACCTTCGCGTTGCCGAATATGGCTGGCTCCGCGCCCATGGGGCAAGGACAGGGCAATGGCTTGTCGGAGCGGTTTCTCGGCGAGACGGGTGGCGAAACGTCCGTCACCCTTCTGCAAACGGAAATGCCGCAACATAATCATTTTGTCGCGATATCCACCGAGAGTGGCGCCCAGGGAACTCTTACCGATGCGGTTGTTCTGGGGAAGTCGGGGGGCGGAACGCTTTATCAGAACAACACTTCGCAAAATCTGGTCCAGATGGACCCCCAGGCACTGAGCATAACGGGCAGTACGTTGCCTCACAACAACCTGCCTCCCTATCTGGCGATGACGTTCATCATTGCCATGCAAGGCGTTTATCCGGCGCGTCCGTAAGCGCCACTCCATGATCCAGCTTCCGATTGTGGACAACGGGCCTGTTATATTTTGCTGGGTGCGCGCGGCGCGGATTGATCTGACGTTCCGCCCGATGGCGGACGCCGATCTGCCGTTCCTGTCGGCGCTCTACGCCTCGACCCGCGCCGAAGAACTTGCCGTCACGCCGTGGAGCGACGCGCAGAAAACGGCGTTCCTCGACATGCAGTTTCAAGCGCAGCACGCGCATTACCAGAAATACTATCCCAACGCCGACTGGCTGGTGATCGAGCAGGCAAGGCAAGATATCGGTCGCCTGTATATCGAGCGCTCGGCGAGCGAGCATTGCATCATAGATATCGCCTTCCTGCCGGCGCATCGCGGCAACGGGTCTGGCGGTGCGTTGCTCGCCGATCTCATCGATGAGGCCGCCGCCGTCGGCAAGTCGGTCTCGATCCATGTCGAGAAGAACAATCCAGCGCGGCGGCTCTACAAGCGCCTCGGCTTCACCGTTGCCGAGGACAAGGGCGTCTACGACCTGATGATCCGTTCGCCGTAAGGGCCGTGCCGGTCGTCACGTGCCGCGATACCAGGAGACGATGGTGAAACGTTCGTTGCACGTGACCGGGGTGACTTCATGCGTCGTTTCCGAGCGAAAGGCGACGAGAGAGCCCGGCAATGCCGGCATGGCAATGCGCAGGTCCGGGCCGCTGTAAGGCCCATGCAGGACCAGCGAGCCGCCTGCATAGCTTTCTGGCGAAGGGTTGTCCGATTGACGGTTGAGAAAGATCACCACCGAGATCTTTCGGAACCGCGACTCGTCGTGAATGAGCGGCGTGTTGCCATCCTGGTGCGGCCGGAGCGTCCCCGTGGCCGATCCGGTCGAAAAAAATCAGTTGAATACCGCCTCGTAAAGCCGCCCTGCCTCATCGGCAGCGATCGGCACGATGAAGATCTCATGGGCGCCGCTTTTGCCGTTGAACCGATAGATAGCCTGCGGCAGCGCCGCGTCGCGCGGCCCCCTGAACAGCAGCGTGAAGCCACCGCCGTCGCGCGGGCTGTTGGCAATGGGCTGCACCGCGCTCAGTTCCATCGTGAGCGTCTGACCGCCGGCTTCGACGGAAAAGCTCTGCCCCTGCTCGAAATCCGAAAGCGATGCCATGCGCCTGCCCTGGTTCGTCTGTCTTTCAGACGGCTCTCTTGAGATGTCTATCCCGTCAGCCAATCTCGCCGCTTCATGGCGTGCTGTCTATAGAGCTCGATCTCCAGAAGTACAAAAGAGCACGATCAAACAAACAGATAGATTTATCTTGGCCACGTAGGGTGAAGCAGCCGTCAACGCGTTGCGCACCGGCAGCCACTGGCCTAAACCGGAATGGTATAAGAGGAGAACACTAGGGATGACTGACGCGAAAACAGACACGGCCCCGGCCGGAAGCACCGCGACCAACGCGCTGCCGCTGTTCTACAAAAAACCCGAGGCGCTCAATCCGCTGCGGCACGGCTCACTCGGCCTTACGGCGCGGGCCGATTTCTCCTTTGCCCGCACCGCGCACGCCATCCCCGTCGTCGCATCGGAAATGCCGGCGGCGATGCGCTCCTATCCGATCGTTTTCATTGGCGACGCCAAGGCGCCTGTCATCATCACCGGTCTGCGCCAGGACCAGAACCTGTTCGTAGGCGCCGACGGCAAATGGGCGGAGCCGCATTACATTCCCGCCTATGTCCGCCGTTACCCCTTCATCCTCGCCGATGAATCGAAAACGACCGGCCGCCTGACGTTGTGCATCGACCGTGCCAGCGAACGCGTCGTCGAGCAGATGCCTTCGTCCAAGGACAGCGACGAGATCGCGCCCTTCTTCGACGGCAACGAGCCGGCCGAGGCCTCGAAGCAGGCGCTCGCCTTCTGCAGCCAGTTCCAGACCGACTTCAATGCGACTCGCGCCATGATCGACAAGATCGATGCGCACGGCCTGTTCGCGCCGCGGCAGAGCAAGGTGACGCTGGAGGGCGGCGAGACCCTCAACCTCACCGACTTTCAGGTGATCGACGAGCCGGCCTTCAACAAATTGAGCGACGAGGCGTTTCTCGATCTCAGGAAATCCGGCGCGCTTGCGCTGCTCTATTGCCATCTCGCCTCGAGCAACAGCTGGACCTCGCTGGTCTTCCAGGCGTCATTGCGGCGAGCTGGCTGACGCGGCCCGCGACGAAAAGCTTCGGCAAGGCGCGGGTTGTTTAAATCAACGGTTCGCGCCTTCGTACGACGATCTCTCCGCCGCTCGAATCATGCTGTTGTCGTGCAGATCGCTTGCCATGACGGGCTGGCGAACTCCCAATGCTCGACGTGTAGCTCTCGCCGAAATGCGCCGAGGCGGCATCACCCCCCGGTTCGCGGACCTGTCAATAAAGTCGAGCACGCCAGCCTTGCTGCCCTCCTCGATCGTTGAATAGCCGGTCGCGGCCATCGATCACGGTCCGAACGCAAAAAGCCCGCGTGAAGCGGGCTGTTTTTGATGTTGGTTGCGGGGACAGGATTTGAACCTGTGACCTTCAGGTTATGAGCCTGACGAGCTACCGGGCTGCTCCACCCCGCGTCACCTCCAGGGCAAGCTCTTGCTTGCTCCGGACTTTCCAGGGCAAGCTCTTGCTTGCTCCGGACTCTCCAGGGCAAGCTCTTGCCTGCTCCGGATCTGAAGCAAGCGTTTGCTTGCTTATCTGGACGTAAGCCTGGGCCTATGAACAGGATGGCTTACAGA